>JAGBPB010000092.1 GCA_017633615.1 Bacteroidaceae bacterium | reverse complement strand
TGATGTGACCCCCAAAAGTTGGACGGTTTAACATTAATTGCTAGGCCTTAGTTTGGAATAGAGTTCGGTATTGCACCGGACTCTTTCCTTTTAGCCTTAGTTTGATTCTATCGTTATTATAGTATCGGATATAGCTCCGGAGAGCTTTCTTGAACTGGTCTATAGAATCCCACTCCTGCAAATATAGCAACTCGTTCTTCATTAATCCAAAGAAATTCTCCATCATCGCATTATCCAGACAGTTTCCCTTGCGAGACATACTCTGGGTTATGTGTCTGTTCTCCAGCGCTTTCTGATAAGATCTGTGCTGATAATGCCATCCTTGATCAGAATGAATAATCAGGTTTCCGTGTATGTCTCTACTTTGAAAAGCTTTATTCAGCATAGTCATAACCATACTCAGATCCGGTCTGCTGGATATGGTGTATGATATTATCTCTCCGTTAAACATATCCAGAATGGGAGACAGATACACCCATTTGTCTTTTATTCTCATCTGGGTGACATCGGTAGTCCACTTCTGATTGGGGCCTGACGTATTAAAATCCCTATTGATGATATTGGGAGCGACTTTACCTACATCCCCCTTGTATGAGTGATAGTGCTGCCTTTTACGTTGGGCTTTCAAAGACATTTGTCCCATAAGCTTTTGGACGGTCTTATGGTTGATATTGATTCCGTCGTTATTAAGTTGGGCTGTAATACGCCTGTATCCGTATCGCCCATGATGCTTATCGTATATAGTACGGATACAATCCCGGATGGTATCGTAACCATCGGACTGTCCAAGGCGTTTTCGGTTGTAGTAGTATGTTGAACGAGCCATCCCATTGAGTTCCAGCAGGAGCTCAATGTCGTGTTCTGGCCTTAGTTCTTCGATGGCTTCCGCCCAGTCGCGCGCAGACGGGCTTCCCTTTCTTCGACTAAGGCCCTCACTTTTTTTAGCAGAGCTACTTCGGCTCTCAGGCGTTCATTCTCATACCTGAGCAGTTCCAGCTCTGTCATTTCTTCAGGTTTCTTCTTCCTGGGCCTTCCCATATTTGTATCCTTTGGCGGGCGACCTCTCTTCTTGATTTCGTACAATGCTCCGTAACCTTCTTTTCGGACTTTTTTAATCCAAACATTAATCCGAGAGGAGCTGACATCGTACTTTATAGCCGCCTCAGACAAAGATAGGCAATTGTCCTCTATATCGCGTATTATCGATTCTCTATAAGTACCATCCGTGATGGCATATTTTTTATTTGCCAGAGCTGATAATCCATCTTTTTGATACTTGATCCAAAGAATCGACAGAAGATCGCTACTGATTCCATATCGCTTACATATAGAATTAATACTAGATCCTTCTTCAAGCATCTTTATGTACTTGATTCGATCTTCAACTGAGTGCTTCTTGTACTTTTTTGACATAATAAAACCCCGAAAGTTTTTTGTCTAACTTTCGGGGTTCATATCATTGATCGCCCCTTTTTTATTGCTATTTTTCTATCCAGCCTATGACTTCACCCTTACTGACAAGTGAGCCGTGATCCTTCTCCACGGATACCAGGTGGCAGTCATAAGGAGCAGTTGCATTGTCGATGAATGAGCCAGCGCTGGCCTGAACGCCTACCATCCAGTCTCCTTTCTTGAACTGCTTGCCGAACGGCGGGTTGGTTGACTGGTCAACATAGTCAAGATCCCAGATCACGCGACCGCTGACAGCTGCTTCGATGGGCTCGGCATCGGGATGCAGGATGGCACGCTTATCAGCAGCGGTGAAGTGCTTAACGGGAGCGCCTGCGGTGCCGGCCTGAGCCTTCTCCATGCGAGCCATAAGATCTTTGTTGAACTGATCCTTGGCCTGTCCGCTCTTGTACTCGCGGTACTGTTTCTCATGCATTGCAAACTCAAACAGTTCCTCATCATCCTGACCGCGGTCCCAGCCGTTCTCCTTCATCTCTTTCTCAAAGCGCGGGAGCTCATCGGGATAGAGAACCTGAGGATCATCAGTATAGAATTCCTTGCCCTGTTCCTTGGCCAACTGGATAATCTCTGGAGCCAACTCACCGGGCAGCTTGCCTGACTTGCCCAGTACCATACCCCACATAGCGGGATCCATACGGGTGAAAGGCTTCTCGTCCATTGATTTGGAGTAGAGGTTCATAAGAGCGGCGTTCTTTACGTACTGGCTGAACGGAGTAACCAGACAGGGAGTACCCAGCATAGGCCAGATGCGCTGTACCTCGTCAAAGAGCTCAACCAGAAGCTCATCCTCAGAGAGTTCCTTCTCACCTTTTTTCTTGAGGTTGGCGTTGATGGCTGCGTGCATACCCTTGAGGTCAGCCATCAGTGAACCCATCATACCGCCGGGCAGGCCGCAACCTACCAGCAGTGAACTCATCAGTGAGTTCTTGGGATCGATCCAGTAACCCAGGAAATCATCCATGAAGCTTTGAGTCAGTGAACGTGCCTCCATGTAAGCCTTCATGTTGATATCCTTAACCAGGAATCCGGCATCCTTGAGCATAGCCTGAATGGTTATTACATCAGGATGCACCTTACCCCATGACAGGGGCTCCATGGCTACGTCCAGAACATCACCGCCGGCCTTGGCAACCTCAAGCATAGAGGCAACTGCAAATCCGGGGCCGTTGTGACCGTGGTACTGTATGATGATATCGGGATGTTTCTCCTTGATGGCGCGTACGATGGTACCCAGCATTGCAGGACGGCCGATGCCGGCCATATCCTTGAGGCAGATTTCCTGTGCGCCGCCCTCGATAAGCTGCTCAGCCAGGTTGATGTAGTACTCGGCATTGTGTACCTTGGAGTAGGTGATACACATGGTAGCCTGAGCGGTCATACCGGCTGCCTTTGCCCACTTGATAGAGGGAATTATGTTACGCGGGTCATTCAGACCGCAGAATATACGTGTTATGTCAACGCCCTGAGCGTGCTTAACCTTATACATGAGCTGACGTACATCGGCCGGAACAGGGTTCATGCGCAATGCATTCAGACCACGGTCAAGCATGTGGGTCTTGATGCCTACTTCATTGAAAGGCTTTGTGAATGTACGTACTGCTTGGTTGGGGTTCTCTCCGTACAATAGGTTTACCTGCTCCATTGCACCGCCGTTGGTCTCAACGCGGTCAAAGCAGCCCATATCGATAATTACCGGTGCAATCTTGGCCAACTGGTCCTTGCGGGGCACATACTTGCCTGATGACTGCCACATGTCACGGTAAACAAGACTGAATTGGATCTCTTTCTTCATAGTGGTTATGTGTTTTTATTACTTTTTACATTGGATTTATTGAGCGTGCTATTTTGGCTGCCAAGCCTGGGAAGAAACGCTTGATGTAAACCATGAGCAACTCCTTGCGGCCCACCAGAACCTCACGTTTTTTCTTATATACAGCACGGACAATCTTGCGTCCGGCCTGTTCCGGGGTACAACCTCCGGCTTGTCCGGCATCCATCTTGGCGTGTTGTTTTCCGTCTTTTTCAAGGGCATAGAATGATATGCGGGTCTGAACGCGGCCCGGGCATACTATCGTTACGCGGATGTTATCCTTGTAGTACTCAGCCTGGACGGTCTCAAAGAATCCGTACAGGGCGTGCTTGGATGAGCTGTATGCGCATCGAAGCGGGAATCCGAACCTGCCGTTGATGCTGGTTGTTACCATAAGCTGGCCTCCACCGTTCTCAATCATCTTGGGCAGTATCACTTTGGTCATGATAACCGGAGCGAACCAGTTAATGTCCATGACCTTGTTTATTACCCTCATCTCTGTCTCACAGGTGGTGCCGCGCTGGCTTATGCCGGCATTGTTATAGAACACATCGATGTGTCCGTAAACCTGCCATGCCTGCTCGGCAAGACCGGCTACCTCATCTTTCTTGGAGAGGTCAAAGGGTAGGGGCTTGGCATCGGGAGCACCCAACTCCTTACAGCGTGCAGCAACCTTATCCAGAAGGTCAGCTTCAAGCGCAGTGAGTATGAGACGGGCTCCCTCACGGGCAAACTCGTATGCGGTTGCCTCACCTATACCTGATGAGGAACCTGTTATCCATACTACCTTGTCAGTGAACTTACCCATATTTTATTTGCAGCTGTCTATTGCTTGTTTGAACCAGAGAGCACGTTCGCAGCCCTCGCCGGTGTTGAGCAGAACCAGATCACCGCTCTTGAGCTTGTTCTCCTCAAGTGCTTTGAAGAATCCTGCTATGCACACTACTGATGCCGGGCCCATATATGTGCCTACCGCATCCTTGACCATACGTCCGTAACGCTCCAAGCCCTCTTCCTTTACACGCAGGAATGAGCCGCCGCTGTTCTTTACAATGGGGCCTACCAGCGGATACATACCGGGTGTGCCTGCGGTAAGAATGGATATTCTGGTCTTGGGCGTAACAGAGGGGAAGTTCTTGTTCCAACCTTCAGGGAAGCCGTTTGCGGTTGCCCATTCCCAAGCCTGAACCATCGGGTCACAGGTGTCCTGCTGAACCAGAAGCATACGCGGCATCTTGTACTCAGGATAAGCATCGGCAATCTCACGCATTCCCTTCTCAAATGCTATGGGGCTTGTGCCGCCTGCAACCGCCTGCATATATACATCAGGAATGCGGCCAAGCTGGCGCATGCACTCAAAGACAAGTGTCTTCTTGGCCTCTACGCGGATGGGGTCAATGTTGCCGGCCGATATCATAACCTTTTGGTTCTTATGGAAATCGGCAGCCTCAGCCTTAGCCTGGCCGTAACCGCCCTCGGAAACCTGGAGGTTCTGACCTGTGGCGCGGATGGCCTGCTGAGTCTCAGCATACATATCATGCGGAGCGAATACGTCAAACTTGACGCCTGCTTTGGCCAGATAGGTGGCGTAAGCAGTAGCAGCATTACCGGTTGATGCCAGGCAATACTCCTTTACTCCGTGTTTCTTGAACAGCGTTGCTGCCAGTGATGCGGCTATATCCTTGAATGTGCCGGAACCTCCGTTAAGGTCATTGCGGGCAACCACAACCTTGCATTCAATGCCATAGTTGTCCTTGGCGTAACGGCTCAGGAACTCCCACTCCTCAATGGGCACTGCACCCTCGCCGCAGGTTACCTGCTCATCGGCCTCCGTAAGGGGCAGGAAGGGCAGGTAGTGGTAGAGATTATCTACCTTCTGGCCGGGTTTGCAGAGCTGGTCCAGCTGGCGGTAATCAGTAGTATAGGTTACCTCTGCGTGATTGCTTCCGCACTCACACAACTGGTCCTGGTTGAACCACGCGGCAAAGTCACCGATTACCTTGCCGCACTTCTTGCAGACAAGCTGGTATTTCATTATCTCTTTATTTGAGCACGTTTGAATACGTTCATATCCTGGATGGCACCCTCGTAGAAGCCTGCATCGAGTTTCTTCTTGACCTCCTTGAATACCTCAATGGTACGCTTAACATGATCCAGTGTGTGTGATGCGGTAGGAATGATACGCAACATGAGCTGGCCCTTGGGAATAACGGGATATGTAACGATTGAGCAGAAGATTCCGTAGTTCTCACGAAGGTCAACAACAACGTTGGTACCCTCGTTTACGCCACCCTCAAAGAATACGGGTGTTACAGGTGACTCTGTTACGCCGATGTTGAAGCCCTCGGCCTTGAGTCCGCCCTGAAGAGCGTTTACAACCTCCCACAGATGCTCGCGGTACTCGGGGTGAGCCTTGATCAGGTCAAGACGCTTCTGGTTACCGATAACCAGGGGCAGCGGCAGTGACTTGGCGTAGATCTGTGAGCGCATGTTGCACTTGAGGTGATCAATGATCTCGGGCTCTGAGCTTACTACACCGCCGATTGATGCCATACTCTTGGCAAATGCATCGAATATTACATCAATCTCATCAATAACGCCGTAATGCTCGGCGGTACCGCGACCGTTTGCACCCATTGTACCAAAACCGTGTGCATCATCAATAAGTATGCGGAACGGATATTTCTTCTTGAACTCTACAATGTCAGCAAGATGACCCAGGTCACCGGCCATACCGAATACGCCCTCAGTAATTACCAGAACGCCGCCGCCCTGCTCATCGGCCAGCTTGCAGGCGTGATTAAGCTGCTTTTCAAGGCTCTCCATGTTGTTGTGCTGGAAAGCAAAACGCTTGGCCAGGCTCAGACGCATACCGTCCAGGATGCATGCGTGTGATTCAGAATCATAAACGATAACGTCCTTACGGCTGGTCAGTACGTCGATGATTGAGATCATGCCCTGATAACCGAAGTTGAGGCACAAACCTGCCTTCTTGCCTACAAATGCTGAGAAGTCATTCTCAAACTTGATGTGATAATCAGTATTACCTGACATCATGCGGGCACCCATAGGTGCGCCCAGACCAAAGCGTGCAGCGGCTTCGGCATCGGCCTTTCTTACCTCGGGATGGTTAGCCAGACCCAGGTAGTTGTTAAGGCTCCAGTTCAGAACGGGCTTGCCATTGAACTCCATTTCGGGACCGATTTCACCTACCAGGCGGGGGAACATAAAGTAACCGTCACCAATTCCCTGATACTGACCGAGAGGACCCGGTGTCTCCTTGATTCTTTCAAAAATGTCTTTAATCATACTGAAAATCAATTATTTTGTTTGTTATTTCTTACTTGTTTGCTGTGCGGCAAGAAACTGGTCCGCTTAAACTGCGCGAAATTACTAAAAATCTCATCAACGCTATTATAAAATAAGTTATAATTCCGCATTTCTATAAAGATTATCAGGTTGCTTGCACTTGGACTTTGGGTTAATGAGAGACGACGTTCCGAGGCTACTGCGAGACCTTTCGACCCCTAAACGTCGAACTCGGCCTTTTAGTCCCCTACGGGGTCTAACGTGCCTCAGACATGCGCCGTTCTTAACGGGAGTCTCCAGGCCTCTCCGCTTGACGCCTCTTCACTGACGCTCTCATTAACCCAAAGTCCCGCTCCAGCAAACGGAAACAGTTGCTCGTCTTTATTGCAGGGAGCCTATGAGCAGGAAGAAGAGGCCTAGGAGGACCAGGATGAGGTCGATGACCTTGCTCTTGAGATTCTTTTCATGGAAGAGCAGGGCGCCGCAGAGGAATGATACGATAACGCTTGAGCGGCGGATCATGGAGACTATTGATACCATTGAGGCGCTGGAGGCCAGGGATACAAAGTAAGCGTAATCAGCCAGAGTAAGGAATACGGCAATGAAGACAATGCTCCATTTCCATTGGAATGGGGTAGTGCGCTTGCGGGTGGGCCACCAGAGTGTGAAGAGGATCACCGTCATCAAGGCCAGCTGGTAGAAGTTGCTCCAGGCCTGAACGAACATGTTGTTGAAGCGGCCCAGCAGGTATTTGTCAAACAGTGCGCTGACAGCTCCCAGCAGGGTTGCCATGATGACGCAGAATACCCACTTGTTGTGACTGAAACTGATGCCCTCTTTCTTGCCGCTTACACTGAGCATGTAGAAAGATATGACAGCTATGATTACACCAATCCACTGATAGAGATTCAATCTCTCTCCAAAGAGTAATAATCCGCCCAGCAGTACTATGATGGGGCGTGTGGCGTTGATGGGGCCGAACAGGGTGATGGGCAGGTGTTTCATGCCGAAGTAGCCGAATATCCATGAGCCCAGCACAATGAATGCCTTGAGCATAAGCAGGCGGTGCAGCTCCCAACCTGCGGTGGGTACATAAAAAATGCTGCCGTCCAGCACGCCTGTCTTCAATGACAGGAGCGTGAACGGTAGCATTAAAAGTGAGCAGAACAGGGTGTTGAACCAGAGAACGGGTATTACGGCGTTCTCCTTGAGGGATTGCTTCTTGGATACGTCATACAGTCCCAGAAACAGGGCTGAAAACAACGCGAATCCCAACCACATAAACACTCTCTGCTATTTAGAAGTTGTAACTAAGACCTATACCGACCATCTCCTTGAACTGGACTTTTGCTCCGTGTGTAATGGTTTTACCATTTGCATCGGTCTCAAAAGTCTTGATGTCATCATCATACTTGAGGGTTGACTGGAATGTCAGTGTGAGCAGTTTGGTCAGGTTGTAGCCTATAAGCACGTCCCAGTTTACGTCAATGTTACCGAATGTATCATCATAGGCGGTAAACAGGTCAAGCACGGACTTGATGGTGAGCCTGTCCTCAAGCAGCTTGTAGTTGGCGTTTATCTTGAGGTATGAACCCAGCTGCGGCTTGACGTATTTGTTAGCGTCAATGCCATAACGTACGGCAAAAGTGCTGTCAGCCACCATCGTGAGCTTGCCTGCCACGGGTGAGTAGTAAATGGCTATGTTGTCATTCGGCTTGTAGTCAAGACCAACTGATACATTCAGATATGCCGGAGTGAACCCCTTTGATGTGAGCTCCTTGTCGTTATCGGTATATTTATATCCGTAAAAGAGCTGTGACTTGAAGTCCAGCAGAGCGGCATAGTAGAGCTTGTCAGTTATCTGATGACCCAGTTTTGATGCAAAATCAATGTTGTCCAGATTCTTGCGCCAACCATTGTTGTCAGTGTAGTTCTGGCCATAGTTGATTTTGAGATCATTGGTCCAGGAAAGTTTGTCTTTCTTATAGTTGAGCGAGGCGTTCAGATAAACATTGTCAGCAATAGTGTTCTCTCCACCTTCACTCCAGTTGGTAAACGATGTCTGTGAAAACGTTATACCGGTCAGACCGTTATGGTTCCAACCCTCTTCTTCCTGAGCACACAGACTCAGAGGCAGCATAGCTGCCAGAATTAATACAGTCTTTTTCATTTGCGTTTGATGGCGTATCCAATGAGGTAGCATATTACAGCAACTATCATTCCGTTGATTGAAGCAATACCCCAGTGCAACAGATTGGCAACTACAGCTCCCAGAACAACACCTACCACTGATGCCCAGTTGACAGTGTTGATTTTAATATCATCTGATTGATATTCATTACGGTTAAGGAAGTAGCTGATAATAAGGATGGCACCGATAGGGGGAAGTGTGCAGTTAAGCACGTTGAGCCAGCCGCAGAAGTTCCAGTATAGCCATACTGCAGATACAGTACCGATGATACCGGCAATGAGTACCATGGTCTTTTTGGACCATCCGAAGATGTTAGACAGACCCAGACCGGATGAATAGAGGGCATTGTCATTTGTCGTCCAGATATTGAGACCCAGAACAAGAACTGCCATGTAGAAGAGGTTCAGGTTCAGCATTACCTCAAAGATATCATTGCCGCCCACATAGATACTTGATGCGGCACCAAAGAAGAACATCAGTGAGTTACCCAGGAAGAAGGCAATAATGGTTACAATGCAACCCACCTTCCCGTTCTTGGAGAAACGGGCAAAATTGGGTGTTGCGGTACCGCCTGATACGAAACTTCCTATAACCAGACCGGCTCCGGCAATTACTGTCAGTGAACCGTCATTTACTCTTGCAAACTGCTCAACAAGAGTGGCATCACCGCGCTTGATAGCCATGATCATGGCCACAGTACCTAAGATACCGACAAGAGGGACTGCAATATAACTTATGATGGTAAGACTCTTGATTCCAAAATATGCGCTGGCGGTCATAAGCAGACCGGCTATTGCTACCAGAATATAACCCTGAAAAGGCATATGGTCAGGAGTTACTTCCAGATGCAGAAGCTCCTTGGCAACAGGTATTGCGAACATGGCCAGACCTACGCCAAACCAACCCATCTGAGTGAAACTGATCATAGCACTTGGCAGCCAGCTGCCTTTGCGGCCGAAACTGCGGTGTGCCAGCATATCAAGTGTCAGTCCGGTTTTGGCGCCGATATAACCGAGTGCACCGGTATAAGCGCCAAGAATGATACCTCCCAGTATCAATGCGCCGATAAATCCTCCAAAGTTAAGGCCAGCTGCCAGATTCTGGCCGGCCCACATACTTGCTGAGAAGAAAGTGAATCCCAGCATTACCATAAACATACTTAGGTTACTCTTGCGACCGTCAGGAGTCACTCTGCTGGATGTAAAATCTACATCGTTTTTCTTGTAAGCCATATTATTGAGTATTGGTTATAAATTACTTGCTAAAGTTACTTTTTCCAGTAATGTACGGCTTGAGAGCTTTCTTGAACTCTCTGAGGCGACGGTCAGCTATCTCACGTATGGAAAGATCGGCAGATTTCTCCGCAAAATCCTTTTCAAGTGCATAGAGGCCGGTCATCTCATCCCGGTCCAGATTCTGATAGTGGTTCAGTTCCAGCCACTTCTTTTGGCTGACAGGAGTACGATAGCCAAGTTTCTCATCCAGAAAATCCTTGAAGCTGAAGTTATCAGCCACCTCACGGATATCCTCCCAATATTCTGTTACCTCGTGATAGTGGTCCGGAATCTCGTACCGGCGTGCTCCTCCGTCATAGATAATGCACTTTTCAAAGAGGGCATCGTCATCAGACAGCACATAACTGCGGAATTCAGGAGAAATGACACCGTCTTTCCAGAAAAAGTCTATCTGCGGCCAGCTGATACCGGTTACACCCTTGTCCTTGTAGGCAGAGAAGATACCCTCATAGAAGATGCAGGTAAAGCCTTCAAACTGGGGCCAATGGAAACGGAACTCTGGCACCAACTCCTCAAACAGTTCAATGGCTCGGGTGCCTCCAATGGTAAAGAATACCACTTTCCTGATGCTGCCTCCCAAACGCTTGAACTCTGCTATGATATAGCGTATGCAACGGGCAAGCGTATCACCCGATGCAATTATATCGCCTATCATAAGTGTGATGTCCTGAGGGGCTCTGAGCTTTGTGTAACGGATATCCAGACCGGTTATCTGGTTGTTACGGATAACGCGTTCGCAGGATATGAAATCCATGTTGTTTACGCGTATTCCGTTGCGGTAGCAGCACTCCTCAAGCGGATAGTTCAGCCCGCCACGCAGAATGGTCATGATATCGGCCTCATCGCCAATGGTATTTTGCTCCTTGAGCCACCCCAGCATATCACTGGTGGGTCCGCACATGGCCAGATATGAATCATAACCGATCACCTCAGGTGAGGCAAGCAGATGACGTGTACCTTCATTGCTGATGATGTAATAACGGTTGCTGAAACTGCCTCCATCCAACTTGTAGATTAGAGTCCCTTTATACTCTCCTATGGGTTGCAGAAAGGTTTTTTCCAGATAAGGCTGCATAGTGATGCTATACTTTATTCTGGAATTCAAAGGTACTTATATTATGTGTGCATGCGGACGGGCAGAAACAAGAAGTTATCAACAATTTTCACACACTCATGTGTCCTTTCAGTTTCCATTTGAGATAGCCGTAAACCGATGCACCAAGATAGAAACTGTAGAGAAGGATAGTGCTCAGATGCAGTCCTCTGCGGCAATAAATATAGATCGATATGGCATTTACCAGGAACCAGATTCCCCATACTTCAATGATCTTCTGGGCCAGAACCCATGTACCGATGATATTGAGCATGGTAGTCAGGGCATCAAGTGCCGGAACAGGTGAATCAGTAAGGAAACGGAGTATGCAGAATATTGCGGTCCAGATGGCTGCCGATACCCCCAGAACAGCCAGGAACTCTCCGGCACGGAAATGACGGTAGGTGATATCATGCGATGCGCGTTTACGGTCACCATGGAGCCATTTTATAAAACCGTAAACGCACATGCAGATATTGAAGCAGCTGAATCCCATATCGGCATATATCTTGCTGTGGAAATAGACGCTGGCGTAGATCATTGAGCACATGGCGCTTATTATCCACATGAGTGGTTTCTGGTGGAACTCAAGCCACAGATAAATGAAACTCAGTACAAGCCCCACTGTCTGGATGATGTCCCAGAAATCCATGCCGGTAAACTGCCCGGCTATATATGACCAGATATCGGATAACATTGTCTTTTAGAATTTAAGTGTTATGTGTCCCAATGCGCTGAAGGGAGCGGCCGGAATGAAACCTATCTGATAGTAGCGGTTGTCAGGTGTAAAGCCGTCTTTTTCATCAACTGCTGAGTATACCCAGCCGTATGTTGCGACGCGGGCGTTCAGTACATTGTTCAGGTCTGCACCTATCACGATGCTCTTGAAAGCTTTTTTCATTGGTATTGCATATGAGAACGAGAGATCCGAGAGAGAGTATGCGGGGAGAGAACGGTTATTGTTGCCTGTGTTGTCCAGATATTGACGGCTTACATAGCCTGTATGCCATGAGGCCTTGAAATTACCAAAGTTGAAATTTATGAAACCGTTAAGCACGGCCGATGGTGAGAAGGCCAGGGGGCTTTTGCCCTCGTGTTTGATTTCACGAAGCTTGTCGCCGTTACCGTCAATGTGGTAGTCCTGCATGGCCTGTTCTCTTTTTGGATCACCCTCCTTGAACTTGTCACGCCAGTCTTCAATAACCTCGTTGAAGTCTTTCACATAGTTCCGGCTGAGTGCTGCATTGCCTTCAAACTCCAACCATGAAAGGGGTCTTACGGCAGCGGTCAGTTCTATGCCGGTACGGTATGAGTTCTTGAGGTTGGTAGTGAGGTTCTCACCTATGTCACTCTTCATGCCGGTCTGGACGAACTGGTCCTTGTAATCCATGTAGTAGAAGTTGACTCCGGCATTCCAGATGCTGCCTGCGAAGGTGTAACCAGCCTCATAGTCAATCATATGCTCGGGGTTGGGAGCAGGGTAGTTGCCATTGTCGGTAAAGTTGTTGCGCTCCGGCTCACGGCCTGCGGTGGCAACCAGGGCATGGAAGCGGCTGTTGCCGATGGTATATGTCAAACCAGCCTTGGCATTCAGGAAATTATACTTTTTGTCAATGTCAAGCATGTGGTTTGAGTAGGTGCCGTCACCGTTATCAATGAACCTGTCATTGTAGCCGTCAGTCTTGTAATTAACGTAGCGGAACTGGATGTCAGCAAATGCATGCAGTCCGTCAGTGATGTCGTAACCGGCCTTGATGTATGCGCTGGCATCGGTCTTGGTGGCATCGGAATCATAGTATCTGTAATCTCCGGTGGTAAATCTGGCATCGCTTAAAAGAAGGGCTTCGATACTGGTATATGTAAGATAACCGAAGTGATTACCCGTGAACTGCTGGAATGACACACCGCTGCGTAAATCCAGACGTCCGGCATTGTATGCGGTGTTCCAGATAGCCCCATAAGTGTTTTGCTCCAGGCCTTTTTTGCGTATGAAATCACCCCTCTCAATAGGATTCCCGTTGGGATCGAGTAAACTGGAGAGTCCGAATTTCTTGAGCTTGTTATTGGGACGGAACTCCTCATAGTATCCGTAACCGTATGTATAGTGGGCAGTGAGTGATGTGGTGAATGCTTCATTCACGTTCCAAGCCAGTGTCAGGATATTGTGGTCCTGCCAGAAGTTATCGGTTGTGCGGTCCCAGTATGAACCGTCTGTAAGCTGGTAACGGTGGGTCACGTAATTGCCGTCAGCATCCTTAACAAAAACCCAGTTGTCAGCATCATAGTCAAGATACTCGTAGAGGCTGTTGTACTGGCCCAGACCTGCTTGATATATATCAATGTACTCCTTGATGCCTGTATTGCCCAGGTACATTCCGTCCATAAGGCTGGAGTCATCGTTTCCGGCGGTTATACCATTCCAGGCCTGGCCGGTGTTCTCAAAGTTGCCTATGTTGCGGTAACGGATCATGAAGTTGTCACCAGGGGTCCAAAGAAGGCCTCCGTAGTAACTTCCGGCTTTGCCCTGGGTTCCATGCATGAATCCGTCGGTCTGAGTCATATGGTATGCACCGTCTATAATAATGCTGTTCAGAATTGTTCCGGTTGAGAATGAACCACCCAGGCGCAGGGTGTTGAATGAGCCGTATGACGCGGTCAGCTCGGCGCTTTTCTCCGGGTTGGGCAGCTTGCTTGTCAGGGCAACCGAGCCTCCGAACGCGCCGTCACCTACGGTTGATGTGCCAAGGCCGCGCTGAATCTGTGCGCTGCCAAGCAGGGATGCGTAACTGTTCATATTGGCCCAAAAAACGCACTGGTCCTCAGGTGAGTTGAGTGCGACACCGTCCAGGGTTACGTTGATACGTGAATCGGCTGCACCGCGTATGCGCATGTATGTGGTTCCGATGCCCGTACCGTTGTCACTCCAGGAGATTACGCCCGGGGTGCGTGAAAACAGGTATGGCAGTTCGCGGCCGTTCTTGGAATAACTGTCCAGGTCGCTACGATCAATGTTTGTTACTGCAAACGGTTCGTTTTCATGGGCACGAACACCGTCTATTACCACTTCATTAAGCTGCTCCAGACGCAGGGAATCGGCGTCGGACACAAGGTTTTCAACACTGGCCTTTGCTGCAAGGCCTGTCAACAGGGTTAAGGACAAAAAAAATACCTTCTTCATATAGATTTAATTAGTTAATCCAAATGAAAAAGGGTACACCAGTTTTTTGAAATCCAATCCCTCCGCCGGCACTGTCCGGATCAGGTTCATAGGGTATAATCTCAGCCCCCGCGGGGCACCCCCTTTCATTCAGGGCACAAAGATAGTGCAAACTTTCCAGATTGTAAACGCCCTGAATGAAGAAAGTTTTATTTCGCTCCGCGAAAGGCGGCCTCCGGCCGATTCGGGCCAAGCCCGAATGATAACTGCAAATAAAAAATTTGGTCGAAGTGTTGATAAATGTGAAAAGATCCTTTATATTTGTGGAAATACCAAATTGAATTTTTATGAAGCTATCAAACAAGTATGTCATTACAATTAATCGTGAATTGGGTTCAGGCGGAAAGACCGTGGCCAAGAAACTGGCTGAAAAACTGGGTGTACCTTTCTATGACAGGGCTCATTTACAGTCACTTGAGGACAAGGAGGGCCTGAACGACGAGAAAATAGAGAGTCTCAAGTCAAAAAAGCGTACCTGGTGGCCGGATCTGAAAAAGATCGTTGAGCTGGACGGCGGTTTTGCAGTCTCCATCTATGATAATCTGCCGAACGTCCCTATCCCCGAAAAGAATGATACTGACCAGAAATTCAGGACCGAGCAGGAGATACTTAAAGGTATAGCCGATGCCGAGTCATGCGTGGTAGTGGGACGTTGCAGCTTTGTCACATTCAAGGACCATCCCAATCATCTTCACATCTGGATTCAGTCTCCCCTGGAGAGCCGTGTGGAGAGAGTCATGAAGAAGAAAGGAATAGCCTCAAAGGCCGAAGCCGAGAAATTCGTAAAGGAGGTTGACAAGTTGTGTGAGGACTATGTCAACCGTCATACCGGTGCAAGCCGCTATGATACCCGCAATTACGACCTTGTAATCTCCATGGAGGGAAAGACTGAGGAAGAAGCCGTAGATATTATCCTCAAGCATATAGGCAAATAATGTTCCCAAAAGCACTACCTTTGTGGTGCTATGAAAGATTATCTGTTTACAACCGAGCTTGAAACCCGTGATTACGAATGTGATCTGCAGGGTGTAGTCAATAACGCCAATTACCAGCACTATCTGGAGTATACCCGTCATAAGTGGCTCCAGAGCCGTGCCCAGTCATTCCAGCAGTGGCATAACGAAGGTATTGATGTAATGCTCTCGGAGATTAAAATAAAGTACAAGACTCCTCTTCACGGGCAAGAGGAGTTTGTTTCATGCCTCAATCTTCACCGCGAGGGCGCACGTTTCATCTTTGATCAGGACATCTACCGCAAATCAGACATGAAACTCTGCATCAGCGCCATAGTTACCGTGGTGAGCGTGGTGAACGGCCGTATAAGCAAGGGTGATGAAGTGGCTCAGTTGCTGGGCTTCTGATTAATCAGTGATTCTACAAGTGTTGTAAGGCCTGCGGCATCATCGGCCTCAGGTATAAGCCAGTTGTTTCTGTAAATCATGCGTGGTACAGCAGAGTGTCCGCCGGATGACGTGCGTGAGAATATCTGCAGAACGGTCTGCATGTAACTCTCTATCCATGGGTCTTTCATGGCCGATTCCAGTCTCTCGGCTCCAATGAGGTTTGATGCATACGCTGTAGCATCCTCCACTCCCGGTGGATTCCATCCTTTTGAAGGGTCTCCCCAGTACCACTCTTCATAGCTGGAGTAGGCTATCGGATCGGTGCGCCATAAGGCTAGTCCTATGTGGAGCAGCTGGCAGGAGCCTGTAAAGCGGTCGGTGTTACCCTGCGGTATGAGCGGGTTGCATTGACGGCTTAGTGAGATGGGGCAGAGCATGAATGCCACCTTGCCCTGTAAGCGGTCAACCACATCGGGCAGCATGCCATGTACCTCACGGCAATGGGAGCATTGCCAGTCAAAGAGCAGGGATATTACGTGCGGGGCATCGGGATCACCTGTCACAGGCAGTTCCTGAGCGCAGAGTTCAGGCAGAGGTTCCTGGGTAAATCCGCGCTCGGCAAGCGTGAGCGGGGTGGTGGTTAACTGGACTATAGCCAGTGCTACAGCCATTATCAAGCCAAGACTTATGTTTAGTATTGTGTGTCCAGCCTTTTGCCTAATGCACCAGATTACGGTTAGAACTGATAATATCAATCCCAGAATGTGGGCTGTCATGCAGTAGGGGCAAAAGGCCTTTATCATATGGCTCTGCAGCCAGATGAACCACAGCGCACTGCCTGCTACAGCACCGGATAGAACCTGCAGTATGCGGCACAGGAAACGTTTCAGTTCTGGGTCGGCATTACGGTTATAAAGAGTTATGCATATCAGATATGCAATCCATACTCCTACAGCAAGAGCACTGACAGGAACTATACCAAACAGGAAAGACCATTTGCTGCCCAGGACCGCGTTGCAACTTGTACCCTGGCTGCAGCCTATAAGACCGTGTCCTGAAATGGAGTGGATACACAAAACTACGGATAAAAGAAGGACAATGGCAGCCAGCGCCACCATTGTCTTTCTCATTGTCCCGGTATCCTTACTCATCAGGATTACTGGATGTTAGGCTTGCCCGGTGTTGCCACTGATGCGGTGAATGCGTCACCTGCACCGTGGTCCTTGGTTACAGGAGCACCCAGTGTAATTCCGGTTCCGGTAAGATACTCACCGCTTGCAACATCGGTTTTGAGGCCCTCGGTAAGTGTTATCTTGTCCGGTTCAACCGGCTGCTGCTGACCACCACGGCCGCCGAATCCTCCAAATCCGCCGAATCCGAATCCGCGGCGCGGAACAGCCTGGATAGAGGCTATGGTATAGGTCTCAGAACCTATGTTGATGAGCTGGCCTACCTGGAATGCCTGTGAACTGGCTACGGCTATGGTGCTGCTGCCCTTGGCTGCATCGGCTGACACGGTTGTTGAGCCGGCTGTGCCTATCACGGCAATCTTAACCTTTTCAAGACTTCCGGCAGAGCCCAGATACATGGTCTGGCCTATGGAGAGGTTTTGGATTGAAGCGACCTTGATGTTATTCTGGCCCGCTTTGACAGGTGCCGATATTGTCATGGACTGTCCAGCATGGAAATCCAGCTTGTTGTCATCAGTGTCATAACCGTCAGGATAGCGTCCGGAACTGAGGTCAGGACCTGCAGCAGAACCTGTTGCAGGAGCAGCTCCGAATCCGCCGAATCCAAATCCGAATCCTCCGCGTCCGGTCTGTGGCACTGATGCATATGCGCCCTCAGCGCCTGCACCTGAATCACCGTGATAACCTTCACTGAGCCACGGGTCAACCACACCGCCGTAGTTCACGGCATCCACTATCAGTCCCTTGCCGTTGCGCAGGGTCATATTGCCTCTTGAAGCATCAAGTGTCGGGCCTCCAAAGAGTAGGTCTGCCTCAACGCAGCCATGATAGCCGGCATTCTCAACCTGGGCATCCAGAACCACACTGTTGATGGCGTGCTTTTTGGAGAGCGCCTTGTCAAGTTCAATAGCATAAATGAGAGGCAGAACGGGCTCATTACTTGAGTGGTCAAACTTGGTGGCCGGTTCAAATGTGATACCTGTTCCGTTTACAGCGAACGGCATATTGGCTGAGTGGTCAAATTTGAGAGGCTCCTCAAGTTCCAGTCCTGTGCCGGGATTATCGTTGGGGCCTAACGGACCGTTGTTGCTGCCGCGTGATGACTGCGTACCTACAGATTTTACGGTAACCCATTCAATTCCGTGACCTTCACTGTCTATGTCCAGACGGATCTTGTCGCCTGCTGTGATGTTCTGGGTGCTTGTAACCTTGATGTTGGTATCGCCCTTCCTGGCATCGACTGCCAGCCAGGCTTGAGTTCCGGGCTTGCCTACCTTGGTTATAGTCACAACCTCATATTTCTCAAGTGAGTTAGAGACAGCGGGATAGGTTGAACCGTAACCTATAGCCATCTTCTGACCCTCCACAAAACCGTTTGTGCTGGTTACGGGGATGTTGTTTGAACCGGCAGGTATTGTAATGACCGGTCCCTCGGGTAGGGGCTGCCATACTGTGGTGGGAGCACCGGCAGGACCTGCACCGCGGAATCCGCCGAATCCCTGAGGCTGCTGCTGTTGCTGCTGTGCCTGGGGCTGAATGACAGCCTTTACGGTACGTTTTTCAGCATCGCGGCCTGTTCCTATGGTAATCTCATGGCCGGTCTCAATGCCGGTAACGTTGCGTACATAGATTACGTTGTCACCTTTGGCTGCATCTACAGAGAGTCCTGAGTTGCTTATACCAAGCAGATAAAAAGTTTTGGGAGCAAGCTTGGTACCTGACGGAATATCTATTGATGAGAAGTAGGGCAGGTTGACTGCGTGGTGTGTCAGTGACCATCCGGAGATGTCAACGGGGTTCTCGCCGGCATTGTAAAGCTCTATGAATGAGTTGGTCTGGTTGCCGCTGCCGTCAGCAATGCGGAACTCGTTTATCTTGACGGACTCTACGTTGCGAACCTTCTCTGCTGATGTCAGCTGGATCTTGTTTCTGTTCCAACGTGCCCAGGCTGTCAGATCACCGTTGAACTGTTTCTTGCCTGATGTCACAGCAAACTGAACAACTACTGTCTGGCCGGGCTCTACGGTATAACCTATCTTACGGGTCTTGCTGTTGGTGCCTTCTGCTACGCTCTTCCAGCGTTTGGGAGTGAGTACACGCAACTCAAGGTCCTCAATGGGTTTACCTGTGGTGTTGGTGAACGTTACGGTTACATTCTGTGTGGTCTTAGGTGCGAATGTCTGCAACAGGTTGGGCTTGTCAATCTTGTTTGATGCACTGATGCTGAGCATTGACACGTCATAACCAGCGGCAACGATGTTGGCCTGCACGGCCTGGTTGGTCTCAATTGTGGGGAATGTACCCGGAGCGGTCATGGCGCCTTCATAGAATGTGCCCGATGAACCGTTGGAGTTGTCACCGCCGTTACCCAGCAGGATGGCACCCTGTTTGCGCATGGGGTCATAGCTGCTGCGCGGGTTCTGGATTCGGCCTCCGTCATACATAATCTGCAGGTTTCCGCCCTGAGCATTACCGCCCATGGAGCGCCAGTGGTGAGGCTCACCGTCGGCGGTTGCGGTTACAAAGCGCCAGCTTATGCTGGGCAGGTCTGCGCAGTACTTATCATTGGGATCAGGATTGACGCAACCCACCAGGTTGTTCTCCTGGTCGGTCATGATCCACGGGCCGGGAGCCTGTCCGTGATACCATGATGGCTGGTTGCCGTAGTATGTGGTCTCCATTGTGCCGTCACCGTCATCGCGGCTGTCGGTCTCGGCATTACCGTAGTCAAAGCAGCAGCCGGTATTGTAATGGTGTCCGTTAATGACCCAGTACTGACCTTCAGCCTGGTCATCGACAGCGGTGCCGTGAGCATCGTTCCAGCGCAGGCCCATACCAGCAGTAATGAAGATACCGTACACCTTATGGCCCATTATTGTTACGGGAGCCCAGTCAGCCATAGGGACGTTGTTGAATCCGCCCATAGCCTGGCCGCTGAATCCTCCGCGTGGAGCCTGTACCAGATGGTTTTCCTTACCTGACTGGTCATAGAGGATGGTTATCCAGCAGTAGGTGTCCTTGCAGAAACGGTCCTGTGCGGCGGCATCGGCGTAACCGCCGGGATCACCGGCTGACGGTTGAACAATACCTATGTCAAGCGTCTTGCCGTCAGACTGACGCATAACCTGGTAGAGCGGGCCGTCATAATTCTTGTATAGGGCGCGAGTTGTTGAATGTGCTGCCACGCATGGAGCACTGCCTTTGGCATAAACATCGCAAGGTCCTTCCGGACGCTCGGGAATCCTGGAATCACCGGCTGCAATGGCAACCGTAGCAATAATTGCCGGAGCGCACAAGGCACCGACCAGAATGAGTAAAATCCTTGATTTCTTCATATTAGGTTAGTCTAAATTTGCTTTTCCGCAAATATAACAAATAGTTTGATACTTCCTGTGTTATTCCACAGGTTTGGATGGTTGCATATCCCAGCCGGTTATTGTGGAGAAATAGGGTATAAGGGCATAGGCCAGTTTGATATGGGCTTTCTCATTGGGATGCCAGTCGGCTCCAAGTTCCAGGTCATTGTCAAGATGCACTGCCTGGAACATTCCGTCATAATAGACATTCTTGTATCCGCACTCCTCAACGCATTCACGCACAAAGTCAAACAGCAGTTTGTCAACCTTGGTTGATACGCACAGAATGGGGTGGTCCTCACCATAGTAATCCTTGATGGACTTGAGCAGGCGTTTGTAGTTACGTTTGAACGGGTCGCGCATGGGTTGGCGCTCAGTTGAGAAATCGTTTTGCCCAAGATAGATCATTGTAATGTCCGGTTTCAGGTTCCCTGGTTCCCATTTGGGCTGGCGTGCATTATCGAATGTACACCCGTAGCGGTCAGGCATATACCAGCGTGCGTTCTTGTCACGGTCATCATAGTTGCGGCTTATGCCTTGGCCGGAGTGTGATACGGTTATGAAATCAGCATCAAAATAGCGTGCCAGCAGCGCACAGTAGGTTTTTGAGGTGTTCTGTGTTTCAGGGGTGTAGCGGTTCCTGGATATGCTGTTCTCTATTCCGTAGCCGCAGGTGTATGAGTCACCAACAAATTCAATGAGACGTTCCTTTACGGGTGCTGCCTGCTGCAGGTCCTTGGTCACGGTGAAGTTGTGGAATGTGGTCTTTCCCTGGTCAGCTTCTGTACGTTTCTGAATTATCACAGTGTGGCCGGTTTGTTTCTTGCCTTTCTTGAAATCAGCAGCACTTACTATTGTGAGCAGCGTATCCTTTGAATTGATGCACAGAACCTTATCAGCCTCAGCGCTCATATCGCGGTCAATCCATATGTTGAAATAATCCTTACCTGTATCCGATGCGCGCACGGCCAGATAATCGCCTTGGAAAGATATCTTGGCGTATGTGGAACTCCAGTCAAAACTCACGTCATCACCTTCAGCCAGTGTGCGGCCTACGTACGTGATACGGTTGTCGGATGCGGGTACAGTAACTGCAGGAAAAGCGGAGGTGGCAATGAATGCTGCCAAGACGGTAATTAATACTCTTTTCATAAAGCAAATGGGATTATTAACAGCGAAAATAATCAATCAAAGTAGCGAAGTGAACTCAGAGAGTGAACTTATTGTGTAATCTGGAAATATTGAATCTGACGGCTCCACATTTCTTATGTTGAACCAGATGGTGTGCAGACCGTAGGTTCTGCCTCCGCTGATATCGGCATTGAGGGAATCGCCTATTATTACGGCCTGTCCGGGAGTTGTTCCGGGTAGTTGTGAGAAACAATAATCAAAGTACTCACGTGAAGGTTTTATGAAACCTATGTCCAGCGAGCCGAATACACCGTCAACGTACTGCATCAGTCCGGCTTTGCGCAAGCGGGTGGTTTGCTGCAGGTTGGAGGCGTTGCTAACCACATAAACCTTATATCGGGAATGGAGATACTCCATTGCCTCATGAGCACCCGCAACGGGAACATGCGTTTCGCGCAGTCCAGCGACGAAATCATCCTCAAAAGCGGGACCATTGGCTTCAATGCCCAGGTCTTTAAAAATGCCGGCCCAACGGGTTCGATGCAACTCTTCGACCGTAAGCAGGCCGTCTTCAATGCGTTTCCAGAGGATAACGTTTCGGTTCAGGAAAAACTCAAACAGGCCATCGGAGTAGGTAACGCCATTCTTTTGGCAGCAAGAACGTACGTCCTCACGGGCACACTCCTTGAAGTCCAGGAGCGTGTCATCAACGTCCATGAAGATGGTGGTTATATCTTCTTTGCTGAACATCAGACTGCGGTGATGCGGTATGTAAATGCGGTATTCTTGCCAGGTTCCAGCTTGTTGATATAGTCGCGACCCTCTATGCTGCCCTCATAGCCGTGACAGTCACAGCGGCCCATCCACGGTTCGATGCATACAAACGGTGCGTTCTTTCCGGGAGGTGACCAGAGGCCCCAAACGGGTGCATCCTCTGTCTCAAGCGCAATGTACGGCGTGCAATCCTTGTCGTACAAGATCACCTGGTCAATCTGATGCTCCTCAAGCACCAGGGCATCAGCGGCAAACAGTCCGGGGGTGATGGGCAACATTGCATCAGAGTCCAGTTCTATCATTCCGGCGTTGTCGCTGCGGTATCCTTCAGGTGTAAGCTGTCCTATGATGAGACGGCTCACCGGCTCCTCAGCCTGAATGAGACGGAAATATCCGTGTATGAAATCATTCTTGTCAAAATCGCGGTAATTGAATCCCGGATGCGCACCTATCTGGAAATACATGGTCTCGCTGCCTGGGTTCTTGATGCGCCACTCTACCACAAGAGTGTTCTCTTCAAGCCGGTACGTTGCCTCTATACGGAACTTGTAGGGGTAGACTTTGAGAGTATCGTCATTTGACTCCAGCGCCAGAACCACACTGTCGGAATCCTGACAGAGCGCGGTGAAGTTCAGGTCACGCGCAAATCCGTGCTGCGACAGACGGTAAATCTTATCGCCCACACGGTATTCACTGTTCCAAACCTTGCCCACAATGGGGAAAAGCATGGGCGCATGACGGCCCCAGTAATCCTTATCGGCAGTCCATATGAGTTCCTCTTCACTGCCCTGCTTCTTGAGGCTGGTCAACTCAGCGCCGTGGAGATCAATCGTGGCGCATATCTTATCGTTCTGTATAATCATAGGTAATGTACTGTTTCATCCAGAGGTTTGCGTTTCTCATGCCTGTCAGAGGGTACGCCCTGGGCTGATGCGTATCCTATAGGCATCAGGGCGGCAATCTTAATGTTGTCCGGAATATTGAAAAGCTCACGTGTCTTTTTGAAATCGAAACTGCACACCCAGCATGAGCCAATGCCCAGTTCCTGCGCCTGTAGCATCATCTGGGTAAGAACTATGCTGGCATCCATCTCGCCTGCGGAATGGCCGTCCTCCTCATGCTTATGGTTTTTCCAGCAGATGTTTTCATCCCAGCACACCAGCAGCGCCTGCGGAGCGCCGAACATATACGGTGTCACACTGGCCATCTTGCTCACTGCTTCCGGACTCTGCAACACATATATCACCTGCGGCTGGAAATTTACGGCTGTGGGGGCCACACGTCCTGCCTCAAGAATCTTCTGCAGTTTCTCGGGCTCTATCTTGCGGTCTGTAAACGAGCGTACAGAGTAGCGCTCCTTGCATAATTCTAGAAATTCTGTCATAGTCATAAGTTTTTGATAAAATGATACAAAAGGGGTCTGTCCCCAATTGTATCATTTTATACCGTTTTTGCTGCTGAATGTAACGCGAACGCCCCTGTCCTCAATCATCATGTCGTTACCACCGTTGTTGCCGTCACTCTTTATGCCCTGACGCTTGCCGTCAAGCACCTCCTGGCACATCTCCTTGAGGTCTGATACACGCTTGGGACTCTCCAGGTTGTCGCCGCTGTAATGTCCGGGGAACAGGAACTTGATATCGTTATCCTTGATATACTTCTCAACCTTTGTGGCCGATGCTACAACGTTTGAAAGATAGGTGAAAACCAGAAGGTTGGTGGATCCGAAAGCGTCGCCGCTGAATCCGTAATGGTTTGCCTTATCAAAAAAAGTGACACTGCCCGATGTATGTCCGGGTGTGAACATAACCTCCAGTTGGCGGCCTCCCAGGTCAATGATCTGACCGTCAGTCAGGTGCTTGATCTCACCTTTGTAGCGGCGTACGTTACCCTTGAACATCTGTTCATCGGCAGGAGCTACCCAGACTTCGGGGAACGGGCCGGCACCGCCTACGTGGTCGCCGTGTCCGTGTGTGAGCATCAGGGTTACGGGCTTTGAAGTTATTCCGGCAACGATCTTGTCCAGACCGGGAATGTTTGTGCCTGCATCCAGAAGCACGGCACGGTCATTGCCCTCAACCAGATAGAGAGACTCGTTATATACACGGTGGCCGTTACCTATCCAGGTGTGCTCGTCAAGCTGGCGGAACACCACCTCATCATCCTCATAAACCACCTTGCCGCGCAAGTCACGGCTGTTCACATCACTCTCCTGCGCTAAAAGGGGACTGACCCCAATTGCACATGCAAAGAAAGCGATTGTCAGATATTTCTTCATTCCTTGCATAGTTCACTGTAATAATTGTAGAAATCACTCCATTTATAATAAGGATACATATCAGTATCAAGCGGCAGGCTTGCCTCATATCCGTTCTGTAGGCATTTGACCAATATCTCGGGGTTCTTCTTGCTCTTGTAGAATATGAACTGAAGGTTGGCGGCCTTGCCTATCTGGAAGTCCTGGAAATAGTACTTGAGCTGATTGGGATCAGTTACACCCTCCTTGGGCATGTTTATTCCCATAAGAATATTGAGCGGTCCCAGGTTGGTGTCATGTCCGAAACGCAGGGATGCTATGTCATTACACTTGCCGTCTATAACCAGTTTGGCCTGCTCAAGGATGTCGGCCACAATGGGTTTCATTACGTTTATGTCCCTGTACCAGTTGCGGTATGAGTTAAGGTTGCTTCTTTCCCAGCCCGCGGTCAGTTCTTCAGGTTTAAAAAGGTCTACCAGAAGCTCTTCATGACTGATGCTGGGAAGTGAAGTATACAGGTTCTTGAGATTGCTGTAGATGCGGCGTGAGCTGCGCGATAGCCCCTCTGTGCTGGTGAACAAGCGTGCCACAATCTCATCGTTCGATGCAACCTGCTGCGTAGCGGGGGTGAAACCGATCATATCCATCTCCAGGCGGGCGCGTTCAACTTTTTGGCGGTATGGATTCTCGTCAGCATCGGGCTTTACACCATGAAGGGTTGATCTGGATGCCTGCTCGTAGATATCAATCTTGGGATTGCACTGCACCAAGGCCTGGCAGAAGGCGCTCATGCTGATAATGCATCGGCCTGTAGTGGATGAAATGGCACGTACGGTGCCGCCCTTTTTGAACACCTCCGGGAAGCTCTCATACATCTTGCGGGCAATGGCCTGGTGCTGGTCCCAGCCTACACGGGTCAGTTCGCCCATGCCGGCCATGAACTCAGGATAGAGAGCCTTGTACTGCTCATAGAACTTTTCTCCCTCAGCGTTGAGCAGATGCTTATCATGGGCTTCTGTCATTATTGTGTCAAGCTCCAGATATAGTGAATTTGTCCAATAGTAACGTGAACCGTGACGGGCGTAATGGCTGATGTAGAACGGCTTGTATCCCTTGGGGGATTTGGTAAGTGCCGGCGCATCAAAAGTGTAAGGATAATCAGTTCCATATGCTTTCTGAGGATTGGCTTTAACCTCTTCCAATACGTTCATGCGCTGGGAGTATGAGGGTGCGTACAATGTTATCAGTACCAATAATAAGGCAACTCTTCTCATCTTTAATTGTTTTGGTTAATAATCATTTCTACAAAGATAAGGTACAAAACTTTAACTTTCCGCCATTATTTGACTATTATATGTGAACGCCGCGAAAAACGCAATTTGAAAGAATTTCGTCACAGAGAATTTGGTTATCAAAACAATAATTAGGGCTAACAATCAGAATCAGCGGTAAATTTTATTTGCCGCTGATTTTCTTTATGTTAACGATGTTTTCAAAATCTGCGTTTTGTTAATAGTTTTGTTAACGAAGGATAAATATTTAACTTCTCGCTTAACCTTCAGCCGTTTTTTGACTCTTAACTACGAACGCCGGTTGAAACGGGGTTCACAAAACAAAACAGAATAACAAAAACAAAAAAATAAGAATTATGAAAAAGATTATCTTAGCTGCCGTTGCAGCACTGTTCATCGGAGTTGGAGCAAACGCTCAGAGTGTAAATGACAACAACGCTAACGTAAATGATATAGTAGCAGAGCTCAGC
>JAGBPB010000091.1 GCA_017633615.1 Bacteroidaceae bacterium | reverse complement strand
GAGAAATACTATGTCAAGAATCGGAAAATTACCTATTCATATTCCTGCAGGTGTTACAGTAACCTTTCAGGATGGCGTGGTTGCAGTGAAGGGCCCCACGGGCGCACTGTCACAGAGCATTGATCCTTCTATCAAAGTGTCAATCGAGAACGGAGTTATCACACTTGAGGAGAACCCCGATGTTCTTCAGGACAACCCCAAGCAGCGTCATGCCTATCACGGCCTGTATCGCGCTCTGGTAAACAACATGGTTGTTGGTGTATCTGAAGGTTATAAGAAAGAGATGGAGGTTGTCGGTGTAGGTTACCGTGTATCAAACCAGGGTAACGTCATCACCTTCGAGCTTCTGCACTCTCACTCAATAGTATTGGTTCTGCCCGCAGAGATAAAGGTTGAGACCAAGTCAGAGAGAAATAAGAACCCGCTCATCACCCTGGAATCATGCGACAAGCAGCTTCTGGGTCAGGTATGTGCCAAGATTCGTTCTTTCCGTAAGCCTGAGCCTTACAAGGGTAAGGGTATTAAGTTCGTGGATGAAGTACTCCGTCGTAAGTCGGGTAAGTCAGCCGCTGCCAAGTAATTAACATTTAAAGATGTAACATTATGTCAGCAAAAACAGAAAGACGAAATAAGATTAAGTTCCGCGTTCGCAACAAGATTTCCGGCACAGCCGAGCGTCCGCGTATGAGCGTTTTCAGAAGCAACAAGCAGATCTACGTTCAGATCATCGATGATCTGGCCGGCAAGACTCTGGCTGCAGCATCATCACTTGGCATGGAAAAGATGTCAGGTAAGGAGCAGGCTGCCAAGGTTGGTGAGCTTATTGCAAAGAATGCCCAGGAGGCAGGTATCACCACTGTGGTTTTCGACCGCAACGGTTTCCTGTATCATGGTAGAGTTAAGGAATTGGCCGATGCCGCACGTAAGAGCGGTCTCACATTTTAAACTACGATTGCTATGACAAATAAAGTTAAGGTTACAAACGATGTCGAGCTTAAGGATAGGCTCGTTGCTATCAACCGTGTAACTAAGGTTACAAAGGGTGGTCGTACATTCAGTTTCGCCGCTATCGTAGTAGTAGGTGACGGCAATGGTATTATCGGACTCGGTCTGGGTAAGGCCAGTGAGGTTACAGCCGCTATCGCCAAGGGCGTTGAGGCTGCCAAGAAGGAACTTATCAAGGTTCCGGTACTCAAGGGTACTATTCCTCACGAGCAGACAGCCCGTTACGGTGGTGCTGAGGTATTCATGAAGCCCGCAGCTCCCGGTACCGGAGTAGTTGCCGGTGGTGCTATGCGTGCCGTTCTGGAGAGTGTTGGTATTACTGATGTGTTGGCTAAGTCTAAGGGCTCATCCAACCCCCACAATCTGGTTAAGGCTACTCTCAAGGCTCTCTCAGAGATGCGTGATGCCAAGACAGTTGCCCAGAACCGTGGTATCAGTCTGAGTAAGGTATTTAACGGATAAGGAGGTTACAGATATGGCAACAATTAAGATCAAACAGACCAAGAGTCGTATTGGTGCTCCCGTAGATCAGCGTAGAACTCTTGATGCACTTGGCCTGCGCAAACTCAACAGAGTAGTTGAGGTTGAGGACAATGCTTCAATCAGAGGTATGATCAACAAGGTTCATCACCTGGTAACCGTAATCGATTAATTTTAAAAAATTGAGAACTATGAAGTTAAATACATTGAAACCGGCAGAGGGCTCAACCCATTCACGTAAGAGAATCGGCCGTGGACCTGGTTCAGGTCTGGGCGGTACTTCTACCCGTGGTAGCAAGGGTGCCAAGTCACGTTCCGGTTATGCTAGAAAAATTGGTTTTGAAGGTGGTCAGATGCCTCTGCAGCGTCTTGTTCCGAAGTTCGGATTCAAGAACATCAACCACGTTGAGTACAAGGCTATCAATCTGGATATCATCCAGGCTCTGGCTGAGAAGAACAACCTCGAGAAGGTTACCGTTGCTGATCTCGTAGCAGCAGGTTTCGTTTCTTCAAAGCAGCTTGTTAAGATTCTGGGTAACGGTCAGCTCACCAAGAAGGTGGATGTTGAGGCTAATGCATTCTCAAAGAGTGCTGCAGCTGCTATTGAGGCCG
>JAGBPB010000090.1 GCA_017633615.1 Bacteroidaceae bacterium | reverse complement strand
TACTGACCGAACATGAAACCAACCTCACGGCCACCTACACCTATATCACCAGCGGGAACGTCGGTGTCAGGACCGATGTGACGATAAAGCTCGTTGATGAAGCTCTGGCAGAAACGCATTACCTCAGCGTCTGACTTACCGCGCGGGCTGAAGTCTGAACCACCCTTAGCACCACCCATGGGGAGTGTGGTAAGGCTGTTCTTGAAGGTCTGCTCAAAAGCAAGGAACTTCATGATGCTCAGGTTAACGCTTGAGTGGAAACGTACACCACCTTTGTACGGGCCGATGGCGCTGTTCATCTGAACGCGGAAACCGCGGTTTACATGAATCTCACCTTTGTCGTCCATCCAAGGTACACGGAACATGATAACTCTCTCAGGCTCAACCATACGCTCCATGATCTTCTGATCCAGGAGGTAGGGGTTCTGGAGGATGTAAGGTGCAACACTCTCAACGACCTCGCTAACTGCCTGGTGGAATTCCTTCTCACCCGGATTCTTGGCGATCAGCTCAGCCATGAATTTCTCAACGTAATTCTTTACCTGTTTGTCCATAATAGATTCGTTATTTTGTATATTTTGTGAATTTGCCATCAAAAGCGTTTGCAAAGTTACTATTTGTCATCAAAACAAGCAAAGATTGCGCAAATAAATTCACGTTATTTATGAAAATAATTCAAAATGATATGCATAATCACACAAATCTGACACAAAATCCGCCGCTTTGAGCATAAATATGCACATGTACGCGTCGTCAGCATACATTTTGTCAGTACAAAAGTGCAATTGGGGACAGTCCCCTTTTGCATTTGGGTGATTGCAAAAATACAAACAAAAAAAAGGATGAAGATACTCGTAACAGGAGCAGCCGGATTCATAGGCTCAAAACTGGCATACCGCCTTGCAGAGCGCGGCGATGAGGTGGTTGGACTTGACAATATAAATGATTATTACGATGTACGCCTCAAGCTGGGCCGATTGGAACAGTGCGGCATAACATCACACAGTGGCCGCTATATCGACGGCTCCATAAGACAGAGCAACAAATTTGAGAACTACCGTTTCATAAAGATGGATCTGGCCGACCGCGGTCAAATGGCCGAGTTCTTTGCTCAGGAAAAGTTTGATGTAGTGGTCAATCTGGCTGCACAGGCAGGTGTCCGCTACTCAATCACCAATCCTTACGCATATCTGGACAGCAACCTGGTGGGTTTCATGAACGTGCTGGAGTGCTGCCGCCACAATGATGTCAAGTATCTGGTTTACGCTTCGTCATCATCGGTTTACGGAATGAATGACAAGGTGCCGTTCTCTGAAGATGACCGCGTGGACAATCCCGTAAGCCTGTACGCCGCAACCAAGAAAGCCAACGAGCTGATGGCTCACTCATACAGCAAACTCTACGGTCTGCCCACTACCGGCCTGCGTTTCTTTACGGTATACGGTCCGTGGGGACGTCCCGATATGGCACCCATGCTGTTTGCTACCGCCATCAGCAAAGGTGAACCCATCAAGGTGTTCAACAACGGCAACCTGAGCCGCGACTTTACCTATATAGATGATATTGTAGAGGGCACAATCCTGGTCATCGACCATCAGCCTGTGGCAGAACAGTGCCCCAACAATGTACCCTGGAAGGTTTACAACATAGGCTGCTCCAACCCAGTGCAGCTCATGGATTTCATAAACGAGATAGAGAGCGCCCTGGGTGTGGAGGCAAACAAGGTATTTCTGCCTATGCAACAGGGTGATGTCCTAAAGACTTATGCCGATACCTCCAAACTGGAGCGTGAGTGCGGCTACAAGCCCTCCACCACCCTACACGACGGTATCACAAAATTCATAGATTGGTTCAAATCGGACCTCAACCCTTTAAAACCTTAATGATTATGAGTAAGTACGTATGTGATGTATGCGGATACGAGTACGATCCCACAGTTGGTGATCCGGACAGCGGTATAGCTCCCGGCACAGCATTTGAAGATCTCCCTGAAGATTGGGTTTGCCCCATCTGCGGAGTAGGCAAAGACCAGTTCTCCAAAGCCTGACAAAAAATAGCACAAAACGATCAGGTCCATTTGTGTCACTTTTGCATCACTCAGGAAGTTCCTTCACGATGCTGCCGTCAAAGAGGTTGATTATGCGGCTGGCATAAGAGGCATCGTGACGGCTGTGTGTCACCATTACTACGGTAGTTCCCTGCTGGTTGAGTTCCTTGAGCAGGTTCATCACCTCCTGACCGTTCACTGAATCCAGGTTACCGGTGGGCTCATCGGCCAAAATCAGCTTGGGACCTGCAATCACGGCACGGGCTATAGCCACGCGCTGTTGCTGACCGCCGCTCAACTGGTTGGGGAAATGCTTCTCGCGGTGAGAGATGTTCATGCGTTCCATAACCTCCTCGGCACGCTGACGACGCTCCTTGGCGGGCACGCCCATATAGAGCAGAGGAAGTTCGATGTTCTCACGCACGTTGAGTTCATCAATAAGGTTGAAACTCTGGAACACAAATCCTATCACTCCCTTGCGCAGGTCAGTGCGGTGGTTCTCATCGAGAGTGGCCACCTCAACGCCTTGGAGCTTATAACTCCCCTTGGTGGGATTATCCAGCAAACCCAGGATATTGAGAAGGGTTGATTTACCGCAGCCCGAGGGGCCCATAATTGCTACGAACTCGCCATCGGCCACATTGAAAGACACGTCGTTGAGTGCCCATGTCTCAATCTCCTCTGTACGGAAGATCTTTTGCAGGTTGTTTACTTCAATCATCATAATTGTATGTTTTACTATTGAGTTCTTATTTAATTTCTGATTCAAATTTATTCAGTGGACACGGCTCTTTCCAAAGAAAAAATTCAAAATCATACTATTATTCTCAAAAGTGTCAAATTTTTGGACACTTTGGTTTTTACGTACCGGATGGAAGCCAATAGCCAATAGCCAAAGTCCTACTATTCCAGCACCACCTCATCGGCATCGGCAATGCGGTCATAACCGGTGGTAATGATCACGTCACCAGGCTTAAGGCCTTCAAGCACCTCATACTGACGGGGATTCTGGCGGCCGATGCTTACGGGCACGCGCACAGCCCTGTTACCCTGCTCGTTCAGGCGAAACACCCACTGTCCGTGTGTGTAGTTGTAGAAATTGCCCTTGGGCACAATTACAGACTGTGCCTGTCCGCCCAGCTCTATGCGTGCCTGATAGCTCTTGCCTATGCGGGCATTGTCAGGAATGGAATCCGTGAACACCAGATAGAGTTCAAAAGAGCCGCTCCTGATTTCCGGCACCGTACCGCTTACCACCATGGGATATGTCTTCTTGTCATATGTGATGGTTGCGGGGCAGCCCACCTCCACCTTATCAATGTAATATTCATTGATGCTCAGTTTCATGCGGAACGCATCCATGCGTTTTACATCGCCTATGGCGCTGCCTGCACCTACCTTAAGTCCCGGTTCGAGTGCCATTCCGCTAAGCTGACCGTCGGCCGGAGCGGTAATGACCAGATCCTTGAGACGTGCCTCGCTGCGGGCCAGCTGACGGCGGGCGTCCTCCAGCTCATCCTGCATAGCTTCACGCTTAATGGCATTGAGCACGGAATCCTGACGACGGCTCTCTATCTCCAGCTGGGTGCTCTTGAGTTTATATCGGTATTCATCATCGGCCACCTCAAGCTGCGCCTTGCTCTTGAATCCCATCTTATACTCCTCCTGATCCAGAACATGCTGTTTCTCCAGACGGCCCAGTTCATACTGAGTCTGAAGGATGGAACGCTGCAGAGATATGTCACGCTGTCCCATCTCAATGATCTGAGTACGGAAACTGCGGTCCTGCTTGCGCCACTGGTTACGGGCATCCTGTATGGAACGTTCCAGATCCGGGTCACTAAGCACAAGAATGGTATCGCCCTTGTGCAGCATAGCGCCGTCCTGAGCCACTATACGCTCTACATAACCGCCCTCACGGGTGTAAATCTTAAGTGTCTGGATAGGCTGCAGGGTTCCCTCAGCATTGATATACTCTGAGAACTCACCCATTATAACCGTGCCGGTCTGCACGCTCTCACGGCTCACTCTGATTACGCGCGGACCTGTGGTCACTTTGATAAGCAGCAGTATCAGTGCCACTCCAAGCAGGCCTGCAACTATATGTATGCGGTATTTTACATACCATTTCTTAGGCGGTAATTTTACGTCCATAATCAGAATCTGTTTTAATTTGTTTTACGAAGTAGATTCTCAACCTGATACTCCAAAAGTGAATCATTCTGGAAATCATAACCGGTCATGCTGCGGATGGTGTAGTACAGCTGCCACCATGTGCTTAATGCCGACACATAACCGCGGTATGAGGAGTCCTTTGATTTGATTGCCTCGTTTAGGTCAAGCACCGTAGAACGGCCTGTCATGTAAAGCTGGCGTGCCACCTCATAGCGGTGCTGCGCAGTAGCCATAGTACGATGCGCTATATCGACACGACGCTGCTGCAGGTTAAACTGATTTACGGCACGCGTCACCTGACGGTCAAATGAGAGCTGCTGCTGTTCCAGCTGCATATTGGTAAGATCCAGATTGTTCCTGGCCACACGGACACGCCCTCTGCCCTGCCCCCAATCCAGGATGGGAATACTCAGAGTAACGCTTACAGACTGCTCATCATTGAGATTATGAATGCTCTCATTAAACTCACTTCCTGTCTGAGCCAAGCCCAATCTTACATATACTGACGCCCTCAGTCCGGCCTGGGATTTGGCCCGTGCAAGGGCGCTCTCGCTGTTCAAACGGCGCAATTGCATGCCCTCCATATCAGGATTGTTCTCATAGGCCAGCTGCAATGCCTTTTCAAGCTGCACCTGGAATTCCGGAATGCTATCGGACGTTACCACCTCAATACGGGCATCCGACGGCAGATTAAGAAAGTTCCTGAGCCTGTCAGCCGCATCGTCAAATGACATCCGGGTGGTTATTATGCTGGTCTCCTCATTAAGTTTGTTCAGCTCCAGCTGCAGCAACTCATTCTCTGTTATGGTGCCTATATTGTATCGGCCCAATCCGAAAGCGTACATCGTATCAGCTGCCTCAAGATTGATTGTGGCAATCTCCAGTTCCGTCTGGGCCGACGCCAGATTGAAGAAGTAATTTACAGCATCGGCTGCCACCAGTTCCATTGTCTCAGCATACTGCTTACGGGCCATTTTGTATTGGACAGGCTCCGTGCGGCGCTCCCACTTCATATAATTGTAACCAGACAGATCCTGGCTGAATGTAAGTTGCAGCGGCTGTGAGTAATAAGTCTTGGTGTGGTTATCACCCAACAGGTCCAGACGGTTCAGTGAACTTGACAATGAAACGGTTCCACCGGTAAACCATATGTTCTGACTCAGATCCAATGTCAGGTTATTGTTCATGCTGTTGGTGCGGGCGTACTGCACACTTCCGTCACCCAATGTCACGCTATTGGTGCTACGGTTCAATGAAGGCCTCGTGGATATTGACAGAGAGGGCAGCATGCTGGCCTTGTAACTACGATAGTTCCAATAAGCTGATTCATATGAGTTACGTGCCTGCACTGCATCGGGCGAAGACTCCTGCGCCATGCGTATCACCTGCTCAAGAGTGAGTGTCATCACCTCATCCCCGGCAGCCCTCAACGGAGTTGCAAGCATGCAAAACGTTATCAGCACAATAATAATCCTGTTCATATTTCTCTTTTTAATCACAGAAGGATATGATCCTCTTATGTTATTCGCTCTTGATTACTTCAGCCGGATTCTCGCTGGCGGTCTTGAGCACCTTGTGCACAACTGTGGCACTGATTACCAGAACCGTCACTACAAATATTCCGGCATATATCCACCAACTTATGGTGGCCTGACGCACGAACTTCTGCATCCACTGGTGCATTATCAGATAACCTGCGATAAAGGCCAAACCCATTGAGGATACAACCACCAGACCGTACTCCTTAGTAAATATGGATAGTATATCCTTGATCTTGGCGCCATGGACCTTGCGGACTGCAATCTCGCGACGGCGCTCCTGGCAGGCAAGGCTGATCATTGACCAGACGCCGAAGATTGATATCAGGATGCAGACTATTCCCATGGCAAGGATAAGGTTCTTAAGATGCTTCTCCTTTTCCAAGCCCTTAAAGAACTGGTCCTCAGTATATGTAATCTCATATGTGCAATCAATATCATCAAGCATCGCATCAACTTTCTGCTTGAGTTCCTTTTTGAAACCGTGTTGGTATCTGACCATATAGGAGGCACCGGGCTTACCCATCAATGCTCCACCCAGATCTGTTGCTAAAGTTGATGTAAGTTTGGGATTGTTTGGACTACACATTATAAGGAAAGGAGCCTCCACCTCAAATGATATCATATAGATATCCTTTATCACGGCAATGACGTGAAAGTCATTTTTATGAGGCTTGCTGTTCATTATTTCATCAAAGCTGTTCACTACCAAACTTTCAACATTGATGACCGGATCTTCGGATACTGGTGCAAGCCCCAGTTTCTTGCTGAGATTCTCAGTAATCACAACCTCATTTTCCATGATTGGACGGTCAATAGGTATTACGCCGTCAATTACCGTAACATTGAGTATGTCCAGATCCTCCTTGTCAAGCATATCCAGAACGCTGTACTCACAACTGTCTATATCATTAATGCTGTAACTGTTGTACAGATTATACCTTCCCGATTCAGCATATGAATAAAAATCCTTCACCCGTTGATTAACCTGGATTACCTGGGGCATTGATTCCAATCTGGATGAGATGGCATACTCACTTTCATATTTCTCCTGAAAGTCCACATGTTGTATCCTATCCATATTATCAATCAACGCCATCATTTCTTCTTCACTGTCGGTTTTGACGTTGCCCATCAAAATATCAGTAATCGAAACGGCTCCTGCAGGAGTAATGGAGATGACAGCCTGGTCATTGACATTCAAGCCCCAGTTTTCATTCCTAAGATAATTGAACTGATGAAGCATGACACAGGTTATGAAAGCGAACAGCGTGCCGGTAAACAACTGCAAGCCTACACTGATCTTTCTAAAAAGGACTTTGCTGTTTGAATGGGCAATATTATCCTGAATTGTCCTGCGTCTTATGACATAGACGCAAAGCACACATGCCAGCAGCGAAACAACGAACACAGACAGCAACAGCACAAGACTGCTTGTCATAAGAAATCCTGCCGACATACTGATATCAGCCAGTTGTATATACTTGTCTTTCAATGTCCATACCAGCATTATTCCAATCACAAGACCCACAAAAACAAGTATGGACATTTCAAGTGAGAACATACGGATAAGGTCTCTCATGGATGCTCCATGCACGATACGCAATGCCGCTTCACGGTCACGTCCTCTTATTGTATTTATAAAGAATATAAGGATATTGACCAGTGAACACAGCATGATCAGGATACTTGCCAGGCAGAACAGGCTCATGGTCCTGTAGCTCACGTATGATTCATCCTTTATAAGCTTAAGATGAACATCACTGATAGGAACAAAACCATTCTTGGATTTTGTAAGGTCTTTCACTAACAGGTTCAACTTTACAATCTCATCAGAACTGTTCATTAGCAAATTCATTGCCTCTTCTGCACCGACACCCTCCCTGAATTTCCAGAAACAGTTTGACTGAACACTCTTGTTGATAGTGCCATACACCATATGTTTTGGTAATGACTTGGTGTCAATTCCTTCAAGAACATCACGGTATGACATGATATCATACTTTATTACTGTAGGTTTTTTGAAACTCTTCAACACTGCAGTTACGGTACGGCCGCCTATTTTCTGTCCAATCGGATCAACCTCCGGAAATAACTTCTGTGCGTATTTATCAGATATTGCTATACACTCATAGTTTCCGATGAATGACCAGTCACCCGACACAAGCTCAATTTCAAAGAAACTGCAGAATGCGGAGTCAACCTGTAACTCTGTATAGTTTTCATTATCGGTCTCAAATCTGAAATAGGTGGTCGCTTCCGGATCAATTGCCTCTGTTATTCCTTTAAGGTACTTGTTAGGCGTTCCCGAAAGCAGTTTATCCGTTCCGTCCTGTGTTGAGAAGTTGTATGTATAGATACGGTCAGCATCCTTATGGAAACGGTCAAAGGATTTCTCATAATAAAGCCAGGCTGATGAGAGGCAAAGGCAAACAAAGCCGGCTGCCAGACCAATCACGCTGACTGTGTTCTGGAGCGCATACTTGCGTATGTTACGCAAAGCGATTTTAAGGTAGTGTACAAACATATTTTTGGACTTTTGATTTATCTTTTGCCCAAAATTACCCCTTGATACCACCGCTCACCAAAGAAAAAAGGCTAAAACGTGCATTTTCGCCTGAAAGTGTCCAATAATTTGACACTTTCCAGTTAGGGAAAATATTTTCTACAGTTAGGTCGTAAAAATCCTGAACTAATTGTGCTACATTTGAAACCGTTATGAAACAGGCCAAAATTCTTGTGATAGATGATAATACCGCAGTGCTTACTACATTGCGGATGGTGTTGAAAAGCAGCTTCAATACTGTGGTTGCCGTAAGTGACCCCAAACTCATTCCGGCTCTTATCAGTCAGGGCGATGTAGATGCGGTGTTGTTGGATATGAATTTTGGCAATGACCGGCTTGACGGTCAGGACGGGCTGTTCTGGCTGGACCGTATCATGAACCGCAGTGGTCTGGAGAATCCGCCGGCTGTGGTTATGATTACCGCCTTCGGCGATATCAACCTTGCTGTTCAGTCACTCAAGAAAGGCGCATCGGACTTTATTCAGAAACCTTGGGATAACAATCAGCTTATAGCCAAGCTCACCGAGGCTATAGATAAAAGGGACGCACGTGCGCAAAAGACAACATCTACGCTTGAGGAGATGGAGATCCAGACCATAAAGCAGGCGCTTGACCAGTCTGAAAGGAATCTGTCCGAGGCAGCCGATATACTTGGCGTAAGCCGCCAGACTCTTTACAACAAGATGAAACGTTATGGCATTGAATAGCCGTAATTACACCTGGAACGTAGTCATAACGGTATTGCTTGTTATGACCATGCCAGCTGCGGCTGTGCTGCTTGCGTTAAATGCAGGTAATGCACAGGCTGGCAGTGTAAGGGTTATGCTGATGGCCATCGGTGCTGTCGCGGCCGCACTCATAGCCATAATAGCATTATTCAAACTGATACGCCTTATCCTATACCCTGTCAATCAGACGGAACTGATGGCACGTGCGGTGGTGAACAAGGATTTCATGCTCCATATCCCCAAAACTGAAGACCCTATGTTGGGCCGCGCGTCAAAGGACATGAACCGAATCCTGGATACATATCGTAAGGATCAGAATGAGCTTGAAACCCGCAAGTATTATTATGACCGCATACTCAGGATCATGACGCATGAACTGCGTAATACCGTAACCCCTATAGTATCGCTTACCGACTGGATGGTTCAGAACCCCGATGCCCAGTCAGAGCAGGAGCGCCAGGAAGCCATAGAGATAATAAACTCTCAGGCTCATAATGTGTGTAACTTCCTGGAATCATACCGGCAGCTCACAGTACTTGAAAAACCCACAATGTCTGATGTGCCTGCCACCACGTTGTTCCGCAATATCCAGACTCTTATCAAAGCAGAGCAAGGCGCTGAGCGCGTGCGCTTTGAGACAGCGGGCGATGTGGTTTTGCATGTTGATTCCGGGCTGCTGTCACTAGCTCTTATCAATATAATAAGAAACGCCATCCAGGCTACTGACGGTGTTGAAGACGGGCAAGTCACAGTGCTGGCGTCAATGCCCGGCGGCAAGCCATTCATAACGGTAACCAATAACGGGCCTGAGATCCCGCAAGCCATCATTGAGCAGATTTTCATGCCTTTCTATTCAACTAAGAAGAAGCAGAGCGGCAGTGGTATAGGACTGGCACTCTCCCGCCAGATTATGCAGTTGCATGAGGGCGCGCTTACCTGCTCATCGCACTATCCCTATACCACCTTCACATTCCAGTTCAAATAGAGAGTGTCAAATTATTGGACACTTTCAGGCGAAAATGCACGTTTTCGCCTTTTTTCTTTGGCGGGCGGCGGTATGAAGAGGTATTTTTGGAGAGGTTTTCAAGAAGTCCGCATCATGTTCAGACATTACATTACCATTGCACTACGCAACCTTTCCAAATACAAGGTTCAGAATATTATCAGCATCGTTTCATTGGCGGTGGGTATTACCACGCTTGCCGTGGTGCAGTGTTTCCTGCATATAGTAAGGCAGCCTGCCGTCTTTTCACAGCCCTACGCAGACCGTTGCTATTACATGAGGCTTGTTGATGAGAATAATACGGATCCACGCGCCGGAATACCTTTATTTACCAATGTTGTAAATAATCTCCTGCGCTCTGAGGGAGAAATGAACAGTGTGGAGATGATATGCCCCGTCAATGCGGTAACTGAAGGGGCGTGGGTCAGTTTCACGATGGAGGACGGAACAGTTCGCCATAAGGGGTTGACCATAATGGCCACCTCAAATGAATATCCCCATTATCGCGGCATCAGGTCAGCAGTAACAGGCAAAGCCGTTCCCGTGCTTAAAAAGAATGAAGTGCTGCTGAGCGAGGCTATGGCCAAGAAGGTGTTCGGTGATATAAATCACATAGGAGCAACCCTTTCATTCAGTTTTTATAACCAGGAGTATGAGTTTGTCCTGGCTGATGTTTTTGAGGATGTTCTGACAGAGGTAACCTCCTGCAATTTGCTCTTCAGCATATGGGACAATGGACAGTTCGGAACAGATAATACAGATAATCTGTACATAACCAGATATGAAGCGGTCCTGCGTGAGGGTTTCACTGCCGATGACCTGAAAAGGGAGGCCGATATCAGGCTAAAGCCTTGCGGCAAGACCGTACAGGTCATTCCGCTCAAAGATGCTCCGAGCGATAGCATAATGCTCTCAGGTATTACCCGAACCATTATCTGGCTTGTGGGAGCGATGGTATTGCTGTCATCACTGATAAGTTTCATCAGGATGCAGATCCAGCTGCTCAGAATGCGCAGGCGTGAATTGTCCCTGCGTGTTGTAAACGGAGCATCATCTGGAAAACTGTTCATCATGCTGTTTACTGAGAACGTCATCATAGTTCTGGCATCGGCATTATCGGCATTACTGCTTTTATTATGGTTGAGGGCGTTTGCCGACGGGCGGCTCATGTCATTTCTATCTGAAATGTCATGGAAATGGGAAGGCATAGGGCTTTACATCTTTGAAATAAGCACGGGTATATTGATAATCAATGTAATTGCCATGCTTCTGTCTTTAAGAAAAACCTTGAATGGAACTCACTCATTATCAGAACACATGAACGGCTCAGACGGTTTCTTCCGTAAGGCGATGCTTGTCCTGCAGACGGTTATCTGTACGGTTTTCATTTGCGGAACTCTGTCGCTCCTGCAGTTTGCACGGGGTATGTCTGAGCATAACAATATCCCCGACAATGACCGTTTTTACAGGCAGTGCATATATCTGAGAGCATATAACACAAATGACAAGGTGAGTTTCAGAAAGGAACTGGAGCAATGCCGATACGCACAGAAGGTCATTCCGTACAGCGAGGAGTTTGATTGGAATCAGGATGAAATGAATGACACCATCAAACAGGTTTTAAATAATGAAAGCCTTGGGTCAATCAGAAATTACGTGATGCCCAATACCGCATTCTTTGATTTTTACAGCATGGACATCAATTGGTTCGTCACCCCGGAACCCGATGAAAGTTATCTCCTGGTAAGTGAGTATTTCTACAGCTTGCTGCAGGAATCGGGATATCCTGACAACAACATGATGACCACCTATGACGGCAGGCTGTTGCCGGTATATGGAACATATCCGTCAATTCCCTACTCAGGCATGAGATCAGAACATATAAGCATTGCCATAATCAGCCCGGAATCAGACAGGACATTTGACCAATACATCCTGGTGCCTGAAAAAGGCAAGTATCAGGATCTTTTCTCAGAGGCTTGTTATCTGTATAACCGGTTCAATCCTGAACTTGTTGACACTGAAGTTTATAATCTGCGTGACAATCAGGGTGCTGAAATCACCTTACTTGATGTCATGCGTGGCGGTTCCTTCATACTTTCAGGTATTTGTCTGATAATATGCGCCATGAGCATATACAGTACACTGCTGCTTAACATACGTGCCCGCCGCAAGGAGGTTGCCGTGCGTAAGGTGAACGGCGCAAAGAGGCGTGATGTGGCTCTGCTGTTCGGTAAGCTCTACATAGTGTTGGCTACAGTCTGCATAATCATCTCTGTGCCGATAGGCTTGCTGTTCAATTCATTGGTCATCAAGATGGGCGACGGTTACATTACACCCCAATCTCTCTCTCCTTTGCTCCCGATTGCAGGAGGCTGCATTTTCACACTCCTGCTGATTGCCATAACGGTATGGGGAAACATCAGCCGCATCATGAAGCTGAATCCAGCCGAGTACCTTGCTAAAGAGTGACCCTGGTTATCGCTATGCACTCCATCTCAACGAGCCATCCCGGACGGCACACCGGAGCCTGCACGATAACACGTGGGCAATCAGGAAAATGTGCGTTGAATATCTCATTGACAATGGCATAATCAGCACTGTCACGCAGATATATTATCATTGCACCTACCTCATCGAACCCGCAACCGGCCTCGGAGAGCAGTGTCTCAACGTTCTCAATCATGCGCTTTGTCTGACGCGCAACATCACCTTCATAGAGTATGCGCCCCTTGTTGTCAATACTGGCTGTTCCTGAAATATAGACATGCTTGCGGTCCGGGTACTTAATTACCGTACCGCGCTCAAACCTTACTCCATACTCTGATGTGCGATTCAGATGGCTGGCACCCTGCAGATATTTCACCATAGCGCCCGGTCCTGATACAGCTACGGCATCAAGCATAACCTTGTTGTGCGGTCTGCCAGTGCTCCCCTCAATACCGGTGCTGGCTATGAAATGGGTCTCAGGAGTGAGTCCGTGACGGTCAAAGACATCATTCCGGCCTTCAACCACATCCCGGTAGTTCAAATCTATGTTATTGACAAAAAGCCAGGTACGCATGCAATTTGACTCAAGAGTCAATCCCTGGCTCTCAAGCTCAGCACTCAGTTCATCCAGCAGAGAAACAGTCTGGCTATAGGCGCCTTCTTTTCCTGAAACCCCACCTGTAAACCAGTATTCATCAATGTTTCTCTCTGAAACTTTGAACAATCCGCCATCCGTGCGCTGGACCTTAGCCCATGGCCTGCACCATACCAAAGCAGCTATCTTAGTGCCGTTAAGAGGTGCCTGACCTATAACAGACACGGGGCAGTCATAACTCAAGTGATTCTTCAAGACACCCGCCTGGTTGGCTGGGTCACTCAGAAAGAAACGCATGAACACAGGGGTACCATCACCCTCAACCACATCATGAAGGTTGCTCAGCATAGCCTCCAGCTGTTCATCAAATGATAAAAAAGGATTGTCAACAGTCAATACAGACAATGACTCAACCGGACCGCCATAGCCGGCATCGGAAACAAATGTTCCCACACGGATATGTATCTCCTTGACATAATATGATGAGTATACCATTGATATGCTTTACCAATTATTCCGCGAAGATAATGTTTTTAAGTCTATCCGTTTTGCCGTATGGAGCAAAAAGAATAAATTTGGCATCACGAAAATCAAAATCACTATTTATAAGTATGAAAAAGTTATTCATTTTAGCGGTGCTGGCACTCTTCTGTGCAGGTGTCTCAGCTCAGGAGGAGAAAAAGGAAACACCTAAGGGATATGCATTCACAACCGTTGATTCATTGGCCATAACACCCGTAAAGGATCAGGCAAGTTCAGGTACCTGCTGGTCATTCTCATCAATAGGTTTCTTTGAGTCAGAATTGCTCCGTTTAGGTAAGGGTGAGCATGACCTGGCAGAGATGTTCGTTGTACACAAGACTATGGAGGACCGCGCCAAGGCGGCCGTACGTCTTCATGGCGACATAGAGTTTGCGCAGGGCGGCAGTTTCTACGATGTCGTATACTGCTGGAAGAACTACGGTATGGTTCCTCAGGAGATCATGCCCGGAATCATGTACAAAAGTGACCGCATCAACCACACAGAACTGACAGCCGTTGCAACCGCATATGTAAACGCTCTTGCCAAGGGTAATATCAAGAAACTGTCTGATGTCTGGCAGAAAGGATTCTCCGGCATTTACGATGCATATATTGGCGAGTGCCCCGAGAAATTCACTTACAAAGGCAAGGAATACACCCCTAAATCATACGCTGAGTCACTGGGCCTCAACATGGATGATTACATATCACTCACATCATTCACGCATCATCCTTTCTATGAGCAGTTTATCATAGAAATTCAGGACAACTGGCGTTGGGGTCTCTCCTACAATCTGCCGCTTGATGAGTTCATGCAGGTAATGCACAATGCCATTAAGAACGGATATACATTTGCATGGGGAGCCGATGTCTCAGAGCCGGGATTTACCCGTGACAAGAACGCCCTGTGCATTATCCCTGTCGATGAAGACAAGGACAAGAACTACCTGAGAGAACCCGGTCAGGAGAAGGAGATCACCCAGGAGATGCGCCAGGAGGGGTTTGACAACTGGGAGACCACCGATGACCACGGCATGCAGATTTTCGGCATAGCCAAGGACAAGAACGGCAAGGAGTACTTCATGGTAAAGAACTCATGGAACACCACCGCAGGAAACAACGGAATATGGTATGCCAGCGATGCTTACGTAGCACTCAAGACCATCAATATCCTTGTTCACAAGGATGCCATCCCCAAGGAGATAAAGAAGAAGCTGGGCATCAAGTAACCGGTTTTTATAATAAAAAATCCTTACGGTAGGAGCGTTCTCGGAATGCTCCTGCCGCTGTTTTTGCATACTTATTTTTTAAAAATACTGATTAATAACTACCGGTTTCGCTTGACAAAGATGAACGCTTTACATATATTTGCAGTTTGGAATAAACCGGTCTTCTGTTTCCGCTCTGCACAAAGCGTCGGGGCTAAATACTGAAAGACCACACACAACACTCAATATGAATAAAATAAAAAATAACATAAATAATGAACTTCAGATGGAACTATGTGCCCCCCACCCCGGAGATGACAGAGGCAGCCAATGAGTTATCAAAGGCTGTCGGGATAAGTCCCGTACTCTGCAGGCTTCTGATTGAGAGAGGCATAACGAACAAGACCGAAGTACAGAAATTTTTCAACCCGCAACTGAACGAACTGCTTGATCCTTGGCTCATGGATGACATGGACAAGGCGGTAGCACGTATCAACAGCGCAATTGAGCGTAGCGAGCGCATTCTGGTTTACGGTGATTATGACGTTGACGGCACTACAGCCGTAGCGTTGGTCTACAACTTCCTTAAAAGGGATTATGACAACCTTGACTACTACATTCCCGACCGCTACAATGAGGGTTACGGAGTGTCGGAGCAGGGTGTGGATTACGCCTATGAGACAGGCGTAAAGCTTGTTATTGTGCTTGACTGCGGCATCAAAGCCATCCAGGAGATAGCCTATGCCAAGCAGAAAGGCATAGACTTCATTGTATGCGACCACCACGTACCTGATGATGAACTGCCCCCTGCCGTAGCAATCCTGAACGCCAAGCGGTTTGATTCAAATTATCCGTTCAAACATCTTTCAGGATGCGGCGTGGGATTCAAGCTGATGCAGGCATATGCGCTTGACAACGGCATCCCGTTCAGTGAGTTGCTGCCCAGCCTGGACCTTGTAGCGGTAAGCACCGCATCGGATATAGTACCCATCATGGGTGAGAACCGTGTGCTTACGCATTACGGCCTGGAGCAGCTCAACAGCAACCCCAGTACCGGTCTGAAGGCCATAATACAGGTGTGCAAGCTCTCTGACAAGAACCTGACCATAAACGATATCGTATTCAAGATAGGACCGCGTCTGAATGCCGCCGGACGTATGAGCAGTGGCAAGAAGGCCGTTGACCTGATGGTGGAGAAAGACTTCCGTCGGGCACTTGAACTTGCTGAGAATATTGACAAGGAGAATGATGACCGCAAGAAGGATGACAAGGAGATGACTGAGGAGGCCAATGAGATTGTGACCAACCTTGAAGACGGAGAGAACCGTCATGCCATAGTTCTTTACAATGAAAACTGGAAACGCGGCGTGATAGGTATAGTGGCATCACGTCTTACTGAGGTGTTCTACAAGCCCGCAGTCGTTCTCACCAAGACCGGTAATCTGGCAACAGGTTCCGCACGTTCCGTATCGGGATTTGATGTCTATAAGGCCATTGAGAGCTGCAAGGACCTGCTTGAGAACTTTGGCGGACACACCTATGCAGCAGGACTCTCACTCAAGGTAGAGAATGTAGAGGAGTTCAAGCGCCGTTTTGAAGAGTATGTATCAGGTCATATTGAGCCGGACCAGATAGAGGCATCGATCGATATTGACGCTGATCTTGATTTCAAGGATATCACACCCAAGTTCTTCCGTGACCTCAAGAAATTCCAGCCGTTCGGCCCTGATAACAGCAAGCCTGTGTTCCGTACCCGCAATGTCTATGACTACGGCACCAGCAAGGTGGTGGGACGCGGCCACGAGCACATAAAGCTGGAACTCATTGACAGCAAGAGCGGCCACCCGCTCAACGGCATAGCCTTCGGACAGAGCTCATACGTAAGCTATATCAAGACCAAGAAGTCATTTGATATATGCTACACCATTGAGGAAAACAATTTCAAGCAGGGTGACATTTTGCTCCAGATAGAGAGCATCAAACCCAATCAGCCTGAACAAAAAGCCTGAAAGGCCCTCCTATGACCTACCTGGATATACTTAAGCAGTACTGGGGCTATGACAGTTTTCGCGGTATCCAGGAGCAGATCATAGAGAGTATAGCCGGCGGCCGCGACACTCTTGGACTTATGCCCACCGGAGGCGGCAAAAGCATCACATTCCAGGTTCCCGCCTTGGCAATGGATGGTGTGTGTCTGGTTATCACACCCCTTATAGCACTCATGAAAGACCAGGTTCGCATACTGCGCGAGCACGGCATCAAGGCTGCAGCCATACATACCGGGATGAAACGCGATGAGATCATCACCGTGATGGAGAATTGCGTGTTTGGCGGTTATAAGTTCCTGTATGTATCACCGGAACGACTATCATCAGAACTTTTCAGAACAAAGCTGCGCCACATCAAGGTATGCCTGCTTACTGTCGATGAATCTCACTGCATATCACAATGGGGCTATGACTTTCGCCCCTCTTATCTCAATATAGCCGATATCCGCAAGGAGCTGCCCGGCGTTCCCGTACTGGCACTAACAGCCACCGCGACACCCCGAGTGACTGATGACATTCAGGATAAACTCGGGTTCAAGGAGAAGAATGTTATACGCATGAGTTTCTACCGTGAGAACCTGTCATACGTAGTGCGCAGGACTGAGAACAAGCAGCTTGAACTCAAGCACATACTGGAGTGCGTACCGGGCTCTAGCATAGTTTACGTACGCAATCGTGCTGAGACAAAGGAGATTGCTGATTACCTCAACTCTCAAGGCATACCCGCCACCTTCTATCATGCGGGAGTGGATCAGGTTCTCAAGGATGAGCGGCAGAAAGACTGGACTCAGGATAAATACCGCGTGGTTGTGGCCACCAACGCCTTTGGAATGGGTATTGACAAACCCGATGTACGCACCGTCATCCACATGGACATACCCAGTTCCATTGAAGCTTACTTCCAGGAGGCGGGGCGTGCGGGGCGTGACGGAGGCCGGTCATACGCCGTGCTGCTGCACTCTCCTGGTGATAAACGCGCCATAAGCAAACGCATAACGGACTCATTCCCCAAAGAGGACTTTATACGTGATGTATATGAGAAACTGGCTTTCTATTACGAAATGGCTGTAGGTGACGGCTGCGGCTGTACCTATCCGTTCTCGCTGGGAGAATTCTGCCAGCATTACAAACTGCCCGTCATCCCCACAGACAGTGCCCTGCGCATCCTTACACGGATGGGTTACATAGAGTATGTGGATGAGATGGATTACTCCGCACGCCTGCTCTTTACGGCCGGACGTGAAGACCTGTACCGTCTGCATCAGGACAAGATCACAGAGGATGTGATGAACATTATACTCAGGCTCTACAGCGGCATATTCACTGACTACGCCTACATAGATGAGCAGTTGGTATGCAACCGCGCCGGCATAGACCGCAAGACCCTATATCTCACACTTACCGGCCTGCAGAGCCAGGGTGTGGTACGATACGTGCCAGAACGCAAAACCCCTGTCATCACCTGGAGCTGTGAACGCGTTGACACACACCTGCTGCATTTTGACCCGGAGGTATATCGCATGCGTATGGAGGAGTTCAAGGAGCGCATCGGAGCCATGATGGATTATGTAACCCGCTCTACCGGATGCCGCAGTTCAATACTGCTCAAATACTTCGGTGAGCATCAGGACAAACCCTGCATGTGCTGCGACCTGTGCCAGGAGAAAGTGGGCCAGCAGCTTACACGCGGAGAACGGGATGCCATAAAGGATGATATCCTGGACACATTCCACTCATATCCGCACAACCCGCAGAAAGTATATTCACTGCCGTATGACAGGAACAAGATAGATACCGTTTTGCATTATCTGGTCAATGAAGGCCATCTCCTGATGAAAGACGGAAAAATATACACAGTAAATGATTGAACTTGACAATATAGAACAATTTGACGCCGTTCCCGGCCAGCCGGCTGTCATAGCCGGGCCGTGCAGCGCTGAATCTGAGCAACAGGTTCTCAGCTGCGCCCGCGCCCTCTCCGCACAGGGAGTACGCCTTTTCCGTGCAGGAGTGTGGAAACCGCGCACCCGTCCGGGTAATTTTGAAGGCGCCGGAGAACCCGCACTTGAATGGCTCCGCAAGGTAAAGGCAGAGACCGGAATGGCCGTAGTTACCGAGGTCGCCCATGCACGCCACGTGGAGGCCGCCCTCAAAGCCGGGATAGATATTCTCTGGATAGGTGCCCGTACCACTACCAGCCCCTTTGCCGTACAGGAGATTGCCGATGCGCTTCGCGGCACTGACATACCGGTATTGGTCAAGAACCCTATCAACACAGAACTTGAGTTATGGATAGGAGCGTTTGAACGCTTTGCCGGGGCAGGCCTGAAACGTCTTGCAGCCATACACCGCGGCTTCAGTGCATACGGGGAACGCATTTACCGATACTCTCCCCAATGGCAGATTCCCATTGAACTGCGCCGCCGTATCCCGGGCATTAAGATACTGTGTGATCCCAGCCACATGGCAGGCCGCAGCGATCTGGTTCCTCACCTGGCACAGATGGCACTTGACATGAAGGCCGATGGTCTTTTCATCGAAGTTCATCCGGATCCCGCAAAGGCTCTCAGCGACAGGAATCAGCAGCTCACACCTGACCGTTTCAAGGAACTGACAGACAATCTCATTTTCCATCGTGAGCCGTCCCCTGCAGACCTAAAGTTCATGGAACCATACCGCGATAAATTGGAGCAGACAGACCTTAAGCTCATCCGGGACCTGGCTGAGAGATTCCGCATAACCGGCAGCATAGGTGAATACAAGAACCTGCACAACCTGGCAATACTTCAACCCGACCGTTATAATACGATATCAGAAAGACTGGCAAGTGAAGGCAGGGAGCTTGGCTTGGATGAAAGTTTTATCCGCATGATTTTTGAGACCATCCACGCCGAGAGCATCAGATGTCAGATTGAAAATAACAAAAAATAAGCTATATGAAAAAAAGTACATTCATTCTGTTGTCAGTCATCGCACTGATACTTACAGCCTGCACGAGTGAGCCCGTAAGGGTAGCCTGCGTCGGTGACAGCATCACCTACGGTCACGGAATAAAAGACCGCCTGCACGATGCATACCCCGGAGTACTGAGCTCCATGCTTGGTGAAAAATATGATGTCCGCAACTTTGGAGTGAGCGGCACCACCACGATGATGGGAACCGATATGCCTTACATGAATGAGCAGGCTTACAAGGATGCCCTTGAATTCAATCCGCAGATTGTAACCATAAAGCTGGGCACCAATGACAGCAAGCCATATAACTGGAAGGAACAGGAACATTTCAAGCAGGACCTCAAATCTTTGATCGAGTCGTTCCGTGACCTGCCCTCCAAACCCAAGATCTGGCTTTGCCTGCCCGTACCCGCATACGGACGCGCATGGAGCATAAACGACAGTGTGATTTACAACGGCGTGATACCTTATATCAGGGAGGTTGCCCAGGAGGAGAACCTGCCTCTCATTGACCTCAATACCCCGTTCCAAGGCAAACGCCAGTATTTCCCTGACACCATACACCCCAATGAGGAAGGTGAACATATGATTGCCCAGATCATATTTGAAAACGTTTTCAGCAAGAAAAAGAAGAAGTAATTCAATCCCTAACAATAATTATCATTAAGATGGATTCTATTTTAAAAATCGAGCATGTGTCCAAGACATACACCGGACACAAGGCTCTTGACGATGTCTCAATGGAGATTCCACGCGGCTCCATTTACGGTTTGCTCGGACCCAACGGGGCTGGAAAGACAACACTAATCCGCGTGGTCAACCGCATGACAATCCCTGATTGCGGTAAAGTATGGTTTGAAGGCCACGAAATCACAGCCGATGACATTTATCAGATAGGTTATATGCCTGAGGAACGCGGTCTCTACAAGAAAATGAAAGTAGGTGAGCAGGCCGTATTCTTTGCCCGTATGCGCGGCATGGCCCGCTTTGACGCCATAAACAAACTGCGCCAGTGGTTTGAACGCCTCGGCATCATTGACTGGTGGGACAAGAAGGTTGAAGACCTCTCAAAAGGTATGGCGCAGAAGGTGCAGTTCATCACCACTGTAGTACATGAACCCAAACTGCTCATATTTGACGAGCCGTTCTCAGGTTTTGACCCCATCAACGCCAATCTGCTCAAGCAGGAGATCCTGGGCTTGCGTGACCGCGGTGCCACAGTAATCTTCTCCACACACAACATGGAATCCGTTGAGGAGATATGTGATGACATCACACTCATAAACAAATCACAGAACATTCTCTCCGGCTCCGTTGAGGAGATTCGCCGTAAAGCCGGCGGTAACACCTTCCAGGTTATCTTCAAGGGAACCGATGAGCAGTTTGCAAATGCAGTGAACGGTAAAGCAAACCTTTTGGGAGAGTCTGAAGGTATCATAGGCGGTTACACACAGCAGAAAATACACATCGCATCCGATGATGATGTACGTGCCGTAATAGGTTCACTCAATGACAGCGTGAACCTGCGCTCCTTCCAGGAGATTATTCCGAGTATGAACGATATATTCATCCGTGCCGTCAACGGTACACTTTAATCAGTTACAGCTATGAACAAGATAGGTCTTATAGTAGAACGTGAATTTTCAGAGCGTGTCCGTAAAAAATCATTCATTATCACCACACTGCTCACCCCGCTGCTGATGATTGCCATGATGGTTGCACCCAGTCTCATGATGATGAAGGGCGGTTCATCAACCAAGAACATTGTAGTTATAGACAACAGTGAGAACCAGTTTGTGGGTACTCAGTTGGTATCAGGCAAGACAGTATCCTTCCAACTGCTTTCCAAGGAGACAACCGTAGGTCAGGCCCGTGCGCAATATAACAATTCAGACCTTTTTTACGGTATACTGGTAATAGGCAGCGACATTCTGGACAATCCTCAGAACATCCAACTCATACTGAACGACGCGTCATCCATGAGCGTAGAGGAAAACATACAGAACCAGATACAGGGAATTTTGCGCACCGAGCGCCTGAGCCGCTATGAACTGGAGAACATGGACCAGATCCTGGCCGATGCAAACGTACGCGTAAACGGTCTCCAAACCCTTAAGAACAACGGTCTGGAAGATGAGAACGGCATGGAGGAAACATCAACCATGGCCTCATGGGCTATGGGCCTCATACTGGGTATGCTTCTATACTTTATTCTGATAGTATATGGACAGCAGGTTCTGCAGTCCGTAATAGATGAGAAACAGACCCGCGTGCTCGATGTTATGGTTACATCATGCAGTCCTTTTGACCTCATGATGGGTAAGATACTGGGTATAGCACTTGTAGCTGCCCTGCAGATTGTAATATGGGCTGTACTCGTAATGTGTGCAAGCGCATTCATCATGCCTTTGATTATGGGCAATGCCGGTATTGAAGCTGCCACCGCAATGGCATCGACAGGTACGCCTGAGATCACAAGCATAGTAAGCAAGTTTACCAACGTGGGTTACATAGCTGGCTTGTTCCTTGAACTGCTGCTCTACATCGTAGGCGGATTCCTGTTCTATGCCTCCATGTACGCAGCCATAGGCTCAGCTGTTGACACCCCGCAGGATGCAGCTCAGTTCAACGGTATCATAATGATGCCCGTCATTGTAGCTATCATAGTCATGATGAACGTGATGAATGATCCCAACTCTGATCTGGTGTTCTGGTGCTCGATGATTCCGTTCACATCACCCATAGTGATGATGGCACGCATACCTTTCGGCATTCCGGTATGGCAGATTGCAGTATCACTTGTAATACTCTACATCTCATTCATCATAATGACCTGGATAGCCGCCCGCATATTCCGCGTAGGCGTATTCATGCACGGCAAGAAACCCACCTGGAAAGATCTGGGAGCCTGGATCAAGATGAAGTGACATTAATCCCACCATTCACAGGCCGATTTCTCGCCTGCAAGCCAGACTATATCGCCAGCTTTGAAGCGATAGTCTGGCTTGGGATTGGTGGTAACCTGACCATCGCTCACCACGCTGATAACCATGCAGCCGCACGAGCGCATATCGGTCTCTATCAGCGTCTTGCCTGTAAGCCAGGAATCTTCCTTGAGCGTAATTGAATCCAGTTGGAATTCACGCGGAGCAAGGGTTTCTGCAGCAGAATCGTCGGGCACAAAGATATTCTCCGTCATATCCTTACGGAACTCCGTCAACTGATCCTTAGTTCCTACGGCCAGCAGCTTGTCAAACGGAAATATCACCTCATCGCCTGTAGGAATCATTATGGTGCGGCTGCCACGTACAATCTTGACTATGTTTACGCCCGTTTTATGTCGGAACGGAAGTTCACGCAGGGGCTTGCCCGCGTAAAGGGAATCGGCCGAAATGGTTATCATATCAGTCTTTACATTGTAACGTGCCATCTTGTCCGATACCTTTGAAGTTACGGGAGCCATACGGCGCTGCTGCTGTTCCTTTTCGTTCAGGTTGGCCATGAAACGGTCCTCCACAATCGTGAACTTGCTGATGGAACGGCGGCCTACAAAGAAGAAAACAACTCCGGATACGAATATAAGCAGTATGGTCCAGAACGCCAGATTGAAATGGGTTGCTATAACACTAATTACAAATCCCATTGCTATAAGGATACGCAACAAGGCAAGTGATATGACCGGCCATACGTTGGATCGTCTGGCCTTGATAAGCTTGATGGAAGAACGGCTTATCTGATCACCGGACAGGGCGAATCCCACCAGGAACGGTGACATTACCGCCAATGTTATCACGACACTTATGAGATTCCTCACAAACGGAGTCAGAGCATCCAGACGGCTGTTAAGGAACTTGTCAAGGAACAGATGTGAGCCCAAATTCAGGGCAATCAGCACCACTCCGTAAAGCAACATCCTCAGAGCCAGCTCCTTGAGAAGCCTTTTCCACTCATTCTGCGCAGCAGCGGTATTCTTACGCTCCTGATCTGAGAAAGAGTTAATCTTGAGGACAAACTGCTGCGGCAGTTTCCTGAGCAGATACTGGTAAGCAGGCGTTCCCGCCTTTATCATATAAGGAGTTGTGAAAGTGGTGATGACTGACACCGTAATTATTACAGGATATATAAAGTCACGCATCACACCCAGTGATACGCCCAGACCGGCAATGATGAATGAGAACTCACCCAGCTGCGCCAGGCTGAAACCGGCGTGAACCGCATTGTCAAGTCCCTGCCCCGCTACAATTGCTCCTGACGTGGAGAAGAATAGTATTCCCACCATCACAGTAATGGTCAGAATCAGTATCGGGCCCCAATGTTCACCAATGACATGGGGGTCAACCATCATACCTACCGATACAAAGAATATGGCTCCGAACAGATCCTTGATACCCTTTACCAGATGCATTATATGCTCGCTCTCCAGAGTCTCTGCCAGAATTGAGCCCATCACAAAGGCGCCAAGAGCAGCTGAAAAACCAGCCAAGGTAGCCAGTGTAACCATCACAAAGCACAGACCTATACTCACAAGCAGCAGAATCTCATCATTAAGGTATTTTTGCGCCTTCTTGAGCAGCGTAGGAATAAGATAGATACCCACCAGGAACCACAGAATCAGGAAGAATACCAGCTTGCCCAATCCCATTAGCATCTCACCGCCTGCAAACTTGTTTGATACCGCAAGTGTTGAAAGCAACACCATAAGTACAACAGCAATCAGATCCTCAAACACCAGGGCTCCGAAAACCAGCGGAGCAAACGGTTTGTCCTTAAGTCCCAGGTCATCATACGCTTTTATTATTATGGTGGTCGATGACATTGACAGCATACCGCCCAGGAATATTGACTCCATGCTGCTCCAACCCATTGCCTCACCTACCATGAAGCCCAGTATGAACATACCCACACACTGGGTTACAGCAGTTATCAGGGCACTGCTGCCCACCTTGAGCAGCTTCTTGAAACTGAATTCAAGTCCCAGGGCAAACAGCAGGAATATGATACCTATCTCAGACCATTCACTTACCGTAGCGGTGCTGGTTACAGTGGGGAACAGACCCATATGCGGTCCCACAAGGAAACCTGCCAGAATATATCCTAAGATTAGAGGCTGCTTAAGTGCCTTTGAAATTATGGTGAATACGCCGGCTGAAATCAGTATCAGCGCAAGGTCTTTCAATAAATTCGCTTCTTCAGACATATATTATCATTTGATGTGCAAAAATAATATTTGCAAATCAAATAAGCAGAAATAAGATGAAACAAAAACAGCGGCATAATGCCGCTGTAGATATGAATAAAACGGGCTGATTGTCAACAGCCTAAGATAAGGCGTGTTATTGTGCGGTCAACTGATGCCTTGTACTTGCGTGACCAGGTGCCACCGATGAGCATCAGATACTCAACATCAGTTACGGAAAGTTGCGTAGCGTCAGCCTCAACATTGAAAGAAGCATTCAGATGAGCAAGCTTGCAGGCTGTCCTGATAAAAGGCTTCATCTCATCTGAGCATCCTGTGAAAACAATTGTTTCATCACGACGATAATCACGGACCATAAGACCGTAAGCAAAGTTACGTACGCGATCCTCGAATACACGGGGTGATACCTCAACCCACTTGCCGTCAACCGGTGCAAAAGGCTTCACATCACCGGCAATGCTCCTCAGAGCCGACTGATTGCAGTCAAATGAACAGATTGTTGTCATATCCTTATTGTTTTCTTATTGTTCTACAATTTATTTTCGCCACAAAGATACTACAGCCATCTGATGGGTAAAAATAAAAGGGATATGTGCCACCTCAATGTGACTAAAACCGATATTTGAGGGTAAAATCAGGAATACAGGGGTGAATTTTTGTAGTAAATAATTTAACCCCAATAATTGTGGGACAAAAATTTACCCCTATATTTGCAACCAGAATCGTAAAAATACACATATTATGCATAAAATTCCGGATACATATTTCAAAGGCAACATCATGGCATGTTACATACTGCTCATCCCGTTATATGCCTTTTTCTTTCTGATCGGCGCCAAACCGTTCCATCTGGACACATTTATGGAGGTTACACAGGGACAGCTTGCTTTCCGTGCCGCAATAATGGCATCAATAGAGTTGGTAGTTGCGCTCATCAGCCGCCTCTCAATGCTGTTGGTACGTAGTAAACATCAAATGAACTATACGGGATTCATTCTTTGGGAACTTATGGAAGCGCTTGCCATAACAATGTTCTGCGCCTTGTTCGTATGGCTCATGGATAAACGCATCATGACATACGTTGACCTGCTCCCCAAGATGTTCCTTATCACCTGCTCTATTCTGGTGTTTCCATATATTATTGTAGCTCTTTTATCGGAACTTAAGGATAGAGACAGCCGCATAGCCAAGAACTTGGTCACCATTGACAAATATGCCTCAGGTCAAATAGGACGTGAAGACAGCACACTTCCTTTTATGGATGAAAAACGTTCACTTAAACTGGCAATAGCAGCCAATGCAGTGCTCTATGTGGAGGCTGCCGACAACTATGTAAACATCTGCTACCTTAATATGGACAAGATGGTGCGGTACCCATTGCGCAACTCAATGAGAGCCATAGAACAGATATGTGAATCAAACAACATTGTACGCTGCCACCGCTCCTACTACGTGAACCTGCGCAAGGTAAGCGCCATACAGAAAGGTCCCGACGGTCTGTTTGCAGAACTGGAATACGCCGGAGCTCCCCATATCCCGGTCTCAGCGACCTATTCCGAATCCGTCACCGGAAAGTTCTCCACGCTGAAATAAATTGTGTTACCTTTTCAGATGTGAGCGGACAGCTTTAATATCGCGTTTTACTTCCCTGAGGTCCTTGCGTACGCGGGTACGTACAGCCAGCACAAACTCAAAGCCCGGCATCTTATCCGAACGGTACATTCGCTCATAGATAATCAGAGAGAGCATGAAATAGACAGCAGTCTGGATCCAGAGGGCAAGGCATTCATATCTTACATCCTGAAGCAGCGCACCGGAAGTGTTGATGCGGGCAAAACCGTTCACACCATGCGTTGAAGGGAATATCTGCGCAAAAGTTCTCCAGAATGAGGGCATATTTGACGTAGGCCATGATATACCAGACATGAAGATAAGCGGTACTGATACGAACACAAACAGCAGGAAGCATGATTCACGGTCACGTACAAAGAATGAGATGCTTATGGCAAAGAATATACTTGCCAACAGGAACGGGACGATGAAAGCGACCAGCGTAGGCAACTGCCAGAGCTGAGGCATATTGAACAGCCACGGCACAAAGCAAAGCACATATGTTGCAGTAAAACCGTAAACCAGCAGATAGGCAAGAGCCTTGCCTCCCAATACGGTTATAGGATTATCGTACTCACTGCCTAGGATCAGTTCACCCTTGCGGCGGCGCTCATTCTCAGTTCCTGCCATCATAGCCACGCCAAGCACCAGAGTCTGTTGCAGAACAAGGATAAGCACAGCCGGAATAAGGAATCCCTGGAATCCGTTGGCCGGATTAAACATAGTGACGTATTCATTCTCTATGGGCATGGTCATAGCATCCTTCTCCCAATCAGACAAACCCGCCAGACGCACCATCTGGATGTCACGGTTCATATCCAGCGAGACCATAGTACAGCCGCTCAGCAAAGCCTTGTAATAGAGCAGGCCGCTCATATCGCAATAGAGGTTTATGGTAGCCTGTCGGCCCTCAGTAAGTGTTTTCTCAAACTCTGCGGGAATATATATAATACCGTAAGCCTTGTGGCGGTGTATCAAGTTACGGGCCTCCTCCATATCGGCGCAGTATGAAATAACCTTGAGGTCAGGAGTGGCATCTGACTTACGGATGAATTCACGGCTTGTGGTACTGCGACAGTCATCAACAACAGCCACAGGAACTTCACGCACCACCTCACGACCGTACAGATAAGCGTACAACAACGGATATAGCAGCGGTACAATGATGAAGAATACCAGAACTCCCACGTCCGATACCGTTTTTCTCAGTTCCTTGCCTGAGACATCAAGCATATCTTTGAACCACATATCCTTCTGTTTTTAAGGTAAATAAGTGTAATTATGGGCGGCCTTTCGCAACATGGATATATCAACCAGCGGCAGGATGGTGAACGCAAGCAGAGCCAGATAGAACCAAGCTGAATATACCATACTGATGCCGTTCAGCGCCTGATCTACATAAATCAGGAAATAATATCTGAGCGGGAACAGATATGAGAGAGCTTGCAGGGCTTCCGGCATACCCATTACAGGGAATGAGAATCCGCTGATAGGGATGGAAAGCACGCCCCAAAGAGTACACAGACTCAGTGACCAGCGCAGTGACGGTATGGCCGATGCAATGAATACCGCAAATCCCTGTGATGCCAGAATGAGCAACTCGGCAGCCAGCAGCATAGGCCAGAAACCGTTATGGTCAGGGAAGTCCAGCAATCCGTACAGCAGAACCAGATATATCAGAGCCATCAGTGAGAACATCAGTGTCTGCGGGAACAGCTTTGCGCTTACGGCCTTCAGTATGTTATCACCAGACATCTCCATCCACTCTCTGGCCGTATTATCCTTCAGTTCTGTATGAATGCTGAAACAGGTAACCATAAGCACCATGAGCACCAGTACTGCGGGCAGCATGGTGTTGCTCAGATATACATTATAGTTGAGCCATGGATTGTTAAGGGCATGCATATCCATCTGTATGGGCTGCAGGAATCCCATTGCCTGATCCATATTGGCACCCTTGGCAAACAGCACCTCACGCCCAACCGCAGCCGATGCCATCACGGCCATTGTCTTCATGTCGCGGTACAGCAGCGATGAAGGTATCAGGTAGGTTGCGTTGGTATAAATAGATATGGTAGGCTGACGCTGGCTTGAAGCAAGCTCCTGAGTTCCTTTGGGAATATAGAAAAATCCGTAAATCACATTCTTCTGCATAGCCTCACGAGCCTCGGCAAAGTTTGCATACTGCCTTATTATCTCCGTCTGCTGATAAGAATCCAGATTACGCAATATAGACCTTGAAACCGCAGTGTTGTCTTCATCCACAACACCGGCAGGCACTCCCTGCGGCAATCCTTCTCTCATCAGTGTAGTGAAGAAGATATAGCAGAACAGCGGTGCGCAGATTATGCTCAGACCATAGAGCGGACGTGAATGCATTCGCCTCACCTCACGCGCCACAACAGCCCAAAATCCGAATTCCTTTGACATAACCCCAATTACTTTCTGTCAATTATTACAGTCATTCCGGGACGCAGGTTCTCAACCTTCTCCTGAGGTACAGCGCGTACCTCAAAGGTCTTGAGGTCATACTGGCCGTTTACCTTGGTAGCCTTCCATGCGGCATATGAGCCAAGGTCACGCATATATGTCACCTTGACATCAACCTTGCGGTCCAAAGCAGGGATGTAAGCCTCACGCACGGCACCCATCGTAAGATCCCGCAACAGGTCCTCACGCACGTTAAACGTTACCCACATGTCATCCATAACAGCAATGTTCATGACAGGAGCACCGGTACCTACCAGCTCACCCACCATGGGGAATATCTCACTGACCTCACCGTCCATTGATGCGGTCAGCACTGTCTCCTCAATGTAAGAGTTAACCTCGGCAACCACGCCCTGGGCCTGACGCATCTGGGCAGCAGCCATCTCCTTTATCTCCTTTTCTGCACCGTTCACAGCCATATCATACTGTGATTTGGCAGCCTTCTCAGTGGCAACGGCAGCGTCATACTGGGCCTTGGCCTCGTCACGTTTCTGCTCACTCACCACGCCCTGGCTGAACAGGTTCTCCACACGGCGGTAAGATTTCTCATATATCTCAAGCCCTGCCTTGGCCTTCTGCCAGATCTCATATGCACCCTGGATCTCCTCCTCACGGGCACCCTTCTGAGCCTTGGCGTTCTGGGCGGTAGCTGCACTGAGCACAGCCTCAGCCTGAGCCTGTTTTGCACTGATATCGGGAGTATCAAGTATGGCCAGAGTATCGCCGGCCTTTACAAACTGTCCCTCCTGAACCATGATCTTGAGAATACGTCCGGGCACCTTGCTTGACACACGATACTCATTTGCCTCAGCCTGTCCCTGAACAATCTCAGGCTCCCTGTGATTGAAAGTATAAATTCCAACCACACATACAATCACAATTACAACTGCAAATGCCGTCAAAGACAGCGCAATGTTCATTTTTTGTGTCTTGTTGTCCATATCTTTTATTTTTTATCGTTTACACTCAACTGACCTGTTACCTGGCGCAGATAAACCGTAGCCATTATGCGGTCTATACGCGCATCTATCTCCTCAGAGTGAGCCTTGAGCCATGCCGTCTGGGCGGCCAGCACTAACTGTGACTCTACCACACCCTCCTGGAATCCGATGTTTGCTATACGCAGGTTCTCCTCAGCGTTCTCCATATTCTTGAGTGCCATCTCAAGACGTGAATCAGCCTCGGCAATCTTCTTCTCATACTGTGACGCCTGCAGTGAAACCTTGCCGCGTGCATCCTCCAGCTGATACTGGGTAATTATCATATCTGACTTGGCCTTGCGGTACTTATTCAAGCCCTCACCGAAATGGAACACCGGTATCTTGGCGACCACACCCACGTTCCACATTCCGTGAAAGTCATTGGTCAGACCGTTGTGAGCAGAAGGATTTGTTATCAGATAGTTACCGGTAAGAGCTATGGTAGGCAGATAATCGGCACGTACTATCTTTGATTTCATATCATACATATTCACAGCCAGCTGCAGGCTTTTCAGTTCAGGACGGTTCTCATAGAGTTCCTCCTCAGTGTATGTAACCTCATCGGCCGGAATCTCAAGAGTATCATTCAGTTCATCCTTAAGCATGATTTCACTGTCAAGCGGCATGCCGCACAATTGGCAGAGCAGCATCTTGGAGAGAATAAGACCGTTCTGTGCCTTTATCTGGCTCATCTCTGCCTCATTCAGCTTAACCCTTACAGAGAGCTGGTCTGATGCAGTAGCTACACCCTCCTGTTTCATCAGCTCTACGTTCTTGTCCATCTGACGCAGCAAATCAACATATTTCTCAGTCAGACGCAACTTATTGGCAATTGATACAATCTGCCAGTAGGCTTCATCAACCGTTACCAACACCTTCTGGTCCTCACCGTCCAGCTGGGTCTGGGCCAGCTCCTTGGCGTATGCCGTCACCTTATTATATGCTCGTATCTTACCGCCCACATAAATAGGCTCCTCAACGGTAATGGCACCCACATAGACATTCTGGATATCAAGAGTCAAGTTGTCAGACAGTTCCTTGCCCAGCTGGTTGAGCGTGCCCTCGATATCGGCAGCAGACATCTTCTGGACAATATAATTCACCGTGTTCTTGACGGTAGCATCACTCAAATACAGATTAAGGAAAGCGGGATCAGTCATGAGTGATCCTGACAAACCCGTCAGTGATGATCCCATTGTGGACAGTGTATTGCGCTGATCCTCACTGGCCAGATTAATATTATCGCTGTTATGCAAATAAAGCGCGGTGGCTGAAACCTTGGGCAGATAGTTGGCAAAAGCGACCCTGCTGTCATACTCGGCTGCAGTAACTTTCTCCTGGGCAATCTTGGACTGGCCGTTGTTCTCAAGCGCCATAGCCCTGCACTCTTCAAGTGTCAGTACGGTCTCTGCTGCAACAGGAACCCCTGCAAGTGTCAGGCAGACCGTCATCAGAATCAGACTGGATTTTTTCATATCTTAGTTTTTTTGATTTTCCTTTTTATTCCGGTGCAAAATTAGTGCCATAATTCATCTCAAAGACAATCTTTTTATTCACTCTTTATATCTATTGGTCGAAAATTGACACTTTTAATTACATCTACACAAAAATGATATTACTTTTGGGCCAATTTAAAAGATAAAGAAGATGGAATCATACTCTGAAACGCTCATCACGCCATCCAGGATCATGCAAATGATACCGTCCGGCATATCGCTTGGCATAGGTGACGATTTCTTTATATCCAGATTGCAGGACAAACCCGAGTACAAGTATCTGAAGTATCCGTTCCGCGTAGATTGCTACGTGGCCGCATATTGTGTGGAAGGCACGGCGGACTGCACCGTAAACCTGACAGAGTACCATCTTACAGCTGGCACACTGTTACTTTTCACTCCGGGCAATATTGTCAGGATAACAGAACCGGAAAACATAGACCAGCATCTCAAGCTTACACTTATCTGTGCCTCCACCTCTTTTATAACAGGAATAGGCATCAATCCCAGCAAATTCCTTATTGAAGCCATGGAGGTTCTTCGCGACCCGTGCATTCATCTTTCGTCCGATGAAACTGAGATGCTCCACAAATATGTCAATCTGGCACTGGATATTGCCAAGACCAATCCGCAGTTTGTCAAGGAAAGTATCGGCGGGCTTGTTTCATCGGTATTCTACCAGTTTGCAGGGTTCCTGGCCAACTCCAAGATCAGACAGGATAATGAAACCCCACAACGCACCACCCGTCAGCGTCATATGTTGGAACAGTTCATCAAACTGGCCATAAACGACCATGCCCGCGAGCATCTGGTAGGTTACTATGCAGACAAGATGTGTGTAACTCCCAAATATCTCTCCAAGATCGTTAAGGAAACCAGCGGTCGGTCCGTACCGGAATGGCTGAATGAGCTGCTTATCCTTGATGCCAAGAACATGCTGCGCCACTCTGACATGACTATAAAGGAGATCTCTTCAAGCCTGAATTTCCCCAGCCAGTCTTTCTTTTTCAGGTTCTTCAAGAAACACACAGGGCTTACGCCTACGCAATACCGCGCAGAATAAAACCTACCGCAATTGCAACAACTACATTAATGCCCTTTGCTATAAGGAAGGCACGGCGACTCTGAGCTAGCAGAGGCAGGGAGGCATGACCATCCTGGCTGATACAGCTGGCCATAAGCACCGGCAGCGGAACTACACCGGCAGCAAAAAGGGACACAAAGACCAGATGTGGTCCTGAATCCGGAATAATACCTATCAAAGCCGCCAACAAAATCATCAGACCAGTGTTACCGCTTATCCATGTACTTATATCAAAGAATGCGGTGAGCACACCCACCAGCACTAGCGTACCTAATGTCCACATGAATATACCGGGCAGATGATGGCATATTATATGCTCCCAGATATGTTCCTCTATAAAATGGTCACCTGCAAAAACAAGCATACCCAGCACCATCATGCTGAGTATGGCAAACAGCCAGTACATCCACTCCTCTGACAGCAGATTGAAACCGCCATTCATGACTTCCGTCTCTTCTCCCTCAAGCATTCCAAGCAATAACGCCGCCACGAACACCAGCACGCCTGATGACATAATGACACGCTTCCAACCAAAATGACGACTGTGACTATGAATGTGAGCTGGAGCCATATCCTCCTCATGGACGTTCATCGACCTGCAGCTGTCATATCTGTAACGGAACAGGTCCACCAGCAGTCCTACAATCACAGCCACCACAAAGAGTATCATGAATATCCATAAAGATTTACCGGGAAACATAGCCAGCATTACAAATGCCTCATCGCCCGATGATGCAATCATCATAGCCACCAGAGCACCAAAACTTATCAGTCCGTGAGTATAGAGTGAAACTGATGCAAAACCGCCCATACATCCCGGAATTATTCCCAAGAATGCTGACAGCAGCACCTGCCCCAGCCTGCGCTTGCCCAAACCTGAGAACATGCGTCCGCCAGAACTCACGTTGAACACCTCAATGAGCATCATCATAATCACCACCAGCCCTGTAACAAGCACAGCGGTCCTGAGCGATTCTGTCAATACTGAAACTATCATTTATTTGATTGAAAAATGACGGCGCAAAATTAATGAAAGAACTACGTATTTTGAGATATAATACCTAACTTTCGGCCCAATTCAGAAATAATCAGACAATTAATACTTACAATTATGAAGAAAATCCTTTTCGCAGCAGCCGTTATGGCTCTCTTTACAGTGAATGCAAATGCACAGTTCGGTTTCGGCGCACCCCAGCAGCAGGGTGGTGAGCCCAAGGCTCCTGAGCTTGAATATGTAGTACGTCTTAACGTAACCTTAGGTCAGGCCTTTACCGTAGGTGATACAGGCAAGGGTACACGCACCGTAATTCCTATCACAGGTGGCACATTCCAGGGTCCCGATATCAAGGGTGAGGTTCTGCCTGGTGGTGCAGATTACCAGATGCAGTGCGACGGCCGCACTGAAATTGAGGCCATTTACTGCATTCGCACTGATGACGGCGTGAGCATTCACGTACGTAACTGCGGTATCATCAAGATGGGTGGCCAGGGTGGCATGTATTTCCGTTGCGCACCCAAGTTTGAGGCTCCCAAGGACAGTAAGTACTCCTGGATGAATGAGTCACTGTTCCTCTGCCAGCCCGGATTCGGCGGTGCCGGCGGCGGCATCACACTCGATGTTTGGAGAGTTAAGTAAGAATATAATCAACAATCCACTGACCTACTTCGCGGGTGCCGTACTTTGCGGCTCCCGCGATTTGTATTTCAGGGGTGCGGACATTTGCATCAAGTGAGGCCTGTACGGCTTTACGAATCAGTTTACCCTCTTCAGTGAGGCCGAAATACTCGTAGAGCATGGCTACGCTCAGGATTTGAGCCAGGGGGTTGGCTATGTTCAAGCCCTTGCCTTGGGGCCATGAACCGTGAACAGGCTCAAACACCGGAGTATGCTCACCTGTTGATGCACTGGGCAGCAGACCCATTGAGCCGGTAATGCATGATGCCTCATCGGTCAGGATATCGCCAAAGGTGTTTTCAGTTACAATTACATCAAAGAACCTGGGCTCCTGGATCATACGCATTGAGGCGTTGTCCACGAACATAAAGTCTGTAGTAACCTCCGGATACTCCTTCATCATCTCCATTGCCACGCGGCGCCACAAGCGTGAACTTGCCAGCACGTTGGCCTTGTCCACAACGGTCAGGTGCTTTTTGCGGGCCAGGGCGTACTTGTAGCCCACGCGCAGGATGCGCTCCACCTCGGCGCGGCTGTACAGGTTGGTGTCGAATGCCTCATCGGCTTCCTCCTTCTTGGGACCGAAATACATGCCGCCGGTAAGCTCGCGGATGCAGATGAAATCGGCTCCCTGCACAATCTCATCCTTCAGAGGTGACTTGTGTACCAGACAGTCAAATGTCTCTATGGGACGGATGTTGGCATAGAGGCCCAGCTTCTTGCGCATGGCCAGCAGACCCTGCTCGGGACGCACTTTCGATGCCGGGTCATTATCATACTTGGGATCACCCACGGCGGCAAACAGCACTGCATCACAATCCATGCAGGTCTTGAAAGTCTCCTCGGGGAACGGGTCACCCACCAGATCAATGGCGTGCGCACCGCAAATTGCCTCGCGGTACTCAACCTCATGTCCGAACTTCTGTGCCACAGCACTCATTACTGCAACACCCTGCTCCATTATCTCGGGGCCGATACCATCGCCGGCCAAAACTGCAACCTTTATCTTCATAATGTCTCTATCTTATTCATCATTTTTACTGTAGCCTTAATAGCCGCCTCTGTCTGGTCGGCGTCAAGACCGCGTGTCTTGAACTCGGAACCCTTGAAACTCCATGTGATTATGGTCTGTACAAAGGCATCGGTACGGCCTCCGGGCGGGATTGATACCGTATAGTTGGTCAGGACCGGGAAGGGTTTGTCCAGGCTGGCGTATATCTTGCGCAGCGCACGAACAAACGCATCGTACTGACCGTCACCGGTGGCAGCCTCCTGGTATGCCTTGCCGTCAATCTCAATCTTGACGGTTGCCTGCGGGCGCAGACCCTGCGTCAGACTGAGCGAATAGTTCAGTATGCGGATTCTCTGCTCCTCCTGTTCGTGGTGCAGCACATCATGCACAATGTACGGCAGGTCATCCTGAGTAACCTGCTCCTTCTTGACACCAAGTTCAATGATCCTGTCGGTAACCTTGCGCATTGACTCCTCATCAAGTTCAATACCCATAGCCATAAGGTTCATCTGGATATTGGCCTTGCCACTGTTCTTGCCCAGCGCATATTCACGCACACGGCCGAAACGCTCCGGCAGCAGCGCATTATAGTAAAGGTTATCCTTCTTGTCACCATCGGCATGAACGCCTGCACACTGGGTAAACACGAATTCACCCACAACCGGCATATTGTGCGGAATATGAATGCCGCTGTCCATCTCAACCTTACGGCTAACCTTGAACAGGCGGTTCTCATTAAGACCCGTCTCAACACCTATCTGGTCCTTAAGCACAGCCATCACACTGCCCAGCGGCGCATTTCCGGCCCTCTCGCCCAGCCCGTTCACTGTCACATGCAGACCCTTCACGCCGGCCTTCACAGCCGCATAGACATTGGCCACAGCCAGGTCATAGTCATTATGTGCATGGAAATCAAAATGTATGGCCGGATAACGCTCCACCATGCGGCGGCAGTACTCCAGAGTGGTGTCGGGATTCAGAATGCCCAATGTATCGGGCAGCATCACGCGCTTGACAGGCATCCTGGTCAGAGCATCCATCAAATCAAACACATACTTGGGAGAACGCTTCATTCCGTTGCTCCAGTCCTCAAGATAGACATTCACCTCCATTCCGCGGCTCACAGCGTACTCAACGGTGCTTTGAATATCCTTGATATGTTCTGCTGCAGTCTTGCCTAGCTGGGCGGTCACGTGTTTGAGGCTGCCCTTGCAGAGCAGGTTCATAACGCGGCATCCCGCATCAAGAATCCAGTCGGCCGAGCGGTTCTGGTCAACAAATCCCAGCACCTCGACGCGACCCAGCAGACCGTTGCGCTGAGCCCACTCGGCAATACCGCGCACACACTCCTGCTCGCGGTCCGATACCATGGCCGATGCTATCTCCACGCGGTCCACATTCAAATCCGACAGCAGCGACTGGGCAATGCTCAGCTTCTCCTGATTGGAGAAACTTACGCCCGATGTCTGCTCACCGTCACGCAGCGTGGTATCCAGAATCTCAATGTAGCGACCGCGAATGGCCCTGCCCTCATAAGCCTCGATGTCACTCTTGCGGCTCAGCAGGTAATCAATATCGTCAAAGCCGTTCAGAAGGCAGTGCTTCTTGTAGGCGTCAATCTCAAACTTCTCACTGTGTCCGGTTGCCAGATTGGTCACGGTCTGACCCTCCAGATCCACCCTGACAACGGTACCCGCATCCTTCTTTATGCTTGCCAGCAGCTCGTCACGGAACTTGGTGCTCACGGTAACCGGTAGCACAAAGCAGTTAAGCAGATTTCCGCGATGGATATCGGCAAAACGGTCCGATATAACCACCCTGATGCCGTATCCCGCAATAGCCCATGCGGCATGCTCGCGGCTTGAGCCCGATCCCCAGTTGGTGCCTGCCACGACAATCTCATGGCAGCCCTTGTGAGGGCGCTCGCTGTACTCGGGGCGGTTCAGCACAAAGTCACTCTTGGGAGTGCCATCGGCCTCAAACTTTAAGTCATGCATGAATGCATCGCCAAAGTATGCCAGGTCACGGGTGGTGGCCGACATGTATCGGGCCGGTATGATAAGGTCCGTGTTACAGTTGTCTATATTGATTGGAATGCAGGTTGATTCCACTATGCTCATTTTCTTTTCCATAGTCACAAGAGTTTACGAGGGTCAGTTATAACACCTGTCACGGCGCTTGCAGCAACAGTCAGCGGGCTGGCCAGCACCGTTCTGGCGCCGGGTCCCTGACGGCCCACAAAATTCCTATTAGAGGTCGATATGCAGAGCTTCCCTGCCGGAACCTTATCGGGGTTCATAGCCAGGCAGGCCGAGCATGAAGGCATTCGCAGTTCAAAACCGGCCTCCTCAAACACCTTGTCTATACCCTCTTCAATAATTTGCTTACGCACGGCCCATGATCCCGGAACCAGCCATGCTGTCACGCCTGGAGCCTTGCGTCGGCCCTGAACCACGCTTGCAAAAGCGCGGAAATCCTCAATTCGGCCGTTGGTGCAGGCGCCCAGGAAACACCAGTCCACAGGCGTTCCCTCCAGTTTCTGTCCGGGCTTGAACTGCATATAGTCCAACTGGACTTTCAACTGCTCACGCTCCTGCTCCGATACAGATTCGTATGCAGGAATTGTTCCGTCCACCGCAATACCCGCCCCCGGATTGGTTCCGTAGGTAATACGCGGTGCTATGTCATCGGCATAATATGTAACCTGCTTGTCAAATACGGCGTCATCATCGCTGCGTAGTTGGCTCCACTGGCGCACTGCGACATCCCAATCGGCACCCTTGGGTGCATACTCTCTGCCCTGCAGCCATTCGAATGTGGTGGCGTCAGGGGCAATCAGACCTGCGCGGCTGCCCATTTCAATAGAGAGATTGGACAATGTCAAACGTCCCTCCATACTCATGTTGCGAACAACCTGGCCGGCATACTCCACCGCATATCCTGTCGCACCCGATGTGGTCATCTGCGCCATGATATAGAGCGCCACATCCTTTGCGGTCACGCCCTCACTCAGTTCACCCTCAATATTTATGCGCATGGTCTTGGGCTTGCGCTGCAGGATGCACTGTGATGCCAGTACCTGAGCGACCTCAGATGTGCCTATACCCATTGCGATTGCACCTATTGCACCGTGGGTTGATGTATGCGAATCGCCGCAAACAATTGTCATGCCCGGCAGTGAAAGGCCCTTCTCGGGACCCACCACATGGATGATTCCGTTATCGGGACTGCCCAGACCAAAGTACCTTATTCCAAACTCACGGCAGTTCTGCTCAAGTGTCTCAACCTGCTTGCGGCCCACGGGATCATCAATCCTGTCCTTGCAGTCAGACTGCGTATTATGGTCAGGCATGGCAACCACACGCTCAGGGCGAAACACGCCGCAACCCTTTTCACGGATGGTGTCAAACGCCTGCGGGGTTGTAACCTCGTGGCAGTACAGACGGTCTATGTACAACTGCGTAGGACCGTCGGGAACGGCTTGCACTACATGCGCATCCCAAATCTTGTCAAACAGCGTCTTGCCCATCGTTCTCCGGTCTGAATTTGTTTATGCAATCTATATACGCCTCCACACTGGCGGTAACGATATCGGTATCGGACCCGAATCCGTAATAGAGATGACCGTCTGTCTCCACCTGCATATGCACCTTACCAACGTCATCAGACCCTTTTGAAATAGCCTGGATTGTCATCTCCTTAAGTGTCATTGTGCGTTTGATTATCTTCTTGAGTGCCTTGATTGATGCATCAAGCGGCCCGTTGCCGGCCGATTCAGCCTCAAAACTCTCCTTATCGACCATAAGGCGGATCTTAGCGTATGGTGTAGACCCCTTACCTGCAAGTACCTGAAGGCTTTCAAGGCGCACCTTTTTGTTCAGAGCCAAATCAGCTCCGGCCAACATCAGGACATCATCATTGGTCAGTTCCCTCTTCTTGTCAGCCAACTTGAGGAACTGTTCATATACACGGTCCAGTTTATCGCCTTTCAACTCAACGCCAAGTTCAGTGAGCCGATGCTTCAAGGCGGCCCTACCGGAACGGGCAGTCAGCACAATATCACTTTGTGACAAGCCTATATCCTCCGGATTTATTATTTCATAGGTTCTTGTGTTCTTGAGCACTCCGTCCTGGTGTATTCCGCTGGAGTGTGCAAACGCGTTCCTACCCACAATGGCCTTGTTGAACTGCACCGGCATGCTCATGAGTGATGATACCAGACGGCTGGCGGCGGTTATTCGCTGAGTGTTGATTCCGCACTCATACGGCAGGTTATGATGACACTTGAGTATCATTGCAATCTCCTCAAGTGATGTGTTTCCAGCTCTCTCGCCCACTCCGTTTATGGTTACCTCAACCTGGCGGGCTCCATTCAGGATTCCGCTCATGGTATTGGCGGTTGCCATACCCAAGTCGTTGTGGCAGTGGGTTGACAGGATTGCCTTTCCGTTGGCCAGTCCGTCAACGTGCTCCATCAGATACTTTATCTTGGCTCCGAATTCATCGGGCAGGCAGTATCCGGTGGTATCTGGTATATTTATAATTGTGGCGCCGGCCTTAATTGCGGCCTCGGCCACGCGTGCCAGATATTCATTGTCAGTACGGCCGGCATCCTCGGCGTAGAACTCCACTTCACAGCGCTTGGACGCTGCATACTTTACAGCTGCTGCCGCACGCTCCAGGATCTCACTGCGTGTGCTGTTGAACTTATACCTAATGTGCTCATCGCTGGTGCCTATTCCGGTGTGGATTCGCTTTAGCTTGGCGTACTGTAGGGCTGCAGCGGCTGCATCTATATCGGCCTCTACCGCACGGGTCAGGGCACAGATAATGGGGTTCGATACCGCTTTTGAAATCTCAACTACTGAGTTGAAATCACCCGGACTGCTTACCGGGAATCCCGCCTCAATCACATCCACGCCCAGCTGCTCCAATTGGCGAGCCACCTCAATCTTCTCGATTGTGTTCAACTGGCATCCCGGGACCTGTTCGCCGTCCCGGAGTGTAGTGTCAAAGAAAATGATCCTGTCTGACATTTTGTTTTGGTTATTAATGCAAATCTAACGAAAAAAGCCTCTCTCACTCACTGTGAGAAAGGCTTTATCGCGTATTGTTTATTATCTGTACTCTATTTACATATATGCGTCAGGCTTTCTCACACCGGCTCTCCGGAATGATAATAATTGATAGAATAATCAAGCCTTGCAGTCGCATAAATTCTCTTGTTTCTTCTTTTGTGTGTGCAAAGGTAAAGCAAAAAACAATACTTTTGTATTATTGAAACAAAAAATCTCATGAAGATAAAGAAAGGATTTGTACTCCGCACCGTCTGCGGAGAGAACGTAATAGTAGGCGAAGGCCTTGACGCCATCAATTTTGGCCGTATGCTATGCCTCAACGAGACCGCCGCATGGCTCTGGAAACAGGCCCTTGAGCAGGGAGATTTCACCGCCCAGAGCCTTGCCACAGCACTGTGCAATGAATATGACGTATCTCCAGAGCAGGCATTGACCGACGTAAAGGAAACCATAAATCAATGGACTGAACTTAAAGTAGTAGAGTGAAATATTCAAACTGGATATGGCGTAACATGCAGGGCATTCGCTGGAACACAGCAGTCCGCATTTTAACTGGCACGGCACAGGTAGTCATGGGTCTCATGATGGTATGGCTCTGCCGCCGTTTCATTGATGAAACCATCCGCACCGGATCGGCCCATGACGTAACGGTAATGGCCATCTGGCTTGTACTGACCATAGTAGGCGGGGTACTGCTCCGTCAGGTCTATTTCCTGCTCACCACCAAGGCAAGCATCCGCCAGACCAACGCGCTGCGCCTGCGTATGTTCAGCAGCCTGTTCCGCCGCCAGCTCTATGAAGAAAAAGAGATTCACTCCGGTGACATCAGTTCCCGCCTTACCAAGGACATAGAAGTGGTAAGTGAGACCACCACCGATACCCTGCCCCAGATGTGTATTACTTGCATACAGCTTATAGGAGCATTCCTGCTACTACGCTATTTTGACCGCTGGCTTGCCTGGGCATTGCTCATTATGACTCCACTTGCCATATTCCTGGCCAAGTTCATAGGCCGCCGCCTGCGCCAGATGACACTGGATATCCGTCAGGATGAGAGCCAAATCCAGATGCAGGTGCAGGAGGGCATGGAGAACAATGCCGTGCTGCGCGCCATGGGTAGTGAGGAGTGGATGACTGACCGCCTGGACAACATGCAGCAGCAACTTAAGGGCAACATAATGCGCCGTACACGCTTTACCATAATGATACGCATCATCATGGGTTGCGCATTCGGACTGGGTTATCTGATGGCCTTTATTTGGGGAGGTCTGCAGTTACGTGCCGGAGCTATAACGTTTGGTATAATGACATCTTTCCTGCAACTGGTAGGCCAAATTCAACACCCAGTAATGCAACTGCTCAACCTTGTTCCTCAAGTAATCCATTCTACTGCCAGCATAGACCGTCTCATAGAACTTGAAAGCCTTGAATCAGAGTCCGATGCATCCACGCTGCACCCCACCCTAAGCGGCATCCGGTTCAACAACGTCAGTTTCAAATACGCCGGCGGCGACCGTCAGATACTCTCAGACTTTACGCATGTTTTCCGTCCCGGCACCAAGACAGCACTGATGGGTGAGACCGGCATAGGCAAGACAACATTGTTCCGCCTCATGTTAGGCTTCATCAGCCCCCAGAGCGGCACCATCAGCCTATATGGAAAAGATGAGAGCATGCCAGCAGGCTCCACCACCCGCCCCGACTTTGTATTCGTGCCCCAAGGCAACACCCTTATGAGCGGCACCATCCGCTTCAACCTGCAGGTAGCCAATCCGGATGCATCGGACCAGGAACTCATTGGGGCGTTGCATACCGCCTGTGCTGATTTTGTACAGGAACTCCCCGACGGTCTTGACACCATGCTTGGCGAGCGCGGCACAGGCCTGAGTGAAGGCCAGGCCCAAAGAATAGCAATAGCCCGAGGCTTGCTGCGCCCGGGCTCCATACTGCTCCTTGATGAGATAAGCTCATCACTCGATGCCCCCACTGAAACTGAGCTCTACACCCGCCTCTTCAAGGCCTATCCGCAAAAAACAATGATTTTCATCACCCACCGCGAGACCGTCACCACCCTCTGCGATGAAACCCTCAAATTATGACACAAAAGGGTCGTTTCCCTGTGTCATTTTCTCTTGTAACAGTCTTTTTTGTCGCAGATGCCGCAAGTGTAAGGAAGGTAGCGAACATCGGGGCCTACGCCGATTATGCCGCTCACTGATTTCATGGGCAGCATGAGGCAGGATTCTGTGAGTTCAATGCCGCAGGGATTCTTTTCAGGGAATAGGCTGAACAGCGCGGGTTGCGCCGATACGTGCCAGCCGCAATATCCCGGGCTGAAACGGTTGGTGCGCTTGAATCCTGACGGATCTATCTCTTTCTGCAGCACGGTCTCCATGTAATCAGCCACACTCTCAACTATCTGGCTGCCCACGCAATCCATAGCGTAGGTCTGGAACATGTCATCGCGGCGCTTAACGGCATCGATCCACTGGAAATATCCGTTGCCAACTGTTGCCACAAACACGGCATAGCGCTGTGCTCCACGCAACTGACGGCATATTATCTTACCTGCATCAAAAGTAACGGGACCTTTCTCCCCTATCAGCGTAAGTTGATTAGCCTCAAAGTCAAGCGTTCCATCCACAATCACATATTTGAACTGAGGACGCAGAAACTGGCTAGACTCACGCAGCAGATACTCAACCGTACGGCGGGTCTGTTCATCAGGCTCGCTGTCCTTGTATCCCATAAAGGAATACACCTCCTTTAAAGGAATATCCAGATTATTCAAGTTGAGTTGCTGCCAAGCCATTATTTTGCTTCGCTAAACAAAAAGTTGCGGAAATCTGCGTAGTCTTTGCTAAGTTCCACACTCTGCTTGGTGCCCTTCATAAAGGCCTGCAGACGGGCGGGAATCTCCACGTCACCGCCGGTAATGGCATCGACCTTCTCCTTGAACTTGGCGGGGTGTGCGGTCTCCAGGAACACGCCGTACTCACCGGGCTGCAACTGCTCCTTAAGTGCACGATAGCCGCAAGTTCCGTGCGGATCAAGCAGGTAACCGGTACGCTCGTAGCACTCCTTCAGAGTCTCCTTAATCTGAGCATCGGTATAGGTTGCACCGCCTATATGGCCTGCAATATCCTTGTGTGAGCCGCCGTAAAGGGCAAGCACACGCGCAAAGTTGCTGGGGTCACCTACATCCATAGCGTTGGCCAGAGTCTGAACCGATGGTTTGGGGCTGTAAACGCCGCTCTTAAGGTAGTTGTAGAATATGTCATTGGCGTTGTTGGCGGCAATGAAACGCTTTACGGGCAGTCCCATGAACCAACCGAACAGGCCGGCTGTAATGTTTCCAAAGTTTCCGCTGGGCACGCAGATGACCAGGTTATCGGCCTTGCCCAGACGCTTCATCTGAGCGTAGGCGTTGAAGTAGTAGAATGCCTGCGGCAGGAATCGGGCCACGTTGATTGAGTTGGCCGATGTCAGCTTCATACGCTGATTGAGTTCGGCATCCATAAAGGCGTTCTTGACCAGTGCCTGGCAGTCATCAAACACGCCGTCAACCTCAACAGCAGTGATATTCTTGCCCAGAGTGGTGAACTGGCACTCCTGGATGGGGCTTACCTTGCCTTTGGGATAGAGCACATACACATGCACGCCCTCCACGCCCAGGAATCCGTTGGCAACGGCACTTCCGGTATCGCCCGATGTAGCCACCAGCACGTTCACAAGCTGTTTCTCCTCCTTGTTGAAGTATCCCAGCAGGCGGGCCATAAAGCGTGCGCCTACATCCTTGAACGCAAGTGTGGGACCATGGAAAAGCTCCAGTGAGTAGATGTTCTCATCAACCTTGACAACGGGTGTGGGGAATGCCAGGGTGTCATAGACAATCTTTTTGAGGTCAGCCTCCGGGATATCCTCGCCAAAGAATGCCTTGGCAACCTCCAGTGACATCTCCTGGAATGTCATCTTGTCTATACTGTCAAAGAACTCCTTTGGCAACTTGTTCAGGCGCTCAGGCATGTAGAGACCGCGGTCAGGAGCAAGTCCGCGAACCACCGCGTCACGCAGGGTCACATCATCGGACTTATGGTTTGTGCTGTAGTATTTCATTTCAATGATAGGAATATCTTGGTGAATTCTGTGCCCTCAATGTTGCCGTAGCCGCCCTGCTTGCAACTCTCCTCGTCAAAAGCAGTGACGCCGTCAGCCTCCAGTCCCGGGGCATAGATAAGGAACGGAATGGGGTCCGATGTGTGCGTGCGGTGTGCGCAAGGCGTTGGGTGGTCAGGCAACACTGCAATGGCTACCGGCTCGTCCCATTTGCTAACCTCCTCATAGATGGGACCTATCAGGCGGCTATCCAGATCCTCAACGGTGCGGTTCTTAAGGGTAAAGTTGCCCTCGTGACCGGCCTCATCGGGGGCCTCAACGTGCACATAAACAAAGTCATCGGTCTTAAGGGCATCGATGGCAGCCTGTGCCTTGCCCTCGTAGTTGGTGTCAAACAGGCCTGTTGCGCCCTCCACGTCAATCACCTTCATGCCGGCGTAGTGACCTATTCCCTTAATAAGGTCCACGGCCGATATCACCGAACTCTTGCGTACATTGGGGTAGAGTTCATTTATGGGCTGCATTGACGGACGGTAACCGGGTGACCAGGGCCATATGCTGTTGGCGGGATCCTTACCCTCGGCAACTCGCTTAAGGTTTACGGGATGCTTGGACAGGATATCCTGTGAACGCAGTATGAGGTCGTTCAAAAGGTCGGCTGTAGGCTGGGCATCGGGGGTGGCAGCCTTGATCATGAGGTCACGGAACGGCTGTCCCGGGACATCGTGAGGCGGGGTGCAGATAAGCTCCTTGCGGCCGCCGTCTATCACCAGCAGATGGCGGTACTGGATTCCGGTATGGAAATGAACGCGGTCTGAACCGAGTTCCTTGTCTAACGCTTTGATAAGCTCATCGGCCTCAGGGGTTGTAATATGACCCGCTGAGTGGTTCTTGATAAGACCGTTCTCAATGCAGATGATGTTGCAGCGCATACCCATCTGGCCGGGTTTTATGTCAACGCCTATGTTGGCGGCCTCAAGCACGCCTCGGCCCTCAAATGACTTGGTCACGTCATAGCCCATTACGGTCATGTTGGCCACCTCGCTGCCGGGATGGAAGCCGTCGGGCACGGTTTTGAGCATACCTGTGCGACCCTTGCGGGCAAGCATGTCCATGTAGGGCTTGCGGGCATTCTGGAGTATGGTCTTTCCGCCAAACTCCTTGACCGGCCAGTCGGCCATTCCGTCGCCAAGTATAATGATATATTTCATGTTTTATGGAAAAGGATTAGAATCAAATGTTTGCAATGCTCATGATATCGGCAAATACACCGGCAGCGGTAACTGCGGCGCCTGCTCCGTATCCCTGAATCATCATAGGATACTCCTTGTAACGCTCGGTTGTAAGCAGAATTATGTTGTTGCTGCCCTGCAGGTTGTAGAACGGGTGGTACTTGTTGACCTCGGCCAGCGCAATGCTTGCCTTGCCGTTCTCAAGACGTGCCACAAAGCGCATACGCTTGCCCTCCTTCTCTACACGGGCACGGCGCTGCTCAAAGTCGGCATCCAGCTTGGGCAACTTCTTCCAGAACTGGTCAATTGTGCCGTCAAAGAGCTCCCGCGGGATAAAGAGTGAGCACTCAACATCCTTCTGCTCAATGGCGTAACCGCTCTCACGGGCCAGGATGACCAGCTTGCGCAGAACGTCCTTACCGCTCAGGTCAATGCGTGGATCGGGCTCACTGTAACCCTTCTCCTTGGCCAGGCGGATGGTCTGGCTCAGAGTGCAGTCTGCGCTCAGCGTGCTGAATATGAAGTTCAGAGTACCGCTTACCACAGCCTCGATCCTGAGGATGCGGTCACCGCTGTTTATCAGGTCATTGATGGTGTTGATGACCGGCAGGCCTGCGCCCACATTGGTCTCAAACAGATACTTCACTCCGCGACGGCGGGCAGTCTGCTTAAGTGCCTGGTATTTCTCATACTCTGATGATGCGGCAATCTTGTTTGCTGCTACAACCGATATGTTATGATCCAGGAAATCCTGATACAAACCAGCCACATCGGCACTGGCGGTGCAATCCACAAATACGGAATTGAATATGTTCATGCCAATGACCTCATCGTGCAGAGTCTTTATGTTGCTGGCCGGAGCCTTTTCCAACTGCTCACGGTAATTGTCCAGGTTGATGCCCTCGCGGCAGAACATTGCCTTGCTTCCACGGGCAATGCCCACCACGTTAAGCTTGAGGCCACGCTCCTGCATCAGTTTCTCGCGCTGTCCGCGGATCTGCTCCAGCAGGCTGCTGCCCACGGTACCCACACCGCAGATAAACAGGTTGAGCACCTGATACTCAGACAGGAAGAACGAGTCATGGATTACGTTCAATGACTTGCGAAGTGATTTTTTCTCAACCACAAATGATATATTGGTCTCGGATGCACCTTGTGCGCAGGCAATCACGTTGATACCGTTACGTCCCAGCACGCTGAACAATTTACCGGCAATACCGGGGCTGCGTTTCATGTTCTCACCCACGATAGCCACCGTAGCCAAATCCATCTCGGCCGATATGGGGAATATGGCACCCAGCGCAATCTCCTTGCTGAACTCCTTGTTCAGGAGCTCGCAGGCGGGAGCGGCATCGATATTACGCACTCCGATTGACGTACTGTTCTCGGACGATGCCTGTGACACCATGAATACGCTGATGCCGTTCTCGGCCAGCGTCTTGAATATGCGGTAGTTTACGCCGATGACGCCTACCATACCCAGACCACGCATGGTGATAAGGGCGGTGTCGCTTATGCTTGATATACCCTTGATGGCCTTGGTTCCGGCGGGGAGTTCGTTCACAATCTCGGTGCCGCGGGCCGTGGGGTTGAATGTATTCTTTATCAGAATGGGTATGTTCTTCTGGCAAACCGGGTAGATTGTAGGCGGATATACCACCTTGGCGCCGAAGTTGCACAGCTCCATTGCCTCCACGTAACTCAGTTCGTCAATAGTGTATGCGGTCGATATAACGCGGGGATCGGCCGTCATGAATCCATCCACATCGGTCCAGATCTCAAGTACGCTGGCATCAAGTGCGGCTGCAACGAGTGATGCGGTGTAGTCCGATCCGCCTCGGCCCAGGTTTGTAACCTCGCCGGTCTGGGCATCGGACGAAATAAAACCGGGTGCCAGGCCTTTGTGGGGCATGTCGCTGAAGGTCTCTCTTATCAGGCGATATGTCAGGTCACTGTCTATGGAGTGGTTATGTCCGTTATGCTCTGTCTTGATGAATTCACGTGAATCATACAGCTTGATGTCATCAATAAGCTGTGCCACTATCTGCGATGAAAGGCGCTCGCCGTAGCTCACGATCGTGTCCATGGTCTTCTCTGACAGGTCATGCAGCAGGTAGAGCCCCTGCATGATCTCCTTGAGCTCACCAAAGAGCTTGCGCACCTGATTGTACGCCTTACGCCTACGCTCGGGCACAATCACGTCATGTATCATCTGCTCATGGCGTTCCAGCATGGCATTGGTCTCGGCCTCATACTGACGGTCCCCGCCGGCAGCCATCTTAGCCGTAGCAATAAGCTTGTCAGTGATTCCGCCCAAGGCCGAAACCACTACTATCACATCATCCTGTTGTGACTCTACAATCTGTTTAAGGTTGGTGATGCTCTCCTTTGATCCAACGGACGAGCCACCGAATTTAAGTACTTTCACAGCGAAAACTATTTTTCAAACTGCAAAATTACTCTTTTTATATTATTTTATCTGCATATTAGAGAGAGAACTTAAGGTATAGGGTATCCAAAACTACGGGCCTACGGCCCTATCCCTCCCATCCCCAATAAGACGCTGTGGAAGACGTGAACAAGTTCCCATCTCCCACAGCATCTTCTTGAGCACGGGCCCCTCCCTCTGACGCGCCGAGGGTGGCGACGGTTTTTGATACCCTATACCTTAAGTTCTGCTCACTGGGAAAGATTTGTCATGGACAGATAGCCGTTCTCAAAGACGTCGGGATATATGAATTTTGACTCACGGAGCGGGAACTTGACAAACAGGTACTTGTCATCCTTTGACATCACCGTACCCCCGCCAAGGCTTTTGTGATATACCGTGTCACCTACTTTGACTCTCTCCCATTCTTCGGGTTGCGGCATCGGGGTGATTTGTGGTGCAGGTTCTGCCACAGCCTTATACACCGGCTCTTCATAGGGTACTGTCTTTGAAGTATCTATCACGGTGTCCCAACCGCCTATCAGTGTACCTGTATGGGTGTTAATGCCGGTGTATTCAAGCGATGAATCCTCATAGCGTTTGAACTTATAGACGGCATCGTTCATCAGCTCACTATTGAATACCCCCAAGCTTACAAGCAAGCTGAAATCCTTTAGTGTAAGGCCTGTCACCTTGCGGAAAAGTTCCGGTTCCAGCTGTTCTATCACATCACGCAGTGAGTATTCGCGGAAATCGGTCAGGTACATAAATACAGGGATACGGGTGGCAAACTTTATGAGTTTTTCCTGTATCTCACGGCGCTTGCTCTTATACTCCTTCTCCTCATCGGACAGCTCTTTCTTCTCGCGCGGAGTAAGGTCATCGCCACGTTCTTTCTTGGTATTTTTTACCTTCTCTGACTTGTTGATTATGGTCTCAATATCTGCGTTCAGGCTGCGGAATCCCTCAATGTTCATCAGGGCACGCATTGCATCGGGATTGTTCATCAAGCGTTGCAGGGTGGCATTATCCACATTTACCAGTACGGCCGATTCCCACCTGCGGGCAAGTAGAGTAGCTGTCGTGCCGCTCATAGCCATATCAAGCACTCCGGCGGCATCAATTTCCTTCATTGATGAGCCGTCAAATGCCAGTATGGGCAGGAACTTTATGAACTCCTCTACCTTCTTTTCCGGGTTGGATTCATGCACGTTAAGCTGGCAGCTGTACTCCTCAACCAGACGCAGGGCACGGTTGGGTGCAAAGTCAAACACGTAACAGAGCGGTTTTAGAATTACCTCATCGCCGTTCTCATCACGGGTGGTCCATGGTGACTGAACACGGAAAGCAGCCTGAAAATAGGTCTCGGGCGATGTGGTGTTACGGAGCATCAGTATTCCGGTCCAGGGTTTTACGGTTACGCCTGTGGATAGTTTGCCACAAGACAGAGTTATGGTCTTGCTCTCCTGCGGATCATTCATGGCCTCATACACCGGACCTACCGCAGCGGCGCCCATGCCGGCCCTGTTTCCGGCAGCAACTATCACACGGTAATCAGAATAAAAACGGTTCACACGCTTTTCAAGCAGTTTAGCCATAGCCTCACATGCCGCAACCGATGGCAGGAACCAGTATGTATGTTGCAGGTAACTTAGCAGACGGGCATCAGAAAAAGGCATAGGCGGTTTCTCTGTACCCAGTTTCAGTTCAGTGACAATATTCTCAGTGTATGCACCACGTATCAGATCAAGCCATTTCTGCACATACTCCTCATGAATGAAACCTTTGTCATCGGCACGGAAAAACTCGTTCAGGTCAAACTCGTCAAACTCGCCCTGCGATGCTATCTCGCGGATGCTGTCCGGCAGTTGATATGTGAGCATCACCATCTTGGGCAGTTGGGCGTATGGATTATCCGGCCCTCTCCAAGCCTCTTTGGAACGTTGCTCATCAGAATATGTCCAATTATATATCTGCTCCTCAATGAATTCGCCAGTTGAAATAGCCCGAAAAGGCGTTCCCGACAGATACAGATAGGCGTGAGTGCGCAGCGGCATCAGCTCCTCATCATACATCTCGCGGGCCTCAAGTTCACGCACATTATCGGCATCCTCATTTATGATATCACCCACCTCAAGCGCCCGCATCAGCGCCGGATCTTTCTTGTCATAAAAGTTCTTGGCATTCCTGCCCCAGGCACCATAATGATACTCGTCCAGCACTATGCAATCCCAGTCAACTGTCTGGATCCACTCGTTTGTAGCCTTAATGCCCCCTACCGCATTCTTGCCCAGTACATCCTGGAACGATGCAAAACAGACAAACGGCTTGCGCTCATTTACGTAATTGAATTCGCGGTCATCCTGTTTCTGGCAGAACTGCCAGCCCTCAAAATCCTTATGGGTAGCCAGATCCTCCTCCCAGGCTGTCTTGACTGCAGGCTTGAAAGTAAGCACCAGCACCTTGGTCCACCCCATCCGCAGCGCCAGCTGATATGTGGTGAATGTCTTGCCAAAACGCATCTTGGCGTTCCAGAGGAAATGCGGAATCAATCCCTTGTTTGCAGGGTCTTTTACAAAAGCCTTGAAGTAAGCCGATGTCTTACTGACCGCCTCCTCCTGTTCCGGCCGCATGGAGAATGAATTGGTTCTGCTTATTATGGTTTCATGACCTTCTACAGCCGAAGCAATAGCCCTTTCTACAGTTTCTGCATCAGTAACAAACCACTCTCCCTCCGGGTTACGCACATGATTCTTGCGCAATATCTTATGAATAAGATGGTCATCAAATGATGTCCCATCCTTACGCATGGCCGGTCTCTTGAGTACAATCCTATACCGGACACTATTTGTCTGGTTCTGCTCCCGCACACGGGTCTCCACATCACGAGTGGTATAACCCACCTTAAGCATCCCTTCATGAACCGGAACGCCAATATGCTCGTATGCATAAATCATAGGGGCCTCAGCGACCTTCTCCCTAAGCAAATCAGTAGCAGCCATATCCTTTTCAAGTTATGGCACACTTTGAATCTATGCTGACAGGCTATTCCTTATCCGGTTCCTTATTGTATGACATTTGAGGCTCGCTTACTTTACGTTGAGCCAAGAAATCCGTAACATAGGGCTTGGGAGTAGGTTTTGACTTAGGCCTGCTTTGCTTTACGCTAATAATCTCCTCGCCCAATGCCACTTCAATCTCAGCAATAGTACGCATGGTAAAGTTATGGGTGCCACTCATCCACTTGGTAACAACAGGAGTTTTCTTACCCGTAGCCTTGGCAAGATCAGTCTTTGACCATCCTTTCTTTTTTAGGATATCATAAATCCGCTTGGCTATGTCAAAAGAAAAACCGACCTCCTTACGAATTACAGGCGGGACTTTTTCCAAAGCCTCCTTGAACATGGGATCTATGTAATAAACCTTAGTCATCTCAGTCTATATCAATAACAATATTAAACAGCTCCTTATGTAAGTCAAGACCACTTTTTTCAACATCTGCCAATCTTGAGTCTATCATTTGTAGAGTTGAGACATGCCTTACCAATGTTTCATCCTCCTGATAAGTATCAGTAACTTTTAATCCTCCACCTCCTATTATCAAGAGACTGTCAGACATCCTGATACAATACAGTCTTAATGTGCCATGCTTGGATTTATCTCTCGGCGTTATCAACAATGGAATGGCACAAATTCTGTCACTCATCTTTCCTTCTATTCTGAAATAAGATTCCAATGCTCCGTTTTGCAATATTTTATTAATTGCTGCAATAATCTTATTAAAATCATCCTTCAAAAAAGGGTCCTCTATATCTTTGAATAACACCAAAAACTTATTAAACTCAGAAACCCCTTCATCTACACGAATAGTAAATATATCAGCGGCCTCAGTTAAAAACAAGGGTTCAAATTCTACTTTTCTCATGACTATTGATTTATCACGAGCAAAGATACGCACATTCTTTTTAATATCAAAGGATTAAGCCATTAAAAATTAACTTATAAATTAATTTTTCAATCTGTCAGCAATAAATCAAAGAGCGCCTGTTTATTATTTGTTTCTATCTATTCCATCGGTCGGATCATTGACTCAATGAATGCAATTTCATCCTCCGTCAATCCGTATTTCTTGTAAAGCATCTCATCTGTCCATGGGTGCGAAAATTCTTGCAGTGGAACAAACATGAATTTGTCCTTTGCTATATTTTGAGTTAACAAAATGGTAGACATCATAAAACGGAAAAACATTGTTTTGGCATAGCTAATCATATTAATCGCCTCCCTCTCTGTTTTAAATGTACGAAGCAGCAAATACGTTTCAGTACAAATTTGATTGGGCTTTAATATCTCAATTCGAGAAATAACTTTCTTTCTACCTTCATTGTCCGTCTGCCCTGCATGTTCTGCACTTGCCTTCGACATAACAACTTTCCATTCATCAATCAGTTGAATGTTCATTCGAACATCACTTCTTTTAACGAATGTAAATCCTTTACTCCCCAACATTCCAACATCATTAGGATACGCTATTTTATGACCAGATTCAAAACTTCTAAAACCAAATGGTTTAGAACTATAGACACTCTGCTCCATTGTTGTTTCTTTTTTGCCATGAACCTTTTTTATAATATTGGCAGCTTGAGAATATCTCACAAAAACAGGATATTCATTAAGACGTCTGCTTGAGTTGCAAATGGTGTTTTTGTAATAATTTGTAATGTGACACAACCCATTGTAAGCACTATCCCAAAGGAAATAACACACACCTCCTGCTATGTCTACCCCAGGAAAACAATCCCTTGAATCGGAATAATCAACAAGATTAGATATTTTACAATCATTCAACATCATATCTCTAAAATCATCTAATCCACGACCTCCAGAATACCATCTTGCAGGAATAATCATTGATAAATATCTAGGTTTCAGTTTTTTCGCTTGCTCCACAAACTTATGGTAAAGAGGGATAGCACTTCCTGATGATGATTCTGTTTGCATACCGCCACCATCACTAAGCTGATACGGAGGATTGCCAATGATTACATCGAATTTCATGTTGTTGAAGAATTTGCCGGGGTTGTCGGTGTGGATGAACATATAGGCGTACTGCTCAAATTGGGAGCCTCGGTCATAGACCGCTTGGCTTGCTCCGCAGTACTTGCACTTTCCGCCTTCCCACGTGTGATTTATGTTTGAGTAGAGTATATTGCCGCTTGGGGTTTTAAAGCGTGTAACGCTGTATTTGCCATCGGCACTCTTGGAGCAATATACTGAGCGGCGCGACAGCAACGATGTCAGTTCGGTGCAAGCTATTCCGAATACCTGATTATGTAGAATGTGATCTATGCGCTCTTGTCGGTCCGGGATTACGCTCTCCAAGCCCCGGTCCAGACGCTTTACTATCTCACGCAGGAACACTCCGCTCTTGGTAAACGGATCCAGAAATGTGGTTTTGGGGCTGCCGAACAGTTCCTGTGGCAAAAGGTCCAGAACGTTGTTTGCCAGTTCCGGTGGAGTAAAAACCTCATCATTGCTCAGGTTGGCAATGCAGTTCAGCACATCGGGATTATAACTGCTGTTCTCCATAGGCCGCCGGTTTGATTTTGAGGAAATGAACAGGAGGATAGGTCTCTACGGGCGCATCGGCAAAGAGGTTGTCGCTGCTGTACTGCCCTATCAGGAAAGAGAATTCATAATCTCGACGGCTTACTTTGCCACCGCCTATGAAACTCCACTCGCACACATGAATCCAGCTGCCGGGATTATCCACGCGCCTGTATGTGAGCGCATCGCCGTGAATTATGTTTTTGGAGAGGATGTATCGGGCGGCCTCAATGCATTCTTCCTTGCATTTGGATTTAAAAAGTGCTTTGTATTGCTCCGTGAAATAATCAAGCAGACGCTCACGACAAGAGGCCACATTATCGGCCAGCAGTTCTATGCCGTAGATGCTCGATACCGCCCAAATGGCATCATGTTCATATTGAAGTTGGGTATATTGCCTGGCCTTTACGCGCTCCCCGCAGACATAGAGTTTACGGCGTAGTATCTCTATCAGGAAGTTTCCGTCACCGCAAGCAGGCTCCAGGAAACGGGAATCTATACGCTCCGTCTCCGGCTTTACAAGGTCAAGCATGGCGTTAACCTCACGGGGAGCGGTAAACACCTCACCGTGAGCGGCCACCCTCTCCTTGGACTTGATCTGGGTGTCCATTCTGCGCTTTCATTGCGCACTTGCTGACTTTTTCTTGACAGGCTTCAGGGCACAAAAAAGCATGGACTTGAAAGATCCATGCTCGCGGCCCTAGGAAAGCCTTGTCAACAGATAAGTCAAGCCCACGCAGAAGCGCAGACATTTACCGACTTATCCGGGTTGACAGTTGAAATTTCCTAGGTTTCGAGCAACCGAATAAATAGCAAATGCTATGTTAGTATGTCTTTACAATATCTTTTCTGTTCCGATACTGTACTGCGAATATACTACAAAAAAACAATACGTGCCACAAATAGGTCAAAATAACGCATGTTCCGCCCCACCCCGCATTAATATAGATTAACGCACATATCGCTTGAAGTTCCAACGACTTACCGTATATTTGTATCGCAAACGATATAATTACACTGAATATGGCACAATATCCCTGTGAAAACTGCAAGTTTAGAGCAAGTTATGACAAGAATCCCAAGTCACTGAAAGGACGTTTCTGGCGCTGGCACATCAATTTCTGCCCGGGTTGGAAGGCATACTTCACCCATCAGGATCCCGAAACCCAGGAGGCTCTGCGCAAAAAATACGACTTCCAGAAATACAAAGACTGAAAAACGTGCAATTGGGGCCTGACCCCAATTGCACGTTTTCAAATCACTTGCAGAGCTGTTGGGCTGCAAGAACCAGGAACATATAGTGCGATGAGCCGCCGCCCAGCACGTACTCGGTCTGCTGCCACAAGAAGGGCCAGGTAAGCAGTTCCGGGAAATCAGGACGGATCATTGCGGTACCCGAAATCACGCCTCCGGGTATGTAGCTCCAGTCGGCACGGTTCAGGCCGTAGCCCACTGTGGCCGATTGGGCACCCACGCCCGATGCAAACGACGCCTGGTTGCTGCCGGGATGGCATCCCAGCACAAAGTTCAGGGCGCTCAGCATAGGCTTGATGTCAAATATCTCGGGATAGGCCGATACCAGGAAGTACTGCTGATAACCGAACGACTGGATATCCCAGCCCGCGCCCCAGATTGACGGCTGGTAAGGAACACCGTAAGGGGTAGCCTGAGCCTGACGCTGAATACCTGCAGGCACATTCTTAAGGGCAGTCTCAAAGGCATCCTTCCATGCCTTGGCCTCCTTGTCACGCTTAAGCGTTCCGAACTTCTTGGCCACGCGGCACAGATACCAAGCGTTGCGCTGGATTCCTCGTACTATATTCTCCTGACGCTCTATCAGATAATCGCGGTAAACCTTATCGTCGGTTGCCAGATAAAGCTCGGCAGCCAGCTGAGTCATATCGGTGGCACGCATTCCGCGTCCCTGAGGCTGCGCCTGTGACTGCTCGGCAATCTCATTGTAAATGGCCTTTGCAAAGTCCAGGCAGTGGGTAGCCAGAGTATCGTTGAAACCCTTGAGCACGCGGTACGAAGCAGCCATTCCCGCTGCGGCCGATACGGCACGTCCGGGGTTGTTCTCAGTGAATATCCATCGGTCATCATCATTGCCAATCTCACCGTCGGTCATTGCGGCGGCATCACCCAGCAGCACATACTGGCGCAGGCTGTTGCATATGATTCCGCGGTACGGACGGCCCAGTGCCAGCCATGAGTTGATTACCGTCAGGGCACCGTTCTCCACCTGCTGCAGCATATCATTCTTGCCGTCGGGCTGATGGATCTCACAAACGCGGTTCACCTGATCAATCGATGTTACGTCAATATCGGGTCTGAATGCCTCGTAGGCCAGTGCCAGGATGTATGACTCGCCGGCCTGCGACTCAATTCTGAGGTCAAAATCACCGGCATCATGCCAGCCGCCGATGTTCACGCCGGGCACCTTCTGCAAGGGCTCGTACTTGGACAATCCGGGACGCTGGTCATAACCGTCAATATGGTTGTAGGCCGGAGCCATGAGCGCATCGTCCATGTGGCAGGCATCGTGCCAGACCTTATACTTCTCGTTGACACGCATATGACACATCTGAACCGGCAGGAAATACTCAATCACCGGCTGCCATACGCCGCGGTCAAAGATCTCGCTCGAGATACCGAACATAGGCGATTCGCTTCCGTCATACTTGAGTTGGTACAGGCCCTCCTCCTTTACATCGGAAAAATCCACATGCAGGTAGTTGTAACGCAGGAATGCACCCCACTCCACCGGCACAATGTCCTTAACCTTGACCGGACCCTGGTCCGATATGCGATAAAGCGTGCATCTCTTTGAGGTGGTGTTCTGGGCGCGTGCATCGAGCTCAATCACAGCCAGCTTCTGCTGGGCGGGCAGATAACCCACCTGCGATGTCTGGATAACGGGTTTGTACATCCAGTCCTCGGTTACTGCGGGCTTGATGAGCCACTTGATTGCACCCTTAGTGGCACCTGCCGGAACCTCCGAGCGCAGCACGAACCAGCCGTTGTTATGGTTCATGCGGCCGTCATAAAGCTTAAGGTCGCTCTCTCCCAGACTCTCAACAGTGAGGCGGCACAGGTTATCATCGGGACGTGAAGTGAATTTTCGGCCCACGGCATACGGGGTGGCGATGATGTCATCGGCCCTGACGGGATTGAACACAGCCGGGTCGCCCAGGAAATGGTCACGGTCTATCTTTGAACCGCGTCCGTTATGGAAATCACCGATATGTTCCAGATTGCTGTTGGGGGTATCTACGGGACCGTTGGGCTGCTGCGGATAGAAGCCTGACTTACCGTCCATGATCCAGGGCTTGCCAAACAGGATGCCCGGGAAGAACTCAAAGTTGAATCCCACCTTGCCTAGGAACTCCTCGGGAACAGGGCTGTCCAGATCGACAGTCACCATCACGCCCTCCTCGACACCATCCATGCGGACTGAGTAACGCAGCTGCAGGTCAGGATAGAGCATGGGGTTGAAACCCGTCTCATGTTTGGACGAGTCAGGATAACTGAGCCATGTGGTTATGGTATTGCCGTCCACCGTGCGCCTGCCCTGCTTAGGCAGAGGCTGCCACTGTCCCGGAGTTGCCTCCAGACGCAGGTCGCCGTTGGTTGCAATACGCACACCATTCATGATCACGCACACACCGGCCTGATGTCCCTCGGGATATGTATCCTGGAACGCCATGATGTTAACACCGGCCTTCTCAAAATAACCGCGCTCTCCAATCTTGAAAGAGTCAGCGTAAATCTGTACAAAAGGAAAAAGAGCCCATAAGGCCCAGAGAGCAAGTCTTTTCATATCGATAAGGTTAGTAAGTTTCTAATCTGCAAATATAAAACTACGCCGCACGTTATCAAAGAATTTGATTACTTTTGTACGTATCCGACTAATTACTGACACTACTATGCATTTGAACTTACATTCCAGACTGTCCATTGCAGTGCTGCTCATTGCCGCAACAACTGCAGGCGCACAGAACCGCAGGCCGCAAATCACTTACAAGACTGAGCGAAACATCTCTTACAGGACAACCGATCAGGGCGATTATGCCCGTGAACGCTGTCTGCTGGATATCTATTATCCCGAGAACATCAAGGACTTCCCCACCGTGGTCTGGTTCCACGGAGGCGGCATTGAGGGCGGCAACAAGGAGATTCCCGCCGAGCTCCAGAACAGCGGAATGGCGGTAATCGGCGTCGGATACCGTCTGCTCCCCAAAGCCACCGTCCAGGAGGCCATCGATGACGCCGCTGCCGCAGTGGCATGGGCTTTCCGCGAGATCGAAAAGTACGGTGGAAGCACCAAAAAGATATTCCTGGCAGGCCACTCCGCAGGCGGCTATCTGCTCGATATGGTAGTCCTTGACAAGCACTACCTTGACAAATACGGGATTGATGCCGATAATATTGCGGGAGCCTTCCCCTACAGCGCACAGGTGATAACCCACTACAATGTCCGCAAGCAGACCGGAGTAGGCGCACTGCAGCCCCGCATTGACGACACCGCCCCGCTCTACCACGTACGCAAGCTCGACATGCCCTTGCTGGTACTGTCGGGTGACCGTGAACTTGAGCTTTACGGCCGATACGAGGAGCAGGCCTATTTCTACCGTATGATGAAACTGAACGGCTGCGAGAAGGTATACCTGTACGAGTTTGACGGCCACGACCACAACAACATGCCCGGTCCGGCCCACACCGTAACCAAGCGTTTCATACAGGCCATCGCCAACGGCCGCCCTCTCCCGGAGCGGTAACGGAAATCAGTAGATAAAACGGAGCTCGTCCAGATAGAGCGTCGAGCCGTCGCCGCCGGTAAAATAGTCACCCAGCTCGCTCGACGAGGCTACGATTATGCACATGGTGGGAGTCCTGTCACTGCGGTAATCGATATCGATTGTGAACTTGCTGTAGTCATCCATATGACTGTTATAGGAGACTATGCCGTATCCTATTATGGAGGGATCGTTGTTCACGTCCAGGAACTTGGACTCGGCGGGGTCAACGGTAACCTGGCTGTTCCAGTCGCCCAGCACCACGTAAATGACACCGGTATCCATCTGCCCCTTCTTGTCGTCATAAGGCGGCTTGGTATGTGATATGGCCACCGGCTGATAGCAGGCATAGCCCTCAAGCGACTTGGGTCTTCCGGTAAACGGCACGCCCCACTTGAGCGATGCGTTTCCCTTGACAATATTGATCTTGTCCATCTGGCCGGTAAATAGTGTGCCGGCCGCAAACTTCTTGACCAGCAGGTTGTTAATATACCTGGACTGGATCTTGGCAGCCTTCTTGCCGTTACCTTGCACCGCTACCTTGGAACTCTCCGGCAAACAGTTCTGAATGCCCAGGATTGAGGTAGCCTCGTTGGCCGATCCCCACACCACACGGTCCTGATCGTTCACATCGGCCCCGCAGCATACGTTAACTGAGCCTTTCTTGCTCCACTCGTCCAGGCTCATGTTGTAGAGCTGGCCCTCCTCGGCCTTGGACGGAACGGGTGCAGGCTGGTTCTCCGGCTGTTCCGGCTCTTCAATCTTGTAGATATCGTCCTTCCATTCGCTGCAGGAAATCAGCACAGCCAGGGTTGCAAGCGGCAGAAATATCTTTTTCATATGGTTTAGAAGTGGAATATCAGACCCATGTTAAGACCGGTAAGGGCGGGTTTGAAACGCACGAATGCATGATTCAGGCTGGCATCGGCACTCTGGGTAGAGCTCTCGTCATTCCATGTGTAGCCGCCCTCCAGCAGAGGCATGGAGAGTTCGAACGATATGCGATTGGTTGCGAATACGCTAATACCGGGATAGAACCCCAGCGACACGCTTCCCAGACCCGTATATGAACCCTCTTTTCCTTGGGCTGTCATGTTGTAGTTCTTGTAGAATCCGGTCTGTCCGGTCAGGCGGCCCTCGACAAAGAACGCTGCTATCCGGCCGTCAAAGAGCGGCAGATACTGGCGGCATGTGACCGAGGCCTTGAGCGCCTCGCGAATGAGATGCCTGTCCACCTGATCGTTGCCCAGGAACTGTGTGGAGTCCAAATCCACACGGGCATCACTAAAGCCTACTCTCAAGCCCACCGACAAATTATCCTTTACGAACCAGGCGCCGCTGGCCGTTATATCAAACAGATTTGCGAAACCTTTAACCCCCATGACTATTCCGAGCAGGTCCACACCATCCTCACCCTGGGCATTCCATGAGTCCCAGCCCACTGAGAGGCCTGCCGAGCGCGTTCCCTTCTCTATGAAAACAGCTTTGGGATTGGCCAGGCCACGCTCCTGCGCACAAACAGCGCCGGCAACGCTCCATAACAGTAACAAAAGGGTAAGTCTTTTCATAATTATCCGAACAACTGTTTGAATGCTTCCTCCACCTTGCTCACGGGCACTATCTTGATACCGGCTTTCTTGGTGTTGAGGCCGTGCATATTGGCCGATGGGATTATGATGCGCTCAAAGCCCAGCTTTCCGGCCTCGGCAATGCGCTGCTCGATGCGGCTTACGGGACGGATCTCGCCCGACAGGCCCACCTCGCCCGCCATGCAGACGGTGCGGTCTATTGCAATGTCAAGGCTGCTGGATAGAATTGCGCTGATTACCGCCAGGTCTATTGCGGGGTCGCTCACCCTCAGGCCGCCGGCTATGTTCAGGAACACATCCTTCTGGCCCAGCTTGAAGCCCACGCGCTTTTCCAGTACGGCCAGCAGCATATTCATGCGGCGCACGTCAAAGCCTATGGCACTGCGCTGCGGAGTACCGTACACTGCGGTGCTGGCCAGTGCCTGAACCTCGATCAGGAAGGGACGCACACCTTCGATGGTGCAGGCAATGGATACGCCGCTCATGCCCTGATGGCTGTCCGTGAGCAGCAGCTCGCTGGGGTTGCTTACCTGACGCAGACCGTTCTCACGCATCTCATAAATACCCAGTTCCGATGTACTCCCAAAACGGTTCTTGATGGGACGTAAAATACGATACAGGTAGTGCTGATCACCTTCAAACTGAAACACTGCATCAACTATGTGCTCCAATATCTTTGGTCCTGCTATTGTGCCGTCTTTTGTAATATGGCCGATAAGCAGAACCGGCGTTCCGCTCTCCTTTGCAAACTTGAGCAATGAAGCCGCGCACTCACGTACCTGCGTAAGGCTTCCGGCCGATGACTCCACGTATTCGCTGCTTATTGTCTGGATGGAGTCAATGACCACGATTGTAGGTTTGGTCTCCTTTATCTGGGTGTAGATGTTTTCAAGTGATGTCTCGCAGAGCACCAACAGGTTGTTGGAGCTAACGTTGGCGTTGGCATTGGCGTTAGCTTCCATCCGGTGCGTAGATTCAGCTAAGCGGTCGGCACGCATTTTGATCTGGCGGGCACTCTCCTCGCCTGATACGTAAAGGACTTTCTGGCCTTGCAGTTGCATCACTGTCTGCAGTATCAGGGTTGACTTGCCTATTCCCGGCTCACCGCCCAGCAGAACGATTGATCCCGGCACAAGACCGCCTCCCAGCACGCGGTTCAGTTCCGCGTCGCGCATATCGATGCGTGGCTCCTCGGAGGTCTCGATAGTATCCAGAGTCTCCGGCTGCGGAGTTCCGTCCTTGAGTCCCGATGCACTCTTGCGCAGAGAGGTTGTGGTCGATGGCTTTTCGGCCCTGACGGTCTTCTCAACCATAGTGTTCCACATGCCGCACGACGGACATTTGCCGCTCCATTTGGGCGAGTCAAAGCCGCACTCAGTGCATACAAAAACGGTCTTGTCCTTTATCGTTGCCATATGTTATGCCTTTTTTGACATCTTGCTCCACCAGACTATTCCGTAGATGGAGTTCATCATGTAGAATACGTACTGAACCACCATGATGGGCGCAAACTGCACGCCGCGGGTGGCTGCAATGGCCCACATCACCAGGTTGGCGCCGTTCACCACAATCCACATGAACCACTGCTCTATGAAAGCAAAAGTGAGCAGGAACTGAGCACCTACGGCAACGGTCATGGCCAGTGCATCGGACACTGGTTGCGGGTCATCGGTCTTAAGAAGCAGGCGGCTGATGCCCCATACTGCGGCTGCACTAAGCACAATGAGCAAAGCCCTCTGAGACCAGCTCATCCAGCGCGTCTTGATGCCCTCGTGGCCGCCGCCCAGCGCACGTTTGCGCCACTGGGCCCAGCCTACGAACTGCATCGGCACATTGTAGAGCAGGAACAGCGCCGCATTGGCGTAAAGTCCGCTCTTGAGAGCCATATATCCCTGTATGCAAGAGCCCAGGAATCCGAACAGGAAGTTCAGCACGCTGCCCTTGACGCCAAAAATCACGCAAAGCACGCTGCAGGTTCCCGCAATGAAACTGAGCACACTGAAATTCCCGTTCAGCACACTGACCGCCACACTAACACTCATGAATCCCAGTATCAGGAACCAGTCCCACCAGGTAAACCGCGGCACCTCAATCTTCAATTTTCCACTCATAGTTCCGCGAAGATAGCAAAATTTGAGGATAGACCCTGTTTTTTTCTTACCTTTGAACATCACAACAAAAATAGAAAGGACCGATGCCCCAAAACATAAGCGCCACCATTGATGTCGATGCCATACTGAAGGCAAAACTGGGCGACCGCAAAGTGCCCCGCCCTATCAAGAGCCTCATCAGGAAAATGCTTCATCAGGACGATTTCAATGCATATTTCTGCAAAGGCGATGTGGGATATGAATTTGTGGAGGGATTCATACGATATATAGACGTTCAGATTGATGTCATCGGTCAGGAAAACATTCCCCCTCAGGGCCGATTCACCTTTGTCTCCAACCATCCTCTGGGCATGCTTGACGCCGGTTTTGAAACCGCCTGGCTGGCCCGCAGGTACAATGAGAACGTGGCGGTTCCAGCCAATGATTTCATGATGTCGCTCAAGCAGGTGGGGGCTTATCTGGTTCCGGTCAATAAAGTGGGTGCCCAAGACCGCGGCCTGAGTCAGTTACTTGATGAGGCTTTCAGGAGTGACAAACAGATGCTTTTCTTCCCAGCCGGCCTATGCTCGCGTGAGATAAACGGTGTGGTGACCGATATCCCCTGGAAGAAAACATTCCTTACCAAAAGCCGTGAGACGCAGCGCAATATCATCCCGGTCTGGTTCTCGGGCCGGAATTCCAAAAGATTCTACCGGATATCCAACTGGTGCAAGCGCCTGGGGCTCAAGACCAATCTTGCCATGTACACCCTGCCCGATGAGCTATTCCGCTGTCGCGGCAAACGTTATAAGATGGTCATAGGCAAGCCCATTCCCCATACCATGTTTACTACCGATAAGACTGACTCGCAATGGACTACGTATGTTCGTGAGCAGGTCTATTCCTTAAAGCAGGATTGAAATGGAGCCGATAATCGAAGAGATAGACAAATCACTTCTTGTAGAGGAACTTAAGGGACAGACATGTCTCTCTGAACTGTCCCGTGGTAATATGCAGTTATATGTGGTGGAAGGATATAAGGCCCCCGCTGTCATGCGTGAGATAGGCCGCCGGCGTGAGATTGCCTTCCGTGCTGCCGGAGGCGGAACAGGCCGGAGTTGTGATGTGGACCGGTTTGACCTGGACCCCGCGTTGGGATTCCGTCAGCTTATCTGCTGGGACAGTGAGAACTGTGAGGTGATAGGCGGATACCGCATCCTGTTTGGAAAAGATTGCCGCATGGACCCAAACGGGCAGCCCGATATGCCATCGGCCCATCTATTCCGTTTCTCGGACCGTTTTATCCTTGAGAAGTTGCCTACAATGATGGAGATGAGCCGATCATTCACCGCAACCCCAAATATATTCACGCTGCAGATGCTGTTCTGCGGTCTGGCCGTGTTGTGCAAGCTGAACGGAATAAGCAGCCTGTTTGGAAAGGTCACCTTTTTCCCTTCATATCCTGACGAGGCGCTCGGGTTGCTGGAGGCCTTTTTTGCAAAGCACTGTCCTGATCCGGACTCCTGGGTCACTGCGCATAATCCATACGTTGTGCCTGTTCCTGATTATGCTGCCGGCGTCCTGGTAAACAGTAGCTACGAGGCAGATCTTAAAGCACTTACCAAAGCTCTGCATGACAGAGGCTTATATATGCCTCCAATCCTAAAATCATATCTGAGGTTATTCCGCAGCTTCAGGGTATTCGGCACCGCAGTCAATGTTATTTTCGGAAATGTTATGGAGACCGGTATGTTCTGCCATCTTGATGATTTATCGGCCAAGATTTTTATACCATATCTGAGAAACTGATGGATCTGATTACATCTATAGTCCGTGCAGTAATGCATTACAGAGTCCGCGCCATACGCCGTTATGCCACTGATTTTGAGAGCATCCAGCGCAAGACATTAAGCCGGCTCGTAAGACAGGCTTCAGGTACCTGCTGGGGTAGACAGTATGGCTACGATTCCATTCAAGACTATACGGATTATGCTGCGCGAGTACCCGTAAGCAGATACTCATCCATCAAGCCCTATGTGATACGCATGTTGGACGGAGAGCCCGATGTGCTATGGCCGGGACTCATACCGTATTTTGCCAAATCCAGCGGCACCACATCCGATACCTTCAAATTCATCCCCGTATCAAGACAAGGCCTCAAACATTGTCACCTGATGGGCGGCAAGGATGTAACAGCCACATTCCTTGATACCCACCCCAACTCACATGCCGGTCTGGGTTACTCACTCGTGCTGGCCGGTGAATGTGCGCCTATAAAACCCGGTTCCGGGATTATAGCGGGCGATATCAGTTCCATTATGTCCAAGGCTATACCCGGTTTCTTCCGCAGAATGCTTCACCTGATTCCTCCGGCCGGAATGTTGGAGCGTATCCATGACTATAAAGACCGGCAGGAAACAATATCGCCTTATATAGCAGGAAAACGTTTGGTTTCATTCAGCGGTTTGCCAGGATGGAATCTGCCACTGTTACAAAAGACCGTCCAAATGATGAGAAAGCAGAATGCAGAACAACTCTGGCCTCACATGGAGATGTTTGCACACGGTGGTTGCAGTATTTCTCCTTATAAGCCGATAATAGAGAAACTGTTTCCTTCCGGCAGTCTTGTATGCATTGAGAACTATAATGCATCCGAGGGGTTCTTTGGCGTTCAGACGGACAGCAATGACCCGTCGATGATGCTCATGCTTGATTATCAGGTCTTTTATGAGTTCATCCCCATGAAAGAGTATGGCAGGGCCAATGCACGGGTGCTCCCTTTATGGGAAGTGGATACGGACAAGGACTACGCAATAATTATAACCACCTCATCGGGCTTATGGCGTTACGAGATAGGTGATGTAATCCGATTCGTCAGGAAAGCGCCGTATAAATTCATTTTTGTGGGACGGACAACCCTGACACTGAATATCTGCAGTGAGAAATTAAGTATCCGTCAGGCCGATCTGGCCATCGAACAAGCCTGCCGGAAAACAGGTTGCATTGTCCGGGAATACACCGTTGCCCCTGACAGTGAGACATATAATAAAAACAGTTTCCATCAGTGGCTGGTGGAATTTGAAAAGGAGCCGGACAACATCCGCGAGTTTGCATCAGTCCTTCAGGACTGTGTGGAGCAAGTCGATTATAATTACAGGAGAATGATGGAAAGCGGTTCGATCAACCCCCTTCAGATAATAAAAGCCCGTCCCGGCCTCTTCTATGACTGGCTGGAATCAAAAGGAAAACTGGGCGGTCAGCACAAAGTTCCCCGCCTGTCCCGGTCACGTGTGCATATGGAGGAGCTCCTGGCAATGAATTGACACAGGATCATTTTTCTTCATGCGACAAGGTGACAGCCCCGTTTATGAAGTCCAGGATGGTAGCAATCCAAACCATTATTTTTCCAGCAACATATAGAAACGCCTCATGGTATCACCTTGATCCGATGGTGTCTGCTCCTCTTTTACGCGTTTATACTCTTCACGAGCCTTAATAAGTTGCTGCTGGTACTCATCGGTACATACAATATTGGCAAACATGGCCGATGCCAGAAGCAACGAAGCATCTATATCGCTTTTCCAATGATGACCGCACACCACACGGTTAAGGGCGTAATACTGGGCACGAAGCATAATCTGAGTTGTACACTCCGGAACAACCGTACAGAGCGCCAACGCAAATGCATAACCTCGTGAAGCATGGCCTGACGGATAACTGAATGATTCACCCTTACTTGCATCGTTATCAGGGTTCAACGACGGTTCTTCAAAAGCCACAAACGGACGCATACGCTGGTACTCATCCTTGACAGCCGTATTGGCCTTGTTGGCATCGCTGGCGGCGCGCTCACACAGCCTGATAATCTCGGGCGTAGTTCTTCTGCTCAAAGTAATTCCTATAATCTCCTCATTGAATACCCTATACAGTGACGCGCTTTCATCGGACAAAGCCTGTTCACTAAGCTCTTCATTAACACGCATTTCACGTCCCCACTGATAGTAGTAAACATCATTTGCGTATTCGCCGCTGGTTGATGACGGGGGCGGCAGAATAAAAGCATAATCCTTAGGACGAGTCTCATCAGTAAGATATCCTGAAGGCAGGAACTGTCCCCAACTTTTTACTGAAACTATGACAGCAACTGCTGTCAGAAATAACATTTTCATATTCTGCTTATTTTCCCTCATGCGACCAGGTAACGGCACGATTTATGAAATCAATGAATGATTTGTAACACAGGGAAACGACCCTTTTGTGCTAATTGAACTTGGAGAAAATATGTTCGAATTTTAAGTTGCTGCCCTCGTTATACCACCAATACCAATAAAAATATGTTTGAAGTAATGAGGCAGTAAAATCATTGCCATATGCGTCTTTGATAATAGAATTGACTCCTAATGACATTACTACATATTTACCCGTAAACTTGCCAAAGAAATCACCGCTGGGATTGCTGTTCTTAAACGTAGGGTCAGCCGGTATCCAACCATAAGCAGGTATATAGAATTCGGCCCTAACATGGTAGCCGCTTTCTTGCGGGGAAATCATTACAATATGTCGTGCGGGAATTCCTTTTGCCCTAAGCAGTGAAATGAACACGGAACTGAAATTACCACAATCACCCTTCTTGGTGTGCATTAATTCAGTTATTGTATGTAGTCCGGTGTTCATATTACCATATGACATGTTTTTAGCAGTCCATTCATAACAACGTCGTGCATAATCTATAAGATTACCCTCGGAGTCTTTCCATAGGCTGTTGGCAACTGAAATTACAGATGAGTTTGTAGGATCCACTAAATCTCCCTCTTCTTTGCCCAGATATTTTTGACACTCTAGTGAGTTGTTATCATAGGGAGGGATATTGTCTATCAGACCTATTTTAGCTGTAACTTCATATGCTACTATATTTATGCTTTCCATAATTACATTCTTTCCGGATGCAGGAACTTCATTGCCTGTCAGATCAGTTAATATATAACTGTTCACGCTGTCAGGACAGTCATACTTGGTGGCGCCATAGATATCGACCGATTTTATGTCCTGATACAGATTAGAAGTTGGATAAGGCAATATAGTATAGATTCTACTCCATTCTGTACCGGTGTATGTCAGTTTAACTGCATTAGTAATGTTACCTGAAGCTACTTGACTCCTTTCATATATATATGGTCTCTGGCAGATGGAAAGTGACTGGGATTGGCTTCCTGGAGACAATGAAATAACACCCTCTCGGTCCTTACCTGTTGAGTTCTTGGCGGTTTCTATAGTAACAGAATATGTGCCAGCTTGACCACTTGAAGGTGATATGGTCAACCAACTACTGTTTGATGTCAGAGTCCATTCTCCACTTGCTGTAATGGAAATGGTTGTAGAACCACCTTTTCCATGAATAACAGGAGCGTCTGTTGACATATGCCCGAATGAGAAATCAATCCCTTTTAATACCGTGACCTTACACTGAGACTGAATACCACCCGCAGAGGCGGTGATTACAGCGTTACCGGCATTGATACCTTTTATAACTCCAGTACTACTGACAGTTGCGGTTTCAGGTTTATCTGATTGCCATTTCACTTTTTTATCCGTAGCATTGTCCGGTAGCACATTAGCAACCAGGACACATGAATCACCCTTAAAAAGAGTTACTTCACTAATGTTTAATGTCACAGAAGTGACATCAACCGTCAACAATTCATTAGATTCTTTCTCACAGCCTAATAAGAAAGCAGCCAACGATAATAAAATAAATAGTTTATTGCGCATCTTTGAAAGCTTGTATTAAAAACATAAATATATAGAAAAACGCCCCTATTGTACTACTTTTCTTCTTCACGTGACCAAGTGACTGCACGGTTTATGAAGTCTAAGAAAGGTTTTGTAGTTTTGAAGATTGTTGCTACACGCTCTGCCAGATTTGGCTCAAGAATGAACTTTTCATCAGGGCAGAATGCCATGCAGAAACGCTTGAGCCGATAAAAATCAGAGTCTGGGGTATCGGTAGGGAATCCGGCTGGTACTTTCTTAAGAGCCCCCTCATAGTCCAACTCAAACCGCGGATCAGCCTCAGCCAGAATCTTGCGAAAACCGCCGTCGCTCATCTCAATGTCCTCACGCAGTATGGCCAGCACCTTGGGATCACACCAGTAATCACCAGCCGCAAGCATGTGTGTACCCTCCCAACTGTCCTTAGCCGATGCACTCACCTGAAAGTAATAGCCGCTGTAAGGTGATTTCTTTCCGCCCGGGCAGATATAAACACCCATATGCGTCTTGTACGGGGACTTATCGGCCGAAAACCTTACGTCGCGGTATATACGATAGGTTATATCGTTCAACTTAAGATCACCTATTGCAGGATCAAACTTGCGGATTTGGGCCAAAAGATCCAGCGCAAAAGTATCAAACCGCTCCTTAGCTCTCTTATACTCATCCTTGTGCGCCAAGAACCAGTCGCGATCATTGTTGCAACTGAGTTCCCTCAAAAAAGCCAGTATCTCTTTCATAATGGGACAAATTTAGCCAAAAACTTAGTACTTTCGCGCTTGAAATGATTAAGGAATTACAACTCAGGGTTGAGCCGCAGTTTGCGTATAACGAGCAGGTGCTCAAAGAGACTGTTTCACGTCAGTGCGGACTTGATGTGCGTACCATCACGGCCGTGCGTACGCTCAAGAAGAGCATCGATGCCCGCCAGCGCACCATTTTTGTAAACCTGACCCTGAGAGTATTCATCAACGAGCAGCCGCCCAAGGATGAGTTTGAACGCATAGATTACAAGCCTGTTGACGGCAAGCCCACCGTCGTGGTGGTTGGAGCCGGTCCCGGCGGTCTGTTCGCAGCGCTGCACCTGATCGAACTCGGCCTGCGTCCCATAGTACTGGAGCGCGGCAAGAACGTCCACGACCGCAAGGTTGATATAGCCGCCATAAGTCGCACCCACAAGGTAAACCCGGAGTCAAACTACAGTTTCGGCGAAGGCGGTGCAGGAGCCTACTCCGACGGCAAGCTCTACACCCGCAGCAAGAAACGCGGCAGCACCGACCGCATCCTGAACATATTCTGCCAACACGGCGCCAGCCCTGCAATCTTGTCCGATGCCCATCCCCACATAGGTACGGACCGATTACCACGTGTGATTGAAAACATCCGCAACACCATTATAAACTGTGGCGGTGAGGTTCATTTTGAAACCTTAATGACTAACTTCATCCTGCAGGGCAATAAGGTTATCGGTGTGGAGGCTGAACACGCAGGCACAAAGCAACAGTTCATGGGCCCAGTAATACTGGCCACAGGCCACAGTGCCCGTGATGTTTACCGTTACTTTGCTCAATCGGGGTTTAGCATTGAGGCGAAAGCGCTTGCTGTTGGATGCCGTCTGGAGCACCCCTCACAACTTATTGACAGCATTCAATATCACAACCGCGCCGGACGAGGCAAGTATCTGCCCGCCGCCGAATACAGTTTTGTTACTCAGGTGGATGGCCGTGGAGTATACAGTTTCTGCATGTGCCCGGGCGGATTTGTGGTTCCCGCCGCATCAGGCCCGCAGCAGATTGTGGTAAACGGCATGTCACCATCGGGCCGAAACTCCCACTGGAGCAACTCCGGAATGGTGGTTGAGACACGCATTGAGGATGTAGCCCAAAATGATGCCGACATGAATGACCCGCTCGTAATGATGCGGTTCCAAGAGCAGCTGGAGCGTGACTGCTGGCAGGCCGGCAACATGCGTCAGACCGCACCCGCGCAGCGAATGAGCGACTTTGTAAACGGCCGCCTCAGTTATGACCTTCCCGAGAGTTCATACTCACCCGGACTCATATCCTCTCCCCTCCACTTCTGGATGCCCAAGTTCGTTGCGGAGCGCCTCAAACAGGGATTCCTGCAATTTGGCAAAAGCTCTCACGGATTCCTCACAAATGATGCCGTGATGATAGCCGTCGAGACCCGCACATCATCACCCGTCCGCATAATCCGCGATAATGAAACGCTCCAGCACATCGGCCTTGAGGGCTTGTTCCCCTGCGGTGAGGGAGCCGGTTACGCGGGCGGTATAGTGTCATCAGCCATAGACGGAGAGCGCTGCGCCGAATCGGCTTCTAATTACCTTATTCAACGATGATCAGAATACTTTTCATTTGTCACGGCAATATCTGCAGATCCCCGATGGCAGAGTTCATCTTCAAGGATCTTGTGAGGAAAAACAGCCTTGAAGACCAGTTCTACATAGAATCTGCCGCCACATCAACTGAGGAGATAGGTAACTCCATATATCCTCCCGCAAAACGCTGCCTGAATGCGCACGGCATACCTTTTGACAAGAACAAGACTGCTCGCCAGATAACGCGTGCCGATTATGACCGCTTTGACCTTATCATCTATATGGACCGCATGAACCTGCGTTGGCTCAAATGGATAATACCAGATGACCCGCAAAATAAGATAAAGCTGATGATGTCATACACCGGCCACGACCGTGACGTAGCAGATCCCTGGTATACTGGTGATTTTGAGACCACTTACAGGGATATCATGGAAGCATCCCAGATGCTGCTACATCATTCGCTTGATTAGAGCGAAGAACTTGTAGGGCATGTAGCGGAAGGGCAGGTCTATCCATGTGGGGGCTTTAACGATGGAACGCTCATGGGTAAAAGCGTCAAAGCTCAGTTTGCCGTGGTAGTGGCCCATTCCGGAGTTGCCTACGCCACCAAACGGGACATTCCCATTGGCTATGTGCATGATGGTGTCATTGATGCAGCCGCCGCCTGAAGAGGTGTGGCGTATCAGATCCCAGCCATCTGCAGCACAGCCAAAGTAATAGAATGCCAGTGGTTTTTCACGTTGTTTGATAAAGGCAGTTACCTGATCCTTGAACTGCCCGTCCTTTTTATAAATAGTTATCATTGGGAAAATCGGACCGAAAATCTCGTCAGTCATAACGGGAGCATCGGGCTTGACATTGTCAAGCAGGGTGGGCTCTATGAAGCGTTCCTTGCTATCTGTACGGCCTCCATATACGATATTGCCGTCCTTGAGATAGCCGGTTACGCGTTCAAAAGCCTTGTCAGTTACCAGACGTACAAAATGGCCGGACTCCTTTATGTCCTTGCCGTGCAGATACTCCATCTGTGCGGCGAATTCCTTGATAAATGCCTCCTTTACATCTTCATGGATAAGGATATAGTCAGGGGCAATGCAGGTCTGACCTGCGTTGAGAGTTTTACCCCATGCAACGCGGCGGGCAGCCAGCTTGATGTTTGCGGTGCTGTCAATTATGCAAGGACTCTTGCCTCCCAGTTCCAGAACAACGGGAGTAAGGTTCTCTGCCGCTGCGACCATTACCTTGCGGCCCAGTGCGGGACTGCCGGTAAAGAAAATCATGTCAAAGCGGCTGCTGAAAAGTATCTTGTTCACCTCACGGTTACCCTGTACCACAGCCACATATTTCTCATTGAAAACAGACTTTATCATCTGTTCAAGAACTGTAGATACATTGGGTACGTAGGGTGAGGGTTTGAGTACGGCTGTGCATCCTGCAGAGATTGCTCCCACCAGCGGGTTGAGCAGCAACTGTACAGGGTAGTTCCAGGGCGATACAATCAGGGCACATCCCAGAGGCTCCTTTACTACGAATGAACTTGACGGGAAGAGCGTAAGGGGTGTGTGGACGCGTTTGCAGCGTACCCATCGGCCCAATCCTTTAAGATGCTCACGGATTTCAGCCTTGACAAGGCCTATTTCAGTGAGATAAGCCTCCTGAAAGGACTTGTGCAGGTCTGTCCAAAGGGCATCGGCCAGCGGTTTCTCAAACTGTTCCAATGCTTGTGCCAGCTTGTGCAGCTGCTCCTTGCGGAAATCAACGCTCAGCGTGGCTCCTGTATTGAAATACTGTTTTTGTGATGCAAGGATTGTGTTTATGCACTCTTGCGATGTGTTTGTGACAGACATTTTTCCTCTTTTTTACGTCCGGTAAAGTGATCCATTGTGTGATAGATTCCAAAGATAGTGCCAAAAACGAAATCAAACAACCATGAAGGCAGGATAGCCTCCTGGAATCTGATGAAATGGAAGCCGAACGGTATGCCGCGGAAGTTTTTGTTTCTCTCAATTGAGCGTACGATCTTGCGTGCAGTCCTTTCCGGGTCAAGTATGGGGAAAATGGGCGATGAAACGCCGTCAAACATACCGGTATTGATGAAGTAAGGTGCAACAGTTGTAAAGTGTACCTTTGACTTCATGTCATGGAGTTCAATACGAACGGAATCAGACCAGCCTATCACGCTCCATTTGCTGGCGGCATAGACGCTCATCTTAGGCATGGAGAGCATGCCGGCGGCTGATGCAATGTTGCAGATATGGCCCTTGTCACGCTTTATCATATCGGGTAGCATAACGTGTGCCACATTCATGGGAGCAACGGCGTTGATGGCCATCGTGCGCTCAATGTCAGGGGTTGTAAGCTTATCGAAAGTGGCGTTACTGGTTACTATGCCGGCGCACTGAATCAGTATATCCACCTGTCCGCACTCCTTTACGGTGGCGGAGTAGGCCTCCTGGATTGAGGCCTTGTCCGATACATCCACCCTGTAGCCGCAAACTGAGCCTTTTGCAGCCAACTCACTCTTGACGAGTTCAATGTTCTGGGCGTTGATATCCCAGATTATAAGTTTTGCAGCACCTTTCTCAAGAGCCATACGGCCCATGATTCTGCCAATACCGGATGCTCCGCCGGTAATGAGCACATTCGCGTTGTTGAATTTCATTTCGCGTTCGTCATTTCAATAATCGACCGCAAAATTACTCTCACTCACGTATGCGGGAATGCACAAATAGATAATTGTGGTGAAACTAGCAACCAATGTGGTGAAAACAGCACAATAGGGTCGTATCCCTTTTGTGCTATTGCTACAATAAAGAGGATGATGTAACTTTGCAGCCACTATGGCAATATATCCCAATTTAATAAAAGAGGCCTTGCAGACAGTCCGATATCCGGGTACCGGCAAGGACATCATCTCAATGGAGATGCTGGAGGACGATATCCGCATAGACGGTAACAGCGTATCGTTCTCACTGATATTTGAGAAACCAACCGATCCGTTCATTAAGTCAATAGTAAAGTCTGCCGAGACTGCCGTAAAGCTCAAGACTGGTCAGGACACTACTGTCATTGTGAACGTCAAGACCCGTCAGGCTCCGCGTCCCGAAGGACCGGAACTGTTGCCAGATGTCAAGAACATCATAGCCGTAGCATCAGGCAAGGGCGGTGTAGGCAAATCAACCGTTGCTGCAAACCTGGCAGTAGCACTTGCCGGAATAGGCTACAAGGTAGGCTTGCTTGATGCCGATATATTCGGTCCTTCCATGCCCAAGATGTTCAACACCGAGGGAGCACGCCCCTACGCCGAGAACAAGGATGGCCGTGACCTGATTGTTCCCGTAGAGCAGTACGGAATCAAACTGCTCTCAATAGGTTACTTTGTTGATCCCGAGCAGGCTGTCCTGTGGCGCGGTGCAATGGCCAGCAATGCCCTGAAACAATTAATTGCTGATGCTGATTGGGGTGAACTGGACTACTTCATCATAGATATGCCTCCCGGCACAAGCGATATCCACCTTACTTTGGTACAGACACTTGGCATAACCGGTGCAGTAGTGGTAAGTACCCCGCAGGAGGTTGCTCTGGCCGATGCCCGCAAGGGAATAGATATGTTCCGCAATGAGAAGGTGAACGTACCCGTTCTGGGCCTTGTAGAAAACATGGCCTGGTTCACACCCGCTGAGCTCCCGCAGAACAAGTACTATCTGTTTGGAAAGGAGGGCTGCAAACGTCTGGCTGAAGAACTGAACGTACCCTTACTGGGACAGATTCCTATCGTCCAGAGTATCTGCGAAGGCGGTGATAACGGAACCCCCGTTGCGCTCAACCCCGACACCATAACCGGTCTGGCCTTCCGTGAACTGGCGCAATCCGTAGCAATCGCTACCGATGCACGCAATCATCAGCAACCGCCCACCAAAGCGGTATCAACCAGTAAATAAGAAAGGCCGGAATCAACATCCGGCCTTTTCTTTTACTCAGCGCTAAATAACGCCGTTGATAAATACCGTTCGCCTGTGTCGGGCAGCAGAACAAACACGTTCTTACCTGCAAACTCGGGACGTGAAGCAACCACGCTGGCAGCGTAAGCGGCGGCACCACTTGAAATACCTACCAGCAGACCCTCCTCCTTTGCCAGAGCACGTGCGGTCTCAAAGGCGTTATCATTGCTTACCGGCAGAATCTCATCAACTATTTCGCGGTTGAAGTTGTTAGGAACAAAACCTGCACCTATTCCCTGAATCTTGTGCGGACCACTGGGGTTACCGCTAAGAACGGCCGACGACTCGGGCTCCACTGCAATAATGCGAGCGTTCGGGAAAGCCTCCTTTATTGCAATAGCAGAACCGCTAACAGTACCGCCGGTACCTACGCCTGCAATGAAAGCATCAACTGTAATACCTGATTCCTTTGCATCGGCCACAATCTCCTTACCGGTAGTCTTGGCGTGAATCTCAGGATTGCTGGGGTTATTGAACTGCTGCAGAATTACTGCACCGGGAATTGAATCACGCAGTTCCTCTGCCTTTGCAATGGCGCCCTTCATTCCGTTTGCACCCGGAGTGAGAACAATCTCTGTACCGTATGCAGCAGCCAGCTTGCGGCGTTCAATGCTCATGGTCTCAGGCATGGTAAGTATAACCTTGTAGCCTCTTACCGCTCCAACGAGTGAAAGACCTACGCCCGTATTGCCTGATGTGGGCTCTATGATTGTACCTCCTTTCTTAAGGATTCCTTTCTTCTCTGCATCCAGAATCATTGCCAGAGCGATACGGTCCTTAACAGATCCGCCCGGGTTGAAAAACTCAACCTTGGCAACAATGTTTGATTTGATACCACGGTTAGCCGTGAATGTCTTAAGGCTGACTGTCGGAGTCTTACCGATAAGTTCAGTAATGGAATTGTAAATAGCCATAATATTTAAGTTTTGTGTTTGTTTTCTGTTTTCGCTGCAAAGTTACATCCACCCGAAACAGTCAACAAGAAAAACCTAAAAACAAGAAAATCATTCTAATCCGCCTTCGATTTACAATGCTTTCATTCTAAAAAAGTGCAATTGGGGTCTGTCTCCAATTGTATCATTTTCCTGTTTGAAGAGTGCTGCGCTTTGTGCGCCCGTAGCTGCGATAATCATCCAGCTCTATCTCAACGTCAGGTTCTGATAACACTCCCTCAGCCGGTAAATTGAACACGATATACTTGATGCTTTTGCCCCGCTCCAACCACTGAGCCTCGTAGTGAGTCTTGATGGATAGAATATGATCCGCATCACCGCTGGCGTATAAGTCATCAGTACGGAACTCCACCGGCAGGCGGTTGTGGTCCACCATTGCGCAGGTGTATGTGTACATAAAGTTGCTGTCAGTCTTAAGATGTATCTTGCCGTCAGGTTTCAGGATATGGCGGTAACGCTCCATGAATAAGGTAGATGTAAGGCGCTTGGTAGCCTTCTTCATCTGCGGATCAGGGAACGTGAGCCAAATCTCACTTACCTCTCCGGGAGCAAAAAAACGGTCTATCAGCTCGATGTTAGTGCGTAGGAACGCCACGTTCGTCATCCCGGCTTCATGAGACTGCTTGGCACCGGTCCACATGCGGGCGCCTTTTATGTCAACACCTATAAAGTTCTTGTCAGGAAACAATCCGGCAAGCCCCACGGTATATTCACCGTGACCGCACCCCAGCTCCAGAACAATAGGCCCGTCATTATGAAAGAAGGAGCTGTTCCAACAGCCCCTCATTTCAAAATGGGTCTCCTCCTTATATGAACATACCGGCTCGAACACGTGCGGGAACCCGCGCATATCCTCAAACTTGGCCAGTTTGCCCTTTCCCATAAGGTTTAGAGGTCAAGTACGGTTACCCAGCCGTGAGTATCGGGAGCGTCACCATACTGGATGGCACGCAGCTGATGATAAAGACCTGTCAGTACAGGGCCCGGCTTGCCGTCACCGATAACGTATGACTTACCAAGTTCTATGTCATCGATACGTGAGATAGGTGATATAACGGCAGCAGTTCCGCAAGCTCCGGCCTCACTCATCTCATTCAGTTCCTCCAGAGGAACCGGACGGCACTCAACAGTCATGCCGTTATCCTTGGCAAGCTGCTGCAGGCTCTTGTTAGTGATTGAAGGCAGTATAGACTCTGACTTGGGAGTGATATAGCTGTTACCCTTGATGCCGATAAAGTTAGCGGCACCGCACTCATCGATATACTTCTTCTCCTTGGCATCCAAATAGAACTCACTTCCATAACCCTTCTCATGAGCAATATTGTGGGCAAACAGGCTGGCTGCATAGTTACCGCCTACCTTGTACTTACCCATGCCTAATGGAGCTGAACGGTCATAAGAACGTACCAGAGCATAAGCGTTAGCCGCAAATCCGCCCTTGAAGTAAGGACCTACCGGCATAACGAAAATCAGGAACATATACTCCTTGGCTGGCTTTACACCAATCTCTGCACCTGTACCGATTAGCAGCGGACGGATGTACAGTGAAGCGCCGCTCTCATAAGGAGGGATGAACTCCTTGTTCAGCTCAATGACGCGCTTTACCATCTTGCAGAAGGTCTCAGTAGGAAGCTCCGGCATCATGGTAGCACGGCAGGTGCTCTGCATACGCTCGGCATTGGCCTCCATACGGAAGACGCGTACCTTACCATCCTTGCCACGGAAAGCCTTCAGGCCCTCAAAAGCCTCCTGGCCATAGTGCAGGCAGGTGGCGGCAATATGCATAGGTACATACTCGGAGTCAGACTCCTCAATCTCTCCCCATTTTCCGTCTTTATACCAAATTCTGAGATTCCAGTTGGTCTTCATGTAACCGAATGACAGATTGGCCCAGTCAAGTTCTTTCATAACAGTATAAGTTTAATCGTCCGCGAAATTACAAAAAATGATACTACTATGTCGCTCAAAAGCAGTAATTTTGATGCTGATATGGAAAAAGAACCCATCCGGCAGAACGCAGGACAGCGTCAGAGCACAAGCGATAATCTCTACAGAAAGATTCGGATTATCCGTTTTATCACCCTATCCATAGTACTATATATCATATCCGACACCATAGGCCGATGGTTCCTGCCTCAAGGTGTACCCGTATCAGGCCTATACATGGCACTCATCTGGGTTCTGTGCCTAATGACAGGAGCTATAATGTTTTACGGCTGGCGCAGACTGGCCAAGCCCGGCCTCAAATGGATTACAGCCATACTCTACTGCATAGTATTCATATTCCTGCTCAAGATATGCGGTTTTTACCGCAACGGCGGCCCGGGGCTGATAGGCTACAGGTTCTCACTCTCCATCATGCCGATAGCCGGTTTCCTGATTGTGGCCGGCACGACGGGATTCATACGTTGGTACGGAAATCTGATTAAACGCATTTTCAGGCTTCAATCCATAAACAGCATAGTTTTTCTGCTGTTCATGCTCATTCCGATAGCCCTGGTGATTCTCCTTTTCATAGGCGGATACAGACTCTCAGGCTCTCTTTCACAGAAAGGCATTGACATAAACCAGTATCTGACAGAGGGTGAGATAAATCATAATCACGATCACTATGAACCGGTACGCCAGTATGACCGCCTGTTCAATGACTTGAATGAAACCCAACTGGAGGCTGCACGTAAGAATGGCATCAACACTCCCATAACGGAAAAAGAGGCTGAGACAGACCGCCGCCTTGTCAAGATTGAGCCCAACACCTATTACGATATCGACAAACTGACCCACTCCGTGCCATACCTTGTGCCCAAAGCGGCCAAACTGCTTGAAGATATGGGCAAGGCATTTCAGGACTCATTGTTCAACAGGGGCTACAACCGCCACCACCGCTTTACCGTAACAAGCGTGCTCCGCACTGAGGAGACTGTCCGCCAGTTGCGCAAAACCAACGTAAACTCCACAGAGAACTCATGCCACTGCTACGGCACCACCTTTGACATATCATATTTTACTTACAGCACTCCGTTGGTCGGCAAAGCTGCATCTGTCGAAAAGATGCGCCAGATACTCTATCAGGTGGCCTATGATATGCAAAAACAGGCCCGCTGCTACGTAAAATACGAGAAACAGCAGACCTGCCTTCACATTACCGTCCGATAGCGGCGTCAGAACGTCTGTTCGTAAATACCGCTCCAATTATCATTGACACTGATAGCTAATCCTGCATCAGCATACTCAATACCACTTTCCGGGAACAGGACACCCGTATATTGCGATACACGGTTCACAGTCATCGGAATATCATCCCAGCTGCGTTCATAATACACATTGCCATCCACATCATAGGCTTTTACCTTAACCTTCATGACGGTCTTGCCCCTTTGCGGAAATGTATACAGCTCAAAGGAGTTTGTTGACGGGTCTACATCAAAAGCTTCAATCTGTTTGGTATTGACACATCCGTATCCGTTCAGTACGTCAAGCGTAGCACTGCCGTTTGAATATTCAAACTCCACCCTGCTCACCTGCTCCGGGATGTTGTCTGTCAACTTCAATCTGAACATGGCCACAGACCTGTCAAGATTAATCTGATAAGTGTTCCCTCCTTTTTCTACATTAATCTCGCCACAGTAATGGAATGTATCCAGCACCTTGGGTGTATTCTTGTTTCCTGAAGAATACCTTATTGAAGCAGTGTTATAGGTTGTATTTGCCGGATTGGTTGTGAATGAAGGGTTACCGTCGCCGCCGTTTTGCCCAACAACCGCCAGGTAATGCTTACCTACGCCCAGTTTTAAAGAAACCGTTCCGAACATCGGATCATCAATATTCTGAACTGCAAAATCCTCTTTTACACCTGATTCACCAACCTCGGAGAAAACAGCATAGCTCAGTTTAGTACATACATCCTGCACGCTTGCCTTGGTCTTAAGCGAGCTGAAAGGAATCTGTTCAATGGAGTTTACTTTAATATTAACCTGAACCTTGTCGGGATCATCATAATCAGGGATCTCATGAATGCGGGAACTGCATGAATTCATCAGAAATGAAACTGCAAACATGGTAACTGCAAACAATAACTCTCTCTTTGTCTTCATCATGGCTGAAGACCGTGCCAAAATAAATCTTTTCATAGTTTTAAAATTTTGTTTAATGTTTCTCATTTTGAAAACAATAACCGCTGTATCAGAAAAGGACGGTGTTTTCCACAGACAATTCTCATTTTCAGGGTACAATTATACAACTTTTTAAGATAAGAACACAAAAAAAGAGGCCCGGGGGCCTCTTTTTTTGTGTCTGTCAGTTCAAAATTAATACTGACGGAAGTTCCACTTGCAGTTTACATCATTAAAGTCAAACTTGCCAAGTGAAGCGTTTGAGTCACCTACAGAGATAAGGCAAACCTTCTCATCTGTGCCGGGAACAGCTTTCGGGCAAACACGGTATGTGCCATCAGTCAGCTGATCGATGCTCCACATCTGCTCAGGTGCACCTGTGAACTCAGGAACTGTGGTCAGCTCCTTACCTGCTGTAGCAGCCAGGGCGCGGTTTGTACCTGCAATGACAATCTTGTAGTACGGTGAGCCAAGAGTACCCTCCTCAAGAGCTACAAGCTCCCACTTCTGGTTGGGACGGAACTGATAGTCGCAAACGCGAACATCAATGTTACCCTTGGGCCAGTTGCCGATAACATCCTCCAGCTTCTGGAAAGCAACTACGGTGTTGGGCTGGTTGTTGCCACCACCAAACATACCGCGGCCGCCTGCAAGACGTACATACTCAGTTGAAAGCTCCAGAGCATAACCTCTGCGCTCTGACTCTATCTCATAAACACCATTCTTGATATTGTAACCAGCCTCAGGCCAGCCGTTACGCCATACGATAGGCAGGATAGCCAGTGTGCTGCGGCCACTCTGATAGTAGTCAGCCTCCCAGTGGAATGACATCTTCTCAACGCCGGGAGCAACGATATAACGGCCAAAGTGACCAGCGCCGGTATAACCGTCACGGCAACCCAGAACCATCTTACCGCCACCTTCAACCATATCACGGCCTACGTTGTCAATGAACGGGCCTGTGGGGCTCTTGGAACGGCCGCAAACAATGTTGTAAGTTGAGTTTACACCATCGCAGCAGGTTCCGTGTGTACCCAGCAGGTAGTAGTAACCATCCTGATAAATCATTGTTGTAGCCTCGCAGTCAACAGCGATGTTAACATCCTGTGCGCCTGCAGCACGGTCACCGGTAGCGGGATCGAGCTCAACCACGCGGATGAAACCGAAGTAAGTACCGTAGGTTACCCACAGACGGCCGTCAGGACCAAGCAGAAGACCTGCATCAATAGCATCGCAGTCCTCATCAACGAGTGATTCTGCAACCTGGAGCTGCTCTGTCCACTCATAGTCAGGTGACTGGGGATCCAGAGTCTTGTTCCACATGGTACGGATAGTACCTGCATGACCACCACCCAGGCCACCGCCTGTTGAGCTGTGAGCGCAGAGATAACGGTCACCAATCTTGATCATATCAGGAGCAGCACCTACCTGAATACGGGCGCCACCTTCACTTGACCAAACCCAGCCGTCACTTGATACCAGCGGTGAACCGCCTGTACCCCATGTATAATACTTGCCGTCGCACTCCTGAATAGTGGCAGGATCGTGGATGAACGGAGCACCGATCTGAGCCATTACGGTTTCAGACATTGAGACTGAAACAAGGGCTACCAAGCCCATCTGAAATATCTTTTTCATATTCTGATCCTTTATTATTTGTTAGTGATGGTGTAGTTCTTAAGGACGGTGCCGTCTTCATTATAGAAACGGGCGCACATATCGCTCATACCGGGACCGTTGATAACGGCAGCGCGAACAATGTTCTTACCCTTCTTGAGGGTGATGCGCTTTGACATACCGTCATCAGCAACCATACGGCGGTCAGCCTGAAGTGTCAGAACCTTCTCTCCGTTAACCCACCAGATAGAAGCTGAGTTTGAACCGGCGGCCAGACGTACATTAGGAATATCCTGGTCACAGTTGATTACTGTGAAAGCATTGAAGATAAGACCATAACGCTTCTTACCCTCTGAAGTGTTTGTAGCAAAGCGGATAAGCTTGATATTGAACAGCTTGCTGTCAACTGAGTGCCAGGTAAGGGTATCCTTTACCATTGTGGGAGCAGATGCTGCAGCGGGAGCACCGCCACCCATCATACCGCCACCGAATCCACCGAAACCACCCTGAGGAGCACCACCCTGGGGAGCACCGGCAGGAGCACCCTGAGGACGAGCCTGGCCAGCAGCGGGAGCACCGGCAGGAGCACCAGCAGGAGCGCCCTGAGGACGTGCCTGACCAGCACCGGGAGCACCAGCACCCTGAGGAGCACCTCCACCGAATCCGCCAAAACCGCCACGGCCACCGGCACGGGGAGCCTCTGACTCAACTATTACCTTATCACCAGTCTTGGGAAGAGCCTTGACATCGGCAGTGAACTGACCCTTGAAGTACTCTTTGGTCAACTCTGTCTCAATATAGCTGTCCGTAAATACGGTGTTGCCGCTATTGGGCTTGTTGATAGGCTCTATGATAGTCCAGCGACGAATAAAGCCCTTATCATCGGGTTTAGCCGGAGCTGCATCAGCCTTAATCTCTGTAAAGTACTGGTCAAACTCAACATTTCTGTTGGCTATACGCTGCGGATCAATCTTGGAGCCGTTGGCACCGCAACATACCAGAGCGACAGTCATTCCAACTGCCAGAATGAAATTGAAGTTTTTGTTCATAGTAGAACTTTGGATAAAATTAGGTTTATAATAAATTTGATTGTCTGCACATTTTGGTCTGCTAAGATACAACAAATACTTTACATTATACACAAATACTAATTAAAATGGAACAAAAATACAGCCAGCCCCAGACGGGACTGGCTGTATTAAATAATAATGCAAAAATGATTACTTTCCGGTGCCCCAGAAGAACTGAGCCATCTGATAGAGGCAACGTCTCCAGGTAAGGAACTCATGAGCTGTACCCTCTGATACATAACCCATTGCATCAAAGCCAGCCTCCTTCATGGTCTTGGCTGCATTCATTGTTCCTTCTGCGTTCTCCTTGCTGCCGCAACCCATAAAGATCTTCTTCACCTGCTTCTTGTCAGCAATCTCTGAAGGACTGTAGGTACCACCTGACAGCAGACCATAGTAACCGAACACCTCAGGACGTGCCAGAGTGATTGTGTGAGTCTCCATACCACCCATTGAGAGACCGGCCATAGCGCGGTTGTCCTTATTGGCTAATGTGCGGAAGTGAGCATCCACATAAGGAACAAGCTCGTCGCAGAGGAACTTCTGGAAGCCGTCAAAGTTGAAGCCGCCCATCATGCCACCGCCAGCGGGACGCTGACCCTGAGGACGCTGGCCCTGAGGAGCCTGAGCCTGTGCATCGGCTGCGGGACCACCTGCGGGACGTGCACCGGGAGCACCTGCACCACCGGCAGGACGACGCATGCCACCACCCATACCACCGGGACGGAAGCCTTCATTTGTCATACCATAAGTGCAGACAATGATGAAAGGCTTGATCTTACCCTCGGCAATCAGGTTATCCATGATGAGGTTTGCATGACCCTGGGTCATCCAAGCGGTCTCGTCCTCACCCCAACCGTGCTGCAGATAGAGAACCGGGTACTTGACATCGGCCTTATCCTTATAGTATGTAGGAGGTGTGTAAACGAATGCGCGACGCAGGCTGTTGGTGCTCTCTGACCATACAAGGATCTGCTGTACAAAGCCGTGCGGGATATTGCGTTCCTCATAGAAAGCCTGATCCTTTGCGGGAATCTCAATACCGCTCTCCCAACGGGTTGAGCCGTAGTAGTTATTGGTACCGGGGTCATTGAATGTACCGCCGTCAATTGTCAGATGATAGTAGTGGAAACCCTCATCCAGGGGAGCTGATGTTGTTCCGGTCCATACACCATTCTCATCCTTAGTCAGAGTGGTTCCGGCGCGGCCGTCACCGCCCAAACCCAGACCTACAGATACGGACTGTGCGTTAGGAGCAACAATGCGGAAACGTGCATAACCCTGAGAGTTTACCATAGGATACTCCTGCTGGGGCTGATTCTTGGTTGAGGGCTTGAAGTCCTCCTTAATCTCCTGTGCTGAACAGAAGCCGGCTGTCAAAAGGGCAGCACTAAAAACAACTGCAAATTTTCTCATTTTACTAATTCAATTTATAGGTTAGTGAAACTATCATTTAAAGCAGATCTGAACGAACTGATACAGGCTACGGCGCCATGTGTGCCATTCATGAGCGGTACCCTCTGATACATAACCGGTAGCGTTGATACCTATCTTCTTGAGGTTCTCGGCAGCCTCCATAACACCCATGTTCTCCTTACCGCCGCAACTCATGAACAAAGCCTTGTTGGTCTTCTTGAAATCAGCATTATCCTCAAGTTCTGATACACTGAATGTACCGCCGCTGAACATGCCTACATATGCAAATGTGGTAGGATTGGCAAGAGTGATTCCATGTGTTGTCATGCCACCCATTGACAGACCGGCCATAGCACGGTGCTGAGGATCAGCAATAACACGGTAGTTCTTTTCAACCATGGGGATGATATCCTTGAGCAGGACATCCTGGAATGCGCCTCCGGTCATAGCCATACCGAATCCGCCGCCACCCATACGACGCTGACCGCCCTGAGGAGCCTGGCCCTGAGGTGCCTGAGCATCTGCACTGGGACCGCCAAAGCCGCCAAAACCGCCAAAGCCGCCGAAGCCGCCAAAGCCGCCAGCCTGCTGGCCTGCAGCACGTGCATCAAGGCAGTCAATAACAATGATAAACGGAACAGCCTTCTTTTCAGCAATCAGGTTATCCATGATCTGGCCGGTGTGACCCTGCTCTGCCCAACCGTGCTCGTTTTCACCCATACCGTGCATCAGGTACAGAACCGGGAACTTCTTGGTTGTGTTGGTGTAATACTCATTGGGGAAATAGATGTAGCAGTGACGCATGCTCTCTGTTACAGTTGACCAGTAGAACACCTCGTTTACTGAACCCTGCGGTACATTCTTAACCTGCCAGAAATCCTGGTCATCGGACGGAACCTCAATTCCGCTGCCCCAACGGCTTGCGCCATAGTAGTAAAGGCTTCCCGGATCAGGTACGCTTGCACCGTCAATGTTAAGCTGATAGTAGTGGAAACCGGGATCCTGAGGAGCAGAGGTACCGGTCCATACACCGTTCTCATTCTTGCTCATTGAATAGATCTTACCGTCTATGTCAAGTCCTACGGCTGTAGCGTTGGGTGCTGAAATCTGAGCGCGAACCATGCGCTGTGAGTTTACCATAGGATACTGATGGCCTGACTGATTGTTTGCTGCGGGCTTGAAATCCTCAACAACGTTCTCTGTTACTGAAGGTACGGTAGGATTTCCCTGGCCGCGGCCACCGAACTGTGCATAAGCTGACACTGTAGCAAGTGCCATAAGTGAAAGGATAATTTTCTTCATTTTATATCTATTTATTTGGTTATGATTTTCCGAAAGGCAAATGTAGGACAAAAAACACAAATAAACAATCCAAACTGATGTATTTGAATTGTCATTTTACTTGCGACACTCATCCAAAAGGTCGCCAAGTGATTTGCGGTCGGCAGGATAAAACTTAACAATTGGAGCGACAGTCATTCTGGCTGTTTTTCCTAAACTTTTCTCAAGACTCTTGAACTCAGTATATTGTGATAGATACAACTTCTTGTCTGAATCATCAATCGGCATATCCATACCGGCCTCCCTCATCATGAAACGGCTCTTGGCGGCTACTGACAGCTCCACGTACAGTTGGACGTAACAGATAACGTCAAAAAATACATCCTGCGGAAAATTCTCTTTTACGGACATCAGGTATTTGCCGGTTTTGGTATCGCCCAACTGACCATCCTTGATTGACATGAGGAGACTGACCTGCTTGTCCAACCCTCTGTCAAGCCAACGGTGAATCATATCGCCGTCATACTGATATATCCAGATCAACAGCACAGCCATCGTACCGAATACAATTATAAACTGCTTTAAAGGCTGTCCTGAGTCCAAACTGTTATGCAGGATATGCATAGCCGGAGATACTATAAAAAGGAATATAGCCATAATAGTATCACTTGCCTTTACAGCCAATCTTGACTTGATACGTTCCGTCAACCTTACGGCAAACATAAGCGCAACTGATATGATAGCGCTGCAACCCATGTGAATAAGTGCCACCTCAAGGCCACGGAAAAGAATGGTTCCCATTCCAAGCGGTTCACCGAGAACCAGGTAGAAAACATTCTCCAGGATTGAGAAACCGCCTCCCACAGCAGCTCCGCATATTACACTGTCAATAAAGAATACCGTCTTCTTGTTACGTGCCAGATAAAGCAGCGGTATAGCTTTCACGGCCTCCTCCATTACCGGATTGAGGTAGTTCGATGCTCCCTCAGTCAGGAACAATCCGGTAAGATGGAACAATCCGAAGCAGGCAAGCGCACACACCATCCCATGCAAGACAAGCAAAACCAGGCTCTTGACACTGACAAGTGAAAAGCTGTCCAGGCTATACACCACAAAGATGTAGATGGCAACGGGTAACAGTGCGGCTACAAAGGGCATTACAACAGTTTTAAGGATATCATAAGTTCATTGCCGCGGCGGCTGCCCGTCATCGGGAAGTCAGAGGGAGCAAAGAGATGACCGTAGCCAATTGAAAGCGTGGTCTTCATATAGTTCAGGAAAACAACCTCAGTTGAAAGCTGCACGCCTGCACTGTAGAACATCTTCTGTGAATCGCCGGGATTCCACACGGAGAGGGCTGTACCAAACAGTGAGCACTGAGTCCATGTAGGATAGCAGAACAACGCTCCGAAATCATTGAATCTGAGCGGTTTCAGATTCAGTTCGGCCATTGCCTTGCCGAATGAATGGGCCTTGATGGCATCAATATCTATGCCGGGCATGGAACTAACGGTCCTGTATTGGAATGAGTTCCTGTAATCCAGATAATTGTTTCTGAAACCGCCGAAGTATGAGTTTCCGAAAGCCGATTTCTCATCACCGAAAGAATGTCCTGCAGCCGTCCTTATCCAGAAAGATGTATTCCTCACTACGGGCAGAAGCACTCCGAAATCGGCCGAAGCCTCAACATACGGATAGAACCTGCCGCCTGCCAGATAACCATATCCCTGCACTCCAAGGTTATAACCCTGCTCTTTCATCACAGCACCCAGCGATCCACGTGTCTTTGATATCTTTGCGTATCCTGACACTGTCTGCATGGAGGTGATACCGTCATCCACTCCTATCTCCTGATATAATGGCAGGGCATCCATATCACCATATGCTCCTACAGAAAAGCCCCAATCCTTTGTATAGGGAACAATCATGCTATTGGTATGGTCATATGAAATGCTTGCCATATAACCCTTTCGGCTGGTACGCATCGGGCCTACCAGATCATAGAAATCAGTATGGTTCCAGGCTGCTTTGAATGTCCAGAAGTAGTATTTCCATTGAGCATCGACATGGAACCTGTTTTTCCAGTCATTACTACTCCAGGGTGAGATACCCACTCCCAGCTTGATACTGCTCAATCCAACCGGATCATTGAACATAAGCCTGTATCCGAGTACCGGTGTAACGTTGTTCCATGCCTTGCGGTCTGTGAAACCTGTTATATCAGGATAAGCTCCGGCAAAATGCATCTCCTTCATTACGTTATAAGGAACAATGCTGTCATACACCTCACCGAATGCAATCTCTTTGAGCGGTGTTCTGAGCAGACCTATTGATTCCAGAGCCTCAGGATCCCTCTCATACGCCTTCTGACCATAGAGTTCAATAGCGTTGGCATCTGTCACCACCTTACGGTCCAGTGATACCGGGCGCATACCGTCACGTTCAAATTCAAGCGCCATAAGCTTGCCGGGGGCCGTCTCCAGAGGTGCAAACAATCCTATGTCCGTATTGGTGAGCATCTGCATTTCACGGGTCTCAAGGTCTATCTGCCACAGATTGGATACACCCGTATAGTATGAACTGCCTATCAGGTAACGGTCATCAAGTGAGAACCGGAACTGTCCAAGGTTGCTCTCCTCCCAAGTAACAAGCGCCTCTGATTTATAAAGAGCATTCTCCAGGTCCTCTGTGCGGAACAGTTGCAAGGTATTTTCACCGTTGTCACCCAAAATGGTAACAGACAGCAGCTTGCCGTCATGGCTCACGTCTATGTCAAACACACTCACGCCGAACGGGAAAGCATATATTATCTCCGGATGTTCTATATTGCGGTCATAACGTATAATTGACTGGGTTCCACCGTTTGAGAACAGGCCATAAAGACGATCGGTAGCGTTGTCATATACAATATTGTTGACACGCTGAAACTTAAGCGTCTTGACAACGCGTTTCTTTTTCAGGTCATATACCTCAATACCGCGCATCTTGGCATTGTTGACGGTATAAATGAGTCTCTTGGAGTTGGTGTCAAGAGCCAGATAAGACGGATTGTAAAGCTGTACGCCGTAAAAGTCAGTAACCTTACGTTGCTTGAGCGTATTGAGGTCCAGTTCCACGATATGGGCGAACCCCTGACCAGGGGCGTTCATTGCAGCATATGCCTTGCCCGTTTCACGATCCACCACGAACGGAGAAACAGAGCCCATAGGTTCATCTGTCAGCCTGACAATATCAGTCAAAGGATACTCCTTGACAGATTCCAGATTGGTTTTCTGGTGCTCAGCCTCATCAACTTTCCATTCATTCCATGCCTGACGGAGAGGAATGCCATATACGTTCTTGAACTGACGTGCAAAATATGTCTTGCTGTCAGCAGTCCTGTTATAGAATCTTATCAGCTTGTCATAGCCGTATTCTGATGCCAGGTAGTTTACGAACCGTGTTCCGTACAGATATGCATTGGCACCCACCTGGAAGTCCATGGTAGTTCCTTCAGTCTCAAGACCCACAACAGAGAACAGCTCATGTCCTCCGGCCAGGATACTGCGGAAATACATCTCATCATAACCGCCTAACGCACGGCCTACGCCACCGTTCAGCCAAGTCTCCATAAAGCAGGCTATACCCTCATGATACCAACGGGGAGCATACCACCTGGGTACACTCAGATAGCTCCAAAGTGCCGATATGGGATGAGCGTTATCAGTACCGACCTTCATTCCGAAAAAATTGCGCCAGGCCAGGTCACCCTTGTTATATTTGTCACCCATCACGATATGGGTGTATTCATGACCGAACAGCTGCTGATATCGTTCAATTGAAGGATTGATATAATATGACATTGACAAGGGAGCCATACCTATCTGGATGAGCGAATGTGGCAGCGGGGTTGCACCTCCGTTGCCATCGTCCTCCCAGTCTGTCAACATCAGCAGGGGAGCCTCCGGAATAAACAGGGAATCAGTAGTCCATATCTGTTCATGGAGAGTCTTGCCGCGCTGGAACATGCGCATCATATGAGGTATGTAACGGGACAGATTCTTGTCAAAGAACACCATCCTGGCCTCATCAGTACGGTACTGAAAATAAGTCTGCCCCTCAGAGACAGCCGGCAAGGCAATCAGAAGGAGCAGAACAAATATACGTATTGCGGAGAACTTTCTCACTGTCCAAAACCTCCAGATGTGAATTCGCCAAGAGTTCTACCGTCAGTTTCCAACTGTAAGATAACTGTACCCAAGTCAAACGAGCTCAGAAAACCCGGATTGGTGTACTCACCCAAAGCCCGGCCATCCTGATTGATGTAGCCTATGGATTGAATTGAACGACCAAATTCCTCCAGCAAGAGTTTTCCACCTTCAAAGCCCATAAGGGTCTTTTGACCAAATTCAGCAAGGAGACGACCTGGGCCGCTTAACTCTGAAAGGAGGTCATCCTTGTTACTTTCTGCCATGAGGGTCTTGTTGCCAAATTCTGCCATGACACCATCTTGGCTTAATTCTGCCATCATATTGCCCAAATCTTCGTAACGGATGCAAACGTGTCTGGATCCCGGCATTTCACCAAGAAGCAAGCCATCCAACAAACTGGTTTCAAAAAGCAAATTCAAATCCGGACCTCCCAATTCCTTCAAAGTCAAGGCTGCCTGCTCTGAAGATAGGAGATAACCCTTCTCCTCAAGTTTCTTCTGTGCCTCTGTGTCCTTATTCAATGCAGATGTTACGATCTGGTACTCCAACCACTGGTCACGGACCAGTTTAAGGCGGTCTTCATCACCTGATGACATCTTGAGATATTCATCTGTAGCCTGAATGAATTTGTCAGCCAGGTTATTCTGTTTCTGGAGTGTAGCATATGCCAATGTGGCATTATTAGTATTCTGAGCCAGATCCTTTCTGTCCTCGCCTCCCAAAACTGCGCTCAGGTCAGAGCCTGCAGCGTTCATTGAAGAATTGACATTATCCAGCATCGGTTTGGCTGCCTTCATTTCAGCCAGAATCTTGTCAAATGAAGGTTTGTCTCCTGCCACATCCACGGACATGTTGACAAGGGCATTGAACTCTTTTGCACGTGACTGCATTACCACAAAAGCCGCAACCATATTCTTCTTGAATGACTCGTCATTTACAAGAAGCTCCTGAATATTGCTGGAGTTTGCATCAGCCACTGCCTTACGTGAAAATCTTGCTGATTTGGCAATATCACCTTTTGATTCGGATCTGTCAATCGGCCAATCAATTAAATAGGAAAGCGTAAAACCAAGTGCAAAAATAACAAGCACTGCAATTAAAACAATAGTAGTAGTTTTTTTCTTTTTCATATCCCTTAATAATTATCGTTCCTCTTTATAATGAGACAAAAATACTTATTTTTTGTTATGAAATACCACCATATTCAAAAAAATATAATGCCTCCTCTTGCAAAAGGAGACATCATCTTATGAAAAGCAAAAATCAGGCCTCTGATTCAAGGATTTTCTTTATCTCCTCATCAGTCTCATAAAGCTTGTCCTTGCAGAATTTTATGAGGTCACGCGCCTCCTTGAGGCTGTCACCTATCTTGTCCATATCGAGTTTGCCCGATTCAATCTCGGTTACAATCTCTTCCAGACGTTTCATTGCCGCTTCATATTTCATTGTATATCTGATTTAAATTGTTTGTCAAATTATCTCACTCTCAATGCTTCCGTCAGCCAGCACCGTTGTAAGACGGTCACCCGGTTTAAGGTCCGATGCACTGGTTACAACGCGCCCGTTATGACGGGTAAGCGAGAAACCACGCTTTAGGATGAGAGCAGGGTCTGCGGCTGCAATGCTCTTTTCCAGCAATTCCAGCTTATGGTTCTTATTTGTAAGCATATTACGTACTCCTGTCACGGACCTGTTCCATATATTCTCCAGCATCTGCTCGTTGCGCACCTTGAGTACGGCGAACAGGGACGGCAGCTTCTGCGCCAGCCTCTCCAGTCGCACATTCTCAACATTCATCCTGTTAAGAACGGAATCACCCAACCTGCGTGACAGTGTCTCAAGCATTGATGCGGTATCAAACACCCTGTTAATGATAAATTCAGCGGCTGCAGTGGGGGTCTTGACCTTTGTGTGCGCCACTACATCGGCCACCGTATCATCACGCTCATGGCCTATACCCGTTATCACCGGCAGCGGGAAATTGGCAATGTTGTAGGCCAGATTGTATGAGTCAAAACAGCTCAGTTCACTTACGGCGCCGCCACCCCTTATTATCACCACCAGGTCAAAGTCATCCCTGCGTGCGGCAACGGCATCAAGCGCGGCTATCACGCTGCGCTCCACATCATCACCCTGCATGGCGGCCTGGAAAAGCTTCACATAAAAGCGGAACCCATAGACGTTGTTCTCAAGCTGATTCCTGAAATCGCCCCATCCCGCAGCTGTAGCCGATGATATGACAGCAATTCTCTGAGGCAGCAGCGCAATCTCCAGCTCTTGGTTCAGTCCTATCACACCATCCTTGGTCAGCTGGTCAAGAATCTCCTTGCGGCGGCGGGCCATATCACCCATGGTGTATGTGGGATCTATATCCAGTACGACCAGTGAATATCCGTAAACTTCATGGAATGTTACCGTTACCTGAAGCAGCACCTTCATACCCACCTTCAATGTCTCACCTGTCTCTGCCTCAAAATACGGTTTGATCTTAAGCCATGTATTACGCCAGATATTGGCTTTGGCTTTTGCAAGGAATGTGCGTCCGGTAGTGTCTTTCTGTACCAGTTCCAAATAGCAGTGCCCCTGTCCTGACGGACTGATGCCGCTTATCTCAGCCTGCACCCAGTATGCATCGGGCATCTCAAACTGCAACGTGCTCTTGACGCGCCCGTTCAGTTCCAGAAGAGTAAGTGTCTCCATAGTGCTCATAGTCTTTGCAAAAATAATATAAAAATGGGAACACAACCAAGATAGCCACTTACAAGTAGCACACAAAATCAGTAATTTTGCACCAAAATAAGATAAGAAAAAACTGATGAGTGAATTGAAAACACCCCAGGAACTGGGAACAGAAAAGATTGGAAAACTACTCATAAGGTACGCAGTACCTGCGATGATTGCCATGCTTGCATCATCGCTCTATAACATCGTTGACCGTGCATTCATAGGCCATGGCGTAGGCTCAATGGCACTCTCCGGCCTGGCCGTGACATTTCCGCTCATGAACCTGTCTGCCGCTCTAGGCTCTATGGTAGGCGTAGGCTCAGGTACCATGATATCGCTCAAACTGGGCCAGAAAGACCACAAAAGCGCACAGATGCTGTTGGGTAACTCCGTAACACTCAACGTACTGATAGGCGTATTGTTCGGAGTGTTCTCCCTGCTGTTCATCAATCCCATACTCAGAGTGTTTGGCGCCACCGATGTCACCATAGGTTATGCCCGCGAGTATATGACCATAATCCTGGCCGGAAATGCATTCACACACCTGTATCTTGGAATCAACTGCATACTGCGTTCCGCCGGACACCCCAACAAAGCCATGATAGCCACCATAGGTACGGTGCTGCTCAACACTTTCCTTGACTACCTCTTTATCATGGTGTTCCACTGGGGCATCAAGGGCGCCGCAATAGCCACTGTCATTTCACAGGTCCTGGCATTCATATGGCAGTGCTTCCAGCTGTCTGACAAGAGCGAACTCATACATCTGCAGCGCGGCACTTACCGTCTGCGCGGTGACCTGGTCCGCAATATCATAACCATAGGTCTTTCACCCTGCCTCATGAACGTGGCAGCCTGCTTTGTGGTACTGCTCATCAACCGCGGACTGCTCAAGTACGGCAGTGACGTGGCCATAGGCGCATACAGCATTGTAAACAGCATAGGATTCCTCATCGTAATGATGGTAATGGGATTCAATCAGGCCATGCAACCCATTGCAGGTTATAACTACGGTGCACGCCAGTTCAAGCGTGTGCTCAAGGTGCTCTATCTGACCATGTTCTTTGGTACCATTGTGACCACGCTTGGTTTTGCCATAGCTGAGTTCCTGCCCGGCATGTGCATACGCATCTTTACCGATGACCCTGAACTGACCGGCATAGCAATGGTGGGAATGAGACTCACGTTCGTGGTATTCCCCCTGGTTGGCTCACAGATGGTTACAGGTAACTTCTTCCAGAGCATTGGCATGCCCGGCAAGTCAATACTCATGTCTCTATCCCGACAGTTGCTGCTGCTCATTCCGTTCCTTCTCATCCTGCCGCGTTATTACGGCATCAACGGAATATGGTACAGCATGCCGGTATCGGATTTTCTCTCTGTAATACTGGGAGTATCCCTGCTTATTCCTCAAGTAAGAAAACTGAAAAAACAAGCATAATATGGACAAGCACTACTGTATATGCATAGGCCGCAAATTCTGTAGCGGCGGACGTAACGTAGCAGCTATTGTTGCGGAAAAATTAGGTATCAAGGTATATGACCGTGACCTCCTGAAAAAGGCAGCCCAGAACACCGGATTCAGCGAAAAGTTCTTTGATGAGGCCGATGAGGAAAAGACCCGCAAAGGCCTGCGCTCTCTCTTCATGAACCACCTGGGCACAAATGGCCTTTCCAATAATTATCTTAGCAACGAGTCTATATTCAACATGCAGAGTGAAGCCATACGCAAGATTCACGAAACTGAGGATTGCGTATTCATAGGCCGTTGCGCCGATTATGTACTGCGTGACAGCGACCGTCTGCTCAACGTTTTTATTGCGGCCGATGTTGATGACCGCGTGGCCCGCGTGATACGCCATGCCGGTGAGAGCATGACCCAATCCAAGGCCCTGTCTCTGATTGAGGACATTGACCGCAAACGCTCTTCATACTACAACTACTTTACCGGCCGCACATGGGGTGATACAGCAGTATACGACATTTGTCTTAACAGCACCACTTTGGGATATGACAAGTGCGCCGATATAATAGTATCTTTGGCAAAGGAAAAACTTGGGATATGAAAAAGATTGGAATCCTGTCCGATACCCACGCCTACTGGGATGACCGCTACGCCACATTCCTTAAGGGATGTGACGAGATATGGCATGCGGGAGATGTGGGATCGTACGAGATTCTGGAACGTCTTTCAAAGATTGCCACCCTTCGCGCCGTCTGGGGCAACTGTGACGGCCAGGATGTACGACGCAGCACTACAGAGATCTACCGCTTCAAGGTTGAAGATGCGAATATCATGCTCAAGCATATTGGAGGCTCACCTGACTATTATGACCACTCCGTACGCGACCAATTAAAAATAGAAACACCCGATCTGTTTGTGTGCGGTCATTCGCATATCCTCAAGGTTATGCATGACAAAAAGCTGAACATGCTCTTTATCAATCCGGGAGCAGCCGGTCTCCAGGGCTGGCAGAAGGTACGCACCCTGGTCCGTCTGGACATTGAAGGCAAGAACTTCAAGAACCTTGAGGTACTTGAGATAAAGAGGTAAAAAAACGCCCCCGGATTAAACTTTTCCGATTTCCTGATATCTTATTAACGCAAACTGAAATTTTGTCTAACCTATTTATAACAAAAAAGCAATGAAAAAGATTTTGTTCGCAGTTGCAGCTCTCTTCATTTCAACAATGAGTTTTGCACAGGGATTTGGCGGCGGTTTCGGCGGCGGCCAGGGTATGAATATGAATCCTGAGGATATGGCCAAGCGTCAGGCTGACCGTCTCAAGGAGCAGCTTGAGCTGAACCAGGTTCAGTATGACTCAATCTACAACTACTATCTTGCCAGCAGCAAGGAGCAGGCAGCCCGTCGTGAGCAGATGCAGAACGGTGGCGGCCAGATGCCCGCTGAAGGTGACATGCAGGCTATGATGGAGCAGATGCAGAAGCAGCGTCAGGCTCAGGAAGCTAAGATCAAGTCTTTCCTGACCGATGCTCAGAAGAAGAAATATGATGAGGCACAGGAACAGCGCCGTCAGCAGCGCCAGCAGGGTGGCCAAGGCGGATTCGGCGGTGGATTCGGTGGCGGCTTTGGTGGTGGAATGCCCCAGGGCGGATTCGGCGGCGGATTTGGCGGTGGAATGCCCCAGTAATCCCAAACCAAACCATAAAAAAAAGGAGTCCGGGTTTCCGGACTCCTTTTTTTACTCCCTTCTTTAGAAAAGACTGCAACCGATCAGCACCATCAGCTGCGCGGTAAGTATGCGCAGGAACATGGTGAGCGGATAAACCGTGGAGTACGCTACAGCGGGTGCATCATACTCTGTCTGGCTGTTGGCAAACGCAAGTGCAGGAGGGTTGGTGCTGGCACCTGCCACCAAGCCTATAATGCTGTAGTAATTCATGTTATAGCGTTTGCGGGCTATCAGAGCTACAATAAACACAGGCACTGCCGTAATAAGCAGTCCGCCCAGCATATAAGTAAGTCCGTCGCCTGACATCACTGTCTCAAAGAACGTAGCTCCTGACTTTATTCCCACACTGGCCAGGAACAGTGCTATACCCACCTCACGCAGCATCATATTGGCACTGGCTTTGGTATATGTAACCAGTTTCAGTTTGTAACCGAATCGGCTTATCAGGATCGCAACTATCAGCGGGCCACCTGCCAATCCCAGTTTCATAGGAGTTGGAATGCCGGGGATTGAGAACGGGATGCTGCCAAACAGAACACCCACCATGATACCGATGAACAATGTGGCTATATTAGGTACATCCAGACGTTTCATCTCATTTCCTACACGCTGTGCCACAGCAGCCACGCTGCTCTCCTTGCCTACCACCGATAAACGGTCACCTATCTGAAGCGCAAGGCTGGCCGATGCAAACAGTTCAGTTCCGGAACGTACTACACGGGTTATGGTAACATCGTAAATGCTCCCCAAATGAAGCTGTCCCAATGTCTTACCATTGAGTTTCTCTTTGGTTACCACAATCCTGCGTGACACCAGAGGCTCTGCACCCTTGACGTTGTCCCATTCCACCTCTACGGGTGTTCCCAAAAGAGTACGTATAGCCTCACCGTCATCCTCGGCACTGACCACACAGAGTTGATCACCCATGTTAACCACAGTATCCCTGTGAGGCGTAACCACGACACCGTCATGAAGCAGACGTGAGCATATGAACTCACGGTTTATCAGGCGGCGTATTTCCAGGATGGTCTTGCCGTTCAGACGCTCATTAGTCATCTCCAGATACTGTTTCATGGGCTTGGTACTGGTATCCTCCTGCCTCATGTTCTCCAACTGCTCATTCTCCTTATCGTCCTTTATGCGGCAGATGGCCTTCACTATAATCGGAACCATAATGACACCCAACACGGCCAGCGGATAGGCACATGCGTAGCCCGATGCAATCTCAACACCGGTATTGCCCATCTGGCGCAGAGCCTCCTCCGCCGCACCAAGACCCGGGGTATTCGTAACGGCACCACTAAGCACTCCCACCAACATAGGGAAGCTGTCCGGATCAGTACGGTCAAACATCAGGTAATAGACACCTAATGCGACCGCCAGGTTAAGTAATACCAGATAAACGGCCAGACGGTTCATGCGCATTCCGCCCTTGCGGAAAGAGGTGAAGAATGAAGGACCGACCTGAAGACCCAGGCTATAGACAAAGAGTATCAGTCCGAAATCCTGTACAAAACCTATTGTCTTAAGATTGCCTGTAAAACCGAAATGCCCCACTACGATACCTGTAAAGAGGATAAAAGCCACACCGAATGACACACCACGAAACTTGAGTTTTCCAAGCAATACACCTACGGCAATCACAAAAGAATAGAGCAGAAGCAGGTGGGCTATTGATTCTGTGTCAAAAAGCAGTGTTTTTATCCAATCCATTATGTGTCAGTGTTTTTAGTGTCCTTTAAGGCTCGTCCCTGAAACCGGATGCAAAGTTACTCACTTTCCGTTCATGTTATCTCTTTTGACACCCTTATAAAACCTTAAAAATTAATATATATTCAAGGAATATAAATCCTAATGATTTGCGTAGGTTTAGTCAATCATATTATATATCTTTGTGTGGTTTGAGCGAAAGCCACAAGACCAATTTTTGGAGATTATCCTATCAAACAAGTAATTATATGTCAAACAAGAAAGAAAAACTCTTTTCAGAGTTCCCACCCGTGTCCACTGAGGAGTGGATGGCCAAGATAACAGAAGACCTTAAGGGTGCGGATTTTGAGAAGAAACTCGTATGGAGAACCAACGAGGGATTCAAGGTCCAGCCGTTCTACCGCCAGGAGAATCTGGAAGGCCTTGACACTGAGACCAAGCCTGGAGAATTTCCTTACAAACGCGGAACCAAAGCAGACAACACATGGTTTGTACGTCAGGGCATCAGCACCAAAGACATCAAAGAGGCCAATGCAAAGGCTCTTGAGATCCTTAACAAAGGTGTTGACTCTCTCAACTTCTGCTGCCGCGGCCGCCTCATTGAAGGAGCTGACCTTGAGGCTCTTCTGAACGGAATTCTGGCTGATTGCGTTGAGCTTAACTTCAGTACAAAGCCCCAGTTGGCATGCGCACAGGCCAAGGCATTGGTGGACTACTTCACCAAGAAGGGTTATGATCTCTGTTCATTACGCGGTTCAATCGCCTATGATCCCATCGCCTCAATGCTCAAGAGCGGTATCGAGTGCAATCTTGATGATGCAGCCAAGTTGATTGAGATCCTTAAGCCGCTCAAGAAGTTCCGCGCCCTCACAGTCAAGGCTTCAATGCTCACTGACAGCGGTGCATTCTGCTATCAGGAGTTGGGTTACGCTCTGGCTTGGGGAAACGAGTACATGCGTTCACTCACTGAGGCCGGCGTTCCCGCCGATGCAGTTGCCAAGAAGATACAGTTCAACCTGGGCATTGGCTCCAACTACTTTATGGAGATTGCCAAGTTCCGCGCTGCACGCATGCTGTGGGCCAAGATAGTCGAGGCCTACAAGCCTGAGTGCCACTGCGGTAAAAATCCTGAGGACGGTATCTGCCGTTGTGCCTGCAAGATGCACGTCAACGCAGTCACCACCAAATACAACCAGACACTTTTTGACCCGTACGTAAACCTGCTTCGTTCACAGACCGAGGCCATGAGTGCCGCTCTGGCAGGTGTAAACTCAATAACAGTAACCCCGTTCGATGCCGCTTATGAGACCCCCGATGAGTTTTCGGAGCGTCTGGCCCGCAACCAGCAGCTGCTGCTCAAGGAGGAGTCACACCTGGATAAAGTTGTAGACCCCGCCGGCGGTTCATACTACGTAGAGAATCTGACCGAAGCTCTGGCAGAGCAGGCATGGAAACTCTTCCTCTCTGTAGAAGATGAGGGCGGTATGCTGGCAATGGTCAAGGCCGGCAAAGTTCAGGAGGCAGTCAACGCCACCAACGCCGCCCGTCATGACAACGCCGCCAAGCGTAAGGAGTCACTGCTGGGAACCAACCAGTTCCCCAACATCAAGGAGGTATCCGAGGGCCGTGCACCCAAGACCTGCTGTTGCTGCTGCAAGGCAGAGGGTGAGCCCACCATCGCAACCCTTGACAGTTCACGCATAGCATCACAGTTTGAGGAACTCCGTCTGGCTACTGAGGCCAGCGGCCGCCGCCCCAAGGTATTCATGCTTACCATAGGCAACCTTGCCATGCGTCAGGCCCGCGCCCAGTTCTCAGGCAATTTCTTTGGCTGCGCAGGCTACGAGATTATTGACAACCTTGGTTTCAAGACCGTTGAGGACGGAGCCGAGGCAGCACGCAAGGCAGGCGCCGATATCGTGGTGCTCTGCTCAAGCGATGACGAGTACGCAGAGTACGGTCCCGCCGCATTCAAGGCAGTCGGTGACAGCGCAATCTTCGTGATTGCCGGTAACCCCGCCTGCATCGAGGACCTCAAGGCTGTCGGCATTGAGAACTACGTACACGTACGCTGCAACGTGCTTGAGACACTGAGAGACTTTAACAGCAAGCTTAACATCAAATAATCCGTAGTTATGAAACCTGATTTTAAAAGTATCGACATAAAGGCTGCAGCTCCCGCAGAGAAGCTTTGCGGCTGCAAGGCAAAGAAAGCAGGTGCAGATGAAATCTGGAAGACTCCGGAGCAGATTGAAGTCAAGCCTGTTTATACCAAGGAGGATCTGGAGGGCATGGAGCACCTGAACTATGCAGCAGGTATAGCCCCGAACCTGCGCGGTCCTTATTCAACAATGTATGTGATGCGCCCCTGGACCATCCGTCAGTATGCCGGATTCTCCACCGCTGAGGAGTCAAACGCATTCTACCGCCGTAACCTGGCCGCCGGTCAGAAGGGTCTGTCAGTTGCATTTGACCTTGCCACCCACCGCGGTTACGATGCTGACCACGAGCGTGTGGTCGGTGACGTAGGTAAGGCCGGTGTATCCATCTGCTCTGTTGAGGATATGAAAGTGCTGTTTGACGGCATACCTCTTAACAAGATGTCAGTATCCATGACAATGAACGGCGCCGTTCTGCCTATCCTGGCCTTCTACATCGTATCTGGTCTGGAGCAGGGTGCCACACTTGAGGAATTGCAGGGAACCATACAGAACGATATCCTCAAGGAGTTCATGGTGCGTAACACCTACATCTACCCTCCCAAGTTCTCCATGAAGATAATCGCCGACATATTCGAGTACACATCGCAG
>JAGBPB010000089.1 GCA_017633615.1 Bacteroidaceae bacterium | reverse complement strand
GAAACACTGAGAAGAGATGAATATTCCGGAAAACGTAATAAAGGAACTCATAGAGCAGGCCACCAAGGATGCTCCCAATGAGTCATGCGGATACCTGCTGGGCAAGGACGGGGATGTGACCGAGAACTACTGGATGGAGAATATTGACCACTCCCCAGAGCATTTCACGTTTGCACCCAAGGACCAGTTCGCGGCACTGCGCTACGCCCGCAGCAAGGGGCTCAGGATACTGGCCAACTGGCACAGCCACCCCGCATCGCCGTCACGCCCATCGCAGGAAGACTTGCGTCTGGCCAATGATCCTACAATCCGTTACGCCATCCTCTCTCTGCTGGACGGGGAACCCAGACTTAACTCATTCAGGATTCTGAACGGTCAGGTTGTAGATAAGGAAATCCATCTGTAATTTTGCATCTGTCATTCCCACCAAAGTGTCCCACAAGAAAATGAAATACAATTTTGACAAGATTATAGACCGTTCAGGCACGAACGCGCTCAAGTACAGCGTGCTCAAGGAACGTTATGGCCGTGACGACCTGCTGCCCCTCTGGGTGGCCGATATGGATTTTGAGACCCCTGATTTCATAACCGATGCCCTGCGCAAGCGTCTGGAGCACTCCCTGTTCGGTTATACCGCTACACCCGATGAACTCTGGACTACCATTGCAAAGTGGATTGAGGACCATCACGGCTGGAAGGTTGATACGGAGTGGATTACCTTCATACCCGGCGTGATGAAGGGTGTGGGATCTGTGGTGAACGTATTCGTAAAGCCCGATGAGAAGGTCATCATACAGCCGCCCGTCTACTTCCCGTTCCGTCTTACCCCGCAGGGTAACGAGCGTGAGGTTGTATTCAATCCTTTGAAAAGGGTGGAAGGGGGCAGTTATGAGATTGACTTTGACCATCTGGCCAGTGTGGCCGATGACAAGTGCCGTCTGCTTATTCTGAGCAACCCGCACAATCCCGCTGGAATATGCTGGAGCAGGGAGACTCTGATAAGACTGGCCGATTTCTGCTATGAGCGCAACATCATTGTCATTAGCGATGAGATCCACTGCGATCTGGCCCTGTTCGGCAACAAACATATCCCGTTTGCAACGGTAAGTGACAAGGCCGCAGAGATTAGCATCACGTTCGGGGCTCCATCCAAGACCTTTAATACTGCGGGCATAGTGAATTCATATGCAATAGTGTCTAACGATACCCTGCGCCGCAAGTTCTATAAGTGGCTTGAAGCAAATGAATTCAATGAGCCGCCCATTTTCTCCACAATAGCCATTATTGCGGCATTCCAGAAAGGTGAGGAGTGGCGCCGTCAGCTTATCAGTTATATAGAGGATAATATACGCTTTGTCGAGGATTACTTCAAGGCCAATATCCCGTCCATCAAACCGCTGCGCCCACAGGCCACATTCCTGGTATGGCTTGACTGCCGTGAACTGGGTCTGGATCACAAGGGACTGATAGACCTGTTCGTGAACAAGTCACATCTGGCTCTGAATGACGGTGAGACCTTTGGTCCCGGTGGTGAAGGATACATGAGGCTTAATGTTGGCGCACCGCGGGCACTACTGAAGAAGGCATTGGGCCAACTTTGTGCAAGTTTACGTACAATTTAAGTCTTAAATAACGCCCCGGTACATCCAAACATCGGGGCATTTTTATGCCAAAAGAAGATTATTCTATCAAAATGGCAGAAACAGGGCTAAATGGTTATTTTTGTTCTGCAAAAATCTGGATTAATGCATTTTCTTTTCTAATCATTTAAGTTTTGTTGGAATGTGATACTATTTGACCGACCTTTGCAGCGAAAATAAAACACAGGAATATAAATAGCTCAAGCAATAATATGAAAAAGATACTTTATATAATAGCACTGATTTTAAGTTTAGGTATTAATGCCCACGCCCAGGAGATAGAGACCATCTCACTGCGTGTACCTGAATTTGCACGCCAGCTGGTTGAAAAATGGGCGCATGACTATGAGCAGCACCACGCATCAGTAAACTTTGAGTTTGTTAAAGGAAAAGCACAGGATTCAAATGCAAACGTACTTGAACTCACCACTGATGCAGAAGCTGTAAGTTTTGCACGTTACGCTATACTTCCGGTGACAATTAAGGGTTCTGAGGCTGCACGTCTTACCTCACACCGTCTGAACGCCAAGAAGCTCCGCTCACTTTTCTTTGTAAATGATGACGATGATGAAGACGAGGAGTCAAAGGCTGAGCAGAAGATACATATCTATACCGGAAACAGCCAGCTTTCAGCTTCACGCGCATACGCATCATACCTTAATGAAGAGGTATCAGACTATAAAGGCAGAAAGATATCAGGCGATGATTCTTTCCTTACCACAGCCATAAGCCGTGACCCGCTGGGTGTGACCGTAAACTACCTTTCAAATATCTTTGATCTGGAGAGCCGTCAGCCGGGTTCATCAATGGCACTGCTGCCGTTGGATCTTGACAAGCACGGACGTCAGGTACTTGACGATGCAAACCTGGATGAGATTATCCGCTTGCTTGAAGAGCAGAGATATGATGTAATACCAGTAGGTACAGTAGGTTTCATGTATGACCACACGGACAGCGCCATGAATGATTTTGTGAACTGGGTGCTCACCGCAGGTGTCTGTGAACTCCACCGTTACGGAATGCTCACGCTCTCACAGAAAGAGCTTACCGCCCAGATGCAACGCATAGCCAGCAAGGAACTGGCTCAGAAATAAGAGTTTAGCCCACTTTATTTACGGATAACAAATAGTAAGGAACGGGCTTGAAAATCCCGCTCCTAAGATAATACTATATATATGAAAAAGCATTTGTTCATACTGATTCTGCTTGCAGTAACCACTCTTATCGTCACCGCACAGACCGTACTTACCGGAAACATCACTGATGCTGCCACAGGTGAACCGCTCATAAGCGCGCAGGTGTCTGTCAAATCAGGTAAGAAGGGCGTTGGTACAATTACTGATCTGGACGGTAATTTCCGTCTTGAGACCAGAGAGAGCCTACCTCTTACACTGAGCGTGGAGTTTATAGGTTACCGTACTCAGGAAATAGATGTTTATGATGATTCTGAACCTGTAGATATTCAGCTCTCAGAGAATGTCAATACACTCAGTGAGGTGGTTATTGTAGGCTACGGTACCCAGAAACGCACTCAGCTTACAGGAAGCGTAACTTCCGTTAAGGCCGATATTCTGGAAAGGAGCAAGCAGCCCACTTTGGACGGTGCTCTAAGCGGACAGGTGGCCGGTCTGGCTGTGACAGCCAGTAGCGGTCAGCCCGGAGCTGACAGCCATATACGCATACGTGGAGGAAACTCTGTGAACGCATCAAACGAACCTCTTTATGTTGTGGACGGTTTCATCTACTTCAAGGATGATGCTACCGGCAGTACCGGCTTAGGTGCAATAGAGGGTTCTCTCAATCCCTTGGCTACCATCAACCCCAATGATATTGAAAGCATTGAAGTGCTTAAGGACGTATCCGCAACCGCCATATACGGTTCACGCGGAGCAAATGGCGTGATTCTTATCACCACAAGGAAGGGTAGCCTGGGTCAGGATAAGAGTAACATCAGTTATGGTTACAGCATAGGTGTAAGCCGCGTGGGCAAGAAACTTGATCTGCTGAATGCTACAGAGTGGGCACAACTGCAGAAAGACTATTTCAGCAACAAGGGCGGATATACTGACGCTCAGATTGCTGCCTTGGGGCAGGGTACAGATTGGCAGGATGCAGTGCTGCGTGATGCTGTCCAGCAGACACATGAGTTAAGCATAAACGGAGGTACGCAGAAAAGCCGTTATGCATTCTCATTCAACTACACTGACCAGGAAGGTATCATCCTGAATTCCGGCTTTAACCGTTACAATTTCCATACCAATTCGGAGTGGGAACTCAAGAAGGGACTCAACTTTGGCCTGAACGTTACATTCGGACGCTCCAAGCAGAGCGGCCTGACAACCACCGAGGGCCAGGTTTTCAACTCGTCACCCTTCTCGGCCGGCATAACCAACAGTTTTGTGTATGCTCTTTTGATGCCTCCTGTTGAGCCGGTTTACAATGAAGACGGCACTTTCAACTTTGGAAACACGTATGAGTATTCATACTTTTCAATTGGTGACCGCTCTGCCAATCCGGTCTATGACCTTAAGGAGAGCGTGGCCGACAACATAAACAACTATCTTTTGAGTAATGTGTGGGCAAGCTACCGCCTGGGTGGCCTTACGCTTAAGGCATCGGTTGGACTTAACAGTGAGAAACTGACTCAGGAGTATTTCTCCGGATCATACACCTCACTGGGTCTGGCAACCCAGGGTATCGGTGGCTCGGGTAACCGTCAGACCGATGTATGGCAGCAGGAGTACACCGCCAGTTATGCCAT
>JAGBPB010000088.1 GCA_017633615.1 Bacteroidaceae bacterium | reverse complement strand
GCTCACCATCAGTAGTGCAGACTTTTCCGCTATGTAACATAATGGAACCCTTAATTATTACAAAATGCCCTCCCGCACTCGGTCATTTTATAATAATTCCCACTATGTTAAATAGCTCCGGCATCAGTCGGTCAGGCCTCAAAAACAAATGTATCGCACCTGCGCTTCCTGCTGCCAGCAGCAGGCGCAACCCTTCCGGGTGCTGGGTCGTAACGTTCCGGCACAACCTTCCGGGTCCGCACAGCGTCCCTCTCCAGGTACTGCCTCCGCGTCACTCCTCGGTAGCGTGCCCCGGCCCCCCGGCGGCACAGCCGCCAGCGGTCCGGTTCCCGGCTTCATTTTAGGGTGCGGCCCGCAACGGTCCGCATCCCGCCATCCGGTGCGCTGAATCTTCTGGGCTTCTATTGCAAATACCAGGTATAATCCATTAATTTGCAGAAAACAATCCTTTTCTAACCGTTATGAACAACAAAACCTACCAACTCTTTCTAAGCATAACAATGACAGTCATGCTAATTTGTCTTGCAATAAAAGGATACTGTGTTTTCGGTTCCGGGAGTAGTAAGTTAGAAAGCATATGCTGGACAATCTATGGCGTCGCCTCTATAATCCTCATTATACTTACCTTATTCAGGAAAAGATTGCTTAAGCAAGACTCAGAGCAAAAGGACAAGTAGCCCACAATCCCCCTCGCGGGCGCATAAACAGGACAGCATCATTCTGCAGGTTTTCCCCGGCCGTCCGTGAACGTGGCCACGTTCATCATTCCGCTTCAGGATTGCCGCATAGTTCCGTTCCAGCCGCACGCTTCCATTCCATACGGTCAGGGTACCGTGGCTAACATAAGTGAGCATAGCACGTTGCCAAAATTCGGCCACGTCCGTTGCATACTCATCATAGTCTGCAACAAGCGCCACGGTACGCAGCCCGTACTCCATTCCAGTGCACGGCTTCCACTTCACCATCCGTCAGTCCTTCCGCTCCACAATGCCCGCGTCACACGTCCCCGGACCGCCTGCAGCAGTGCGCTTGGAAACAGGGCTCGCTTAGCCCGGCGTGCCAGGCACAGTGGGACTTCCGTATGCAGTCTTCCATTCCGTTACGGCCGAGGTCCACGGCCAAGGCTGTGGACCACGAGCCTACACTGCGTTCCTTCCGGAGCACCGTCACCCCAAAGAGCCAGCCTCACCTACATTCTGCAGACCAGGAATCTCCTGCTTTTAGGAGCTATCAAGCTATATCTGTTTACTCTATAATAGAAAGCAACTCATACGATCCTCTAATCATCTGGAGGCTGCTTCGTACGTCAATACTCTTACCTTCAACCGCATCAAGGAACGCCTTAATCTCGCCGTAAAACCCTTGGGTATAGACCTGGTTATTTGTCAGACCACCCATAATATGACAGGACTGGAACAGAACTTTCTCAACCGTATGATGCGGTAAGACTTTTTCCATAGGAACGGAAAACGGTTTAACGGGTCTTGGCCGGTATGTCAGCCGTTCCATATTCCCCAGGCGGAATATACCTGAACTTGTGCAAACTGAAAGAGTTTCCTCGGCATCGGTCCATGTGTATGCAGTAGAGAGTTCAAGAGTCCCCACTGTATTCCCGTGGCGCAGCATCAGGATATATGAGCAGTCAGCCACCTTACGGCATGCCAGAACCTCGGCCATGCCAAAAAGGTATGTCACCATATCCAGCGGGTGGATATACAGATCAAGCAAGGCATTACCCTCAGGATAAGCCCCGGTGCAGTAGTGAAGGTCATAATTAGTGATATGCTCCCTGCACAGCCGTTTCTTTAGCACCTGCACGGCAGGTGCATACCGTTTCTGCAGCCCGACCATCGCCACCTTGGAGCCCTTAATCTCCTGGAGCTCTATCAGCAACTCCAGTTCATCCAAAGTCTCACAAGGAGGCTTCTCAATAAACAGAGACTTGCCGCTATGAAGCACCTTTGACGCAATACGGAAATGAGCTGATGGGGCAGCTGACACAAAAATCCCGTCAATCTCCTTATCATCCAGAATCTCATCAAGAAAGACAGTAGCTTTCACATCGGGAAACCGGCTCTCTACCAGCCGGGCCTTGCGCTCAGACGTGACACATATATATTTCAACCTGACTCCAAGATACCTCAGCACCGGATACAGGTTGCAGATTGAATGTTGTCCCATCCCTACAAATGCATATTGTCCGCTGTAGCTCTGGTTCAGGTAGTGCTCTGTCCGCATTCTCTTATACCGCTCAATCATCTTTTTAATCATAGTCTCTTCCCCTTTAGAAATTGTCTGTATGTCATTCTGTTATCCTTGGTCCACCGGTATTGTCCATAAAATTTTTCAATCAGCCATTTAGGCATTATCCGCTCCAGGTTACGCATTAGTATAATGTCATACTTCCGGTGGAAATTAATCCAGCATCCGTTACAATCGCATGAGTATCGGCACTGCGTCTTGCATGATGGTTCACCGTTGAATATCTCATCAAGCGTCTGGTTGTGTATATTTCCCAGTATAACATCAAGGTTCTGGCACAGCGGCACATCACCATTGCTGTGTATTACCAGGCTGCTCATTATACTCTGGCAACGCAGACGCAGGTTCCCGTTGCGCCACTCGTCGTAAAGCGCCAAAAAGTCAAAGTTCTCGCTCGTGTCGTGAATCGTCTGCGGAATCTGTTTCAGGAAGTCATCTGCAGCCAACAGCCCACTCGTGGTAACAAAGAAAGCCAATGTACCGTATATCCCAATACGCACATCAACACCATACCTTTTAGCCACGTCAATTACAAACTCCATGTCATCAAACGTGTTCCAGGGCGACAGGCAGAACATCAGCGAAAGCGGCACCTCATCCTTCAGTGCCTCCACTACCCTGATAACCCGTTCATAACCGTCTCGCCCGCGCATTCGCCGGTATGTCTCGCGATTACCGTCAAGCGACACGTACAGGTGTCTGGGCTTGTGACGCCGTACGGCGTTAATCACTTTACCTGCAGCAAGGCAGTTGGACAGCAGCGTATAATTGGGATGGTTATCCCTGAACCAGGCCATTATCTCATCGGCCTGAGGGTGCAGTATGAACTCACCGCCTTCCAGCCCCACGGTAGTATGTCTGGTCACGCACCGGCTCTGCATGATCCTTATTATGTCATCAAGCAACAGATGTTCTACATCCTTCTTCCATATATTGCAGTGCCTGCATCTGGACTGGCATGCCGTGGTGGAATAGATCATCAGCTGTGAAAGCTGCTTGTGTCGTGGTCTAAGAATATTGTTCAGATAGAGAATCCCATTATGGGCATAGTCATAGATAGAATACATAAAAAATCGTTACAGTTAGGATTAGTGAAAAAACTTGATGCTATCCTTCCGGAAGTTCTGATAGCATGCTCCGAACGGAGCTTCTTCACTTATAAAGTCCTAAACTGCAACGAACTACTGCACGGAAAAATGATTATTTCTTCAGTTTTCCAGCTTTTTCAAGATAATTCAGGAATGTCTTCCACTGTGATGCGCGTCTGGTCCTGTTGGCCTGCACTCTCTCATCCTCAATGTACTGCAAGGGGTAGCAGTCATAGAGATAATACTTGCCGTCATCAACAACCTCTCCGTCCATCTTTCCGTAGCAGAGCACCAGGTCATCAAACACCTGACTGCATTCCAGTCCTACAAACGTGCTCCCGGTAAACAACACAGAGTCACCCAGACGGAACTCAACACCTGACAGCAGGCTCAGCCTCTCTTTAAGGGGTGTCTCCATAACGCTGAAACAAAGTTCACGTGTGTTCACGTCAAACCACTCAATCTCATGCTCCGTAAATAATATATTGTCGGCAGCCTTTGTTTCCGGTGAACCTATGCCACATACGTAAAGCTTTGTCGCTCCCTCAACAGGGTCGGTAGTAAAAGGTTTCTCCGGCTCGCCGCTGTCAAGGCTGCAGGCCGTCACAGACATCAGAACGCCGATCATGGCTATCACCATGGTCCACACACGGGTTTCAAACACTTTCTTCATAATTCCTTTTGTCAAACTAATGCAAAAATAAACATTTTGGATTCACTCTCTATCCATATAGTACCCCATGTGTCAGAAAGACTGCACTTCCAGACAAAAGAAATATTATCACCATGTGAATCTCAAGCCCACAGGCAGTGTTAATGAGAACGGATGTTCCGTGCGGTAAGTCTCAACCTTGCTGTCTGTAGGTATAAAGTATTGTATGCCCGGCTCAGTAAACAGGCCTATGCTCGGTGTTATCTTATACTGCAGGCCTACACCCAGCGTGCCGGAGAACTGCCATGGAGCACTTATGACCGTCTCTTCACTTGCCTTGTACTGTCCATCCAGATAGTAGTCAGAACGTATCTGTGAGTAAATCGGTATCTCCGTCGTCACTCCTAGACCTCCGTACAGGCTCCAGTGCTTCTTTTCAATCAGGTTGTAGAGACCCTTAACCGGCACACCTATATAATGGATAGTCTGGTGCTCGTTTATCATATTGCCACCTGTGCCCATTTCAAAATCAGACTTGAGACAGCTGTAGCTCAATCCTGTCTCTATGCCCCAACGGTCATCAAGCCTGTACTTCAAGGAAACAGACCAGGTTACCGGCATACTGTGGTGGCTGTCACGTCTTATCCTGTCCTCCTCGCTGCCCGGGATACTGGAGTTCCTTATGGCAATCTGCATCACACTGCTTCGGGTTTGTGCACTGACTGCCCCCGGGTTATTGGCCAGATAATCCGCATAGTCGCTCCAGTTCTCTATACTGCTCGGAATGGTTGAACTATGACCGCCCGGATCCTGCCACATGGCATTCCGTTCCGGTTTGATGCTGTAAGGCTGGTTCAACCTGTCAAGATTGTCAAACCCTCCGGAGTAGGCAAGCAGCACCGTCCATCTCTTATTCTCTGTGGTTTTGACATCCTTATACCGGAATGTCAATTGTGCGGTTTCATCCTTTGGATTGTCTGTTATCCTCAAAACAGATTGTACGGTATCTTCCTGCTCTTCAGTAGCAGCAAGGACATTAACCGTTTCAAGTGGCGTGTCATTATCATTATTCAGGTCAGAAGGAGTCTGCAGGGTGTCATCTGCAATAGTCGCCAGTTGTACAGGAGTACGCATAACCCTCGGTCCCTCATTCTCCTCAGGCACAGCAGGCTGCCGTATTTCACCGTCGTGTCTTTCTGTTCCAGGCTTCTCCTCATCCATGACAGGATTGTCTTTTTTGAGCATAAAGAACGTGATGTTGGCTATCAGCGCCAACAGCAGGATCCAATACTTTGACATCAGTGAGCGGAGCATCTTCTTGGCACGTGCCAGCTGTGATGATGAGGAATGAGGCTCAATGCCAAGAGAATGTGCAATCTCCTTATGGGTCATTCCCTTGAACACAGAAAGACGGAACACTTTCCCGTATCCGTCAGGCAGGCTGTCTATCAGTCGCATCACCTCCATCAGCGGGACCCCGCGCACTCCGTTCTGTTCGTCATCCGTTGCCAGTGTTTCCGCCTCGGCCGTCTCTTCCAGCATCACGGTGGGCCTTGCCTTCTGCCTGTCTTTGTATTTTGACGCCACATTCCTTACAATGGCCATCATCCACGATTCCGCCTTCTCCGTATCATTCAGTTTGTCAAATGATGTAAGTATAATAATGAAAGCGTCATGCAGCACATCCTCAACCGTAGGCTCGTCCGGAAAATAACGTCGGCATACGCTCTTCATCCTCGGAGCGTATGCCTTATAAAGTTCGCCAAGGGCATCTTCATCCCCTTGTCTACACCGTTCAATCAGCCGTGTTATCTCCATCGCAAGCATACAATGCCTTTCTTTGATGTAGTCCGTCAATCAAAGAAAAGACTGCATGCAGATAATCAAAAAGACAATTATTTTATCATCGCCTTGCTGGAGCGGCCGTCTATGCAGATTTCAAGCTCACGGTCAAACCTTACGTGACGCAGGAACTCGGTCTCCTCGATGGCGGGCAGTTTTTCCAGCTCGTCATAGTCAAAAGTATCACCCCGGCCGGAGTACGGATCTACGTTGATGTAGCCGGCGTTGAATGAAGTCAGGTTCTGGAAGAAATGGGTGCCCTGGCTGGGATCCACGCGGAAATCCTCTAAGCTGCACTCCACTATCACCTTTGCCTCCGAAATATCGCCCCATTGGACGGGAACGCCTAAAGACGGTATGCTGGAACCCCAGCGGCCGTATCCTATAAGCACGTAATTGCGGCCCTCCTTGCGCATGCGACTGTTCATGGCAGTAATCTGATGCGCCATCTCCACGGTCTTCTGCGTATCGAACGCATCCATCTTGAGGTATATCACATCGGTCAGGCCCTTTATCCAGCCTGTGCCCAATGCGCTCTCTGACTTGATAAGGGCGCCACTGGTATCAATCTCATCCCAGTCAACGTCAACATTGCGGCTATCGACCGATATGGGTCTTATCTGCAGCACGTTGAACTTGGGCAGCTTGTTCTTGTCGCCGCCGCGGTCTATATCGGCCGCAAACTCTATCTCAACACCGCATTTCATCTCACGACGGGCTATATCCAGCAACTCATCCACAATCTCGGCCAGCGGGAATGTCTTGTACTTGAGCATCTGGGCGAACGTTACGAATCGGGGACCTGTAGGGTACGCCGAGTCCACCATTCGCTGGTTCTCCAGATCAAAGGTCGATACCACGTGCTTGAGATTGCGGAACTTTTCGCAGTCCGCAATGGGTATGCGCTCCAGGTTTACGGCATCATCGATTGATGTGGTAAACTTCTCGGGCTTGAGGTTGAGCGCGAACATGGACTTCTGGGTCTCGGTCATGGTCTGCTCAATGGTTGATGTCTGCAGCACGTGCTTGGGGTACTTTGGTGAGAACCTGAGCACCTGGTCACCGTCAACCACAGCCTTGCCCAGACCGAAGGCCACCTTCACGATTCCGTCCTCGGCCTTCTCGTGCCCTATGGGGTAGAAATTGACCGAACGGGCCACACCTGACAGCGTCGGGAAGAAATATCCCTGGTCACTGCTGCCGCATATCTCCTGCAGGATGATGGCCATCTTCTCCTCGGATATCACATTGGCCGTAGCGGTTATATAGCTACGTGACGATGCAAAGAAGATTGATGCATAGACGCTCTTGATGGCCTTGGAGAGCAGGCGTAGCTGCTGGTCCTCATTGTCAGTGCGCGGAATCATGTACGTTGAATAGACTCCTGCAAACGGCTGATAATAAGAGTCCTCCAATTTGGACGACGAGCGCACGGCCAGCGGCTTGCGTATATTGTGTATGAATACCTTGAGGTTGTCAATCAGGTCACGCGGCAGGGTCGATGCCACGAACTCCGCCAGTATCTCATCGTCCGATATATCCGAGTTGATGACATACTGCAGGCCGTTGTCTATGATGAAACGGTCAAAATACTCGGTGGTTATTACCAGCGTACGGGGCGTTGTGACACGCACATCCTCCCACTTGTCATACAGGTCATACTTGACCAGGATGTGGTTGAGGAATGCCAGGCCGCGGGCCTTTCCGCCCAATGAGCCGTTACCCAGACGGGCAAACCTTATGGTATCGTTATAGGTGGCCGGATCGAACTTGGCCACCACGCCTACCCCCTGATTGTTGCGGAAATCATGTATCATCTTGAGGTTGATACGGCGTATCTCCGGCAGTTCGGCATCGTTGTGGATGGTGAGCGGACGCAGCTCCTTGCCCAGCGCGAACAGACCGCGCGCAAAGAGCCAGCGGGATATGTAGTTCTTGTCACTCAGACGGCGGAAATCGCGGTCCGATATGTTCTTGACTATCTTCTCGAATCCGTAAAGGTCACTGGCGCGGAGCAGCTCCTCGCCCGTAACCGGATCGGTCACCACGAAATCTCCGAATCCGAACTCGCGGCCTATGTAATCGGACAGGTCATGGGTAAGGGTCTTGGAGGTCTTTACCACAAAGCCCACCCCCAACTGCTCGGCCACCTCGCGCATACTCTCCTGCGATGACTGCATCAGTATGGGCATGGTGGGGTTGTCGGCATGGATATGGTTGACCAGGTCTATACCTGCATCCAGTTTCTCCTGCTCGGGTGCATCATCCTTATGGATTACGAATCCTATGTCCGATATCACTCCCAGTATGTTCTGCTTGTAGCGCTCGTACAGCTCTACGGCCTCATCGTAACAGGTGGCCATGAGTATCTTGGGGCGCGAACGCTTGCGCAGGGTCTGCTGCTTCTCGTTCAGGGTGTCGCGAATGGCCTCTATGTTCTGCTGCAGCACCAGTTTGTAGAGCACCGGCAGATAGGTTGAATAGTAGCGTACCGAGTCCTCAATCAGAAGTATGGCGCGCACGCCCTCCTCCAGTATGTCGTGCTCTGCATTCATCCGATCCTCAAGCAGCTTGATTATGGCTATTATAAGGTCGGTGGAGTTGTTCCAGCAGAAGAACCAGTCTATCGCGCTGCCCATGCGGTCCTGCATACGGTTGTATATCTCACGTGAGAATGTTGCCAGCAATACAATGGGGGTATCGGGCGATATCTCCTTCATCTGCTTGGAGAAATCGAACACATCCACCTTGCCCACGTTGTACATGGTTATTACCAGATCGAACGATGTGTCGGTCACGGCCAGCTGCAGGGCCTCGACCGTAGTCTCGACACGGATAATGTCAGGCGGATTACTCAGGTTGAGTTCGGCATAGTCCTGTGCAATCTGTGCCTCAATGTGGCCGTCCTCCTCAAGCGAATAGCTGTCATAATTGTTGCATACCAGCAGTATCCTGCGGATACGTCGGGCCATGAGTTCGGGATGATGATTCTCTTTCTCCTCCATACTTAGAATCTGTTTAAATTTGTCTCCATAAATATCTTATAGCCCCTTTTTTCTCCTGTTTCCATCGTTCCTCAGTCAAAATGGACCTCCATTGTTCCCTCATAACGATGGAAACAGGAGAAAAAATTGACCATAATCTTCTTTATGGAACAAAATTAAACAGATTCTTTAAAAAAATTGGGCCGGCTTTTGCTAAGCCAGCCCAAAATTATCAATTTGTCAGGATTATACCAAACCCTGGTCACACATAGCATTCGCCACTTTCATGAAACCGGCGATGTTGGCACCCTTCACATAGTTGATGTAGCCGTCCTCCTCGGTACCGTACTTGACGCAGGCAGCGTGGATATCGCTCATGATGCGATGCAGTTTTTCGTCAACCTCCTCGGATGTCCATTTCAGACGCATTGAGTTCTGTGACATCTCAAGACCTGATGTAGATACACCACCGGCATTCGAAGCCTTACCAGGTGAGTACAACATCTTGTTCTTCTGGAACAGGGCGATTGCATCGGGAGTGGTAGGCATGTTGGCCCCCTCGGTTACGCAGTAGCAGCCGTTGGCCACCAGCTTCTCGGCATCCTTGAGCTCAATCTCGTTCTGGGTGGCGCAAGGCATGGCGATGTCGCACTTGACACCCCAGGGACGCTCGCCCTCAAAGTACTTGGCGTTAGGATACTGCTTTACATACTCCTTGATACGACCGCGGATAACGTTCTTGAGGTTCTTCACGTATGCTATCTTCTCCTCGGTCATGCCCTCGGGATCGTAGATATAACCGTTTGAGTCGGAGAAAGTGACGACCTTGGCACCCAGACGCATAGCCTTCTCGGCAGCATACTGTGCCACATTACCTGAACCTGAGATAACTACTGTCTGGCCCTCAAAGCTCTTGCCACGTGTGGCAAGCATGTCCTGTGCGAAGTAGCAGGCACCGTAACCGGTTGCCTCGGGACGCAGCAGGCTACCGCCCCAACCCTGGCCCTTGCCGGTGTAGGTTCCGGTCCACTCGTTCTTGAGTTTCTTGTACTGACCGAACATGAAACCGACCTCACGGCCGCCTACACCTATATCACCTGCGGGAACATCGGTGTCAGGACCTATATGACGATAAAGCTCGTTCATGAAACTCTGGCAGAAACGCATCACCTCTGCATCGGACTTTCCGCGCGGGCTGAAGTCTGAGCCACCCTTGGCACCGCCCATAGGCAGAGTGGTAAGGCTGTTCTTGAAAGTCTGCTCAAAAGCAAGGAACTTCATGATGCTCAGGTTAACGCTTGAGTGGAAACGCACGCCGCCTTTGTACGGGCCGATGGCACTGTTCATCTGAACGCGGAAGCCGCGGTTTACATGAATCTCGCCTTTGTCATCCATCCATGGAACACGGAACATGATAACCCTCTCAGGCTCCACGATACGCTCCATGATCTTCTGGTCAATGAGGTGCGGATTCTGTAAAATATAAGGTGCAACACTCTCCACCACCTCGCGAACTGCCTGATGGAACTCCTTCTCGCCCGGATTCTTGGCTATAAGCTCAGCCATGAAACCCTCAACGTAATTCTTTACCTGTTTGTCCATAATAATGCGTTATTTTGTTTAAATTGTATATTTACTGAACTGTTTTTGTGATTTTGTCACTAAAACCGTTTGCAAAGTTACTATTTGTCATCAAAAGCAACAAAGAAAACGCAATTTTTTTCACAAAAATTATGCAAATAAGTCAGAAAGATATGCATTTACATTAAAAACCGGCGTAAAAACAGGCGTTTTGAGCATAAATATGCACAATTTCGGGTGTAATGCATTCTTTTTGTCAAACTTTGGGTGTTGGATGCCGGATGCCGGATTCCTAATTAAATATCTTTTATCTGTTTTTTCCTATGATTTTTATCTTAATGGATGTAAAACCAGTAGATTTTGTGTAAGTTTGTATTCCATTCATGATAAAACGGCACAATGAAGATACTTGTAACAGGAGCGGCCGGATTCATCGGCTCAAAACTGGCATACCGGCTGGCTGAACGCGGTGATGAGGTCGTAGGACTGGATAACATGAACGACTATTACGATGTCAGGCTCAAGCTGGGCCGTCTGGAGCAGTGCGGAATACATTCACACAGCGGCCGCTACATTGACGGCTCAATCCGCGAAAGCACGCTGTTCCCCAACTACCGGTTCATAAAGATGGATCTTGCTGACCGCGGCCAGATGGCGGGATTCTTCCAGAAGGAAGAATTCGACATAGTGGTCAACCTGGCAGCCCAGGCTGGCGTCCGATACTCCATCACCAACCCCTACGCCTATTTAGACAGCAACCTGGTGGGATTCATGAACGTACTGGAGTGCTGCCGCCATAATGACATAAAGCATCTCGTATATGCATCGTCATCATCGGTCTATGGAATGAACGACAAGGTGCCGTTCTCTGAGGATGACCGCGTAGATAACCCGGTGAGCCTTTACGCCGCCACAAAGAAAGCCAATGAACTGATGGCCCACTCCTACAGCAAGCTATACGGCCTTCCCGCCACAGGCCTGCGCTTCTTTACCGTCTATGGACCCTGGGGGCGTCCGGACATGGCACCGATGCTGTTTGCCACCGCCATCAGCAAAGGCGAACCCATCAAGGTATTCAACAACGGCAACCTGAGCCGGGACTTCACCTATATAGACGATATAGTGGAAGGCACCATCCAGGTGATAGACCGCAAGCCCGTAGCCGGCCAATGCCCCGGCAACATCCCCTGGAAAATATATAATATAGGTTGTTCCAGACCTGTACAACTGATGGATTTCATAAATGAGATAGAGAAAGCGCTGGGCATCGAAGCCAGGAAGATATTCCTGCCCATGCAGCAGGGCGATGTCCTCAGGACCTATGCCGACACCTCGAAACTTGAGCGGGAGTGCGGCTACAAGCCATCCACCGCCCTCCACGAAGGCATCGGCAAGTTTATCGAATGGTTCAAATCGGACCTTAACCCGCTTAAGTAACATACCAACCAACATTAACAATAACAACTATGAACAAGTACATTTGCGATGTCTGCGGATACGAATACGATCCTGCAGCCGGTGATCCGGACAGCGGAGTTGCTCCCGGAACATCTTTCGAGAACCTCCCCGAAGATTGGGTCTGCCCCATCTGCGGTGTAGGAAAGGACCAGTTTTCCCCCGCTTGAATCAGGCTCCTGCAAATCAAAGAGATGACACCGAGAGGAATCAGGAACAACAATCCACTGAACATCCGCCGAAGCAAGAGCCAGTGGAAAGGTCTGAGCGAGACTCAGACAGATTCAGCTTTCTGTCAGTTTGAATCCATAGAGTACGGTTGGCGGGCAGCCTTCTACCTGCTGACCCGTACTTATTATGGAAAGTACCACCTTAACACCATCCAGTCCATAGTGAGCCGTTGGGCACCGGAGTCAGAGAACGACACGGAAGCGTACATAGCCAGTGTCTCCCGTATTTCAGGCATACAGCCGGACGAGCCGTTAGGCGCCCCCGCCGACCATGCCGCCCGCTGGCTTATGCTCGGAGCAGCTATGGCCATCCATGAGAACGGAACACAGTCCATAGACTACATAGCCATGATGCGCGGCTGGGAACTGTGCCCGAAGTAACTGTCAGGAATAATCCTACGCTCAGAGAGAGCTTGCACGCAAACACGTAAACTCTATCTGGCTATTCTCTCAAGGAATTACAGAAGAACTCACCTCACCACCTGATATCCGCGGGATGAGGCCGTAAGAAAATCATGGAACAAATTTAAACAGATTCTAAAACAGATTCTTATACCTATTCCATTCTAATGAACATTCGCCCATTTTCAATAAAAACCTCTTTTGGTGCAGACTGACTGTCCATACTCCGTCCGTCAAGAGAATATCGCACCCTTTCCATTCCTTGCCCAGTCAGGTCGTTAACACCCGTATTGCCGACGCCCAGATTGAAATCAAGGATGAACTCCCGGGCTGAAACCGCATCACCCGACAATTGGAAATATGCATGGAAAGCATTAATGTAGCTGTTCTCGTGGTCTGGATTGTTCACTACCATAGGACTGATGAGATTGTTCAAGTCATCAAGCAGCAGAACACTCTTGGCATTATCAGCATTATCACCGCAACCGGTTATGAGCGTCTTTTCCAATGTGGGCACGAAATTGGCCACCCCCATACTTACGGTGTTAACAGTATAATCTTGAGTAACATATTCGAAGACAGGATTTTCGATATCCTCATCCACCTTGACAAGATATGGTTTGCCGGCCTCGATGCTGCCTGCATCAGCAAAGGAGAGTGTCACCACACCATCAGCATACGATGATGCAACCAGTTGCTTGGCTGTAAAACCCAAATCATCCATTGTTTCTTTCGAGATGTTGAACGGGACTGCAAATGTATCCCATTCCCCTTTACGAAAACTGCGCTTAATGTACACGTCGCGCTTGTCACCATAAGCCGTTTCATTGTCGGCAGCCTCTTCGTCCAGGGCATAATACAATAAAGGGGACACCTCCACATCACGGCCAGGCATTCTGAACGTGTACGTAGTATCTGACGATAGTACAGGTAATATTCCATTGAAACCGCTATTCACCAAATAGAAATCAACCGTGAAAGCTCTACAATTTTCTTTTCTTAGGAGACAATCCGGATCATCAGGACTTTGCCTATAATATTTCCCGAACAAAGTGGCAAAACCCGAAAAAACATCGTTGATTACCAAGCACTCTTTCTTTTCATCTATAAAAAACTTACCACTCCCACCTGCAATAGAATAATTCTCATCAAAATCAATGGTAAGTGGGAAAAAGCCCTTTTCATATCCATATCTATCTCGAAGCAATCTATGCAACATGCCGTCGAACCCGCTCAGACCAATCATATACGGCATTGTGACAGTCCCTAAATTCAGGACATCGCCTCTAATCCTGGCAAACAAGGTGTTGGTACCCTCAAAGCCCTTGATCTTGTGCGGACCTGTGTATTTTATAGTGACTTCAGAATTCTCATCAGCCACAGACGGACTGATATTCCAGACCTCCGGGTCACACTCCGGGGCAAGTGTCACTACATGTTCTGTATTTATGTCAAAGGAAAGAACGGGACGACATTGTTTAGTCTCTGTCTTAGCATAACTGAAAAACGCTGCCTGGTGACCATAATTCACGTTTTCCAAAAAAATAAAGATCATTCCACATACAGTTGATTCGTCATTTTCCGTAGCTGTCCAACCAATAAATTGAAAATAATCCCTACTCTTTAAATTATCTACCGCCGTTCTATACTTTCCGGCAAATCCTGTGCAGCTGAAAATCCCTACATCATTTTTATATTCCGGGTCATCACCACAGCATATAAACATATTCTCCCAATCCTGCCGGGTTGGAAGTCGCCAGGAGCCGAACGAAACGGCAGGAGTATAGTCCTTGGCAGCAGCGACAGCTTCCTCCCAGTTTACAGACTCAGCCGCATCAGTCAGAGCTACAGCCAGTCCTGTCTTGTGTTCCAAGTCAATGCTGGCAACCATTCCTATAGGTGTTGCACCAGCTGCATTAGCTTCATTTACCGTCATATACAACATGCCATCAGCACCAAGGATCTTGCCGATGTCATCGGAAGAACAGGCTATGCCTTCAGCCCGGACATCAATCACCATAAGGAGCATTACAAGAACAATTAATAAGACTCTTTTTATCATAATAGTTACTTCAATTTACATTATGCAAAAGTAGTGATTATTACAAATCATGCAATCTCCCCACGGAGATTCAGTTCCAGATTATGCTTGACTGTGGTATTGTCGGAGGTGGAGCCCATGAGGCAGAAGAGTTTGGCTAAGGCAGCCTCGGTCGTGAGGTCCTGGCCTGACACTACGCCCGCATCACGCAGGGTGCGGCCTGTGGCGTACAGGTCCATATTGACTGTTCCTGCAAGGCATTGCGTCACGTTGAGCAGGATCTTGCCCATGGCCGATGACTCACGCACTATATCCACAAACCAGTCCTTTGAGATGGCGTTGCCGGAACCGTAGGTCTCGATTATGACGGCACGGGTATCGGAGCCTAAAAGGATATCCCGCACAACCTGCGGCGTGATTCCGGGATGAACCTTCAGGATTGACACACGCGTATCAAGCGTGGTCCGAATACCGAACTGTGCCGATGATGGGCGCAGTATATGCTTATGATTATAGACGATATCTATCCCTGCAGTTGCCAGCGGGGGGTAGTTGGGCGAGCGGAAAGCATGGAACGATGTGGAATCAGCCTTGGTGCTGCGGTTTCCGCGCAGGAGCTGGGAATTGAAGAATATGCAGACCTCCGGCACGACCGCGCTCCCGTCAGGATTCTTAGCTACCGCTATCTCCACCGAAGAAATGAGGTTCTCCTTGCCGTCGGTACGGGGACGGCCCACAGGAAGCTGACTGCCGGTAAAGATTACAGGTTTGGAAAGGTTCTCCAGCATGAAGCTGAGCGCCGAAGCCGAATAAGCCATAGTGTCTGTTCCGTGCAGTATGACAAAACCGTCATAGGCATCGTAGCTGTCACGGATAATCTCAGCCAGACGGACCCAAAGCGAGGGCTCCACATCCGACGAGTCAATCAGTGGCGAGAAAGTGCAATGGTCAATCCTGCAGGTGAACTTGCCCAGTTCCGGCACAGACTCCATAAGCCCGTCAAAGTCAAAAGGGGTAAGCGCACCGGTGCTGTCCTCCTTCATCCCTATGGTACCTCCCGTGTAGATTAGCAGGACCGATGAGCCTCTGTACTCCATAATCACTAATATATTGCTAAACACTCCATTTCCACAAGCCATCCGGGACGGCATACAGGGGCAAGCACCATCACGCGCGGACAATCGGGAAAACGGTTGTCAAAGATCCTGCCTACGACAGCATAATCAGCCGTATCGCGCAGATAGACAATCATGTAACCCACCTGACTGAAACCGCACCCTGCCTCCGCGAGCAGCACCCCGACATTCTCTAACATACGTTCAGTCTGACGCACGATATCACCCTCATATAGTATCTTACCCTTATTGTCTATGCTGGCTGTGCCTGAAATAAGAACGTGCCTGCGGTCCGGATATTCCACCACAGAACCTCGTTCAAAGCGCACGCCGTATTGAGAAGTCCGGTTCAGGTGACTCTCCCCGTAGAGATATTTCACCGGGACTCGGAGTCCTGAGACAGCAACAGCGTCAAGCATGACCTTGTTCAGATGATTCCCGGTGCGTCCCTCAATACCTGTGCTGGCAATGAAATGGTTGTCCGGAGTGAGTCCGTGACGGTCAAACACAATATTCCGGCCATCGACCACCCCCTTGTAATTCACATCTATATTCTGCACGAAAAGCCAGGTGCGCACACAGTTTGCCTCAAGAGTAAGCCCCTGTGCCTCAAGCTCTGAGCTAAGGCAGCTGAGCAATGAAACCGTCTGGCCGCAAGCCCCTTCACAACCGGACACTCCGCCTGTGAACCAGAACTCATCCATGCCCATCCATGAAATCCTATGCATCCTTTCGTCCACACGGCTCAGTTCCGCCCCCTTCCTGCACCAGAGCATTGCAGCAATCTTGGTCCCGTTAAGAGGAGCCTGTCCTATAACAGACACAGGACAGTCAAGACGGCAGCGTTCCCGAAGCCTGGCCGACTGGTTGGCCGGATCGCTCAGGAAGAAACGGATCAGGACAGGAGTCCCCTCAGCCAAGACAGAATTACGGACATTCTCCAGCAGCAGTCCGAGCTGGTCGTCAAAAGACATCAGAGCATCTGCGAGCGTCACAGCCACCAGTGATTCCGGAAAGGCTTGACCTCCGTCAGATAGCCATCTTGAGGTACTTATATGTATTTTAGAGTCAGAATATGAGGAATAGAGCATTCGTTCCATAGGATAAATATGCCGCGAATATAACGTTTTTCAAGCTATAAGCTTTGCCGAATGGCACAAAAAGAATAATTTTGGGACCTCAAAAAAGAAAAAACAATCAATAATAAGTATGAAAAAGATATTCATTATCGCTTTGTCTGCACTGGTCTGTGCAGGTGTTTCAGCCCAGGACGAGAAAAAGGACGCTCCCAAGGGCTATGTGTTCACAACAGTCGATTCACTCGCCATCACCCCGGTCAAGGACCAGGCCAACTCAGGAACCTGCTGGTCATTCTCATCAATCGGTTTCTTCGAGTCGGAACTGCTCCGGTTAGGCAAGGGAGAGCATGACCTGGCCGAGATGTTCGTGGTTCACAAGACCATGGAGGACCGTGCCAAAGCCGCCGTTCGCCTGCACGGCGACATAGAGTTCGCACAGGGCGGAAGTTTCTACGATGTAGTGTATTGCTGGAAGAACTACGGAATGGTTCCTCAGGAGGTCATGCCCGGTATCATGTACAAGAGTGACCGCATCAACCACACCGAGCTCACCGCCGTGGCCAAGGCGTATGTAGATGCACTGGCCAAGGGAAGCCTCAAGAAACTGACCGATGTCTGGCAGAAGGGATTCTCCGGAATCTATGATGCCTACATAGGCGAGTGCCCTGAGAAATTCACTTACAACGGCAAGGAATACACCCCCAAGTCATACGCTGAGTCCCTCGGCCTGAATATGGACGATTATGTATCGCTGACATCATACACCCATCATCCTTTCTACGAGCAGTTCGTGATTGAGATTCAGGACAACTGGCGCTGGGGGCTCTCCTACAACCTGCCGCTTGACGAGTTCATGGAGGTGATGCACAACGCCATCAAGACCGGTTACACATTCGCCTGGGGTGCCGATGTCTCCGAGACCGGATTCCTCCGTTCCAAACCGGCAATATGTGTAATCCCGACCGATGAGGACAAGGAGAACAAGATACTGCGTGAACCCGGTGAGGAGAAGGAAATCACCCAGGAGCTGCGCCAGGAAGGTTATGACAACTGGGAGACCACCGATGACCACGGCATGCAGATATTCGGAATAGCCAAGGACCAGAACGGCAAGGAGTACTTCATGGTCAAGAACTCCTGGAACACCACCGCCGGCAACAACGGCATCTGGTATGCCAGCGACGCTTACGTGGCCTACAAGACCATGAACATCCTGGTCCACAAGGATGCACTGCCCAAGGACATCAGGAAGAAACTCGGCATAAAGTAATCTGCCCAAAGGCAAACTGTCATGACGGCAGGGGCTGTTCCAAACGCTCCTGCCGTTCTTTTTTGCACCTGTCCGACCGGACAGTTCCGGACAAGCGCGTTTCCTCGAATGTATAATAGAAATTAATAAATATAAAATACCGACGCGTACATCTTGATAAAAAGAAAACGGTTACCTATATTTGCAGTTTGGAACAAACCGGACTTCCCTCCGCTTCCGACCTGCTGTTTCCGGAAGCATGAAAAGTCCACATATTACACTCAAGATGAATAAAGTAAAAAATAACATAAATAATGAACTTCAGATGGAACTATCAGCCTCCCACACAAGAGCTTTCCGAGGAAGCCAGTGAGCTGTCAAGGGCCACGGGACTCAGTCCCGTACTCTGCCGACTGCTCATCCAGAGAGGCATAAGAAGTAAAGCCGAAGTACAGAAATTCTTCAATCCGCAGCTGAACGAGCTGCTTGACCCCCGGCTCATGGACGACATGGACAAGGCGGTGGCACGTATCAACAGTGCGATTGAGCGCGGAGAGCGCATTCTGGTTTACGGCGATTATGACGTTGACGGTACCACAGCCGTGGCATTGGTCTATAATTTCCTCAAGAGGGATTACGACAACCTGGACTACTACATCCCGGACCGCTACAACGAAGGTTACGGAGTGTCGGAACAGGGTGTGGATTACGCGTTTGAGACAGGTGTCAAGCTTGTCATTGTGCTTGACTGCGGCATCAAGGCCATCCAGGAGATAGCATACGCCAAGGAGAAAGGCATAGACTTCATAGTCTGTGACCATCATGTACCCGATGACGAGCTGCCCCCGGCCGTGGCCATACTGAACGCCAAGCGTTTAGACTCGACATATCCTTTCAAGCACCTGTCAGGCTGCGGTGTGGGATTCAAGCTCATGCAGGCATACGCGCTGGACAACGGCATCCCTTTCAGCGAGCTGTTGCCGAGCCTTGACCTTGTAGCCGTGAGCACGGCATCGGATATCGTGCCCATCATGGGCGAGAACCGGGTGCTGACCCACTACGGACTCGAACAGCTCAACAGCGATCCCTGTACCGGCCTGAAAGCCATAATACAGGTCTGCAAGCTGGGTGACAAGACGTTGAACATTAACGATATTGTATTCAAGATAGGTCCCCGTCTCAATGCTGCAGGGCGCATGAGCAGCGGCAAGAAGGCTGTTGACCTGCTTGTGGAGAAGGACTATCAGCATGCGCTTGAACTGGCGGCACGCATAGACCAGGAGAACGATGACCGCAAGAAGGACGACAAGGAGATTACCGAGGAGGCCAATGACATTGTGACAAGTCTCCAGCACGGCGGGAACATGCACTCCATAGTCCTCTACAACGAGAACTGGAAGCGGGGTGTGATAGGCATCGTAGCCTCCCGTCTGACCGAGGTGTTCTACAAGCCGGCAGTAGTCCTGACCAAGACCGGCAACCTGGCCACCGGCTCCGCCCGTTCAGTATCGGGATTCGATGTCTATAAGGCCATAGAGAGCTGCAAGGACCTTCTGGAAAACTTCGGCGGACACACATACGCCGCCGGCCTTTCGCTCAGGGTGGAGAACGTGGAGGAGTTCAAACGCCGTTTCGAGGAGTATGTGGCAGGGCACATTGAACCCGACCAGACCGAAGCCACCATCGACATCGACGCCGAACTTGACTTCAAGGACATAACCCCCAAGTTCTTCAAGGACCTCAAGAGATTCCAGCCATTCGGTCCGGACAATGAGAAGCCCGTATTCTCGACAAGGAACGTCTATGACTACGGCACCAGCAAGGTCGTGGGCCGCGGCCACGAGCATATCAAGCTGGAGCTCATAGACAGCAAGAGCGGACATCCGCTGAACGGAATAGCCTTCGGTCAGAGCGAGTATGTGAACTACATCAAGACCAAGCGTTCGTTCGATATCTGCTATACCATCGAGGAAAACAACTTCAAAGCCGGGGAGATACTGCTCCAGATAGAAAGCATCAAGCCCAACCAGCCTGATACCAAAGCGTGAGAGGACAGGCTATGACATACCGCGAGATACTGAAACACTATTGGGGCTATGACAGTGTCCGCGGTGTTCAGGAAGAGATTATAGAAAGCATAGGCAGCGGCCGGGACACACTTGGACTGATGCCCACAGGAGGCGGAAAGAGCATCACGTTCCAGGTTCCGGCTCTCTCCAAGGAAGGGGTATGCCTTGTCATCTCCCCGCTCATCGCCCTGATGAAGGACCAGGTGCGCGTACTCAGGAACAACGGCATCAAGGCCGCTTCCATCCAGACCGGCATGAGCCGGGAGGAGATAATCACAGTCATGGAGAACTGCATGTTCGGCGGTTACAAGTTCCTCTATGTCTCACCCGAACGGCTCTCGTCGGAACTCTTCAGGACCAAGCTCAGCCATCTCAAGATAAACCTCATCACTGTCGATGAATCCCACTGCATATCGCAATGGGGCTATGATTTCCGCCCTTCATACCTCCAGATAGCCGACATCCGCAGGATGCTTCCGGGAGTGCCCGTGCTGGCTCTCACAGCCACTGCCACCCCCCGCGTGACCGATGACATACAGGACAAGTTAGGTTTCGCGCAGAAGAATGTCATCAGGATGAGTTTCCTCCGTGAGAATCTCTCATACGTGGTCCGGTCCACGGAGAACAAGTTCGATGAACTCAAGCATATCCTCGACAAGGTTCCCGGTTCCGGGATAGTCTATGTCAAGAACAGGCGGGAGACCAAGGAGGTTGCCGACTGGCTGAACGCCAACGGCATACCCTCGGTATTCTACCACGCCGGCATCGACCCTCTGCTCAAGGACGAGCGCCAGAAGGCCTGGACCGAAGGTCGTTACCGCATTGTAGTGGCCACCAACGCTTTCGGCATGGGCATAGACAAGCCCGATGTGAGAAGTGTGATACACATGGATATCCCCAACTCCATCGAGGCCTATTTCCAGGAGGCCGGGCGTGCCGGACGCGACGGTAAACGCTCATACGCGGTCCTGCTCCACTCACCCGGTGACAAAAGAAGCATAGCCAAACGTATCTCGGACAATTTCCCCGGAGAGCAGTTCATCAGGGATGTATATGAAAAGATGGCCTTCTGGCATGAGATGGCAGTCGGTGACGGCCAAGGCTGCTCTTTCGCCTTCTCGCTCGGCGAGTTCTGCCGGCATTTCTCGCTTCCGGCCATACCTACTGACAGCGCCCTGCGCATCCTCACCCGCCTTGGCTACATAGACTACTCCGAGGAGACTGAATTCTCCGCCAAGCTGCTTTTCACCGCTTCCCGTGACGAACTTTACCACATTCACCAGGACCGTCTCACCGAACAGGTCATGAATGTAATCCTGCGCCATTACAGCGGAATCTTCACCGACTACTCCTTCATTGACGAGCAGTACATCTGCACCCTGACAGACACCGACAGGCATACACTCTATACCATTCTCACCAACCTGCAGAGCCAGGGAGTGGTCCGATATATCCCCGAGCGCAAGACTCCGCTCATAACATGGACCAGGGCACGCGTTGACGCCAATATGCTCCGGTTCGACCCAGAAGTCTATAGTACCCGCCGGGAGGAGTTCAAGGAGCGTATAGGAGCCATGATGGAGTACGTTACCCGTACCACCGGATGCCGCAGCGCCATAATGCTCAGATACTTCGGAGAGAAGCAGAAAAAGCCCTGCGGATGCTGCGATCTCTGTCTTGAAAAGGTCTCCGCCGACATGACCCGGGCAGAGAAGTCCGTGATAGCCGGTTCCCTCCTCGAATGCATAGGGCAGCTGTCCGACCCGCGTGAAGTCTATTCACTGCCATACCCCAAAGGTAAAATCGACACAGTCCTCCGTTTCCTGACCGACGAGGGCATACTGAAAATAGAAAACGGCACTATCGTCTATGATGATAAAAACAGAAAAGATAAGAGAGCTTGACCCCATGGACAGGGGCTTTACCCTGATTGCAGGACCTTGCAGCGCCGAATCACGGCAGCAGGTACTCGAATGCGCCCGAAGTCTTTCGGACATGGGCGTCAGGATTTTCCGTGCGGGGGCCTGGAAGCCCCGTACGCGCCCCGGCAACTTCGAGGGATGGGGAGAGAAGGCTCTCGAATGGCTCCGGGAGGTAAAGACTGAAACCGGAATGACCGTCATGACCGAGGTTGCCAATTCCCGCCATGTGGAAGCCGCCCTCAAAGCCGGGATAGACATGTTCTGGATCGGAGCACGCACAACCACCAACCCATTCGCCGTACAGGAGATAGCCGATTCTCTCAGGGGTGTCAATATCCCTCTGATGGTCAAGAATCCCATCAATACCGAGCTGGAGCTCTGGATAGGAGCGTTCGAAAGGCTTTACGGAGCGGGACTTACACGGCTTGCAGCCATACACCGGGGGTTCAGCGCCCATGACGAACGCCTCTACCGCTACTCCCCCCAATGGCAGATTCCCGTAGAACTGCGCCGACGCATCCCGGGCCTGCCCATCCTGTGTGACCCGAGCCACATGGCCGGCAACAGCAGTCTTGTCCCCTCCCTGGCTCGGAAGGCTCTCGACATGAAATCCGACGGACTCTTCATCGAGGTACATCCCGACCCCTCAAATGCACTGAGCGATTCCGCACAGCAGCTCACCCCCGCCCAGCTCCGGGAACTTCTCCCCACTCTCATGTCACACAGGGACTCCGCGGAGGAGGATATGGAGATACTCAAGCCCTACAGGGAGAACATAGAGCAGACCGACCTCAAGATCGTAGAACTCGTGGCGGAACGCCTGAAGGCATCGGACAAGTTAGGTGACATGAAACGTCTGCGCAATCTTACCGTCCTTCAACCGGAACGCTACAAGGCATTGGCCGATGACATGGTCAAGGAGGGAAAGAGATACGGGTTGGACGAGGATTTCGTGCGCGCCCTGTTCGAGATACTTCACACCGAGAGCATAAAGCATCAATTGGACAACAACCTGAAATAGACAACTATGAAAAAGAATCTGATTATCCTACTGTCAGCCGTTGCGCTGACATTCGCCTCATGCAGGCAAGAGCCGGTCAGAGTAGCCTGTGTGGGAGACAGCATCACCTACGGCCATGGTATCAAGGACCGTCTCCACGATGCCTATCCCGGCGTTCTCTCCGCCATGCTGGGCGAAAAGTATGACGTGCGCAACTTCGGCGTGAGCGGCACCACCACCATGACGGGTACCGACATGCCCTACATGAACGAGCAGGCCTACAAGGATGCCCTTGAGTTCAATCCGCAGATTGTGACCATCAAGTTAGGCACCAATGACAGCAAGCCCTACAACTGGAAGGAGAGTGAGCACTTCAAGCAGGACCTCAAGACCCTGATTGCATCCTTCCGCGCCCTGCCCTCCAAGCCGGCAATCTGGCTCTGTCTGCCGGTCCCGGCCATGGGTAACGCATGGAACATCAATGACAGCGTCATCTTCAACGGCGTGATACCCTATATCAGGGAGGTGGCACAGGAGGAGAACCTGCCGCTGATTGACCTCAACACCCCGTTCCAGGGCAAGCGCCAGTACTTCCCGGACACCATCCATCCCAACGAGGAGGGTGAAAAACTGATTGCAGAGATTATTTTTGATAAAATATTTAAGAGATAAGACAAAACAACAATGGATCCAATTCTGAGAATTGAGAATGTGTCCAAGACATACACCGGACACAAGGCTCTTGACGATGTGTCGATGGAGGTACCACGCGGCTCCATCTACGGCCTGCTGGGCCCTAACGGCGCAGGAAAGACCACACTCATCCGCGTGGTGAACCACATGACCATCCCTGACTGCGGCAAGGTCTGGTTCGAGAATCACGAGATTACCTCCGATGACATTTACCAGATAGGTTACATGCCCGAGGAGCGTGGCCTCTACAAGAAGATGAAGGTGGGTGAACAGGCCGTCTTCTTCGCCCGTATGCGCGGCATGGCCCGTTTTGAAGCCATAGACAAACTGCGTCAGTGGTTTGACCGCTTAGGCATCATCGAATGGTGGGACAAGAAGGTGGAGGACCTCTCCAAAGGTATGGCCCAGAAGGTGCAGTTCATCGCCACCGTGGTCCATGAGCCCAAGCTGCTCATATTCGACGAGCCGTTCTCCGGGTTTGACCCCATCAACCAGAACCTGCTCAAGGAGGAGATACTCGGCCTTCGTGACCGCGGTGCCACGGTGATATTCTCCACCCACAACATGGAGTCGGTCGAGGAGATATGCGATGACATTACGCTCATAAATAAGTCGCACAACATCCTGTCCGGCTCTGTGGAGGAGATTCGGCGCAAGGCGGGAGGAAACACCTTCCAAGTGATTTTCAGCGGTGACAGGGAGCGTTTCATCAGCTCCGTAAACGGCAAGGCCACCCTCATCGGCGATTCCGAAGGACTTATAGGCGGCTACACGCAGCAGAAGATACATATAGCCGATGACTCCGACATACGTCCGGTTATAGGAGCTCTCAACGAGAATGTAAACATGCGTTCATTCCAGGAGATTATCCCCAGCATGAACGATATATTCATCCGTGCCGTGAACGGTACACTTTAAACCCTTACCGCTATGAACAAGATAGGTCTTATAGTAGAACGTGAATTCACTGAGCGTGTACGCAAGAAATCATTCATAATCACTACACTCCTCACCCCGTTGTTCATGATTGCCCTGATGGTCGCCCCGAGCCTCATGATGATGAAGGGCGGCTCATCGACCAAGAACGTCGTGGTGGTTGACAACACTCCCGGCCAATTCATCGGCAGCAAGCTGGAATCGGGTGAGACAGTATCTTTCCGCCTGCTCCCTGAAGGCACGACTTTAGGTCAGGCACGCTCGCAGTACAACAGCCCGGACATTGCATACGGCGTGCTGGTCATAGGCAGTGACATACTTGACAACCCGCAGAACCTGCAGCTTATACTCAACGACGCCTCCTCCATGAGCGTTGAGGACAACATCCGCAACCAGATACAGGGCATACTTCGCACCGAGCGCCTGGCCCGCTATGAGATGGACAACATTGACCGGATCCTGGCCGATGCCAATGTCCGCGTGGGCATCCAGACCCTTAAGAACAACGGTCAGGAGGATGAGGAGGAAGGTATGGAAGCCACATCCACCGCAGCCTCATGGATCATGGGGCTCATACTTGGAATGCTCCTGTACTTCATCCTGATAGTCTATGGGCAGCAGGTGCTCCAGTCAGTCATTGACGAGAAACAGACCCGTGTGCTGGACGTTATGGTCACCTCCTGCAAGCCGTTTGACCTCATGATGGGCAAGATACTGGGCATAGCCCTCGTGGCTGCCCTTCAGATAGTCATCTGGGCCGTCCTGATAATAGGAGCCAGCGCATTCATCATGCCTATGGTTATGGGCGATACCGGTATCGATGCCGCAATGGCCGCTGCACAGTCAGCAGGTGATACGGAGATAGCAAGTATTGTAGGCAAGTTCACCAACGTGGGCTATCTGGCAGGTCTCTTCCTGGAACTCCTGCTCTACATAGTGGGCGGATTCCTGTTCTACGCCTCCATGTACGCCGCCATAGGCTCCGCTGTGGATACCCCGCAGGATGCAGCTCAGTTCAACGGCATAATCATGATGCCTGTGATTGTGGCCATAATTGTGATGATGAACGTCATGAACGACCCCAACTCCAGCCTGGTGTTCTGGTGCTCCATGATACCGTTCACGTCGCCTATCGTCATGATGGCGCGCATCCCGTTCGGCATACCTGTATGGCAGGTGGCTGTATCGCTGGTCGTGCTCTACATATCGTTCTTCCTGATGACATGGGTTGCCGCCCGCATCTTCCGCGTAGGCGTCTTCATGCACGGCAAGAAACCCTCCTGGAAGGATCTGGGAGCCTGGGTAAAGATGAAATGACGGGATTCCGTCATTTCATCTTGGCTATTGGCTGTTGGCTGATGGTTATGCCCACCACTCGCAGGCTGATTTTTCGCCTGCAAGCCAGACTATATCGCCGGCCTTGAAGCGATACTCCGGCTTGGGGTTGGTAGTCACCTGCCCCCCGCTCACCACGCTTATCACCATGCAGCCGTATGAGCGCATGTCAGTCTCACGCAGGCTCTTGCCTGTTAGCCATGAGTCATCCTTGAGGGTTATGCTCTCCAGCTCGAAGGCACGAGGGGCCAGAGTGTCGGCCTCACCCTTCTCCGAGGTGAACACATTCTCGGCCATATCCTTGCGGAACTCCGCAAGCTGCTCCTTAGTGCCCACGGCAAGCAGTTTATCGTAGGGAAAGACCATCTCGTCGCCAGTGGGAATCATTATGCTCCTGCTGCCCCGGATTATCTTCACAATGTTCACTCCTGATTTATGCCGGAAGGGCAGTTCACGCAGGGTCTTGCCGGCATAGAGCGAATCGGCCGATATGGTTATCATGTCAGTCTTGACATTGTAGCGGGACATCTTGTCGCTCACCGATGACGTTACGGGAGCCATCCTCCTCTGCTGCTGCTCCTTCTCATTCAGGTTGGCCATGAAACGGTCCTCCACAATCGTGAACTTGCTTATGGAACGGCGGCCGATGAAGAAGAACATCACCCCCGCCACAATAATGAGCAGTATGGTCCAGAACGCCAGGTTGAAATGGCTGGCTATCACGCTCACCACAAAACCCATGGCTATCAGGATGCGCAGCAGTGCGAGCGATATCACGGGCCATACGTTGGACTGCTTGTCCTTGATGAGCTTGAGCGACGAGCGGTTAATATCCTCGCCCGAAATGGCCATACCCACCAGGAAAGGCGACATCACGGCCAGAGTCACCACCACGCTTATCACATTACGCACAAACGGAGTCAGGCTGTCCATACGGCTGTTGATGAACCTGTCTAAGAACAGGTGAGAGCCAAGGTCAACTGCTATAAGAATCACACCGTACAGCAGCACGCGTAGCGCCAGCTCCTTCATGAGCCGCTTCCACTCGTTCTGAGCCGCCGCCGAATTCTCCCGGTCCTGAGCGGAGAACGAGTTGATTTTCTGCACAAGCTGCTCCGGCAGTTTCCTGAGCAGAAACATATACGCCGGCGTACCCGCCTTTATCATATAAGGTGTGGTGAACGTGGTTATGACCGAAACCGTTATTATGACCGGATAGATAAAGTCACGCATCACCCCGAGTGACACGCCCAGACCCGCAATGATGAACGAGAACTCGCCAAGCTGCGCCAGACTGAACCCCGCATGAACAGCATTGTCCAGACCCTGTCCGGCCAGAACCGCCCCCGATGTGGAGAAAAACAGTATGCCCGCCATTACCGTTATGGTAAGCAGCAGGATAGTGCTCCAATATTCACCTATCACGTGAGGATCCACCATCATACCCACCGACACGAAGAAAATGGCCCCGAACAGGTCCTTTATGCCCTTGACCAACCCCATTATATGCTCACTCTCGAGAGTCTCCGCCAGTATGGAGCCCATCACGAACGCACCCAATGCCTCCGAGAATCCCGCCAGGCTGGCCAATGTCACCATCACGAAACAAAGCCCAATGCTTACCAGCAGCAGAATCTCGTCATTCAGGTACCGGCGGGTCTTCTTGAGCAGAGTAGGAATAAGGTAAATACCTACTAAGAACCACAGAATCAGAAAGAACACCAGCTTACCCAACCCCATGAGCATCTGTCCGCCAGCAAACCTGTTGGACACCGCCATCGTGGAGAGCAGTACCATCAGCACCACAGCTATCAGGTCCTCGAACACAAGAGCCCCGAATACCAATGGAGCAAACGGACGCTCCTTCAGTCCCAGATCATCATACGCCTTTATTATAATGGTGGTGGATGACATGGAGAGCATGCCTCCCAGGAAAATGGACTCCATATTGCTCCACCCCATGGCCTCACCCACCAGGAAACCTATTATGAACATACCCACGCACTGGGTCATGGCCGTTATGAGAGCACTACTGCCCACCTTGAGCAGCTTCTTGAAACTGAACTCCAGTCCCAACGCGAACAGCAGGAATATTATGCCTATATCGGACCACTCCTTCACAGCAACGGTGCTGGTAACGGTGGGAAACAAGCCCATGTGAGGCCCGACTATAAAGCCGGCCACTATATATCCCAGGATAAGTGGCTGTTTCAACGCCTTGGAAATTATCGTGAATACACCTGCCGATATAAGTATCAGCGCCAGGTCCTTTACAAGATTCGCTTCTTCCGACATGACAAAAACTATTTACTGAATACAAAATTACAACTTGATTACGACAATACCGTCAAAACAGATTACCTTTGTAAAAACCGGTCACACATAGTGCCTTCCTGATTAGAGACATGTTCATACACAACCACAAGACAGTCCGCAGAGTCCTGTATCTGTCAGTCCTGGCTATAGCCTTTCTCACATCCTGCCGGGACACCACCTGCCGTGAGCTGGCCAGGATAGAGCAGCTCATGGAAACCAGTCCCGCAGAGGCCGATTCATTACTCTCCGTTATCCCGGAGCCAGCCAATGCACGCAAACGTGCGTGGTATGCCGTCCTCAAAACCCAGCTTGACTACAAGCTGTACAGGGAAATAGAATCAGACAGCCTGATAAAGACAGCCACTGAATATTACGGGACACCGTACAAGAATGTATCCAGGCTCCGCAGATACCGTGCGGCAATGGCCTGGTATTCACAGGGGTGCGTGTATTCTGGCTTGAACGATGATTTTTCTGCCATCGATGCTTACCTTAAAGCCCAAGGACTTTTTCCTGATACACTGAGCAGATATTATGCACTCTCAGAACAGAAACTGGGGATCCACTATTTAAACAGAATGATGCTTGTTCAAGCAAAACAGGAGTTATTGGATTGCCGTATAAATGCATTAAGATTGAATGATAAGAAAACAGCTAATTATGTCTTTTACCAAACCGGTCTGACAGCATTATATGGAAAGGATTTCAACTACGCTGACAGTATTTTCGGCGTGATTCTTTCGGACAGCACGTTTTCATTCAGTCAGAAGACAGGAGCCTTGCTTCAGATGGCCAAGATCAGGCTGCATTCTGACAAAGATTACATTAATGCCCTAAAATATGTGGACTCATATATTGACCAAATAAGAGATAAAGGTCAATACGGTGCCGGACTATGCATAAAATCTGACATCTACTATGCTATGTGTGAATATGATTCCGCTTATAAATACGGTTTAGAGTCTTTTTCAAAGACCAATGAACTTTACACCATGTGTTCTGTTGCAGACAGATTGGCTGAATTGTCCATGTTGAACGGAAAGACCGATGAAGCCTCACACTGGCACAAAATGTACGGAGAGTTACGTGATTCCATAAATGTTATTGAAAAATCCCGCGATATAGAGGAGCTTCAGTACCTTCATAAAGATGAACTCAACAAAGAATTGTTATCTCACAGACACATACGTTTCATTATTATTGAAATATCCTCTGTATTGCTGATAGCCTCATTTTTCTTCCTTATTTATTACATATTTCTGAACAAAAAAAGAAAGATTATATTGGATAAACAAAAGGAACTTCTTGATCAGGAGGCCGAAATCCGCAGAAGCAGTATCCAAGTCTTACAGGCTAGGGTCGGCGAATTATCAGAAAAAGACCAGAATGCAAGAAATGTTCTGTTGGACTTATATCGAAGCAGACTGGCACTTTGCAGGAAGAAATTCAATAATACGGATGAGTGCAGATTGTTGCTTGCAAAAAAAATAGACAAAATTGACATTCAGCTAAATCGAGTTGACAAAACTGCTTTATTTGAGCAATTGAGTAAATCATATTTGGAATCAATATCTGATATATTAAGCGAAATAACTGATATCAAAGAAAAGGAAATATATACTTTAATTCTGCGACATCTTGGTTGCAGTATCAATCTGATTTCGGAGCTTTTCTCTATTACGCCAGTAGCTGTAAAACAGCGCTTGTCCCGTTTGTCAAAAAGAGCTTCATCTGATTTTCTGGAACTGTTCACAGGACACAACATTAACGTTTGAATTGATTCCATAACCGTTATTTCTACATAAGGAAAGACAGCCGACAGGTTTTTAGGGGCACGAAATCATAAAATGTATACTTTTTTGTATACCACTTTTCCTTTCTCCTTCTTTTTTTTTACATTACTTTTGAAGCAAACATCAAAAATAGTGTTATGGAAAAGAGAATTAAAAGTTATCAAACTAAAAACCTTATGATATGAAAGCCCGTTTGTATGTTTTATCTACAATTTTTCTTTTCGTTTCATGCGAGAAGAACGACGGTGATGATCCTGTTCAGGAACAACAGCCTGTATCAAGTGCCGTAACCTCTTTCACCGCCACCGTATCAGGCGGTTTCGGCGACGCTGTCGCGTCCCAGGATATGTTATCCGGTC
>JAGBPB010000002.1 GCA_017633615.1 Bacteroidaceae bacterium | reverse complement strand
GACTGGAAGGGCGATGAGGTGTTCCTGCGCTTTGAGAAAGTGGCATCCGGATCGTTCGTATGGGTGAACGGAAAGCAGGTCGGTTACAACGAAGGCGCACAGGAGCCCAGCGAGTATGATATCACACCTTATATAAAGAGTGGCAAGAACACTCTGGCCGTGATGGTGCTCAAGTTCTGCGACGGATACTATTTGGAAGGACAGGACTATTGGCGTCTGGCCGGTATTTTCGACGACGTTACCATCTACTCCACTCCCAAGGTAAGGATCTATGACTGGTATGTCACCACCGATTTCGGTCCCGACTTTGTTGATTCGGACCTCAAGCTGGCTATGGACGTACGCTCATACGGACTTGAGGGCAGCGGATACAAGGTAAAGGCCACAGTTTCGAAAGATGGCCGTGAGGTTGCCCTTATGGAGAACGGTCCTTTCAACGTAAAGGACGGCACCAGCACCATCAACCTCTCCGCCAAGGTCAAGGCTCCCAAGAAATGGACGTCAGAGACTCCTGAACTCTATGACCTCACGATGGAGCTTATCGGCCCTGACGGAAAGGCTGTAGATCATATCGTAAAGCGCATGGGATTCAAGAAGACCGAGATACGTGACGGCGTGTTCTATCTGAACGGCCAGCCGCTCAAGGTAAACGCCCAGAACTCACACATGCAGCACCCGTTGCTGGGTCACGCTATGGACGAGGCCACCATACGCCGCGACATGGAGATACTCAAGCAGTTCAACTTCAACGGTGTGCGTACATCGCACTATCCTCCTGTAAACGAGTATCTTGACCTGGCCGATGAGTACGGACTCTATATCATAGACGAGACCGGTGATGAGGCTCATGCCACCGAGTATGTGAGCAATATGCCTGAGTTTATAGAGATGTACCGCGAGCGCGTGCGCCAGCTGGTGCTGCGTGACCGCAACCATGCCTGCGTCCTGTTCTGGAGTGCCGGCAATGAGAGCGGTGAAGGCGATGACATCCGTGAGGTTGTAGAAGAAGGAAAGAGATATGACGCCACCCGCTACTGGATGTACGGCGGCAATGCCGCAGTTCATCCGGCCGAGGATATTGTAGGCCCGCGTTACCCATCTCCCGAGGAGCATGAGCGCCGCTACGGCCGCGACACCCGCGATATGCGTCCATCATTCATGGATGAGTATCTCTCTGTGGCCGGAAACGGCGGCGGCGGTCTGGATGACTACTGGCGCGTTATCTACTCATATCCCAAACTGATGGGTGGTGCCATCTGGGATTTTGTAAGTCCCGGTCTGGAGGAGCCAGTAAGACTGCTCAAGGACCAGTCACCATACAAGACTCCCGCCCATATCATGGGGCGAGCTACTCTTGAGCAAGGACCTACAGGTAAGGCTCTTGACCTGCACAAGCAGGAGCAGTGGGTTCAGGTCTATAGGGCCGATAATGTGGAGATAAGCGGCAATAAGCTTACCCTAACCTTAGATATCTATCCACGCCTGTTCAACCGCAGCGGCGGTTACCTGATCTGCAAGGGCAGCAACCAGTACGGCCTTAAGCAGCAGGGAACAGAAAGACTTGACTTCTATATCGACAACGGCCGCCGTCAAACCCTGTCAGCACCCCTGCCCGAGGATTGGGAGAACCGTTGGCACAACGTTACGGCAGTCTATGACGGCAGTGAGATGAAGATATTCATTGACGGTACCCAGGTAGCATCACAGGCTGCATCGGGCAATATCCGCAATCTGCCCCTGTCACTCTGCATAGGACGTGACGAGCAGTCATGCGGTCAGGATGCCAACCCCTACATCTGCGACGCAATGATCGATAACGTAGGCGTATTTGCCGATGCAGTGCTTCCCGGCAGTTTTGATCCTGCAAAGGCTGCCCTGTGGCTTGACTTTGAGGAGGAGCAGAACCAGGGCACATTCTACACATACGGACAGGGAGCCCGCACCTACGGCTCAATCTGGCCCAACCGTGTACCACAGCCCGAGATGTGGCAGATGAAGAAAACCGTACAACCGCTCTCATTCACGCTGGTTGACCTTGTATTCGGCAACGTTGAGGTATGGAACCGCAACCACTTTACCAATGCCTCAATCTACAACACCAAGTGGTCACTTATGGCCGATGACAAGGTTATAGAATCAGGCACACTGAATCTGGATGTGGAGCCGCTGACCAGAAAAATGGTTAGAATACCGTTCCACAAACCTGCTAAGATTGAACCCGGTAAGGAATACCGTCTGGAGATAAGTTCATCACTTAAGAAGGATGAGGTCTGGGCCAAGGCAGGTCATGAGGTTGCATGGGATCAGTTTGAACTCAAGTCCTGGAACAAACCTGCCCTTGTCGGTCCTGCAATAAAACGCAATATAACACTTACTCAGGGCAGTAACGG
>JAGBPB010000087.1 GCA_017633615.1 Bacteroidaceae bacterium | reverse complement strand
GCAGAACTTGAGCACCATCACGGCCAGAGTGTTCTTGCCACTCTTTATATAAGGTGTGATATCATACTCTCTGGGCTCCTGTGCGCCTTCGTTGTAACCGACCTGCTTTCCGTTCACCCATACGAACGATCCGGATGCCACTTTCTCAAAGCGCAGGAACACCTCATCGCCCTTCCAGTCAGAAGGTATGGTAAATTCCGTGCGGTAAGCTCCGGTGGGGTTCACATCCATCGGAACATTTGGTACACGTACGGCAAAGGGGTTGGACAGGTTCATACGGCTCTGGGCCATACGCTTCTGCTGTTCCGATGCATCAGGGTCATCCAGAATCTTCTGGTAACGCTCCAGCATAGATAAGGGCTGGCCGTTGGGGAAGGGGGCCGAAACGTTACGGAACATGGCCTGCCCGTATCCCTGCATCTCCCAGTTGGACGGAACCTCTATGGCTCCCCACTTGCGGTCATTGAATGAGCTCTTATAGAAGTTCTTTGGAACTTCCAGAGGGTTCTCATAAAGGTTGAACTTCCAGGTTCCGTTAAGTGAGATGTTACTCTCCGGAATGTGGAATGCACGTCCCGGCTCCTGATTGAGCCCAAAGACTTCAAGATTCTCGACATAGTAGGGCAGGTTCTCCATGAACTTGGGGTCCTGCTCCTTTGTGCCACACGAGTTTAGGGCCAATGACAGCCCCAACGCTGCAATGCTAAAACTAGGACTAATTCTCATTGTCAATTGTCAATTATCAATTATCAATTATGTCACTTCGTTCCATGATTCTTGTCGCGACTCGGGATAGCCTAAGCGAGCTTAGTCTCTCCTCTCACTGCTCCAAGAATTCTCAATTACTTGAGGAACCGGATATCAAAAATGCGGGGTGCCTGCTTGCCCTCAACTGAGCGGAAAGTAACGCGAATCTTCTCCTTGCCCAAGTAGAAGCCTACCGGTACATCATACTCCTTGCGTACAATGCCGGCCTCACCGTTGGCGGGGAACTCGGTCTCGGTAATGAACGGCATGTCCTCGATAAGAATCTCGATGGCGCGGTTCTGGTTGTTCTCAGCACCCCAGTAGCCTACGCACAGGCTCAGGTTGGTGTTGCCTTCAGTATAAAGGTCATAGCTGAACGAACCGTTGCGGCGGATGGTGCGGTAGGGCTTGTTGTCCTGATTGCCGGTCATTGAGTTCTGGCTCTGTATCTTGTGGTCGGCCTCGGGCTGCTGCTCACCGGGTACGATGGCATCGACCGTGCGGCGGTCCAACTCCAGCATTGCGGCCTCATCGGCCTTGATCTTATCAAGCATCTTGCCGTAATCGTCCTGGCTCAGTGACAGGAAGTAGATGGCGTAGCGGCTGTCATGCAGGCTGTAGAACGGCTCCAGCTCGACATTGGGGAACCGGCTGCTGTCAAACAGGCCTGATGCAGTGTAATGCAGCGGCTTGCCCGGTACGGGCTTGAGGGCTGCCACCTTTTGGTCAAGCTGTGCGCGTGTACCTATCATAATAGGAGTCTCGGTAACGGGTACCAGAGGTCCGTGTGCTATGTGGCTCCAACGGCCGTCATCAGCTACAAGTCCGCTCATGCCCTCAGTGCCTGTACGGGCTGCCAGAACAATGGGGCCGTGCTTTACTGCCAGATACTCCGGCTCGTTGTCCAAAGCCTCGATGGTGGTGTTCATGGGCAGGCTTATCTCAACCACATCACCGTTCTTCCACTTGCGCTCTATAGCTACGTATGATGAGGGTTGTGCATCGGCTGCATACTCCTTACCGTTCACCTTAACACTGTAGCCGCCGGTTGTCCACTCGGGGCAACGAACCATAAGGCGGAACTTGCGGGCCTTCTTAAGGTTGACTGTCAGTTTTGATGACTCGGAGTAGGGGAACTGTGTCTCCTGTGTGATGGTGGCCTTGTTCTCGGTCCAGTTCAGCTTTGATGCTACGAACAGGTTAACCCAGAGTGTCTGTGCACGGTCGTGGGTGTAGATAAATTCACCGTACTTGCCGTGGTTCTCCATACCGGTACCTACGCAGCACCACATACCCTGGTTGACTGCCGAATATACGCGGTAGTGAGCGGGGCGCATGGGGGTGAAATATACGTAACCTCCGTGCTCGGGATGCTGGGTTGAGAGGATATGGTTGTACATGGCCTTCTCATAGAAATCAGCATACTCGGCCTTGGGGTCTATTGCAAAGAGGAACTCGGTAAGCTTGAGCATGTTGTTGGTGTTACAGGACTCCGGTCCCTCACGGTTCTCCACGTAGCTCTTGTAGTCTGATGCTGCGGGGAAATGCTCGCTGCGGCTGTTTCCGCCTATTACCACTGAGCGGTGGTTGGCCACGCGGTCCCAGAAGAACTCGGCAGCCTTGCGGGCGCGTGCATCGTTGTCTAATGCAGCCACGCGGGCGTAACCTACAGCCTTGGGTACCTGTGTGTTGGCGTGCTTGTTATCCAGATTGTCGCGGCCATCGGCCATATTCTCAAAGATGTCCTTGTGGCGGAAACGCTTGGCGGCCTCAATGTACTTGCGGTCACCGGTAATCTGGAATGCATCGGCAAAAACCTCATTCATGCCGCCGAATTCAGTGCCGGTCATCTGCTCCATCTGGTTGTCATCAAGACCTGATATGATGTCAAGACCCCAGTCGCAGAACTTTATGAACATATCCTTTGCCTTCTCAATGCCTGCATACTGCCACGCGTCGCGCAGGCCCGCGTACATCTTATGTACATTATACCAGGGCACCCATGCGCCGCGGAACAGCCCGAAGTCACCCTTCTTAAGGTTTCCCCACAGTTCCTTACTGTTGGGTACACCGCCTACATAACCGTTACCGTTGGCAATCTGGCAGCGTTCCAGCTCATCGATCATATAGACCAGGCGGTCATAGCACTCCTTGTTGCCGGTAGCGGCGTAGTGTATGGCTAAGGCCGATACGTAATGTCCGCCCACATGTCCGTCCAGACCGGCCCAGTTGGGGAAAAACTCAGCCTTCTTGGGCAGTCCGGCCTCATGGAGGAACGGAGCCAGCAGGCGGTCGGTGTCATACTCCAGGAGAACCTTCACGTTAAGGTCCATGGCGTGCTTGAACGGTCCGTCAAGCAACTCTACCTGATTCAGGTTAAAGGTGTTGTGATACAGTTTGTCCTGCGCTGAGGCAAATGCGACAGTCAGGGTCAATGCAATGGCAATGGCTGTTCTTTTCATTTTATGTTCAGTTATTTGGTTAGTTCTTATACGGAAAGCGGGTTTCAAGTTCCTGTCCGAACCAATATTTCCACCAGCTGCGGTCATGTCCGCCGTTGAATACCCAGGAGTGTACCTGGCCGCCGCGCTTGCGGATGTCTTTTATCAGGGCAGGGAAGTAGTCAAACATGTTTATCTCCTCTTTTGCGCCCCAGCATATCCTGTAGCTGGTAGGTACTGAGAGCATCCCGTATTCACTTACATCAGAGTATACGGGTGAGTAGCACCAGTATTCAGCCATCAGTCCCTGATTGCGCATACTCAGGGTCAACCCGAAATCAGCGCTGTTTGATGTGCCAAAGAAAATCCTGTCTTGAGGCTGTGTTGATACGGGCGCATTCTTTTCTATATAAGGTATAAACTCGTTTACAAAGTAATAGTAGTGGTTGTCAAACAGCTTGGCCAGCTTGTTGTCATTCTTGGCCAGCGTCTCCACATATTCTGCATTACGGAAAGCCAGATCATAATCAGGTATAGTCATCTTGTTCTCATAAGAACAGGCTATCACCACCGGTTTAATGCTGTTGTTGTCCATAAGTGAATCAATCATCTTGCGGAAATTACAGTCCTTGAACACAAGACCGTCAGCCATGTAAATTACCGGAAGCTTGTCTTTGGAACTTATTCCCTTGGGCAGATAAATGCCTCCTGAGCGTACTGTGCCGTCATTGCAATTTATCTCAAACTCATTGAATTGTGACTCTTCAGTAACCTTTTGGCATGAGTTTGTTAAACATGACAGGCATATTAACAATATTAGAATACAGGGTGCTTTTTTCATAATCAGAAAGGGTGTTATTGTTATTTGGAGTAATCGAGTACAAAAATAGAAAAACTTTGTTGAGATTAAACCCCAAGGCACTTTTTTAGTCAAAATGTAAATTATTTGTTAATTTGTCAATTTCACATTTAACCAACCGCTTTTGCTGTTATAGTAAAGGTGTATTTTTATTGAACGAAAGCAATAAATCAAACAATAACAACATCTCAAATGAAAAGAATTGCCACTTTGTTCGCATTTCTTGTGACATCAGCCTCAGCGCTGTTTGCACAGAATCTTTCAATTAAGGGTTCAGTTTATGATTTTGACTCAGCTGAGCCTATGTATCCTGCCGCAGTGCAGGTATTTCAGGTAAAAGGTGATTCAACCACTTATCTGGCCGGTGCCTCTACTGATGAAGACGGTTCTTTCGTCATCGGTAACCTTAAAGCCGGTAACTATAAGCTGCGTGCAACATTCGTCGGTTATGACGACACAGAAAAGAATTTCACCCTCCGTTCAGGTACAACCGTAACTGATCTTGGTAAGATTACCATGAGAGGCGGTAAGATGCTTGATGAGGTTGCAGTATCAGCAGTCGTTGCCAAGGTGCAGATGATCAATGATACCGTAATGTTCAACAGTGCCGCTTACAAGTTGCCTGAGGGCTCATCAGTTGAGGACCTTATCCGTAAGCTCCCCGGTGTGCAGATAGGCAGTGACGGAACCATTACCGTTAATGGTAAGGAGGTAAAACAGATCCTGGTTAACGGTAAGGAGTTCTTCAGCGATGACAGGACCGTTGCTCTTACACAGCTTACAGCCGATATGATTGAGAAGGTCAAGGCTTATGATAAGCAGAGTGACCTGGCCCGTCAGACCGGTATTGATGACGGTGAAGAGTCTACAGTGCTTGACCTCCAGGTTAAGAAGGGTATGGCCAAGGGTTGGTTCGGTAACCTTTCAGTAGGTGGCGGTGCTCCTCTTGAGAAAGAGGGATTTGATGTAGCTGCTCTCTATCAGGTTAACGCTTCAATTAACCGTTTTGATGAGGATAAGCAGTTTACCGTGATGGGTTCAGCCAGCCAGTCATCCGGTGGTATGGGTGGATTCGGCGGCATGCGTATGGGCGGCGGTGTCGGCATGGGCATGGGCGGCATGGGCATGGGCGGCGGCTTCGGCGGCATGATGGGCGTCGGAGGCGGCGGCGTCAGAAATAGATACTCAGGCGGTTTCAACTTTGCAATGAACCTTGGTAAGGAAATTAATTCTGAGGAATCAGAG
>JAGBPB010000008.1 GCA_017633615.1 Bacteroidaceae bacterium | reverse complement strand
TTGAGATTTGCCACATGGACAGATGTTCTTTCGTGTAAAGATCAATAACCTTTCTGTAATACAGATCTTTCAAAACTGTACGATTACTCTTCATTGTTAACTCGATTTTGCGAGTCAACTTTTTTTAGGGCAAGACATTTTGAAGTCCCCAATTGTATCATGGCACAGGGTGGCACAGGGAACTGATCCTTTTGTGTCATGTATCATTATCAAGAATTGCCACCATCTCTGCAGGTGTTACCACTTTGCTGATTTTGGGAAAGTGTTTGATGTTTCCTGTTACCAGATAAGAACCATCAACTGCCATTGATACTTCAAGGAATACAATGTCCTTGGGATCGGGCAATTCTATGTCACCAGTCTGAACTCTGCTCACGTTTATACCATTGTTTACAAAAGCATCAAGGGCTTTTTCTACAATATCGGCAGTAAAAGGAAACTTGTCGCGAGATAGGACTTCACGGTATTCGTTCAGGATTTCATCGCAAAACAAGGGAACAATCTTTTCATCTGTAATAGCTTTTAATACCAACAGTGGGTTAGATTGTTTTTCGGAGGTTAGAAGTGCTGATACTAGAACGTTTGTGTCAATCACAGCATATATTTTATTTTCCATTTCTTACTTCACTGATTATCTCGTTAATTTCATCCAGCGTAAGATCCTGTATTCCGGCCTTTCGGGCTTGTTCTCTTAATTCCATGAAAGCACTCCATGCTTTCTCGTTGCGTTGCTGTTTGGTAGGAGCCTTAATCTCAAACGGAATCCGGCGCTCACGTACCACAGTTCTCATGAAAACGGTTATTGCGGCAGTGTTGCTGAAACCGAATTCATCGCAGAGAGAATCAAAACTCTTTTTGAGGGTTTCGTCCACTCTGATAGAAATTGTTGCCTGTGACATAATAAAAATGCATTGATTTGTAATGCAAAATTAGTACATTCTGCCAATAAACAGCATAGATAATGCGATATTTTTTTAAATAGCGATTTTGGGGCCTGCCCCTTGACACAGGGAAACGATACTTTTGTGTCTAGAAAACACATGTCATGAGTTTTGCAAAACTACCCCTTCAAGTTTTCCCGGAATAATGCACAAAAAAGAGGACGGCTGTTGAGCCATCCTCTTCTGATTGTTAAATGGAGTTTTACTCGGCGAGGAGCAGTTCCATGATCTGGCAAGCGGCCTTGGCTACGCTGGTGCCGGGGCCGAAGATGGCGGCTGCACCTGCCTTGTAGAGGAAGTCATAATCCTGTGCGGGGATAACGCCGCCCACGATTACCAGGATATCCTCACGGCCCAGTTTCTTGAGTTCCTCAATCACCTGCGGAACCAGAGTCTTATGGCCGGCGGCAAGAGATGAGACACCCAGTACGTGGACATCGTTCTCGACTGCCTCGCGGGCAGACTCGGCAGGAGTCTGGAAGAGCGGACCCATATCGACGTCAAAACCGCAGTCGGCGTAACCGGTGGCTACAACCTTGGCGCCGCGGTCGTGACCGTCCTGACCCATCTTGGCAATCATGATACGGGGCTGACGGCCCTCCTTCTTTGCGAACTCTGCTGTAAGCTGGCAGGCTCTCTCAAAGTCTGCGTCTTTCTTGCTTTCTGATGAATACACGCCTGATATTGTTCTGATTACTGCTTTGTAACGGCCTACAACTTTCTCGCAGGCATATGAAATCTCACCTAATGATGCACGCACCTTGGCGGCCTCGACAGCAAGTGCAAGCAGGTTGCCCTCGCCGGTCTCAACGCACTTGGTGATGGCATCAAGAGCCTTCTGTACATCGGCCTCATTGCGGTTAGCGCGGAGCTGCTTTAAGCGCTCAATCTGCTGGTTGCGAACGGCAGTGTTATCAACCTCAAGGATATCGATGGGATCCTCGTGGTCCAGACGGTACTTGTTGGTACCTACGATGGTCTGAACGCCGGAGTCGATGCGGGCCTGAGTGCGGGCTGCAGCCTCCTCGATACGCATCTTGGGCAGACCGGTCTCGATGGCCTTGGCCATACCGCCCAGTTTCTCAATCTCCTGGATGTGCTCCCAAGCCTTGTGGGCAATCTCGTTGGTCAGTGACTCAATGTAGTATGAGCCTGCCCACGGGTCAACCTCACGGCATATGTTGGTCTCCTCCTGGATATAGATCTGGGTGTTACGGGCAATACGGGCACTGAAATCGGTAGGCAGTGCGATAGCCTCGTCAAGGGCGTTGGTGTGCAGAGACTGGGTGTGACCCAGGGCTGCTGCCATAGCCTCGATGCAGGTACGGCCAACGTTGTTGAACGGATCCTGCTCGGTGAGTGACCAACCTGAAGTCTGGCAGTGTGTACGCAGAGCCATTGACTTGGGGTTCTTGGCACCGAAGCTCTTGGTTATCTTGGCCCAGAGCAGACGGGCTGCACGCATCTTGGCAATCTCCATGAGGTGGTTGGTACCGATGGCCCAGAAGAATGACAGACGCGGGGCGAATGTATCTATGTTCATGCCGGCGTTGATACCTGCACGCAGATACTCCATACCGTCGGCAAGAGTGTAAGCCAGCTCGATATCGGCGGTAGCACCTGCCTCCTGCATGTGGTAACCGGAGATTGATATTGAGTTGAACTTGGGCATATTCTGTGATGTATATTCGAATATGTCGGCGATGATCTTCATTGAGAACTTGGGCGGATAGATATAGGTGTTACGCACCATGAACTCCTTGAGGATATCGTTCTGGATGGTTCCCTGCAGCTCGGCCAATGTGGCGCCCTGCTCCAGACCTGATACGATGTAGAAGGCCAGGATAGGCAGAACGGCACCGTTCATTGTCATGGATACTGACATCTTGTTAAGAGGTATGCCATCGAACAGCACCTTCATATCCTCGACCGAGCAGATGGATACACCGGCCTTACCTACGTCACCTACCACACGCTCGTGGTCGGCATCGTAGCCGCGGTGGGTGGCAAGGTCAAACGCAACTGACAGACCTTTCTGACCGGCGGCCAGGTTACGGCGGTAGAATGCGTTAGACTCCTCGGCTGTGGAGAATCCGGCATACTGACGGATGGTCCAGGGACGCATCACATACATGGTCGAGTAAGGACCACGCAGGTTGGGGGCGATACCGGCGGCATAGTTCAGATGCTCCATGCCCTCCAGGTCCTCCTTGGTATATACAGGCTTTACTTCAATGTGCTCCGGAGTCTTCCAGATCTCATCGGCACCTGCCTTTGTCTTGCATCCGCAAAGAGCCTCCTTGGGGGCTGCGGACTTGATGTCTATATTCTTGAAATCAGGTTTCATAACTACGGATTATTTGATGTTAAGCTTGCTGTTGAAATCACGGAGAGTCTCAAGTACGTTGCAGCGTACATGGACGTAATTCTCAATACCGGCGGCCTTGAGGTCCTCGATGCAGGCGGGGTTACCGGCAATAACGAAGATTGCGCTGTCACCTACTGCCTTGAATGCGGCGGGACCGTAATCGGCGTACTCATCATCGCTTGAGCAGAGCACCACGATATCGGCACCTGCCTTACGGGCTGCAGCAGCTCCGTCCTCAACGGTCTTGAAACCAAGATTGTCAATAATCTCAT
>JAGBPB010000086.1 GCA_017633615.1 Bacteroidaceae bacterium | reverse complement strand
CTTTCAAGGTATTGTTTTAAACCGGCAATTTTTAAGAAATCAGGCTCCATATCAACAAATATGTCAATATCACTTGATTCATTCTGCTCGTTTCGTGCAACCGAGCCAAACAAACAAAGTGAACGCACACCAAAATCTTCAATAATGGTTTCAGTGTGAGCCTTAATTCTTTTAATATATTCTCGCCTGCTTAACATATTGCCGGCAAGTTAGGCATTATTCTGCTACACCACAAACAAACAGCTAAAAATGTGCAATTGGGAACCATCCTAACCGTCCCTAATTGTTTATCTTTGCCTCCGATTTGTGCAGGGATGAAAGATTTTGCAGCAATAGATTTTGAAACGGCAAACAGCGAGCGTAGTTCCGTATGCTCAGTAGGCGTAGTCATCGTGCGCGATGGTGAGATTGTAGACTCGTTCTACTCGCTCATAAAGCCGGAGCCCGATTATTACAACTATTGGTGCCAGAGGGTGCATGGGTTATGCAGCCGCGACACGGATAATGCGCCCGTGTTTCCCGATGTCTGGGCCCAGATTGAACCGATGATAGAAGGACTGCCCCTCGTAGCACATAACAGCCCATTTGATGAAGGTTGCTTGAGGGCCGTATTCCGCACATATCAGATGGACTACCCTGACTATGTTTTCTACGACACTCTTTGCTGCTCACGCAGGAAACTACCGTCTTTAGCAAACCATCAGCTCCAGACAGTTGCAGCCGCTTGCGGTTATCAATTAGAGAATCATCACCACGCACTGGCCGATGCTGAGGCATGCGCTTGGATTGCAAGAGAGATACTGTAATCCATTAAGGACGCTTATTTTTTGCAAACCTTGCAAAGATTTGACAAGGCAGATTACATTGCTTACCTTTGTTACAATAATCATTTATTATTCAGTATGGAACAGAACAAAATCTTAATCTACCAGACAGACGATGGACACACTCAGATTGAAGTCCGCCTTGAGAATGATACCGTGTGGCTTACACAAACCCAAATGGCCAATCTATTTAAGTCCTCTAGAACAAACATCATTGAACACATTCAAAATATATACAATGATGGAGAATTGAAAGAATTTTCAACATGTCGGAAATTCCGACAGGTTCGACAAGAAGGTAAACGTACTGTTAACCGTGAGATTACGATGTTTAATCTCGACATGATCATTTCAGTAGGATATAGAGTCAACTCAAAACGAGGAGTAAAATTCCGCCAGTGGGCCAATGAAGTATTGAAACAATACCTCGTAAAGGGTTACGCCGTAAACGAGCGAATGCGTCGCGAGCAGATTGCCGAACTGCGCCAGTTGGTAAGTATGCTGGGGCGTACCATACAGAATCAGCCCTTAATTTCTACCGATGAAACCAACGCCCTATTTGAGGTTGTAACGGACTACACTTATGCTCTAGATACACTTGACAACTATGACTATCAGCGTCTTACCATAAGCCAGACCACTCAGGAAGAGTTGTTCCATGCTACATATGAGAACGCTATGGAGGAGATTGTTAAGTTGCGCCATCGGTTTGGCGGTTCTACCCTTTTCGGCAACGAGAAGGATGATTCTTTCAAGAGCAGCATAGGACAGATTTATCAGACCTTTGGAGGTGAGGAACTATACCCCAGCGTTGAAGAGAAAGCGGCAATGTTGCTATATCTGGTAACCAAGAACCACTCTTTCAGCGACGGCAATAAGCGTATTGCAGCAACCCTTTTCCTTTGGTTCCTTAACGAGAACCGCATCCTCTACCGTCCAGACGGCTCAAAGCGTCTGCCAGACAATACACTTGTGGCCTTAACTCTTATGATTGCGGAAAGCAGACCAGACGAAAAAGACATTATGGTAAAAGTGGTGGTTAATCTGATAAACCAGAATAACTGATCTATATACAATTGGGGACGTTTCAAAAATGAAAGCAAATTAGAACCTTATCCGGGAATTGATCAAAAAAGAACCGTCCCTAATTGTTCAGATTGTTATCTTTGCAAAGTATAGCTATTCAAAGGACTATGAAAGAGTATCCCCAGATTGAAATGAGTGAGTGGACGATGGTGGGTGAAGGCTTTAACGGACAGGCTTTTGTGTCCGATGCTCATCCCGGCGTAATGCTCAAGCTGGTCACCGGTGATCTGAGCAGTGCCCCGAAAGTTGAGCAGGAGTTTTATGCCGCCCAGACCGCCTTTGAGATGGGTTTGCCCACTCCAAGGATGATTGAGATTGTTCGTAACGGAAAGAATCACGGATACCTGTGCCAGATCATTGAGGGAAAGAAATCTTTTGCCCGTCTGTGTGCCGATGCCCCCGACCGCATTCCTGAATACGCAGCCATGATGGCCGAGTACGGTAAGGTTCTTCACAGCACGCCCATCACTCCGAACGAGTATGTTGTGCCCATGAAACAGCTTCTGCGTGATGCGCTCAAGACATCACCGTTAGTAGATGATAATCAACGTGAGCGCTTATCGGCCCTGGTGGATGCTATGCCGGATACGACAAACTGCCTGCACGGTGATTTCCAGCCGGGAAATATCATTCTTGCTGGTGGACAGTACTACTGGATTGATATGGGCTGGCTGTCACAGGGCTATTACATGATGGATCTGGCCCACCTCTACAAGATGATGGTTGAGGACAGCTTCATTCCTCAGGTGCAGGATCTCACACATATGACCCAGCAACAAATGATAGACTTCTGGAACGCTTTTGCCGTAGCCTATACCGGCACAAAGGATGTTGAGGCGCTTAACCGTGAACTCCGCCCCTACGCTGCACTGGATCTGGTACGCACCAGTTACCTGCATCATATGGACAACCCTGAGATATTGGCATTCTTCAAAGCGCGCATAACTCAGGATTTATCTTAACTTTGCGATATTAAACCCTACAATATGAAAAGATATTTCTTGATTGCTGTGGCCGCGATGATGGTTTTGTCATGCGGTAACAACGCACAGAAACAGAGTACTGAAAGCAACGGAATTATGATTACAAAAACCACCCCTAACCCTGAGAACGCACTGCGCGCTCAGAAGTTCCTCAAGGAAGCAGGAACCTATTATCTGGCAACTGTTGACGGAGACCAGCCCCACGTTCGCCCCTTCGGCACAGCCGAGATTTTTGAGGGCAAACTTTACATACAGACCGGTAAGGTCAAGAACGTCTACAAGCAGCTCATTGCCAATCCCAAGGCCGAAATCTGCGCCTTCAAGGACGGCCAGTGGATCCGCATAGTATGTGAGCTTATCCCTGATGATCGCGTATCGGCCAAGAAGGATATGCTGGACAAGAATGAGTCACTGCGCTCCATGTATAATGAGAATGATGACAATACGATTGTGTTCTACATGCGCAATGCATCGGCCGCAATCTCATCATTCACGTCTGAAACTGAAACATTTACTTTCTAAATACAATTTGATATGAAGAGGCTATTTATTACATCAGCAGTTGCACTGCTTACATTAGGCTTATCGGCCCAGGACAATCTGGAGGCATTCAGCCACCTTGGAGTTGGTGTTGAGGCTGGTCTTCACGGAATCGGTATTCAAGTTGCAATGCCGGTCCAGAAGCATCTGGTAGTCAGAGCAGGTTACAACTGGATGCCGTCGGGTGATCTTGTGAACGGAGAATTCAGCATCGATACTAAGGATCTTAAGCAGGCTCAGCAGCAGTATGACGCTATTATGCATTTCCAGCACAAGTTCGGTGATGAGGCTCCCATCAGCGCAGGTGTGAAGGTTGGTTTGCAGAACATAAAGCTCTTGCTTGACTGGTATCCGTTTGAGAAAAGCAGCTTCTATCTTACCGGCGGTTTCTACTTCGCTGCAAACAAGAACTCATTCCTGAACATTCACGGTAACACCACCGAGAATGATTGGGCTGCACTGCAGGAACTTCGCCAGAAGACCGGTGATGACAGTTATGAGATTGCCCTTGAGATAGGTAATGAGAAGTATCCCGTCATTGAGAAGGACGGCTGCGGTTACATGCAGGCCGATTACAAGTTTGATCCGCTCAAGTATTACGTAGGTCTGGGCTTGGGCCGAAGCGTCCCCAACAAGCGCGTTGGTTTCCAGTTTGAGTTAGGCACAATGATCTACACAGGCGCCAAGTTCTACCTTCAGGACAAGGAGGTTGTTATGGCCGATGCCGCCGAGCAGTTAGGTGATCAGGTTAAGACCGCATCGGAGTATCTGGCAAAATTCCCCCTCTACCCCCAGCTTACACTCCGCCTGAACTTCCTGGCGTTCTAAAATGCAAAAAAAAGCATTACCTTTGCAGTCTAAAAATTGCAAAGGGTGAACAGCGAAGAGAATTCAATAAGGGTAAAAGGCGCAAGGGTTAACAACCTGAAGAACATTTCGGTTGATATTCCGCGCGACACCTTTACCGTCATAACGGGTCTTTCGGGATCAGGCAAGTCTTCACTGGCCTTCGACACACTGTATGCCGAGGGCCAGCGCCGTTATGTGGAGTCACTCTCATCATATGCGCGCCAGTTCCTTGGCCGCATGAAGAAACCCGAATGCGATTTCATCGAAGGGTTGCCGCCCACAATCGCCATAGAGCAGCGCTCCGGCAACCGCAATCCCCGCTCAACCGTGGGCACCCAGACTGAGATTTACGAGTATCTCAAACTGCTGTTTGCCCGCATCGGCCGTACCATATCGCCGGTAAGCGGCAAGGAGGTGCGCAAGCACAGCGTGGAGGATGTTGTGGAGTTTGTGCTTAAGCAGCCCAAGGGCGTAAGGTTTACCGTGCTGGCGCCCCTGCCCATTCGCGGCGGCCGTAACCTGGAGGAGCAGCTGCGCACATCACTCAAGGAGGGCTTTACCCGCATTGAGCATAACGCCGAGATGATCCGAATCGAGGACCTGTTGGCCGACGCAAAGCACCTTAAGGAGCTCTCATCCCGCACCAAGGAGATTTTCCTGCTGGTTGACCGCCTTACAACCGATGATTCCAAAGAGACTTTGAGCCGCCTGACCGACTCCGTTGAGACCGCCTTCTTTGAGGGATCGGGCCAGTGCATGCTCCGTTTCTACGATACAAAAGATACCACTCTCCATACCTTCAGCAACCGGTTTGAGGCCGATGGCATCCAGTTTGAGGAGCCCACCGAGAACCTGTTCTCATTCAACTCGCCCGTAGGCGCATGCCCCAAGTGCGAGGGATTCGGCCGAATAATAGGCATTGACGAGTCACTGGTCATTCCCAACCGTGCGCTGAGCGTTTATGACGGCGCGGTTGTTTGCTGGCGCGGTGACAAGATGGTGGAGTGGAAGGATGATTTCATCCTGCATGCCCAGGAGCATGACTTCCCCATATTCACCCCCTACTACCAGTTGACACAGGAGCAGAAAGACTACCTGTGGCACGGCAGCGGCCGCGGCAAGGATGAGCGCGGTTGGGATGAGACATGTATTGACACATTCTTTGATATGGTGGCCAAGAACCAGTACAAGATTCAGTACCGTGTTATGCTGGCCCGTTACCGCGGCAAGACCATCTGCCCCGAGTGTCACGGAATGCGTTTGCGCAAAGAGGCCGATTACGTTCGCATAAACGGAACCTCAATCAACGACCTGGTTGAACTCCCCATATCGGAACTCAAGAAGTTCTTTGACAACCTCAAGCTGACTCAGCATGAGGAGCAGACCGCCAAGCGCCTGCTCATTGAGATAAACAGCCGCATACAGTTCATGCTTGATGTGGGTCTGGATTATCTGACCCTGAACCGTGCCAGCGCAACTCTGTCGGGCGGTGAGAGCCAGCGTATCAACCTGGTTACATCACTTGGCAGCAGCCTTATGGGTTCGCTCTACGTGCTTGACGAGCCAAGTATCGGTTTGCATAGCCGCGATACCGAGAAGCTGATAAAGGTTCTGCGCCAGCTGCAGCAGATTGGCAATACTGTGGTTGTTGTGGAGCATGATGAGGAGATTATCCGTGCATCGGACTACATCATTGACGTTGGTCCGGAGGCAGGTCGTCACGGTGGTGAGATAATATATCAAGGCCCCACAAACCAGCTTGAGAACAATACCGACAGCTGGACAGTCAAGTATCTGACCGGCGCCGAGAGCATACCCGTGCCCTCTTCACGTCGCCCGTGGAACAGTTACATTCTTGTTAAAGGTGCGCGCCAGAACAACCTGGACGGCATTGACGTCAAGTTCCCGCTCAACGTGATGACCGTTGTTACAGGCGTGAGCGGATCAGGCAAGAGTACCTTAGTGCGCGATATCCTGTACCGCCACCTCAAGAATATCTATAGCGAAACAACCGAGCGTCCCGGCGAATGTCTGGGTCTTGAGGGCGATATGTCAATGGTAAAGTCCGTCGAGTTTGTTGACCAGGATCCCATAGGCAAGACCACCCGCTCCAATCCCGTGACCTACGTCAAGGCGTATGATGAGATCCGCAAACTCTTTGCTGACCAGCCGCTGTCACACCAGATGGGCTACCGTCCCACCCACTTCTCATTCAACTCGGAGGGCGGACGCTGCGAAGAGTGCAAGGGCGAGGGCGTTGTAACCGTATCCATGCAGTTCATGTCGGACCTCCAGATGGTCTGCGAGAGCTGTCACGGCCGCCGTTTCAAGAACGACGTCCTGGAGGTAACCTACAAGGGCAAGAACATCTGGGAGATACTTGAAATGACCGTAAACCAGGCCATCGAGTTCTTCTCGGCCGATGACCCCGCCGAGCGCCGCATTGTCAAGAAACTTGAGCCGCTGCGCCAGGTAGGACTGGGTTACGTCAAACTGGGCCAGTCTTCATCGACCCTATCCGGCGGTGAGAGCCAGCGCGTAAAACTGGCCTATTTCCTGAGTCTTGAAAAGGCCGAGCCCACCATATTCATATTTGATGAGCCCACAACCGGTCTGCACTTCCACGATATCCGTAAACTGCTGGAGTCATTCGATGCTCTGATACGTCGCGGCCACACCGTAATCATAATCGAGCACAACATGGACGTGATAAAGTGCGCCGATCACGTTATTGACCTGGGCCCCGAAGGCGGTGAGCGCGGAGGTCATCTGGTTGTCTGCGGTACCCCCGAGCAGGTAGCCGCCTGTCCCGAATCCCACACTGGCCGCTTCCTGAAGGACAAGCTATAGATTTTTTATTTACATTTGTTCCCTGACTAACAATTAATTGCTATGGCAGAGAACAAAGAAAGCAAGATGAAGGCGTTCATACAGCGCCTTGAGGTATTTGTAACAAAGGACATCTGGGCATTTGATTTTTACCAGAAAGGACCGTTACGCCGCGCAATCGGCAAAACCGTAAAGGTCATTGTCATAGCAGTTCGCACCTTCCTTGACGACAAAGTCATGACAAAGGCGGCCGCACTCACCTACTCAACGCTGTTCGCCATAGTTCCTATCCTGGCTCTGATATTCGCAGTGGCACGAGGATTCGGTTTTGAGAACATCGTAACCAGCCTGATCCAGAAGGGTTTCGCCGAGGACAATTCATCCCTGACTTCTGTGATGCAGTTCATTGACGGATACATGCAATACGTATCTAGCGGCGCATTCATCGGTATCGGCCTTATATTCCTGCTCTTCTCTGTCTATTCCTTGGCCGATGGAATCGAAGCTAACCTGAACTCAATCTGGCACGTTAAGCAGGCACGCGGAATGGGACGCAAGATAACAGACTATTTCTCTTTAGTAATTCTTCTTCCTATAAGCATAATAATCCTGAGCGGTACTTCTGTGCTGACCGACAAACTCATAGCACGAATGGCAGGATTCCAATTACTTGGAGAGTTCTCAAAGTTCCTGCTCAAAGATGCCATGCCTTACATACTCTCAGGCCTGATATTCACCGGGTTCTATATCTTCATGCCCAGCACCAAAGTCAAATTCAGACACGCTGTTATACCGGGATTCATAATAGGCTTCCTGTTCCAGATCCTACTCAAGTACTACCTCAATGGTCAGTTGTCACTGTCAAGTTACAACCAGATATATGGTGGATTTGCCGCTCTGCCGCTGTTCCTCTTCTGGCTGAACATATCATGGGCCATCATCCTGTTTGGTTGTGAACTGGCATACGTGAGCCAGAACAACGACAACTTCAACTACTTCAAGGAGCCTGATAAGATAAGCCGCCGCCATGAGGATTTCTACTGCCTTATGGTTATGTCATGCATCTGCAAGAGGTTTGACAAGCACCTTCCCGCACTTAACCGAAAGGAACTGGCCAGTGAGCTGCACATACCTATCCGTTACGTCATCTCGTCACTTGACATGCTGGTAGAGGCCGGACTCCTGGAGACCGTTCTCCAGTCCGATGAACGCGAACCTGCGTACGTACCCTCAACTGATCCCACCAAGATAACTGTTGTATATGTTCTCTCCAGAATCAACAACACCGGTTACTGCGATCTGGAGCATGCTTTGGAAAGCGATATTCGAGGTGCATTGCTTAAGATTGACCAGGAGCGCAAGAGCCTTAGCGGTGACATTTGGTCCACTCCGCTGGCCAACCTTTGACAGGTTGTCAGATTATAATCATAAACGTATGACATTTTGTCATACGTTTTTTGTTGGCATCACATTTGTCTTCTATACTGCGAAGCCGGCCCGCAAGGGAGGCTCAAGAAAGTAAATGTTTAATTTTTAAAGTATAGGAGGTTACAACTATGTTACTCGCAAGAAGAAATCAGAACTACAACCAGAATTGGTTACCCAGTCTGTTCAACGATTTTATGAATGATGATTGGTTCACTACCCGCACCGCAGCCAGTGTACCGGCTCTGAACGTAATCGAGAATGAGAAGAACTACGAACTTGAGTTCGCTGTTCCGGGTCTCAAGAAAGAGGAACTGAACCTGCAAGTCGACAACGACGGCATCATG
>JAGBPB010000085.1 GCA_017633615.1 Bacteroidaceae bacterium | reverse complement strand
TTCCTGACCTGAAGGCGGATATCCCTTGCCTTGCGGTTCATTATCTTGACCGGCTTCTCCATAATATTCCGGGCTGTTTCTTCCATCCTTACCGTGTCTTCCTGCCGTTCGTAAAGGAGGTATAGATAACGGCCGTTGTCAAGCAGCACGGCATCGGTATGCGGGATAGTCTTTTCTCTTAGCATAATGGCTGTATGCTTGTCTTCCCTTAGATTATCGGTTATGTATTTCCATTCAGCCTGCGCCTTGTACCATCTGAGTGCGGGGACAGACAATATGACAAGAGCTGATACAGGTATGAACCTGATAAGCTTAATAACAGGCCAAGAAAATCATTAGGTTACAAGACGCCGTTGGAATATTGCAAAACTATGTTTAACTTTGACTTTGAAAAAGTTGCACTTTAAATTAGAATTCACGCATACTATTATTTAGTTATGAAACGGAATAAAATATTAAAAGCGTTTGTCTCTATGTTTCTCCTAACAGGTAACATTTCCACACAAGCTCAACTGTTCACCCCTCTCGGGTTGGGCGTTGAGAAATGTGAATACATAGGTTACGATACCAGGCAGCAAATGCATGTTGAGGGCGACACCCTTTATGTCTGCACCAAACTGGGCCTATACTCCAAGGATTTATCCAGTGGCGGCAGTTCCTGGCAGTTGGTAGGGTTTGAGAACATTCCTATCCAGGATTATGTACGCAGTGGGGACGACATGCTCGCTTTGATCAGTAAAACTGAAGGCAAGTACATGCTATTGTCATCTGATGGCGGCAAGACATACGAGGACGTTACACCTGAAACGTTCAGAAAAGAGCAGTTCATAAACAGACTGGTGCAGCATCCTACTGACCCTAACACATTGCTGGTTTCAGGCTCTATGGGGTTATTCCAGTCTTCCGATTTCGGGCAGACCTGGAAGAAACTGACGGGTATTATTTCAACATGGATAGGGTACCATCCTTTGAATCCTGAGATTATTTACGGATGCGGGACGGATGGCATCTGGACACCTTTTATAGACATCAGCTATGATGGCGGGCTGACATGGAATTATATAGAACTTTCTATGAGAGAAAATTTCGTCGGTTCCATGGCGTTTCATCCTACTGACCCGGACATATGGATAGCCGGTGGCGCAAGGTGTAATATTTTCATATCGACCGATAACGGGCATACATGGGAAGCACCGTTATTGAATAAGAAAGAAAATGAACTATTTGATGCCGACTGGGCATACACTGTTTATGACAACGTGAACAGCGACATAATTTATATGGCTGGGGGTAGTTATGAATTTGAACTCATGTGTTCCACAGACGGCGGGAAGACATGGAATATTCCACGTACGGTGCCTAAAATTAAAAAGGATGAAGGTTTATATGACTTCAGACAATATGGCGACAAGCTCCTGATTTATACCGAGTCCGATGTCTATGTAATATCAAAATCCGGATTGCTTGAGGATACGCTGCTGTCCTGCGGATTCGAGCAGGGGGAGACGAACTACGTCATCAGCAACAAGGCCGTCCGTCCTGACGGCTCAGCAGATGAGGTGCGGATTGTTACAGAAGAGTTTCACGCGTATGACATATGTAATGAACCGGACCCAAACGTTGTGAATTACAACTATCTTGAATGGAAAACCGGAGGGAATGTGAATGATTCCGAATGCAAGCCAGGCGATGCTTCGTTGACCATAGGTGATTTCAGTCTTAAGGCCGGGCTTCCTTATTGCCTTGATTATCACATAGGGTCCGATGTGTGGGGAGGAAACGTGTTGATTGGAGTGTTCCACAGGACAGCCGAAGGTCTTGTCCCTGTATCAGGTCCCATGATATCACCGGACGGATACCTTAACAACGGTATGTTCTTCAGTCCGTTGTTCGGATATTCGAGTGTGATGTTCTACAGTAATGCCGATTATGAAGACTGCTGTCTCAGGCTTTCATTTGTCAGTCCAGGACGCACTTTCCGGCTTGATAATCTGACACTGAGCAAAAACAAGATGTGTAATGTACTTGTTGATGGTGATCTGGCAAGGATAGAGTTTGCTTTTCCAACCAATATCAGCGATATAGCAGGCGCAGCTCCTTTTGGCGCTGTCGAAGTACCGTCGGATTATTTCTCGATAACTGGTGTTTATGGCCAAGAGCCATACGTGTATGATATCCTCGGTGGAGAATATCATTCGGATGGCAGACTGTATGTCTGGATTGAAGATGATTCATTTATCGGAATAACCAATATCAGGATTAGTTTCACCAATCCTGCCGAAGAAACCGGACTGGCATTGAAATACATAGAGAGTATCAGTGCCGAAACGAATGACACTGTATGGCGCAGGGTTCCTGATTTAGTTGACCTGTATGCGGGTGATAATAGTTCATCGCTGTCTGTCTCATATATGGATTACTTCAGATCATGCAGTCTGGACAGGTATATAGATGGTGTGCCATCCGATTTGGACAGCATAGTCGTTTCCTTCAAAAAGCCATTGCTGGAAGGTTCTGAGAGTAGAATCACGGCAAGAATGGAGAATCTTGACGGGAATGAAGAGGCATGGTATGCAGATTACTATGATAAGGAGTATTATTCTGTTGTCTTCAGACGGCACCCATCGGATAAAGACAAACCTCTTCGGGGATACTGCCGTTTCCAAATAGAAAATGTTTATTATTTCGAGGAACTGTCAGACCATTACACAATTCCAGCGTATTTCGGTGACAGATTTGATGGTGTAATGCTTAGAGTAGAACCTGTTCATGATTCTTTGGCCAGTACGATAACAGAACACTACAGCCTTGACGGCCGTATAATCGATGCTGATGCTCCTGGCCTGCACATAATCCGCAGTGTCGGCGGCCGCGTTAGCAAGGTTCTGGTCAAGTGACCTTGCCAGGATTGAGCAGTTTTTTGTAAATAATATTTTGAG
>JAGBPB010000084.1 GCA_017633615.1 Bacteroidaceae bacterium | reverse complement strand
TCGTGACGACATTTTTGACACTGGAGTTTATTATAAGGATAGGGACTCATGCTGTTGTTACTGGTTGCGGGATCTGGATGCTGATAATCCTGTCTGTTCCAATGGCAGGTTTCGTTATGAAGGCCTGACTGTGCGTCCCGTCTGCCCCTAACCCACGATATAACGTATTGGGGCGAAGCGAGTATGCGAGCGAGAGCGGTCCCGGAGGGCCGCCCTGTTCGCTGTGGCGAACTAAAAAAAGGTCTATTCGGCCCCGGTTCTGGGTACAGAAAAAGGCAAGCGTTAAGCCTGCCTTTTTCTGTACCCAGAGCCGGAGCTAAATAACTGGTGGCTATCGTGTATTCTTGGTGGCTATCGAATGATTTGTCTATCAAGTGGTTGAGTAATACCAGCGGTGTATTCAAATAATAAGCGGAAAAGGTGACCAATAGTGACCAAATTTTGAAAGAGGTGACCAAAAGTGACCGAAAGAACTATCTAGTTCTAGAGGGTCTGGAGAATAATGATTAACTTTGACAGTTAGATAAATCGATATTTAACGCAGGAAAGGCCATTATCGGGAAGAGGCCTTCCGATACTCTGTCGGAGACAGCCCTGCGTGTGTCTTGAAGTATTTTCGGAAGGTGAACTGTTCCGGGAAGCCAAGCCGGGCGGCGATTTCTTTTACCTGGATGTCCGGCTGCAGTAAAAGGGATTTAGCCTGGTTGACGGTAAAAGTGGTTATCCATTGTATGGGCGTTTGGCCACTATAGCGGTTAATCAACGTGGAGAAATGCCGCACCGAGAGAGCGGCTTCATCGGCATAGTCTGCTACCGTCCGTCGCTTTGCAAAGTCACGTCCCAGCGATTGCATAAAACGCACGAAAACCTGCTCGCCCCGTGAAGGCTTTTCAGCTTCAGGACGCTTTCCGGAGGCAATCTCATACAACACGCCGAGGATTAGTTCCATACGCATCAGTGAAATCAAGCGCTCGTTCATCTGCCGAAAGAGAGGTGTTTGGGCATCCCGTCTCTCCCGCTCTGAAATCCTGCCTGCCGCCTCAACAAAGTACTTGACGGTGGAATCATCCAGTTGGATGGAAGGAAACGACTGATTAATTACGGGCATCATCTGGGGGAAGAAGGGAGCAGTCTCTTCGGCTACCAGATTCATCTTCTCAAGGACGGTGCATTCTTCAAAGTCCGGGCTGCGCTCAAGCTCTACGGTCGGAAGAGCCGGGGTGATGATAGTTGCCATCCCCGGTGTAATCTGACCCATGCGGCTCCCGGCAATACGTTTTGCTGTGCCATTGATGCAAAGAGAAATGCCGACTTTTTGCTCCATAATAATGCTGTTTTTGGCTGCAAATATAGTCAGAATAACTCAATATCGTACCTTTTGCTCAATATTGCACTATTTTTGACCTTTTTGGGGCTGCTTTATCTGAGTACCTTTGCAACAACGATACAATAATACTGCATACAAATGAAAAAGTTCGTCAACAACTGGCATCACATCTCGGTCTACCTTGCGGGGATTACCGCAGTTTTGGCCGTCCTTCTTCCAATTGGCATTGTCCAGAAACTTCTGCTGGCTTCCGTCTCTATCCTCTTCCTTCATTTCTATGAAGAATTCGGCTGGCCAGGCGGATTTCCGTATATGGGCGTAAAGGTTCTCCTGGGCAAGGATGAGTTGGATACATCGAAATGGAACTGTAATCACCTGAGCAGCATGTTCGGCAACTGGACTTTCCTGCTGATGGTCTATCTTCTTCCGGTGTTCCTTCCCGGTGTCCGTTTCCTCACCATCGGTGCGCTGATTTTCAACTTCGCAGAGCTACTGATGCATCTGGTGCTGTTCAATGTCCGTCTCAAGACCTGCTACAATGCCGGTTTGATCACGGCCGTGTTCGGCCTGGCGCCCATCTCTTTCTACTACTTCTTCGCCGTTTTCAATCCGGCCGATTTCTTCTGGTACGATTACGCCACTGCAGCAGTGTACTTCATCGCCTTCTTCCTCTTCTGCTTCCGTTCTCCGCTGTATTGGAACCTGGGGAAGAAGCCCGGTTATGAATTCAACGAGCAGTCCGCTTTCGGCCCGATGAGGAAGTAGTCAAATTCCTGTTTATCGGTCTCTTTGGTTCTTTGGTCTGAAAGAAAAAAGGTGACCAAAAGTGACCAAATTTGGGGGATACAAGAAACAAGACTTTGTAAAGTGTTTGAAAATCAACAACTTACAAAGTCTTTCTTGTACCCCGAAGGATACCAGTTTTCGAACCAGACTCATAGAGGAGTTGGATGTATTGTGCAGACTGGCAGCGAAGTATAGGAAGAGTCTTACTGAATGAGCGCAATCTCTGCGTCAACCACAAAGATGTCTCCTTCTGAATCTGCTAGAACATTACGTGGTAATACATCCCAGACTTTATAGGTATCATTGATGTAATAACCTGGCTTGTCTGTCTTTTGAAATCCTAATGCAACCATATAAGTATCAATCATTATCGATGTGGCAGGTCGTGCATTAGAAACTCTGGCTTGACGAATAACCGGTAGAACTGTTCTTCCGTCAAAGCCACAAAAACCACAAAAAGAATATGCTGTTTCCGGGAAAATCTGATTATGCATCCATATTTTACGAAGCAATCCCGTTATGCTTCCGCTATTGAACAGATTATTTACTTTGTAGATGTATTTATCTGCTACGTAAGTGTCGTTTTCATTGCCGCTAGGACCTGGAACTCCCAAATCAAATACATCTGACATCGGAATCCAGTAACCTGCAGCCTTGGCCATCTGTTCGGCTACACGTTGTTCATCTTCCAATGACACTACATCTGACTGGCCAGCTCCACGTTGCGCTTCATGTATTCGGCAAAGTCTTTCGAGCTCATTGGCGATTTCTGTGATTCGGCTATCTTCCGCATCTTGCGCTCCGTTGCCTCCTTGTGGAATTGGTTGAGGAATGTCATAGTTCATAATCAGTTAGTTTCTAACTGCAAATATAATGCAAGCCGAGAGGAGAAAAAAGAAGTTTACTTGTTTTTTATCCCGAGGTGCAGCCTATATTCAAACGAAGTTTAAATTGCAAGCCGAGAGGAGAAAAAAGAAACTGGTTTATTTTTTATCCCTATAGATTAACGCGCATTTTTTTGCAAGTTAAAGAATAACCCGCGAGAAATAGTATTGGGGCGACGCGAGTATGCGAGCGAGAGCGGTCCCGGAGGGCCGCCAAGCGACCGTAGGGAGCGTGTTCGCTGTGGCGAACTAAAAAAAGGTCTATTCGACCCCGGCTCTGGGTACAAGAAAAGGGAGGTCCGAAAACCTCCCTTTTCTTGTACCCAGAGCCGGGGTCGAACCGGCACGGGTCGCCCCACTGGTGTTTGAGACCAGCGCGTCTACCGATTCCGCCATCTGGGCTTGGTATCAAAACCGTCGCGAAGGTACAACATTTTGCTGAAACTAACCGACGGACCGGTGTTTTTTTTAGAATAGTGCCATTTTGTGCCTCAAAAGCTTGTTTTTATGGAAATATGACATATCTTCGTAGCAAGCAATAAATGATATTATGTTAGGACCTGATAATTTTTGTGTTGTAATGGCGGGCGGATTCGGAACGCGGTTATGGCCTTTGAGCCGCAAAGGTATGCCCAAGCAGTTCCTTGATTTCAACAACAACGGCAACACGCTGCTTAAAGAGACCGTGCAGAGAATGAAGCGCATATTCCCTGAGGAAAATATCATAGTATCAACAAATCTGGATTTTTATGAGGATGTATGCAAGCAACTACCAGACCTTAATCCTTTACAGGTATTGAGAGAGCCTGTCATGAAAGGTACAGCTCCCAGTAATTTGCTTGCGTCATATCACATTCGCGATATAAACCCCAATGCCAATATCCTGTTCGTACCCTCTGACCTGGTCATCATTGATGAGGCACCTTATGTAAATGTGATAGAGCGGGGCATGTCATTTGTCAAGGACAATGAATGCATACTCACCGTAGGTATCAGGCCCACAAGACCTGAAACCCGTTTCGGCTATATCCAGATTGATGAGCAGAAGGCCGATGGGATATACAGCGTGCGTACATTTACAGAGAAACCGGAGGAGAGTTTTGCCAAGGTGTTTGTAGATAGCGGAGAGTTCTATTGGAACTCAGGATTACTTATGTGGAATGCAAATTCATTCATAGAGCTGGCCAAGGTTTGTCTGCCTGAGATGGTAGCACAGTTTAACCGTATTTTTGACACAAAGCACAGCCGCGACGAGCGTCGTGGTTTGCTTTACTCTGTTTATGAAGCGTTCCCGCGCATCTCAATAGACTATGGTGTCCTTGAGAAAACGGACAAGGTCTGCATGGCCATAGGTGATTTCCGCTTCAACGATATTGAGAGCTGGGATCTGCTATATGACTATTGCGCCAAGGATGATAAGGGTAATGTACTGGGTATGTACAATTATCAGGTTTATAACTGCCAGAACAGCATGTTTCTGTGCAACAAGGAGAAGAAACTTGTGGTGATAGATGACCTGGCAGATTTTCTTGTGGTGGATACTGATGATGTGCTGGTAATATGCCGCCGAAATAACGAGACAGACTTTAAACGATACATTAATGACGCCATGCTTAAATATGGCGAGAAATACTCTTAATGAAAAAGATACCCGGGTTGCTTGCATTAAGCCCGATATTTGTATTCCTGATTGTTTATCTGGTTTCTTCATTGCTGGCAGGTGATTTCTACAAGGTGCCGGTGGCATCGGCTTTCCTGCTGGCATCAGTCTATGCCGTAGCCATAACGCCGGGCAAGATTGACTACAGGATCAACGTATTCTCTGAAGGGGCGGGCCATTGGAATATCTTGCTTATGGTCTGGATATTCATGTTGGCGGGAGCTTTTGCAGGATCAGCAGGGGAGATGGGTTCCATTGAAGCTACGGTGAACTTTACGCTGAGCATAGTACCTGCCAAGGCTTTGCTCGCAGGACTGTTCCTTACGGCATGTTTTGTATCACTTGCCATAGGTACAAGCGTGGGTACCATTGTAGCACTGGTGCCTATCGCTAATGGCATTGCCCAGGAGACAGGCATGAGCCAGGGTATGATGGCCGCACTTATAGTAGGCGGATCATTTTTTGGCGATAACCTGTCATTCATATCTGACACCACCATAGCTGCTACACGAGCTGTGGGATGCGCCATGAGTGACAAGTTCCGTGCCAATTTCAGGATTGTGCTGCCTGCTGTGATAGTGGTTGCGGGATATTATGTGTTTAAGGGAATGAGCATCCAGACAACATCTGATGTCCAGTCCATTGAGTGGCTCAAACTGGTACCTTATCTGTCTGTGATTGTGCTTGCCCTGTTCGGGATGAATGTAACTCTGGTATTGCTGATAGGTTTGTTGCTGAATGCGGTTGTAGGTTTCAGCACCGGATCACTTGACTGGTTTAGCTGGCTCAGCTCAATGGGTCAGGGTATTGTCGGTATGGGTGACCTTATCATTGTTACTCTGCTGGCGGGGGGAATGCTGGGCACCATAAAATATAACGGAGGCCTGGAGTATATCATGCGTGGTATAGTAAAGCGTGTGCACGGGCGCAGGGGTGCAGAGTTGGGTATAGGCCTGCTTACCGGCCTGGCCAACCTTTGTACAGCCAACAATACGATAGCCATCATTACCGTGGGCGGCATAGTGAATGACATTTCTGATAAATACAATATACCCAAACGCCGGGCTGCCAGTCTGATGGATATATTCAGCTGCTTTGTACAGGGAATAATTCCTTACGGAGCCCAGTTGCTCATGGCTGCCGGTCTGACCGGTCTTGCCACTACGCAGATAATCCCATATCTTTACTATCCTTTTGCAGTGGGTATCTGTGTCATTTTGTCTATCCTTTTCAGTAATAATTTGAAATTTACCAGGAGATGAAAAAGATTGTTTCTGCATTGTTGGCAATGCTGTTTGCCGCATCCATCAAAGCGAATGATGCTACGTATTACATGAGCGGTAACACGCTGGTGCCGGTTAAAGAGACAGATATATCAGTCTCAAAGGAGATTCTTACCATCACTGTAGGCCGTGACGGTTATGCAAAAGTTGATGTTTACTATGAGTTCTTCAACCCTAGACGCGCCAAGACAGTCACTATGGCATTTGAAGCTGAACCGCCCAGTTGGCTTGGCGGAATTCAGAACAGAGACGGCATTCATCCTTTTATAAAGGATTTCACGGTCATCATGAATGATGTGGCCCTGGAATGTAAGAATGCAATCATTGAAAAGAAATACGATGCCCGGAAAGACTTCAAGCCGTTGGACATGGAAGAATGGATAGGCAATGAGATAAGTGATGATGAACCGTTTTGCGATGCCAATGAACTCTATAATGAAAAGGAGGACCGCTGGATACGTTTCTCATACGGATATTTCTTTACGGCAGAATTCAAGAAAGGGCTGAATACCGTGCATCATACATATAGTTATCATATGAACGACAACTTTATAGCCGATTATGTGATAGACTATTGGCTTACTCCGGCCACCCGGTGGGCTGGCGGTAAGATAGGTGATTTTACCCTGAGACTGAAATCAGAACAATATGGTGAGGAGATATGTTTGGTTGACTCCCTGTTTATGGGACAACCTTGGAAAGGTGGCAGCTATCAGTATTTTGTGCAGCACCCCAATCCCTATGTAAATGATGTGGTTCAGCATTTCATGCTGGCAGGATTAAGTCCGGACAGAGCACTTGAGTGGCACTCGACCGATTTTGTTCCGGACAGGGATTTGCAGATATTTCCTGCAAATTACATAAAACAAAGATTCCGTTATGGTACAAGGGGTACTGTGGTTGTGGATGATAAAACCGGCGATGCAAGTTTATATGTGGCCGAGGATGAAACCCGTTATCTTGTAGAAGCTCAGGATTACGGATGGATGGACAAAGCGACAAGTCATATTGAAATGCGCAGCGCAGAGAATGGTCAGGGATGCATCACATCTGTCAGCAATGAGCCTGTTTATGTAAGAGTATCGCCTCAAATGAAAGCTGAAGTAACACAAGTCATTGGTGTTGCTGAAGATATTCCGGACTCGTTTGAGTGCTTGGGCTATTATTCTGTCTGGGATGATGGATATCACAGATGGTTTTTAGCCAATGTCTATGGGATAACAGGATATGTTGATGCTGACAAGGTAATGTGGGAACCCTACAACATAAAAGTTCCGGAACCGCCGTATGATTTCTATAACTATGATGATCCTACATCGGTCATTATTCCTGAGGGTATAACGGTCATACTTGATAACGCATTCTATAAATGCAGAGAAATAAAGTCAGTTTCATTTCCTGCGAGTATCAAATACCTTGGAAATGGTGCATTCAAGGAGTGTAGCGGATTGGAATCAGTAGCATTACCTGACAGTATAAAAGCTATCGGTCCATGGACGTTCAAGGATTGCAGCAGTCTGACATCGGTTATTATGCCTTCCGGTCTCGAGAGGATACAAGCGGAGGCATTCTACGGTTGCAGCAGTCTGAAATCAATAACTCTCAATAGCACAACTCCTCCTACCATTTGGGATATATCATTTGATCCCTTATTATACAAGCAGGCTACTGTTTATGTGCCTAAGGGCTCCAAGAAAGCATATATGTCAGACTATTACTGGAAAAAGTTCCGGAATATCGTAGAGATGTAAAGCCCCCTGACTGTTAATCAGGGGTATCGCTCCTTCTAGGACTTGACTGCGAAGCTGTTGAGGACTCGAAGAGTCCGAAAAACCTAGGACCATGGGGACTAGGTCAAGTCTGGATAAACAAAAACAGGAGTTTCATTTGAAACTCCTGTTGCGCTCCTTCTAGGACTTGAACCTAGGACCCCCTGATTAACAGTCAGATGCTCTAACCAACTGAGCTAAAGAAGCTTTTTCCCACATTCGGAGCACTGCTGCTCTCAAACGCGGTGCAAATTTACCGCCTTTTTTGAAATATCCAACATCTCTGGGCAAAAAAATCTGTCAGAATGCCAAAAATTCGGCCATAAAGCCAAAATTGTATATCTTCGCAGAAAACAAACATAGAATAAAAGTGCTATGAAGGGTTTATTCAAGGGTGTTGCCCTTTTCTTTATACTTGGACTTGCTCCGTTGGCTGCAAATGCTCAGAAAGCTGAGGACCACAATTTTGATATAGCCAAGAATCTGGAAGTCTTTCATGACATAGTGACTGAGCTGGACCGTTTTTATGTGGATACCATCAATCCTTCCAAGACAATTGAGGCGGGAATCCAGGCTATGCTGAGGGGGATTGACCCTTATACTGAATACTATCCTGAAAAGGATGTGAATGACCTTAAGATGATAACCACCGGCAAGTATGCAGGTATAGGTGCCATTATCCGTCAATATACCAACCGAGATTATGTGTATATAGATGAGCCTTATGAGAATATGCCTGCTGCCAAGTCCGGGCTTAAGGCCGGCGATGAGATACTGAGCATAAACGGTGAGAGCATGAAAGGCAAGCCTTCATCATATGTAAGTGACCATCTGCGCGGTGAGGCCGATACCAAGCTCACAATAACCGTTCGCCGTCCCGGTGTGCCGGATTCCATCAGCATTGATGTAACACGCAGTGTGATAGCCCTGCCGTCAGTACCTTATTATGGAATGTGGCGCGGTTATGGTTATATTTTGCTGGAGTCATTTACTGAGCACTGCTCACGCAGTGTGATGGAGGCACTTGTTGACCTTAAGGAGAAGGGAGCCAAGGGTATAATACTGGATTTGCGCGGAAACGGTGGAGGATTGCTGCAGGAAGCTGTTGATATAGTAGGCCTTTTTGTTCCTAAAGGGACTCCGCTGGTTGAGACGCGCGGTAAGATTCCGCAGGCAGCGTCAAAGTATGTGACGGAGCGCAATCCTATTGATGAGAACATCCCGTTGGTGGTGATGACCGATGACCAGTCAGCGTCTGCATCGGAAATTGTGGCCGGAAGCCTTCAGGATCTGGACCGTGCAGTAATAGTGGGAACCCGTACCTTCGGCAAGGGGTTGGTTCAGACCACCCGTATGCTGGCGTTCAACGGAACGCTTAAGGTTACCACTGCCAAGTATTACATACCCAGCGGCCGTTGCATACAGGAGATTGACTACTCCAAGCGTAATGAGAAAGGTCAGGCACAGCATATCCCGGACAGTCTGACCAAGGTGTTCTATACCGCAGCGGGCCGTCCGGTACGTGACGGTGGCGGCATAAGGCCTGATGTGGAGTGCAAGCAGGATACTATGCCTGATATTCTCTATTACATATCACAGAATGTGGTGCTTTTTGATTTTGTGAATGACTGGTGCACCAAGCACGCTACAATAGCTCCTGTTGAGGATTTTGCGCTTACGGATGATGATTATGTGGCTTTCAAGGAGTTTGTAAGTAACAGCGATTTCAAGTATGAGAGCAGCAGCGGTAAAGCGCTGGAATCACTCAAGAAGATTGCCCAGAGAGAAGGACTTGCCGATAAGGCTAAGGATGAATTCAAGTCATTGGAAGAGAAGCTTCAGTATGACCTTAAGAATGATCTTGATGTGTTCCGCACAGACTTGGAGCGTGTACTGGCCATGGAGATTGTGACGCGATATTATTATCAGCGTGGTGCGGTAGTGCAGAGCCTTAAGTCTGACAAGTTCCTGGCCGATGCGGTAAAACTGCTGGATGATCCGGCCCGTTACCGTTCCATTCTGTCCGCTCCCAAGTGATTATCTGAAAGAGAGGTACAGGAACAGGAATACCATTGCAAGTACCAATACTATCATTATAAGTGAGCCCAACAGGAAATTGTTGTTTGCTCTTGAGGTTCTTCTTTTCATCTCAAAACTGTTTCTTTATGCAAACATACTTGTTTTTTGTGTAACTCGTTTATAATTCTGATATTTGTGCCATTGTATTCTGCATCGGTAATTCTTAAAAAAGAATATTTATGAAAAGAACTGCATTTGGTTTGATTGGACTGTCTGTCCTAATGAGTTTAGCACTTGTTTCATGCGAGGATAAACTGACTAATGATGATAATAAAAGTTCCGGAGAAGGTCAGGGTGAGGAGAGTCAATACAGAACAGTTCAGGATAGCGTATTTACTTATTATAATGGGCAATTGCAATCTGTGCAATACCAATTTTTTGATTCGACGGGCAATATAATAAGAGATCTGAAAAAACGATATGATAATGATGGATCTTTGACTATCAATTCAGAGACTTATTACATTTATTCAGATGAAGATGGAAGGAATTATACAAGTTATACTAACAACCATGGATTAAGTTGTGATAGAAAAGTAGAATACAATATTATTGGCTCAGATAATAACGTCCACAGTACTCAAAAAGAATATGTTAACTATGAAGGAGAATGGTTGTTGGTGTATGAAAATTATGCTCAACGTGACAGGAATATTGCCGTAAGAAGATCAATATTTTATGGCTTATATAATAACAATTTAATAGTTTTATCCAGATCGGAAACCAAGACAACGTATAATTCTGTGACCGGTATGATTTCTCGTAAAGAGACTGATAGTTATAATTCGAATTATTTTAGAACCAGTGATATTACGATAATAGAATCAATTTTAAGTTTAAGTGGGATTTGGACAAGAGAAATAATAAACTATGATTCAGACGGACGGTCGTTGAGTTCTTTGAGAATGCAGTCTAGTGACAGTATTGATTGGAAAGAGGAGGCTAAGAGTGAATATAAATATGATTATAAAGGAAATATGATAATAGAAGAATTGAGTTATATAAATGAAAAAAGCAGGAACTTATGGACATATGATAACAACAACAGACTTTTAAAAGAAGAGTATTATGAATGGTCAGAAAAAGATTCCAAATATATCCTTTGTGGTAATGTGAATTACATTTATTCTTATTCTGCATCCGGTGTACTTGCTGCCGTTGAAATAAATAGTGAGTCAAACAGCATAAGCCTGCCGATAATCATTGAAGATGGGAAGATGCCATCTATCTTAGATAGGAGGAGATCCATGTCTGCAGCAACATCGCAAACTCGACAGCCAGCTGGGGCAAAGTGTTCCATAATATGTGATTCAAATGGTAATCCTACCAGTGAAACCCTGTATTGTTTTGATTCAGAAGGAAATCTGGCGGAATATGGAAAGTGTAAACTTGAGTATGATTCAAAAGGGATTTGTTTGAATTTAAACTATGTGGTTGGGGATGATAGAAATAAAGTCGAGAATAGAAGAACCTTTGATTCCCGAGGGAATTTGCTGAATTCTTACAATTATAGTTATAATTTTAGTACTCGTAGTGATTCTTATTATAGTTATAATGGTTACTTGACTATTACTTATACTTCTGAAGCTGAAACTGAATCCCGGCAGGAGAACAGGTACGATGAGTTAGGATTTATCAGTTACAGTTATAGTAGCAGTAAGAGTCATACTCATTATGTTTCTTCAAATGGTAGGGATGAGGAAAATAATTCAGATAGTAGGCAAGAAGTATATTTTTCAACCATAAAAGTGAAGTGATACGCTTGCGTAAGTCACTTTTAATTCCGAAAATTGCATAGACTAATCAAATAACTTATAGAGATAAAATGAAAAAAACAGGTATTATTCTGCTGGCAGCTTTGATGCTGGCTCCGTTTAAGGCTCTGGCTCAGCCGGATCCTAATTTCCACATCTACATTTGCATAGGTCAGTCAAACATGGAGGGTAACCCCCGTCCTGAGCAGATTGACAAGGAGAATGTAAGCCCCCGTTTCCTGACAATGAACGCTGTTGATTTCCCTGACAGCAAGATGGGTGAGTGGCGTACAGCCGTTCCGCCTTTGGCGCGTCCCAGCACAGGTCTTACCCCTGCCGATTATTTTGGCCGCACCATGGTTCAGAATATGCCTGAGAACGTTAAGATAGGCGTTGTTATGGTAGCTGTAGCAGGTTGTTCAATAGACCTGTTTGACAAGGACAAATGTGAAGAGTATATGCCCAAGCAGGCCGGTTGGATGCAGAATATCTGCAAGGAGTATGGTGGCAATCCCTACAACCGTCTGATTGAGCTCTGCAAAAAGGCTCAGCAGGATGGCGTAATCAAGGGTATCCTGCTGCATCAGGGTGAGACCAACACCAATGATCCCCAGTGGCCTGCCAATGTAAAGAAGGTATATGATGACATTCTGGCTGACCTGGGTCTTGAGGCCGGTTCAATTCCTCTGCTTTCAGGTGAGGTCGTTCCTGCAGACCAGGGCGGTGTTTGCGCTGACCACAACAAGGTAATGGCTACTCTGCCCGAGACTCTGCCTCAGGCATTGGTTGTCCCCGCTTACGGATGCGCTGCCGGTCGTGACCATCTGCATTTCAACTGCAAGGGTCTGCGCGAGTTCGGCCGCCGCTATGCCGCCCGCATGCTCGGCTACTTAGGTTACTAAGCAATTTTTTAACATTATTCTTTGTCGGGTGCAGGATTAATACTATCTTTGCACCCGATAAGATGATGTGTGGAGAGGCCCTGAGGCCTCTTTTTTATTGCCATACATTACTTGTATAAAACAAGTATTACTTTTTATATGATTGACAAACAACAAGTTATCAGCATTGCAAATCAATGGCTTGACTCAAAGGAAGGCTATTTTCTGGTAGATGTGGACGTTACTCCAGACAACCGTATAGTGGTAGAGATTGACCAGGCGGAGGGCGTTTGGATTGATGATTGTGTTGAACTTAGCCGTTTCATTGAGTCGACACTGGACCGTGATGTTGAGGATTATGAACTTGAGGTGGGCTCAGCTGGAATAGGTCAGCCGTTCAAGGTTCTCCAGCAGTATATCAACCATATAGGCCAGGAGGTGGAGGTGCTGCCCAAGAGTGGTGCCAAACTCAAGGGAATACTTGTTTCCGCCGATGAGAAGGGTTTTGTAATTAAAACCACTCAGAAGCAAAAGACTGAAGGCAGCAAGCGCCCTAAGGCAGTTGAGGTGGAGATGCCTTTCAGCCACGATGAAGTGAAATATGTAAAATACGTAATAAGTTTAAAGTAAAATGGCTACTAAGAAAGAAGAGGCGATCTCATTGATCGATACCTTTCAGGAGTTCAAGGAACTGAAGAACATTGACCGTATGACACTGGTTTCTGTTCTTGAAGAGAGTTTCCGCAGTGTTATCTCCAAAATGTTCGGAACTGATGAGAATTACTCAGTGATTGTCAACCCCGATAAGGGTGACTGCGAGATCCAGCGTTCACGTATCGTAGTTGAAGACAAGGATCTGGAGGATTCAAACACTCAGATTTCACTTTCAGAGGCCCGTCAGATTGATGAGGACTTTGAGGTAGGTGAGGAGGTTTCAGAACAGGTTGATTTCTCCAAGTTCGGCCGCAGGGCTATATTGAATCTGCGTCAGACTCTGGCTTCAAAGATTCTGGAGCTTGAGAAAGACAGTCTCTACAACAAGTATGTTGAGAAGATAGGCACCATAGTAAGCGGTGAGGTTTATCAGATCTGGAAGAAGGAGATACTGCTTCTTGATGAGGAGGGTAATGAACTGCTCCTCTCAAAACAGGACCAGATTCCCAGCGATTTCTTCCGCAAGGGTGAGACCGTACGTGCCGTGGTTGACCGTGTTGACAACGTGAACAACCCAAAGATCATGTTGAGCCGTACATCACCTATCTTCCTGCAGCGTCTGCTGGAGCAGGAGGTTCCTGAGATTGCCGATGGTCTTATCACTATCAAGAAGATTGTACGCATACCGGGCGAGCGCGCCAAAATAGCCGTTGAGTCATATGATGACCGCATAGATCCTGTAGGCGCCTGCGTAGGTGTTAAGGGTTCACGCATACATGGTATCGTTCGTGAGCTCCGTAATGAGAACATTGATGTTATCAATTACACTTCAAATATTGAGCTCTTCATCAAGCGTGCTTTGAGCCCCGCCAAGATATCTGAACTCAATCTGGATACCGAGGCCCGCAGGGCTGAGGTTTACCTCAAGCAGGACCAGGTTTCACTGGCTATCGGTAAGAGCGGTCTGAACATCAAACTGGCCAGTATGCTTACTGAATATACAATTGATGTATATCGTGAACTTGCTCAGGAATCAACAGAGGAGGATATCTATCTGGATGATTTCCGCGGTGATATTGAGGATTGGGTTGTCGATGCCCTGCACGATGCAGGATTTGAGACTGCCAAGGCTGTGCTGCGCGCTGACCGTGAGATCCTGACTGAGACCGTTGATCTGGAAGAGGAGCAGGTTGATGATATCCTGGATATTCTGGCACGTGAGTTCTCTGATGAGGAGGAGTTCCGGAAATTCATTAAAGAGTAAACAAAGAATAAACGGGGGCAGAGCCCTTTATCAAGATATTTTTATAGATGGCGATAAGAATAAGTAAAGTAACGAGAGAGTTGAATGTGGGAGCGTCAACACTGGTTGAGTTCCTGCATAAGAAGGGCTTTGGCGATGTGACTGAAGACCTGAACCAGAAACTGACCGATGAGCAGTACAACCTGCTTGTGGCTGAGTTCAGTCAGGACAAATCCATTCGCGAGGAGGCCAACCGTTTTCTGCAGGACCGTCAGAGCCGCAAGTCTGCCCCGGAGGAGCCTGTACAGGAGGAGAAACCGCTTAAGAAAGAACCTGCGGTGGAGATGATAGAGACTGTCGTTCCGGAGGAACCTGTCATAAAATTCAAGACTGTAGGCAAGATTAACCTGGACGCTCCTAAGGCTGAAGCTCCGGCTCAAGCTAAGCCGGCTCCAAAAGCCAAGCCAGCAGTTGCTGAACCTGTCAAGGAGAAGCCTGCTCCGGCTAAGGTTGAACCGGCGCCCAGGCAGGAACCTGCAAAACCCGTAAAGGCGGAGCCTGTCGTAAAGGAAGAGCCTGTCAAGAGTGAACCGGAACCGGCTCCTGCTCCCCAGCCGGAAAAACCGGTAAAGGAAGAGCCTGTTGCGGTTGAGCCTGAGGTAAAGGCTGTGCCTGAACCGGAGGTTCCTGTCCAGGAAGAGGTGTTCAAGATTTCAGCTCCCCAGAACGGTGGACTTAACATAAAGACAGTGGGTAAGATTGACCTGGCAGCCATCAACCAGTCAACCCGCCCCAAGAAAAAGTCCAAGGAGGAGAAAAAGAAGGAGCGTGAGGCCAAGGATATGCAGCGCCAGCAACAGCGTCAGCAGTTCAAGGAGTCTCTCATCAAGGAGATCAAGCCTGCCGAGAGACAGTCATCAGGAGGTGATGCCCCCCGCAAGAAGAACCGCGTAAGGATAGGCGGTGAAAAGGTGGATCTAACAAAGGCTGACAGCTATAACCAGTCACAGAACAATGAGGGGCGTGGCAAGGATGCACCCAAGGGTGGAGGCCGTAACAATAAGGATCATCGTTTCAACAAGGCCGATAAGGCTGATTTCTCAAACGAGGACGTAAACCGTCAGATCAGAGATACATTCTCTTCATTCCAGAAGGGTAAGACCAAGTCTTCAAAGTACCGCAAGGACAAGCGTGAGCAGGTTCAGCAGCGTCAGATGGAGGCTCTGGAGCAGGAGATGGCTGAGAGCAAGGTACTTAAGCTTACCGAGTTCGTGACAGCCAATGAGCTGGCCACAATGATGAACATCCCTGTTACCCAGGTTATAGCCACCTGTATGAGTGTGGGCATAATGGTTTCAATCAACCAGCGTCTGGATGCCGAGACCATCAATATCGTAGCCGATGAGTACGGTTTTACTACTGACTTTGTGAGCGCCGAGGTTGCCCAGCAGATAAGTGAAGAGGCCGATAAGGAGGAGGATCTGGTACCGCGTGCACCTATCGTTACCGTTATGGGTCATGTTGACCATGGTAAGACCTCTCTGCTTGACTACATACGCAAGTCAAACGTGATAGCCGGTGAGGCCGGTGGTATTACCCAGCACATAGGTGCTTACAACGTAAAACTTGAGGACGGCCGTCACATCACGTTCCTGGATACTCCGGGTCATGAGGCTTTCACCGCCATGCGTGCCCGTGGTGCCCAGGTAACAGATATTGCAATCATCATCGTTGCTGCCGATGACAATGTTATGCCTCAGACCAAGGAGGCTATAGCACACGCCACCGCAGCCGGTGTACCTATAGTATTTGCCATAAACAAGGTTGATAAGCCTGCTGCTGATCCTGAGCGTATCAAGCAGGAGCTGGCACAGATGAACTTCCTGGTTGAGGACTGGGGCGGTAAATATCAGTCACAGGATATATCGGCCAAGAAGGGTATCGGTGTGAACGAGCTTATGGAGAAGGTGCTGCTTGAGGCTGAGATGCTTGACCTCAAGGCTAACCCCAACCGCAAGGCTACAGGTACCATAATTGAGTCTTCACTGGATAAGGGCCGCGGTTATGTGGCTACCGTACTGGTATCAAACGGTACCCTTAAGATGGGTGATATAGTGATAGCAGGTACATCATGGGGTAAGGTAAAGGCAATGTTCAACGAGCGTAACCAGAAACTGAAATCAGCCGCTCCCGCAGAGCCTGTGCTGATTCTTGGTCTGAACGGTGCTCCTCAGGCCGGTGTAAGTTTCCACGTTGTGGATAGTGAGCGTGAGGCCCGTGAGATTACCGGCAAGCGTGAGCAGCTGCAGCGTGAGCAGGGCGTACGTACCGCACAGACTCTTACACTTGATGAGCTGGGCCGCCGTATCAAGATGGGCGATTTCCACGAACTCAACCTTATCGTTAAGGCCGATGTGGACGGTTCTGTAGAGGCATTGAGCGATTCACTCATCAAGCTCTCTACTCCGAACATCCAGGTCAATGTAATACACAAGGCCGTAGGTGCCATCTCAGAGAGTGATGTCAGCCTGGCTTCTGCATCAAACGCCATCATCATTGGTTTTGATGTACGTCCTTCAGGTCCCGCCAAGCGTCTGGCTGAGCAGAACGATGTTGACATACGTATCTACTCAATCATCTATGATGCCATCGATGAGGTAAAGGCCGCTATGGAGGGCCTGCTCGCACCCAAGGTCAAGGAGGAGGTTACATCAACCATTGAGGTTATGGAGGTGTTCCATATATCAAAGGTCGGTATGGTAGCCGGCTGCCGCGTACGTGAGGGTAAGGTTTCACGCAGCGACAAGGCCCGCGTGATACGTGACGGTATTGTGATCCATACCGGCGATATACAGGCTCTGAAACGCTTCAAGGATGATGTCAAGGAGGTTCAGGCAGGTATGGAGTGCGGTATAAGCCTGGTATCATACAATGACATCAAGGAGGGTGATATCATTGAGACATTCACTCAGATTGAGGTTAAGCAGACACTCTAATTTCAGAGATTATGACGATAATAGATTGTATTATCCTGTGCCTTCTTATAACCGGTATGGTTATAGGATTCATCAAGGGATTGACCAAACAGGCTTTCAGCGTGTTAGGCCTTATCCTGGGAATAGTTTTGGGAACTTTGTTCTACAAACCGTTTGCTGATTTCCTTAGGGAGACTATGAATATGCCTGACAGGCCAGCCAGTATCATCGCTTTTTTCATAATCCTTATGGTTGTGCCTTTGATATGCGGAGTGTTTGGCAATTTCCTGTCAAAACTTTTGCATATAGCAAATTTCGGTTTTCTTGACAGAATTCTGGGTGCGGCTTTTGGAATACTCAAGTACCTTATCATTATGGGACTGCTCATAATGCTTATGGATATGACCGGTTTTTCTGATAAGTTTATAAACCGCTCGGAGAGAAAACGGTCCAGGATGTATGAGTATGTAAGTGATTTTACCGGTTTCTGCATGCAATGGACTTGGGATAAGGTAAAGGATAGTGCAGAAGAACTTGTTCCTGAATTGAAAAACAAGAAGAAAGGACACAAAAAGGATAATTCTGAGGAGCAGGACCCACAAAAGGTTTGAGAACAAGTGAATTCTATTGAACAGGACAATAGTCTCATAAGGGAGATAAGTGCCGAAAAGTACCGTTACGGCTTTACTACCGATGTACATACAGAGATAATAGACCGTGGCCTTACAGAGGACACGGTCCGTCTCATTTCAGAGCGCAAGGGTGAGCCGGAATGGCTGCTTGAGTTCCGACTCAAGGCATACCGTCACTGGCTTACCATGGAGATGCCGCATTGGGCACACCTGGATATTCCTGAGATAGACTATCAGAACATATCATACTACGCTGACCCTACGGTTAAGAAAGAGGGTCCCAAAAACCTGGAGGAGATTGATCCGCAGGTGATGAAGACCTTTGACAAACTGGGTATTCCGCTTGAGGAGCGTCTGGCGCTGAGCGGCGGTGTGGCCGTTGATGCGGTCATGGACTCAGTATCGGTCAAGACCACCTTCAAGAAAACTCTAGCCGAGAAAGGCATTATATTCTGCTCCATGGGTGAGGCTGTAAAGAACCATCCTGACCTGATCAAGCAGTATCTGGGCAGTGTGGTGAACTACCGTGACAACTTCTTTGCCGCACTGAACAGCGCCGTGTTCAGTGACGGCTCATTTGTATATATACCCAAGGGCATACGCTGCCCTATGGAACTCTCCACCTATTTCCGTATCAATGCCGCCGGAACAGGCCAGTTTGAGCGCACGCTCATTGTGGCCGATGATGACAGCTATGTATCATATCTGGAGGGCTGCACGGCACCTATGCGTGATGAGAACCAGTTGCATGCCGCTATCGTTGAGATTGTGGTGTTGGACCGCGCCGAGGTAAAGTACAGTACCGTGCAGAACTGGTATCCGGGTGATGAGAACGGCCGTGGCGGCGTTTATAACTTTGTTACCAAACGCGGTCTTCTGAAAGGTGTTGACGCCAAGCTCTCCTGGACACAGGTGGAGACCGGATCAGCCATAACTTGGAAGTATCCCAGCTGCGTGCTACAGGGTGACGGATCACAGGGTGAGTTCTACTCGGTGGCTCTTACCAATAACTGGCAGCAGGCTGATACTGGTACCAAGATGATACACATAGGCCGTAACACCAAGAGTACGGTAATAAGTAAGGGTATTTCGGCCGGGCATAGCCAGAACTCATACCGCGGCCTTATCAAGGTGGGTGAGCATGCTGACGGTGCACGTAACTACAGCCAGTGTGATTCACTGTTGCTGGGCGATAAGTGCGGTGCGCACACATTCCCGTACATGGATGTAAAGAATGAGACTGCCATTGTGGAGCATGAGGCAACAACCTCCAAGATATCTGAGGACCAGTTGTTCTACTGCAACCAGCGTGGCATACCTATGGAACAGGCTATAGGCCTTATTGTTAACGGTTACGCCAAGGAGGTACTAAACAAACTGCCCATGGAGTTTGCGGTTGAGGCTCAGCGCCTGCTTTCGGTGTCACTTGAAAATACAGTAGGTTAAGACTATGATGCTAAAGATTGAAAACCTTCATGCCGCCATTAACGGTAAAGAGATATTGAAAGGCATTAACCTTGAGGTGAATGCCGGTGAGGTACATGCAATAATGGGTCCTAACGGCTCAGGCAAGAGTACCATGAGCAATGTGCTTGTGGGCCATCCTGAATATGAGGTTACAGGCGGCACAGCCACATTCAAGGGCAAGAACCTGCTTGAGATGAGTGCTGAGGAGCGCAGTCATGAGGGCCTCTTCATGTCATTCCAGTATCCAGTAGAGATACCGGGTGTAAGCATGACCAACTTTATGCGTACCGCCATCAATGAAAAACGCAAGTACCTGGGCTTGCCGCCTATGGCACCAACTGATTTCCTCAAGTTCATCAAGGAGAAGCGTGATATGGTCAAGCTTGACGCCAAGTTTATGAACCGCTCAGTGAATGAGGGATTCAGCGGCGGTGAGAAAAAGCGTAACGAGATATTTCAGATGGCCATGCTAGAGCCGTCTCTGAGCATACTTGACGAGACTGATTCAGGTCTTGACATTGACGCGTTGCGTATTGTGGCTGATGGTGTGAACCGTCTTAAGAACCCGGAGACATCAGTCATTGTCATTACCCACTACCAGCGTCTGCTGGATTACATCAAGCCTGATATAGTGCATGTACTTTATCAGGGGCGCATAATCAAGACCGCCGGCCCGGAGTTGGCTCTTGAGCTTGAGGAGCGCGGTTATGACTGGGTTATTAAGGAATTTGAGGAATCACGGAATTGAGGAATCACGGAGATGAGCGCCAGGAAGAGCTACATAGATATATTCTCTCAAAACAGAGCCCTTGTTGACAAAGGCTCAGCCGGTGTCATGAACTCTTTGCGTGATGCTGCCCTGAGCAGTTTTGCACGGTATGGTCTGCCGCATAACAAGCTTGAGGAGTATCTTCACACTGATGTTTCAAAGTGGTTTGAACCTGACTGGGGCATGAACCTGGCCCGTTTGGACATGCCGGTGGATTTTGCGCAGGCTTTCAAGTGCAGTGTACCCAACCTGAGTACTCAGCTTTACTTTTTGGCCAATGATGCTTTTGCCAGTTCCGAGACTGCAGCCAAGAACAGTCTGCCTGACGGAGTGTTTGCAGGTAGTCTCAGGGAGGCTTCATTGAAACATCCCGAACTGATTGAAAGATATTACGGCAACTTGGCAGATATAGAAAAACCGGGTATTGCAGCCATAAACACTCTTTTTGCACAGGACGGTTTCCTGCTCTATGTACCCGATGGCGTTGTTATAGAAAAACCTTTACAGCTTATAACTCTTTTGTCATCGGCGGTAGATCTTATGGTTAACCGTAGGATCTTGGTTGTCCTGGGACGTGGTGCACAGGCAAAATTATTGCTGTGTGACCATGCTTTGGCAGCAAACAATTATCTGACTACCCAGGTCATAGAGGTGTTCGCGGGGCAGGATTCGGCCTTTGAACTTTATGATTTGGAGGAGACCCATACGGCAAATCTGCGCGCATCGGAACTTTACATAAGCCAGAGCACAGGCAGTAAGGTGGCTGTAGATAATCTTACCTTGCATAACGGGCAGACACGCAATACTGTTTGCATTACTTTGGACGGTGCGGGTTCTGAACTGTCACTGAATGGGGTTGCCGTAACGGACAAGAGCCAGCATGTGGATAACTTTACATTTGTTGATCACCGTGCAACAGACTGCACAAGCAGTGAACTGTTCAAGTATGTGCTTGATGAGAGCTCCACAGGTGCTTTCCAAGGTAAGGTGCTGGTACGTGAGGGTGCCCAGCGCACTTCATCACAGCAGACCAACCGCAATATATGCCTTACACGTGAGGCCCGTATGTTCACACAGCCACAGCTGGAGATTTATGCTGATGATGTGAAGTGCTCACATGGTGCTACCGTGGGCCAGCTTGACGAGAGAGCTATGTTTTATATGCGTCAGCGCGGAATACCCCAGGAGGAGGCCCGTATGATGCTTATGCTTGCCTTTGTTGGCGAGGTTATAGGTAAGGTGGAACTGGAACCGCTCCGTGACCGCCTGTACCGTTTGGTTGAGAAACGTTTCCGCGGCGAACTCTCACAATGCGAGGGTTGCCGTGCTTGCAGATAAATGATATGATTGATGTAGAACGCATACGTAAGGATTTCCCCATTCTGGGTCGTGAGGTCTATGGTAAGCCGCTGGTTTATTTAG
>JAGBPB010000083.1 GCA_017633615.1 Bacteroidaceae bacterium | reverse complement strand
TCTGCGCTGATGCTCAGGGTTGTGGGAGCTATCTTGGCGATAGCGCTCAGACCTGTGCGGAAGTCCAGCTCATTGCCCTGGAGAACGAACTCAAAATCAGGAGCAAGAGGCTTGGAATCGAAAGCCGACACGAATAGGCCTCTCGGTGCGTCGGCGGGGTTAGCGATAACGTCATAAGGACGCTGACGGAAGAATGAAAAAAGACCTGACTCCAGGAGAGTGGCCTTTACCTCCTCACCTGAGAGCGACTGTACGCTCTTGGTGCCGAACTCTACATAGGTCTGCTTTGCATCGGGCTTGACCACAATGCTCAAGACCTTGCGGCGTGCTCCGCGGTTCACTGCAAGCACCTCACCGCTTACAGGTGAAACGAATTTCACCTCAGGGTGGTTTTTGTCAATGAACAGAGCTTCACCGGCCTTGACGGTCTGCTGTTCCTTGACGACCGGCTTGGGAGTGACTCCGGTGAAATCGGCGGGACAGAGAGCGTACTCCTGTGCCAAACCAACCTCAGTCAACTCCTTTGCGGGAGCGCCCAGCAACTTGATGTCCAGACCTTTTCGTAAACGAATGATTTCTGCCATTTTGTTGTTAGTTGAATATATAGTTTAATATTATTCAGAATGCGGGCGCAAAATTACTAATAAAAGAGCTAATCAGATACTTAATAAAACAAAAAAGAAACGGCATTTTTCAACTGATGCAATAATCGGCCATTTCACCGGGAAATTCGGCCGTAAACTATGCAAACCGGTTATTTTATAAGCATTGTAGTGGAAAACTTTCCGTAACGTTATGTCTAACTTATGCACAAGTATTATAATTTTGCACTTAGTGAAAGCTGGAAAAGCGCTACACATTATCCTGGCCGTTCTTACAGTGCTTTACTTGACCGGCCATATTCTGCTGAACAACAAAAAGATTCAGCAGAAAGCCGCTGTTCATGTTGTCAAAATTGCCAAATCAGCCCTGGGAACTGAGGTTACCGCAGGCAGAGTTCAGTTTGCGTATCCTTTCGGAATAACTATTGACAACCTGACCGTTTATGACCAAAGCAATGACACGCTGGCACATGCCGCATCTGTTTCACTTCGCCTAAAGCCTCTCCAGCTTATCAGAAACAGGGTTAGCTTAACTACAGTCAGACTGCAGAGCCCCAAGGTCTTTCTAAATAAAGACAGCCTGAATGCCCAGCCAAACTACGCATTCCTGGCAGATCTTGCCAAAGGCGGTGACAGCAACATGACATTCCGTGCCAATTCAGTTCTGGTCAGAAACGGTACTGTCAAATATGACATCAGGGACGCAGAGCAGACTGACAGTCTGTTCAACCCTAATCACATCGGGATAAGCGGACTCACGGCAAATCTGTCTCTTAAGTCCATAAGCGCTGATTCTATCGCTTTCATCGTAAGAAAACTGGCATTTGCCGAACAATCCGGATTCAAACTGTCCAGAGCGAAAGGAGCCTTGACGGCAGGTAAGGGATTCACCCATCTTACCGGATTCATGTTATCCACGCCGGGCAGCCAGTTTGAGATTACTGAACTTTTGGCTCAGGCCGGACTGACACATCGTCCCAACGGAATACCTGATTTTGAGACATCCCTGACCGCATCTGTAACTGGAAGTGATTTCAAGGCTTTCATCCCGCAGACAGCGAGCATGACTGATCCTGTTTACCTCAAGTTGAAATGTTCCGGCAAGAACAGAATCCTAAGCCTCAGTTCTCTCCAGGCCCATGACCGAAAGAAAAACATTGATATCAACAGCCACGGCATCATCCTGGCCGGCACCGATCCTCTCATTAAAGGCTGCAGGAACGTTGCCGTCAATGGTTCTTTTGGCAAGCATCTACCCCAGTGGCTTGAAAGCCAGTTGAGCGGATTCGGAATTGCCCTCCCCTCGCAATGCAAAAGTCTCGGTGACGGGACTTTCAATATGAGCCTCACAAAAGAGTACGGCAAATTGGATTCCAAATTGTCAGTGAGTTGCACTTCAGGCATTATTCAAGGCCAGATATCAGGAATAGATGGAGCCTATCAGGCCACCCTTGCAGGTTCTGACCTGATGCTTGATTCAATTACCGGAAACAGAGACTTGGGTAAATGCAGCCTCACGGCAAATGCCGATCTGAAAAGATCCGAAGAAGGTTACTCCGGTACTTATGACGGCAACATAGGTTCACTGTTCTACAAACGGTATGAATATCGGAACGTAGCCGTGAACGGAACGGTAGCTCCCGGCATGATAACCTCAAGAATCGTATTCTCTGACCGCAACGGAAAGCTGGCGCTGGATGCTGACATAAGGACCAAGGGAACACCGTCATATGACATCAACATGACTGCCGATAACGTGAATCTTACGGCCTATCACCTGGCTGCCGATGACAGCATATCCCTTTCCGCCAGGTTCCACGCAAAACTTGACGGCAACAGCATCGATCAGATCCGCGGAAAGATGGCGATTGACGACCTCAACTATTCTGACACACGTGGAAACTGGCATATGGACAATATGACCGCCAGCATCGGTAACATGAATGAGCGCAACAGGGTAATCTCCATTTTCAGCGATTTCATGACTATTTCCGTGGTCGGTGACTACAACATTACCTCCATCCCCTATTCGCTGTCAAGGGCAAGCGGAGACATACTTCCCACTATCGGAAAGATGGTTTCCGACAAACTGAGCGCACAAACAAGCAACCGTCCCAACAGATTTGTAATAGATGCAAAACTTGACAACACGGAGTTCCTGGAGCGTGTATTCCATTACCCCCTTCAAATTAACGATCCAGCCAGCCTGAGACTCTCTTTCAATGACGTGGACAGTCTGTATTACGGCCAATTGAGCGTTCCGGGCATAACCGTTGCCGGTGAGAGTCTGTCACAGTTACTGATGGTTCTGAATATTGCAGACGGCTCATGTCTCTCTCAAATCTCCGGTCGGTACGGAACGCAGGAGAAAGGTATAACAGACATAAATGTCCAACTGCAGGCTTTTGATGATATAATAAAGGGAGACTATGCCTGGACCAATGCTGATGGTGATGTTTCCGGTCATGTCAAAACGCTGTCACAATTCTACAGATATGACAAAAGACAGGGACTCAAGTCCATGACGGTCATCGATGAAACTGATATTCTGGTTAAAGGTATTCCGTGGCATCTGGGTAGCACTGACATCAGAACGGATATGGACAAGATCACCATTGCCGGCCTGAATTTTGAGAATGAAAGACAGCACTTGTCCCTGGACGGTGTAATTTCGGCCGATTCCTCCGATGTATTAAAACTGTCAATGCATAATATTGACTTGGAGAACACACTGTCAAAACTCCATATCAACACCATGCAGTTGGGTGGTATGGCATCAGGAAATATTTCAGTTGCCGGAATTAAGAGCAAGCCGTCTTTCCAAGGCAACCTTACCATAGATGAATTCAGTTTCCTTGACACATACTACGGACATATGAGCGCCGATTGCAGATGGGATGACCAGCAGGAGCGGATAATCGTTCACGGTGAGATGAATGAGCCTGGTGTTTCCGGAACAGTGATATCGGGCTATTATATCCCCAAAGACAAGGTAATAGATATCAATATTGACGCTGACCATACTAACCTGTACTTCCTTAACCACTGGACCGGCAGTGTCTTCAGGGAAATCACCGGACGTGGCGTAGGAAACTTCAGGATATTCGGCAAACTGCCTGAGCTTGACATGGAGGGTGAAGCTATTGTTGAGAATGCCATATTTGACCAGGAGGCTATAAACACTTCATTTTATATTCCCAGGGATACATTGTGGTTCAAGCCCGGACGCATGTTGTTCACCAATGTGGATTTCTATGATGCAGAAGGACATCCAGGGGTATTGAACTGTATTCTGGATCACGATCATTTCTCGGACTGGAGGGTAAACATGAGTGCCGATGTTGACAACATGCTTGTTTACCGGCAACTTGATGCAGAGAAAAGCAATTTCAATGCAACAGTTTATGCTTTGGGCGGAATGGATCTGTTTTTTGATAAAGACAACGGATTAAGCATTATTGTAGATGCAAAAACAGCCCCAGGCACCAGACTCGGTTTCACTTTCAATTCCAGTGCAGTTGCTGATTATAATTTCCTCACCATTATTGATCGCAATGAAGTGACAGTAAGTGAAATCGGCATGGACCAAAGTTCTGAAAGCAGCTACGTCCCCAAGAAAAATAACGACAATTTCAATCTGGACCTTAACATAGAATGCAGTGAAGATGCTATAATTGAAATGTCATTAAGTTCTCTTACCGGTTTTATGCGCGGTAACGGCAAAATTTCAGTCAAATACAACCCCCAGGACGGTCCTGTACTGAATGGCATCTACAACCTTAGATACGGTCAATGTTCACTCTCGTTTGAAGATTTACTGCGCATTAACTTTACCCTCATGGAAGACAGTTACGTCCGATTCAACGGTGCTCCCATGGAGACAGAGTTAAACTTGAAAACTTTTCACAATGTAAACTCCGTTTCAATGTATGACCTGGATCCTACCGCATCTTCCAACAACAAGGTTCATGTACGCTGCCTCATGGACATTACAGGACATGCATCTGATCCCCAACTGTCATTTGATATTGACATGCCCAACGGAACGTCTGAGGAGAAAGCCATACTTGCCAGCGCCACAGCCACTGAAGAGCAGCGTAACATCCAGTTCATGTATCTGTTGGCGATAGGACGTTTCTACACCTTTGATATGGCTGCCATGAACAACGGGCTCACGCCAAGCGCCATGGAATCAATAGTAAACTCAACGGTAAGCGGTCAGATAAACAACCTGCTCTCACAGGTTCTGGATAATGACAAGGTGTCCATTTCAAGCAATCTGAGTGCCAGCAGCTATCTGTCAAATGATGTTACCAACTTAAGCAACAAGGAGCTTGAGGGCATTCTTGAAGCCCATTTGCTCAACAACCGTCTGCTGGTAAACGGAAACTTCGGATACAGGGAGAACACCATCAACAACACCTCAAACTTTATAGGTGATTTTGAGTTCAAATACCTGCTATTACCCGATAAAAACGGAAAGGGAATCAGTATCATCGGCTACAACAAAGCCAATGATAAATACTTCTCCAAGACCACCCTCACCACTCAGGGAGTAGGACTTATACTGGAAAAGGACTTTTAGTAAGAGCGTGCAAAGAGTACCCTGCGTGCTGCTGGTTTGCCGCTGTAGACGTCAGTTCCCGGCTCCTCTTTCATGCCAAAGGGCAGACAACGTATGGTAGCCTTGGTCTCCTCCTTGATCTTGGCCTCGGTCTCGGCAGTGCCGTCCCAGTGTGCCAGAACAAAGTAGCCGGCCTCAATCTTCTCCTTGAACTCGTCATATGAGTTGACCTCAACCATGCGTGCGTCACGCCATGCCTTGGCCTTCTCAAAGATTGCGGTCTGCATATCATCCAGCATACTGGGGATAAGGTTCTCCAGTCCCTCAAACGGAACGGTTTCCTTCACCAGAGTATCGCGGCGCATAATCTCACATGTACCGGCCTCAAGGTCACGCATACCCAAGGCAACGCGTACGGGAACACCCTTGACCTCATAATCGGCGAACTTGAATCCGGGACGCTTGTTATCAGCATCGTCATACTTCACGCTGATGCCCTTCTTGCGGAGAGCCTCAACCAGAGTATCAACCTTGGCGCTTATCAGTGCCAGGTCATCGGCATTCTTATAAATAGGAACAATTACAACCTGTATGGGAGCAAGCTTGGGAGGCAGAACAAGACCATTATCATCGGAGTGAGCCATGATCAGGGCACCCATCAGACGTGTAGATACGCCCCATGATGTAGCCCATACATACTCCAGTTTGTTCTCCTTGTTGATGAACTGTACATCAAAGGCCTTGGCAAAGTTCTGACCCAGGAAGTGAGATGTACCGCACTGCAGTGCCTTGCCGTCCTGAGTCATGGACTCGATGGTATAGGTATCAAGGGCACCTGCAAACCTCTCGGTTTCGGACTTGACGCCGCGAACCACAGGAACAGCCATGTAACCCTCTACAAAGTCTGCATAAACCTGCTGCATGCGGCGTGCCTCCTGCTCGGCCTCCTCACGGGTGGCGTGTGCGGTATGACCCTCCTGCCACAGGAACTCGGCGGTACGCAGGAACAGACGCGGACGCATCTCCCAGCGCATTACGTTAGCCCACTGGTTGCACAGGATAGGCAGGTCACGGTATGACTTGATCCAGTTCTTGTATGTAGCCCAGATTATTGTCTCTGATGTAGGACGTACTATCAACTCCTCCTCCAGCTTGGCTGCTGGATCCACAATCACGCCGCTTCCGTCCTCGGCATTCTTGAGGCGGTAGTGTGTAACTACGGCGCACTCCTTGGCAAAGCCCTCCACATGCTCGGCCTCACGGCTCAGGTATGACTTTGGTATAAGCAGCGGGAAATATGCGTTCACGTGACCGGTCTCCTTGAACTTGTCGTCAAGGGTACGCTGTATCTTCTCCCAGATTGCATAACCGTAAGGCTTGATGACCATGCAGCCGCGCACGGGTGCCTGCTCTGCAAGATCTGCCTTAACAACCAATTCATTATACCACTGCGAGTAGTTCTCGCTTCTTTTGGTAAGGTCTTTAAGTTCTTTTGCCATAGCCGTATCAATTTCGGAATGCAAAGGTACTCTATTTTTACAAGCAAAAAAACAGATTTCACACTAAGATTCATTATCTTTATGCCCTGTATAAGGAAAACCGGAATTTCAGGCTTGTATTAAGGACTATCATTCAGCCTGTATGATACTCTGAAGACCTGTACAACCTTTCATTTCTGAAGACCTGTATAACCTTACATTCCAGATACAGAACCCGAAAGCGATGAAAAGACTGACCCTGATAACCATCCTGGCGGTAGCTGTCTACACGGCAGTCCTGACGGTATGGCATCTACACGACCCCGGAAAGCATTTCTCAGCATTTGAGCCAGGCGCCGACAACCGTCCCCAGGGAACCGCCCGTAAAGCCGATGACGTGGTTATAGGTGAGTTTTTTATGAAATACGATGCCGCTCCCCCCGCCGGACTTACCGGCAGTTGGACCGGGTTCCGCGGCCAGAAGAAAGACAACATCTGCATAACAGGCACCAGGCTTAATCTCCCGGAGGGTGACTTTAGCGAAATGTGGTCACGGAGCACCGGTGAAGGTCATGCTGCCCCTGTGATCTGGAACGGGCGTGTCTATGTCCTGGATTACAATGAGCAGCTTTCATCCGATGCCCTGCGCTGTTTCAACCTGCTTACCGGTGAGGAGTTATGGCGCCGATGGTACCGCGTACCCATGAAACGCAACCACGGATTCTCACGCACCATACCGGCAGTACATGACGGCAAGGTGGTCTCCATCGGCCCTGAGGGCCATGTGATGTGCTGCGATGCCGTTACGGGCGATATGCTCTGGTCCATGGACATGAAGAAACTCTACTCGTCCGAGATACCGTTCTGGTACACAGGACAGTGCCCCTACATAACCCCGGAGGGTGAACTCATCCTGGCTCCTGCCGGGACCGATGTACTGCTGACCGGCATTGATGTAAAAACCGGCAATGTGCTGTGGAGCACACCCAACACCATAGGTTTCAAGATGTCGCACTCATCGGTCATGCCCATGACGCTGGGCGGCAAGCCCACCCTGGTATATGCAGGTGTGGGCGGCGTTTGCGGCGTATCGGCATCGGGCTCCGACAAGGGCAGCCTGCTTTGGTATGAGGACAAGTGGCAGCCGTCAGTGCTGGCCCCCTCGCCTCTCCAACTCAGCGACAACCGCATATTCCTGGTAGCCGGATACGGAGCCGGAGGCGCCTTGCTGCAGGTGGACCGTAACGGCAACAGTTGGACTGCCACCGTACTGGAGCAGTACAAGGCCGACCGCGGACTGAGCAGCGAGCAGCAAACCCCTATTCTGTATAACGGGATGATTATCACCATAATACCCAAGGACGGCGGCGGAATGCGTGAGCGCTTGTCAATCTACTCTCCGCGTGACCTGCACCGCTCCCTTTGGAACTCGGCATCCGACGAGCGTTTCGGACTGGGTCCATACATGATAATAGACGACCGCCTCTTTGCATTCAAGGAGAACGGCGAACTGTTTGTATATCAGTTGGAACAGGCATCCATGAAACTGCTCAGGCGGCAGCGCATAATAGAGGATGGAGCCGATGCATGGGGCCCCATGGCGTATGCTGACGGCATGCTTCTGGTGCGTGACGCCAACTCGGTGAGATGCCTCAAAATAACTGAATAAACACTGACCTATATGGACAACAATAACGATGACAAGAAGATAACCCGCCGCGGGTTCCTTAAGGCCGGAGGCTCCGTACTTTTTGGAGCAGGTGTAGCCGGAGTGGCTGGACGCAGCGTGTGGAAGATGCTCACCAACCCCGATGACATATTCTACAGTAAGGAAGACAAGAAAAAGGTTCCCGATGCAGGGCAACTATTATCTCCATACCGTCTGACAGGCGCTTTTGAGGTGCCTGGTGTAATATCCGGCATGGAGGTCCTGCCTGACGGTCATATTCTTCTGGCCATGGCCACATCGGTCAGCATCTATTCGGCATCGGGTTCACTGACAGAGAACTTCAAGGTTCCGGGCGGAGCCAGGGATGTGGCTGTCTACCGTGACCGCATCTACCTGCTATACCCAGACCGCATAGATATATACGGCAAGCACGGTGAGGAGCTGGGCGGATGGAAAGCCTGCAGCGACGATGCCGACTACTGCTTCTTTACCGTATTCTCAGGCGGAGTCTTTGTGACCGATGCCAGCGCCAAGAATATCTGCAAATACAATCTGGACGGCACACTGGCCCGGTTCATAAACAGCCCCAAGGGCTTTGTGGTTCCCAGTTACTCGTTCGGAATAACCAATATAGGCGGCAAGGTGTTCTGCTCCAATCCCGGCCGTCATGTGGTGGAGCAATATGATGCTGACGGTAATTTCATAGCCTCGTTCGGAGAGCCCGGAGCCGGAGCCGGACAGTTCTGCGGATGCTGCAACCCTGTACAGTTGACAGGTAACAACGCCGGTGAACTTCTGACCAGTGAGAAAGGCATACCACGCATCAGTTGCTACAGTCTGAACGGCACATTCCGCAGCATACTGCTTGACACCGCCGCACTTGGCGGCGGAAACGACGCCTATGAGATGAGAGTATTCAAAGACCGCCTCATAGTAGCAGGCCACAAACGGGTATCAGTATTCCAGTATGATGACCGTATGGCGGCCGATACCCTATGCGGCAGTTGTACCGCACCCTGTCCCATGAAAGTAACCGTCTGATTATGGATAGCAACAAACAAGACAAAGGATTGAACAGCCCCATGCAGCGCAGGGAATTCCTGCGCAAGTGCGGTACCATCCTGGCCGGCGGCAGCCTGGCTGCGCTGGGAGGAGTGCTGGGCAGCAGAGCCAAAGCCGGCAGCGGTGACACCATGTGGCAGATAGACCCTGAACTCTGCATCCGATGCGGACGCTGCCAGACGGAGTGCGTGCTGCCCGTATCGGCCGTAAAGTGTTTCCACGCCAATCAGGTATGCGGCTACTGCGACCTGTGTGGAGGCTACTACCGCGCCAACGTGAAGGAACTCAACACCGCAGCCGAGAATATGCTCTGCCCCACCGGTGCCATAACACGCAAGTTCATTGAGGAGCCATATTTTGAATACACCATAAACGAGGACCTGTGCAACGGATGCGGCAAATGCGTGAACGGCTGCTCATCGTTCGGCAACGGATCCCTGTTCCTTCAGATACAGCAGGAGCTCTGTCTTAACTGCAATGAATGTTCCATCTCAAAGGTATGCGTATCTAACGCCATACAGCGCGTTCCGGTAAGCAGTGCCTATAAACTCAAGGATAAGGCATGAATACATTTCTGGTTGCCCGATTCCCCAAGCCCGACTTCACGTCCGGCTACCAGTATCCCGAGATTGTCCACGGACTGCCATACGAGACATTCTGGTCCTGGATGGATGTTGCAGTGCTCGTTATCATGCTCAGCATTGCCGCATGGGCTGTACATAAGCGCCGCAGCCGCGGTGTGCTGTTTACTGAGAGCATCATTTCAGTTCTGTACTTCGGATTCTTCAGGAGCGGATGCGTATGCAGTGTAGGTTCAATTCAGAACGTAGTGCTGGCCCTTAATGACAGCAGCTACAACCTGCCGCTGGCCGCGCTGCTGCTGTTCATTATACCTCTTGTATTCGCCCTCTTCTTTGGCCGCGTGTTCTGCGCCGGAGTCTGCCCCATGGGTGCCCTGCAGGAGATTGTCAATGTGCGCAACTTCAGGCTTAGCCGCGCCGTCACCAACGCACTGGGATTCATACCCTGGATATATCTGGCATTCGCCATCATGTATGCAGCCACCCGAAGCCAGTTCATCATTTGCCGTTTTGACCCGTTCATCGGGATTTTCCGTATGGGCGGCGACATAGGTATGATAGTTTTCGGAGTGATCCTGCTGCTTCTGTCGGTATTCATGGGCCGTCCGTTCTGCCAGTTCCTATGCCCCTACGGGGCGCTGTTGGGACTGGTTAGCCGTGTATCGGTCCGTAGGGTCGAGGTTACCTCCAAGGAGTGCATAAACTGCACCCTGTGTCACAACGCCTGCCCTGTGGATGCCATACGTCCGCCCCATGCCAACCGTCCAGGTGAGACACGCATGACAGGTGTCAAGCGCATTCTGCTCTATTTCGTGATGCTGCCGATGCTGACAGTTGGCGGTGCCCTGCTTTTGCAGAGCCGCAGCGAGGTCCTGGCCGGAGCCAACAAGGACGTGCGCCTTATGCGTATGCTTAATGAATATGATGCCGCCCCCGATGAAGGTATGACGCCTGAGGTTGAGGCATTCTATGAGATGGGCCGCTCAATTGATGAACTCACCGAACGCGTGGATGCCACCATGCTGAGTTTCCGCCACTGGTCACTCATAGCAGGAGGTATGATAGGACTTGCGCTGGGATGCCGTCTGATAAGGCTCTCGCTTAAGCGCACCCGCAAGACATATGAGATAGAACCTGCCGCCTGCGTGGCCTGCGGCAAGTGTTTCAACTATTGCCCACAGAATAAGTCAAAAATCAAGTATGAACCGCAAAATCTATAGGAATCTGGCCGTAGTGACGGCTGTGTTCGCATTGGCTCTGGCAGTCATGCTCACTGTGAGTTGGGTGCAGTTGAGGCGTACCTCACCGCTGCAGACCCAGGTCATGGAGACCCTTAAGGAACTCTACGAGAGCAACCCTGACAACGAGCAGCTTGGTCAGGAAATACGCCAGTTGGACCTGCTCTCCCGCCGTGCCTATTTCACTCAGGAGAGCCAACTCAAGAGCGGAATCTGGATACTGTGCATAATGGGAGCCATACTGGCATTCTCACTCAGGATGTACTATAAGGACACCATGAACCTGCCTTCCAAGGAGATGGATGCCATAGACGAGTGGATAAGCAAGAGCCGGTCCCGCCGCTACCTGAACTGGGGCATAGCGTCACTGGTGGCAGTTACACTGCTCATAGGAGTATTCAGTTCAGACCGTTTTAAAGCCCTCTTCCACTCATTTGGGGCCGATGAGCAACAGGTAGAGGAGCCCACAGATGAACCTCAACAGTTCTATGCCGAGACCCCGGCTCCTGAACCTGAACCAGAACCTGAACCTCAGATACAGCCACAACCTGTAGCAGAAACAGCACCCATAGCCGAACTGCCCAACGCCAACGCCAATGCCAACTCCAATGCCAACGCCAACGCCAACGTAACATCCGCCCCCTGGCCCTCATTCCGAGGCCCCAATGCCAGCGCTCGTTCCACTGTCCGCGTCATCCCCACTTAATGGGACCTGACATCGGGCAGCAACATAGCCTGGAAGACCCAGGTACCCAAACAGGGATACAATTCACCAGTAATACACTCGGGCAACATATTCCTTACCGGAGCCGATGAAGACTCCCGTGAACTCTACTGCTTTGACCTGGCAAGCGGCCAATTGCGCTGGACCGCAAAGGCCGACGGAATAGCCGGATCACCCTCCACAATGCCCAGTGTTAACGATGACACCGGGCTTGCGGCATCCACTGTAGCCACCAACGGCAATCAGGTTTGCGCCATCTTCGCCACAGGTGACCTTCTCTGCACCGACATGGAGGGCAAACGCCTGTGGGCCAAGAACCTGGGTGTTCCCGACAACCACTACGGATTTGCATCATCACTCATAATAAGCGGTAACCGCCTTATTGTCCAGTATGACAACAATGACAAGGCACAGCTTATATGTCTGGATACCCGCAACGGCAACCAACTCTGGACCAAGACCCGTAAGGACCGCATAGCATGGAGTTCACCCATCATAGCCCAAGCTGCCGGACAGCAGGCCGTTATAGTGATGGGTAATCCCGCCATCACCGCCTACAGTCTCAACAACGGCACCGAACTCTGGAGAGTGGAGTGCATGAGCGGTGAGGTTGGAGCCAGCCCATGTGCATCGGACGGGATAGTGTTCGGCGCCAGCGAGTACGCTACCGTAGCTGCCATAGACAGCAAGGACGGTACGGTGCTCTGGGAGTCCGATGAGTGCATGCCCGAGTGCTCCAGTCCGGTGGCAACCAAGGATATGCTCTATGTGGCCACCAGTTACGGAGCCGTCTGCGCATACAATGCCTCGAACGGAGAGGTGGTCAAACAGCATGAGTTGGACACCCCGTTCTACTCATCACCCGTGATTGCCGACGGCAAGATATGGCTCTTCAGCAACAGCGGAAAATGCTACATATTCTCCACCGGTGCCGATTTTGAGCTTATAACCAGTTTTGAGACAGGCGAGCAGACATTCGCTACCCCCGCATTCACCGATGGAATGATGGTGGTTCGCAGTGAAAAGAGTCTGTACGTGGTAAAAAAGAGTTGACTGTAATGGCTTGCGCAGACTGTAACATACACTCCCCCCAGGAGGCCCGTCAGGCCACCATACGCCGTACCGATGCCATAATAGAGCGCATAGGCCGTGAGCGGCGTCATATCATTCCCCTGCTCCAGGCTCTGCAGGACGAGTTCAGTTATCTGCCGTCGGATGCGCTGGAACGTGTCTATGAGCGCACGGAGATAGACCGGGCCCAGATGATAAGCGTGGCCACATTCTATGCGCAGTTCCGTATGATTCCATACGGACGCCATACCATCAAGGTGTGCTGTGGAACGGCCTGCCATGTAAAGGGAGCCAACACCGTCTATGACGCTTTTAAACGTGAACTTGGCATAGGCGATGATACCATAACCACGGCCGACCGCGAGTATTCCATAGAGAAGATTGCCTGCCTGGGCTGCTGTGCGCTGGCTCCGGTAGTCCAGATTGACAATAAGATTTACGGGCATGTGCAACCCGGACGTGTGGATGCCGTGCTTGAGGAATTTGAACGTGATCAGGCAGAGCAACAGAAAGCAGCCGTTGAGCGTGCCAACCGCCAGCCCTTGGGTGAGGTCCGTTTCGGTATGGAAAACTGCTGCCAGGCCAGTGGCACAGCCCAGATAAAGGAGGCTGTGGAGCAGGCCTGCCGTGAACTTGGCATAGACGTGGATATCAAACCGGTATCATGCGTGGGAGCCTGCAATCAGGTGCCTCTCATAGACGTAGCCTTGCCCGACGGCTCCATAACCCGCTACCCCAACATTCAACCCGATCAGGTAAAGGAGATACTGCTGCACCACTTCCGCCCCGCATCGGCACTGCGCCGTCTCAGGAACACCCTGCTCAATCAGGTAGATAATTTCCATACAGACCAGACTTGGGACAACATACTCTACCTGAGCGAGAAACAGCGTACACAGAGCATAAACACCTTCCTTGACGGACAAAAACGCATTTCCACCGAAGGATACGGGCTCATGAACCCTCTCGACATAGACGAGTACATACGTCGTGGAGGATTCGACGCCCTTAAGAAAGCCCTCAAGACTGACCGCAACGAGATTATAAGTGAGGTGCTTGCCAGCGGCATACGTGGCCGCGGAGGCGGCGGATTCCCGTCAGGCCGTAAATGGAGCCTTGTGGCCGGTCAGCCCGATACCGTACGATATGTGATATGCAACGGCGATGAGGGTGATCCTGGTGCTTTCATGGACCGCATACTGCTGGAGTCATATCCGCTGCGCGTCATTGAGGGACTGGTCATTGCGGCATACGCCGTAGGAGCACAGAATGGAATTCTCTATATCCGTGCCGAATACCCGCAGGCCGTAATCCGTGTACGCCGTGCCCTGGAGATGTGCCGTCAGAAAGGACTGATAGGACAGAATATCTTAGGAAGCGGATTCTCAATTGGCATAAGCCTCTTTGAGGGGGCCGGCGCATTTGTATGCGGTGAGGAGACCGCTCTTATTGCATCCATCGAGGGACGTCGCGGATTTCCCCATCTGCGTCCGCCCTATCCTGCTGAGAAGGGTCTCTTCGGGCACCCCACACTTATAAACAATGTGGAGACCCTGAGCCAGATCCCGTTCATAATAAGGAACGGTGCGCAGGCATACGCATCGGTGGGAACAGAAGGAAGCAAGGGTACTAAAGTATTTGCCCTGGCAGGCAAGGTACGCCACGGCGGACTGATTGAGGTGCCCATGGGTACCACCCTGCGTGATATAGTAGAGAAGATAGGCGGAGGCGTGGAAAAAGGTGAGCAACTCAAGGCAGTACAGACCGGAGGCCCGTCGGGCGGCTGCATACCGGCCAGTCTCTGTGACACCCCTGTTGATTTTGATGCCCTGAACCGTATGGGGGCCATTATGGGCTCCGGTGGTCTGGTAGTTCTGAGTGAGAGTGACTGCATGGTCGATGTGGCGCGCTATTTCCTCAATTTCATATCGGGCGAGAGTTGCGGCAAATGCACATTCTGCCGTGTAGGCGCCCGCCGTATGCTGGACCTGCTGGACAAGATAACTTCCGGCAAGGCCGAGATGGCCGATATAGACCGTCTTGAGGAACTTGCGCTGAGCGTAAAGAAAGCCGCCCTGTGCGGACTTGGCAAGACCGCCCCCAACCCGGTACTCTCCACCCTACAGCATTTCCGTAACGAGTATGAGGAGCATGTACAGGGAATATGCCGTACCGGCTCCTGCAAGCAGATGGTTAAACTGACCGTTACCGATGACTGCATAGGCTGCACCAAGTGCGCCCGCTGCTGTCCGGCCGATGCCATCCCGTTTGAGCCCTACAAGATACACACCATAGACACAGAGAAATGCACCCTGTGCGGTCTCTGCATAGATGAATGTGACTTCAATGCCATCAGATATGAAAATAAGCGTAAACAACCAGCCGTTTGAAGTGTCGGGCCACAAGCCTCTTATTGAGGAGCTGCGTGCCGCCGGCATTGAAGTGCCGTCACTCTGCTATGCAGGCGGGCATGTGCATCATGCTTCCTGTATGGTCTGCATGGTCAAGGATGTCCGTACCGGACAGATGTTGCCCTCCTGCTCCACTATGCCGCGTGAGGGTATGGAGATAGATACAGACAGCCAGGAAGTCAAGGAGTTGCGCCGCATGTCGCTGGAACTGCTTCTGAGCGACCACCGTGCCGACTGCGAGGCCCCCTGCACCCTGGTCTGCCCCAAAGGCATTGACGCTGCCCAGGTTATATGGTATTATGACAACGACATGAAAGCCCAGGCCAAGGCTCTGCTCCAGGGCCGTGACTGCAGTGACTGCGCAAAGACCCCTTGCATGAAAGCCTGCCGCCGCGGAACGGTAGACCGTAGCGTTGACATAAGCGGTATAATAAACTCTCTTGCCGCCGATGACTCCATCCATGCCGTTTCCGCCGTATCCATGGCCGATACCGACAAGGAGACATTCAACAGCCGTATGGGCCGTTTCACCGACAAGGAGAAGGAGCAGATGAAACTGCAATACGCACAGCCCTCCCGCTGCCTTCACTGCGCCTGCAACGGACGTGACAAATGCCGTCTGCGCCGTTTCTCAACTGAGGTCGGCATCAAGGCCACCCGCTATGGTGTATCATCGGAACTGCCGTTCAAGCAGGAGACTCAGGTTACCGGCCATCTGTGGTTTGACCCGGCCAAATGCATACGCTGCGGCCTCTGTGTCTATAACACCACCGACGGTTTCACATTCCAATACCGCGGTTACCGCATGCAGGTGATAATCCCCGATGCAAGCAGGAATAACGTGACCGAAGAGATTGCACAACTCTGCCCCACCGGAGCGCTCTATATAAGCAAGGATAAATGAGATTAAGGTTACAGTTCATAGCAGTCTGCCTTACAGCCCTTGTGATAACGGGCTGCAAAGGAGGTGTAGGTACCGGCCAGAGAGACCGTGCATCGGAATGGACCATGTTCCGCGGCGAGCCGTCACTGAGCGGTTATACCGGGCGCCGTCTGCCGTCGGACCCGGTGCTGCTATGGGAGTACAGACATGGTGTCAGGACTGTGGCATCGGCCATAGTATATAAGGATGTAACCTATTTCTGCGATAAGCACGGACTTATGCTTGGCATTGACCGTGACGGCAGTGAGGTTTCCCGTATAGACCTGGATGCGCCCATGGAGGCATCGTTCATGGTTCTGGACTCGGTGCTCTATTTTGGCATGATAGACGGCGACGTACGTGCTGTATCGCTGGCCGACGGCAGCCTGCTATGGTCTTATCAGACTGAAGGACAGATAAATGCCGCACCAGCACTAACCACTGTAAATGGCCGCCGCTATCTGCTGGCAGGCAGTTATGACAACAACATGTACACCATAGATGCCGCAACCGGCACACTGAAAGGCTTGGCTTCTACCGGATACTATATTAACGGTGCTGCGGCCGTTTGGGGCGAGTATGCACTATTTGGCGGCTGTGACTCCTGGCTTCGTATGGTAAACTGCACCACCGGCGTAGCGGCCGACTCCGTAAAACTGGATGCATATATACCGTCATCGCCAGCCATAGTGGATGACATGGCATATGTGGCCGATTACAACGGCAATGTATATGAAATTGAACTTACCGGAGGCCGGTTCAGTTCATGCCGCAAGCTGCGAACCGCCGCCGATGATGAGGGAGCCATGCTCTCCATGCCCGCAGTAGGCCGCAAATACCTCTATGTGCTGGCCGATGAGCGCTACATCCAATGCCTGGACCGCAAGGACGGAACTCTTATCTGGCAGCAGACTCTCAAGAGCGAATCGGGCGAAAGTTCTCCGCTCATCTGCCGTGACCGCGTGATAGCCAGCACCAAGAGCGGAATAATAACAATCTACGATGCAGTAACCGGTGAGCGTCTCTGGGAGTATGAGACAGGTGAGCAGATCATATCCACCCCCGCCCCGCTTTCAGACCGCTTTATGATAATGACAGCCAGAGGCACACTTCTCTGTTTCGGCAACAAAAAGGAATGATATGGGATTCATAGAACTTAAAGGGATAACAAAAAGTTTTAATGACGGCAGTGGCAGCCGCAAAGTGCTGAACGCCTTGAACCTGAGCCTTGACAAGGGTGATTTTGTGGCTGTTACCGGTGTTTCCGGTGCAGGCAAGACCACTCTGCTCAATATTCTGGGTACTCTGCTCACCCCCGATGACGGCAGTTACATTATAGACGGTACTGATGTCCTGGCACCGGGTACAGACCTGCTGCGTCTGCGTAACCTCCGCATAGGATTCGTATTCCAGGACCACCGTCTGCTGCCTCAGTTCACCGTAATGCAGAACATACTCCTGCCTGCACTTGCCGACAGTGACTCCACCAGGCCTGACGTTACCGAATGGGCCAGGCATTTGGTCCGCATAATGGAAATTGAAAACCTGGTAACCCAACTTCCCGACACGCTTTCCGGAGGTGAGAAGAGCCGCGCCGCAATATGCCGTGCCCTTATCATGAAACCTGACCTGCTGCTGGCCGATGAGCCCACAGGCCAATTGGACGCCGGTCATGCCCGTGAGGTGGCCGAACTTCTGACCCGCTTAAACCGCGAGTTGGGTACAACCATTGTTCTGGTGACACATTCCGATGCTTTGGCTCACAACGCATCACGTATCTATCAGTTAAAAGAGGGTAAACTGTCATGAATACCAACCGTCAGAGCCGCCGCCATTACCGCCGTTTCTACAGACTGGCAGCCGCAGCAGTCATTGTCATGACAGCCGTGATTACCGGCAGTCTGATTCTTGGCGACTCTGTAAGGGGTACTCTTGTGGACAGGGTCCAGGAGCGTTTAGGTTCCGCAAGGACCGTCATCACATCGGGCACAGGATTCATGAGCCGCGACATCATGAATGAGACTCTGCTCAAGGATGCCCGCTGCTATCTTATAACCGAGGGATTCATATCGGACTACGGACGAATGATTCCTGTAATGGTCTGGGGTACCGATGACAGCTCTCTGAAAGATGGCGAGGCACTGGTTAACAAGCCGCTTGCCGACCGCTTGAGCACAACCGACGCCGTGGTTCTGCATCTGCCGTCAAACAACCTGGTGCCATCGGGCTCACTCTTTGTGTCACAGGCATATACCGGAACCCTGAGACTGTCGGTCAAAGGCATCAGAAGCGCACAGGACGGAGGTAACATGCTGCTGCGCAACGAGCAGATACGGCCGCTCAACATATTTGTAAACCGCGATGAACTGGCAGATATCATGGAATTAGACAACAGGATTAACCTCATAATGTCCGATAATGAGATTTCCCATGAGCAGTTCGCCGAGATCTGGACCCCTGCATACTCCGGTATAATCCAGCAGGGCAATACAGTTACAACTGACCGTGTTTTCCTGCCCACCGCCATAACCGCCGCCCTGCAGCCTCAGTCACGTTATCTGGCTTACTTTGTAAACAGCTTAGGCTCCATTCCCTACTCCTTCGTAACTGCTACAGACGCACTTAAGGATAATGATGTGGTGCTGAGTGACTATGCGGCAAATCTGCTGCATGCCACTCCGGGCGATGAGGTGAGCATGGAGTATTTCATAGTGAAAGGCCTTAAACAGTTGGAGACACGCACACATACATTCCGCGTAAGCCGCATTGCACCCTTGAGCGAGTTTGAGCAGAACCCGCTGCTGACAGCCAGTTTCCCCGGTCTGAGCAATGTGGAGCGCTGCACTGACTGGGACAGTGACCTTCCCATAGACATGGACCTTATTACCGATGCCGATGAGGATTACTGGACCAATCACCGCCAGACCCCGAAGGCCATAGTCTCATACAGTGCCATTGAGCAGGACTGGGCCGCAAGCATAGGAAACGCCACTGCCGTCACAACCACTCTCAAGGCCGATGAGGTACTGACCCCTGAGACCGCCGGAATAACCGTGGCCCGCCCGCGTGAGGCGGCCATCGAGGCAGCCCGCACCGGAACCGATTTCTCATCCCTGTTCCTGGGACTGGGATTCTTTATAATACTGTCGGCCATATTACTCATGGTAAGTCCCATTGCAGGAATGCTCCGCCTGCGCTCTCCCGAAACAGCACTCTACTCCACACTGGGTTACAGCAGCCGCCGGGTATTCCGCATACTGGCCCGTGAATCCATGCCGCTTGTCCTGATAGTATCTCCCATAGGTGTACTGGCAGGTATCGTATATGCGTTCATCTCACTACAGTTGCTATCCGGAGCATGGAGCGGAGCCACCCAGACGCAGGATTTCGGACTGCACTGCAATCTTCTGACCATTATCATAGGATGGGTATCTTCCCTGATTATCTGTATCACGGCACTGCTTATTACCATACGCAAGTCTGTAAAAGGATATAACTCCACTTCAGGGAAGAAAAACCGCAGCCGCATAGGACTGACCATCGGCCTATGGATTGCCATCATCTTGGCTATTATTCTTAACTTCCTGCTGTTTAGGAGTATAGTTATATTTGTAATATGCGGTGTAATGTGGATTGTTGCAGCCGGAATGGCCGGCAGGGAGTTCATAAACCGCAAAACGATTTCAATGGGCAATGACGGCTTTTCACGTACCGGACTGTTCTGGAGTTCTCTCCGGGATGGCCTTTCGCGTCACCGCCTGGCATATTGGACTCTGGCCGCCGGTGTATTCACCGTATTTGCCGTAGGCCTGAACCGTCCCGATTTCAACCGCTCACAGTCTGTTTCCACCGGTGGATTCAGCCTGTATATAGACTGTCGCATACCTGTCCAGTATGACCTTAACGAACCCGGTGTAAGGCGGCGTATGGCACTCCGTGACCTGCCGGCCGACAGCCGTTTCCTCCAACTCCAGAGACATACCGCCGATGAAGCCGGCTGCCTGAACCTGAACCGCGTCACTACCCCATCGGTAATAGGTATGGAACGGAATGCCATGTCCTTGTTCGGCATTGACCCGGCTCTCACTGAGCAGTTCAGCCCCGATGTGATTCCCGTAATCATTGACAGTGAGGCTCTCCTGTGGAGTCTTATGATGAAGATTGGTGACACCATCGCCTATAGTACCGATGACGGACGCTCCGTAAATGCCGTGATAGCCGGAACCTACCCCACTGGCATCCTTCACGGGTATGCCGTTATGGAACAGGAGGCGTTTCGCTCACTTTGGCCGCTTGAAACCGGCAGCAGCATAGTTCTATCCCAGTCAAATGATGACCTGATGCTGGCAACCGCCCTGAGCGACTACGGCCCCGACATCACCACCACGACCGAGAGACTTGAGAAATTCTTCCAAGTTACCGATACATATCTCAATATATTCTTATCTTTGGGCGGCCTTGGACTTCTGTTAGGCATTGCCGCTCTGATAATTGTGATAAGGAACAACCTTACATACCGCTCCGATGAGATACTGATGTACCGCACTCTGGGATTCGGCCGTGACAGCATATCTGCCATACTTCGACGGGATAATCTGGCGGTTCCGGTATTTGCAGTCATAACAGGTGCCATAGGCTCACTTATAAGCATAAGCGCCAATGCAGGAGGCGCCGGATGGAGTACTCTGCTCACAGCGGTAGTGCTGTTCATTCTCATCCTGCTTTTTACAGTGATTTTAACCAACAGAATGATAAACCTTAAAGTATCAGAAGAATGAAAAGACAATTGCTTCTTTCGCTTGCCTTGATTGCCGCAAGCGTATGTGCATCGGCCCAAAGCCCCAACGGATGGCGCGGCCCTGAAAACAACGGATCTTACCCAGACAAAGGACTTTTAAGCAAATGGCCCGACGGCGGCCCCCAGATGATTTTTGAGACCACCGATGCCGGTAAGGGCTACTCCAGCCCCCAGGTGGTTGGTGACCGTATATACATAACCGGACTCAACGATCAGGAGAACAAGGAACAACTGAGTTGCTACACCCTTGAAGGCAAGAAACTCTGGTCTGTTGAATACGGCAGCCCTTGGCGCCAGTCTTACCCTGAGGCCCGCACCACTCCCACCTACTCTGACGGCAAACTGTACGTAATAAGCGGCATGGGTGAGATTGCCTGCATCAACGCCAAGGACGGAAAGATTGTATGGACTGTTGACGGCGGTCAGAAATACCAGCGCCAGACCGGCAACTGGGGAACCAGCGAGTGCCCTCTGGTATATGACAATAAGGTTATCTATACCCCTTGCGGCAACCAAACCACCATCGTGGCCCTGAACAAGGAGACCGGTGAGGAGATTTGGAAGAGCCGCGCCCTGAATGAGAAGAGCGGTTACATCACACCCATCCTCATTACATACAAGGGCAAGCGCCAGATTATAGGCTCCACTAACAAGACCGTATTCGGCGCCGATCCCGAGACCGGCGAAATTATGTGGACATTCGATAACTGGGGTCCCAACTTCTACGGTGGAAACGGCGGACGCAATGACAACATCGCCCCCAACTCAGCCCTGTTCAAGGATGGTCGCATATTCTTCTGCCACGGTTATGACATAAACGGATTCCAGCTCCAACTGGCCGATGACCTGAAGAGCGTAAAGCTGACATGGCGTACCGATGTACTGGACACCCATCACGGCGGTTACGTTCTGGTTAACGGTTACATTTACGGTTCCAACTGGGTAAACAACAACGCCGGTAACTGGTGCTGCCTGGATTGGAACACCGGTGAACTCAAGTATGAGACCGCATGGACCGGCAAGGGAAAAGGCTCTATCATCACCGTTGACGGCAAGCTTATCATATATGATGAGCGTCGCGGTACTGTAGGTCTGCTTACTCCCGATCCCGCCAAGTTTGAGGTAACCAGCGAGTTCCGCATAGCCAAGGGTAGCGGCCCCTACTGGGCACACCCAACCATCAATAACGGAAACCTGTACATCCGTCACGGAGAGGCTCTGTACGCTTACAAACTTAAATAGTTTGCAGGCGGGAGGCCCCGGTACTGACTGTAAATGAAGATACTGTTCATCACACCCGGATCGGGAGACGGTTACTATTGCGGCAACTGTTTCCGTGACAACCTGCAGGCGCAGGCTCTGCATCATGCGGGCAATGATGTGACCATCATGCCGCTCTACCTGCCGCTTAACTACATCGGCCAGTTACAGGGAAACTCTCCCATTTTCTTTCCGGCCACATCATTCTACGTGGACCAGATGCTTAAGGGCAAGTCTCCCGATTGGCTGAGCCGGATGCTCAGCGCCCGCCCGCTGCTGAACATGGCATCTACGCTGTCAGGTACCACAAGTGCAAACGGCATGGAAGGCATGACCCTGAGCATGATTGAGGGCGATGACCCGGCATTTGTAAAGAGTTGTGCCCAACTTGTGGATTATGTCCGTCAGGAAAAACCGGATGTGATACAACTCTCCTCCACCCTTATCATAGGTATAGCCCGTGAAATCAGGAGAGCGGTGGATATTCCCATAGTATGCTCCATACAGGATGAGGAGGTATGGCTTGACGGACTGGAGAAACAGTATGCCGACAGGGCGTGGAACAGCATAACGGAATATTCCCGCTATGTGGACAAGTTCATAACCACCAGCCGCTATTATGCTGATATAGCTGCCCGGCGTATGCCCGGCCTGCCAAAACCTGAGATAATCTATCCTGGTATTGACACCGAGCGTTACGCAGCCCAATCCTGGCCAGAGCATCCCACCATAGGATTCTTCTACCGCATGAACTCCTTAGATGGTCTGGATATCCTGGCCGATGCGTTCGTGCTCCTAAAACAGCGCGGCACCATACCAGGCCTGAAACTACGCATAGGCGGCGGTTATATGAGCCCTGACAAGAGTCTGATGCGTCAGGTGCGCCATACTCTCAAGCCATACAGCGATGATGTTACTATAGAGGAAGAATACAGTTGGCTGCGACATCCCGGATTCTACAGGGATATTACAGTACTCTCCAATCCGCTCAGATTCAATGAGGGAGTGGGATTATACCTGTGTGAGGCTTTTGCCGCCGGACGTCCGGCGGTTGAGCCGGCCACCGGTTCATTCCCAGAGATACTTGACGGGGCCGGGCTCACCTACTCGCCCAACACACCTGCCGCTCTGGCCGATGCCCTGGAGCGCATACTGACAGACCGCGAACTGTTTGACCGTTCATCGGTCCGTGCCCTTGAACTCAGTCAGACCCGTTACAACGCCTCCCTGTACGCCCAATCCCTGGCCGCCCTCTACTCCGCTCTCTGAAATAAGCACAATAAGAACAGTCCCTACTGCGCGAAACCGTGCAATAGGGACTGTTTCTAATGTGCAAGTCTGTTATTTGAACAGCAGAGGAGCAAACGTGTTCAGATACAGGCGCCAGTTAGCCCACACGTGACCGCCGTCGGACTTATAGAAGGTATGCTCAAGACCGCAGTCAGTCATGGTCTTGTCAAGTGTAACGGAGTTTTCCCACAGGAAATCACTGGTACCGCAAGCCAGGAAGTAGAGCTTTACACCTGCCTTCTTGAGGGCTGTTATCTGCTCGGCGGTAGAGCTGCCGGCTGCCGACAACGGGCAGATCCAATCAAACATGGCGGGATACAGGTTTGTTGCGGTGATGGTGTGGCCACCACCCATTGACAGACCTGCAATGGCGCGTGACTCAGGCTTGGCAATTACGCGGAAGTTCTTCTCTATGAACGGCACAATCTCGGTGCAGAGACTCTTTACGTATGCATCGGCCATGGCTGGATCACGGCGGTCAATCTGTTTCTCAGGCAGGCCCAGAGGCTGTGCAGCCTGCTGTCCGGGATTACCGTTAGGCATGACAACGATCATAGGCTGAGCCAGTCCCTTCTCAATCAGGTTGTCCAGAATCTGTGCGGTACGGCCCATTGATGTCCAGGCCTCCTCATCACCGCCTGCGCCGTGAAGCAAGTACAGCACCGGGTATTTCTTGCCGCTGGTTTCATATCCGTAAGGAGTATAGACGGTCACACGGCGGTTTATACCCAGTATCTTGCTGTCATACCAGCGGTATGTTACTGTACCACGCTGATTAGCCTCAAAATAGTTCTCCGAGCGCTCTCCGGGCACCATCAGCATATTCAGGTAACGGGTTCCGTCACGCTGTACCATATAGTTCTGGGGATCGTTCACCGATACGCCGTCAACAACAAAGTTGTAGGTGTAGATTTCAGGAGAAGGAGTGTCAATAGTAATCTCCCATACACCGTTCTGGCCTTTCTGCATGGGCTGGTTCCCATTCTCCATCCAATTGCCCTGCAGACTCACCTGTGTAGCATAATTGGCGTTAAGACGGAAAGTCACCTTTTCACCATTGATTTCGGGTGATTTAACCTGTTGTCTGCCACGACTGAAATTGTTCAGCTCCTGAGCTAATGCCGGAGCAGCTAGAAACGTCACCAAAGTGACCAATGTCAGAATCTTTTTCATAAGCTTGATATTTGGTTATTTATTATCTGGAATATGCTTGATTACACGGCACGGATTACCTACCGCCACGCAGTCTGACGGGATATCACGAACAACCACGCTCCCTGCGCCTATCACGGTACGGTCTCCTATAGTAACACCCGGACATATGGTGGAATGGCCACCTATCCAACACCTCTCACCTATATGAACAGGACGGCAGTTCTCCCACTCGTCACGTTCAGCAGCCTTAACGGGATGCTCGGCAGTGTAAATCTCCACACCGGGAGCTATCAGGGTTCCTTTTCCAATATATACTCCACCGCCATCCAGTATAGTACATCCAAAGTTTATGAATACCCCCTCACCTGCATATATAAGATTACCGTAATCACAATAGAATGGAGGTTCCACATATACATCCGGAGCCGAATTGGGCAATAATTCACGGGTTATAGCAGACATTGTGTCATCATGATACTCTGTTATATTGAGGCGACGCAAAAGTTTCTTAACCTCATCACGCCATGCATACATCTCCGGTGTATGCGCATCATAAGGCTTTCCGCTCATCATGCGCTTCAGTTCATCCTGCAATGCAGGATTCTGTTCCAGTTCTTCTTTTCTGGTCATTCGGTCAATAATTGATTACAGATACGCAAACCTACACAAAAAAAACGGTATAATTTGATTCATTGCCGTTAAAACAATACTTTTGGAAAATAAACCCACAACCCCGTTTAACCAGACCATCCATTGTTGCATAATAATAGTGTGCAACAAGTAACAATAAGCCCTGCCTATAGTACGTTATTATATTGATATGAAAATATTTGCAAACATAGCAAAAGGTTGTTTGTTCCTGATACTGACAGTAGTGTCACCGGTATCAAAGGCTCAATGGTTCGGGAGTACAACCGACAGGATAAACACCCTGCGCATGATTGTAGACAACGATTGGGAAAAACCTCCCGTTGTGGATATGGCATCAGATGCAACCATAGAGTTTTCGTTTGACGAGATGTCACACGAGTACCACCGCTTTACATATCACATACAGCATTGTGATGCCCAATGGCAACCATCCGATATCCTTGAGTCAGATTATCTTGACGGATTCAACGATGAAACCATAGATGACTGGGAAAACTCAATCAACACTACATTTGACTACACACACTATCGTCTTACAATACCAAACAATGAGGTAAGACTTAAATTGTCAGGCAACTACAGGCTCTCAATACGCGAAGATGACCATGAGGTGGCATACTTCAGGTTCTGCTTATCGGAAGGGAAAAAACTTTTATCCTGCACTGTTAGCGGCAATACCGATGTTGACGCACATGATTCACACCAGCAACTTGACCTTACCGTTAATTATGGCAGTCTTACCGTAAGGGATCCTTCCAGGGAACTGTATACGGTTGTAATGCAGAACCGCAGGACTGACAATCTGGTCCGGAACCCCGCTCCCACCTACGATGCCGGAAACAAGTTCACATACGAGCATTGCCGTGAACTAATTTTTACGGCAGGCAATGAATTCCGCCGCTTCGAGGTGGTCAACATGTATGACTATTTCAAGAATGTGGACCGTATCAGTTTCCATGACCCGTTCTATCATGCCACACTTATGCAAGATACACGCCGACATGCCTACAAATATGATTTTGACCACAACGGCCGTTATCTTGTTCGCTATAACCAGGCAACCGACAGCGATACCGAGGCCGATTACCTGTTTGTGCACTTTAATCTTGCAAGCGAGCGGCTTACAGGCGGCAAACTCTATGTTTCCGGTCATTTCAGCGGGGGAAACCTGACCTCACGCTATGAAATGAAATATAATGAGACCGATAAAAGCTATCAGGCTACCATACTCCTCAAGATGGGAGCATATGATTACCAATACATATGGGTACCGGACGGAGAAACAGACGGCCGGACAAAACCAACCGAAGGAGACTGGTACGAAACAAAAAACGAATATCTTATCCTGCTATACTATCGCCAGCGCGGCTCACGCTATGACCGCCTTATCAGCACGCTTCAGCCGGAATGACCCCATAGCGCATCCATACGCTCCTTGATCTTCTCTTCCTGGGGATTGTTCTGGGGTTCCCAGAAACGGGCGTCCTTGATTTCATCGGGCAGATACTGCTGGTTTACAAAGTTGCCGGCAAAATCATGGGCATATTTGTAATCCTCGCCGTAGCCCAGGTCTTTCATCAGTGACGTGGGTGCATTTCGAAGATGCAGAGGCACCGGGAGGTTACCGGTCTCTCCTACCTTTGCCAATGCATTGGCTATGCCCATATATGCCGAATTGCTCTTGGGACTTGTTGCCAGGTAGACGGTGGCCTCGGCCAGCGGAATACGCCCCTCGGGCCATCCTATCTTCATTACTGCATCAAAAGCGGCATTGGCCAGGAGCAGAGCATTTGGATTAGCCAGGCCTACATCTTCGGCAGCAGATATAACCAGACGGCGGGCAATGAAAGCGGGATCCTCGCCTGCCTGCACCATACGGGCCAGCCAGTACAGCGCCGCATCAGGATCACTGCCGCGTATGGACTTAATGAAAGCCGATATGATATCATAGTGCATCTCGCCGTCCTTGTCATATGCCAAGGGGTTCTGCTGCAGGCGCTCATTGACGATTTCATCGGTGATTATTATCTTATCATCGGAATTGTCGGCCTCAACTACAAGCTCCAGTATGTTGAGCAGCTTGCGGGCATCGCCACCCGAGAAACGCAGGATAGCCGTTGTTTCACGCAATTCTATGTTACGTTGCTTAAGTATGGTATCGGTCTTTATGGCACGGTCCAGCAGTTTCAGCAGGTCATCTTTTTCAAGCGAGTTGAGCACATAAACCTGCATACGTGACAGCAACGGCCGTATCACCTCAAATGAAGGATTCTCTGTTGTAGCGCCTATAAGTGTAATATCGCCGCGTTCAACCGCACCCAGCAGAGAATCCTGCTGCGCCTTGTTGAAACGGTGGATTTCATCGATGAAAAGTATGGGACTGCCCTTGGTATGGAAAAGGGGGTTACTGCGGGCACGGTCTATCACCTCACGCACCTCCTTGACGCCTGCCGTAACGGCACTGAGCGTACTGAACGGCAGTTCCAGTTTAGTGGCCACAATCTGAGCCAGGGTGGTCTTTCCTGTACCCGGAGGCCCCCACAGAATGAATGACGAAAGCCTTCCGGAGTCAATCATTCGGCGCAAAACAGCACCGGGACCGACCAGATGAGTCTGCCCTACATATTCATCAAGAGACCTGGGCCTCATTCTTTCGGCTAACGGCTGCATATATTATTTAAGTGTACAGATATAACACAGTTTATATAGGGAAAACACTCTGAGTGACGGCTTTGGGCCAAGCAGGTTTTTCTCCATTCTTTTATTACTAAATGCCCAGATAATCCTGAACAACCATCTTAGACCAAAGTTTTTAACTCTCCTGTAATGGTTCAAAAGAGTTGAACTGTCACCCAGTCCCTCCTGATGCTCAAAAGCATTTACGACCGCATGCCTGCTCTTTTCAAGGAAAACATCGTTTGTATCCAGGCCCAACTGTATTATGGGATTATCTATGTGAAGGATACTTATGTAATGTTTCTCAAGTTCATATCCAAACTGGACATCCTCGTAGCCGTATCTTATATACGACTCATCAAACCGGACTTTCATGAAAGACTTCCTGTCAATAAGGAATGCCGTGGAAAGGAACCTTGCATACGGAGTGAGATTACGAATCTTGGCCGAACGGTTTGCATCGGCATTCTTTTCATATGCATATCGCAGTTCCGAGCCCACCTCGGTGTTGGCAACGGAATGAGCTACTCCACCACATATCACATCAGCCTTTGAGGAAGCCTCCATATAGTTCTTAAGAAAGTTCTTATCACCCACTTCTCCGTCACAGTCCATAAACAACAACTTGTCATACCGGGATTTGTCTGCCATGAAATTACGGATTGCAGCACGACCTATGTTGTGCGGTAAAGCAAAATAACGGCAATTCTCATGGGTTTCAGCGACCAGACGACTTTTCTCCTGCAATTCCTTTTCTTTAGAGCAATCATCGGCCACAATTATTTCATATGGAATACCCAGCACAAGGCCCTGAAAATGAAGGTCTTTAATTAATTGAGTGCAATCCCAGTTGTAGACCGGTATGAGTATCGACAAAGCTTCCATTAAAAGTGCACGTAGTTTTGCAAAAGTAATTATTTTTGTGACGTGTAAAAAAAATAGTGTAATGAATATTGGGCAAAACGAGCAAGATAGGCAGAAAAATATTTACAAGGTGACATTGGTTGGCGGAGCCGTGAATGTCATTCTTCTGGCATTCAAGTTCGTGGCGGGAATCCTTGGCCACAGTGCCGCCATGATAGCCGATGCAGTTCACTCGCTGTCTGATTTCGTGACCGATGTGATAGTACTGATATTCGTATATATAAGCGGCAAGCCTCAGGACAAGTCACACGATTACGGACACGGCAAATACGAGACGCTTGCGCTCACCATAATCGGTATTGCCCTGCTCATCGTCGCGGTCGGCATATTCAGCAACGGTGCACAGCGCATAATAGCATGGCTCAACGGAGAAGAGCTTGAAACACCGGGTATGCTTGCACTCTGGGCCGCCCTCATCTCGATACTGCTTAAGGAACTCACCTACCGTTACACCATACACAAAGCCAGAAAGATGAACTCTCCTGCCCTTGAAGCCAACGCCTGGCATCATCGCAGCGACGCCCTCTCGTCAATCGGCACGGCCGTAGGCATAGGCGGTGCCGTACTGCTCGGCAAGCGTTGGGCGGTCCTTGATCCCGTAGCCTCAATCGTAGTCGGCGCGTTCATCGTAAAGGTTGCAGTAGAGCTTATACTTCAGGGCATGAGGGATCTGCTTGAACACTCCCTGCCCGATGAAGTTGAAGACGAGATAATGCAGATAGCGCAGTCCGAGCCCGATGTCATCGCCCCGCATGACCTGCGTACCCGCCGTATCGGCAACCGCTACGCCATAGAGCTTCACATACTCATGAACGGAGACATAACCCTGGCAAAAGCGCATGACCACGCTGACTCCATAGAGAACCAGTTAAAGGAAAAATTCGGACAAAACACCCATATAGCCATTCACATGGAGCCCAAGGAGACCGAGACTCCTACATAACCTGACTGCCGTACAGCGCAAAGTCGCCGCGTGCGGGGTCATCGGGCCATATTACGGCCATTTCACCGGTGATTTCAACACTTGCCTTAAGGTCTGCACTGCTTCTGGATGTCAGTCCCAGCGACCTGGCTACGGCATAAACGTGAGTATCGACCGGTACCAGTAGTTGCGCCGCGCTTACACTTGTCCATATGCCCAAATCCACGGGACTCCCCTTGCGGACCATCCACCTTAGGAACATATATAGCCTTTTGTTGGCCGATGTGCTGCCGGGCACTGGTATACCGTTTACTCCCTCAAACTCACGGCACAGGTTAAGCACTCCTGCCTCAAGTGGTTGGTCGGGAATGAACAGGTCTTCCAGACTGTCCATACGTGAATAGATTCCGGCCAGCCGCTCACAAAGCATCCTGAAATCGGTCCACTTATAAAACCTGTAAAGGCACTCCTCTCCGTTTATATTACGCCAGCATCCCGATGTGACATATCGGTAAGGTCCGCCTGCATCATCCATAATCCTGTGCAGGCCTTCAAGCACGTTCAGGAAAACCTTACGGCTTCCGTATGCCATCCAGGCCGATATGAACGCCGATGTCTCAATGTCATGACGCTGGGCGTAACGGTGCGGGAACCTCACAGGATCCGAGTCAATGAATCCCGAACACTCAAACTCATCGGCAGCCTTTTTCAACTGTTTTACAATATTGTGGGCAAGCATATATTACCATTTGTATTAACCGCAAAAATACAAAAATGATTATCTTTGTGTGATATAATCACAAGGACGTTAATGAAAAAGATTCTTTCCACATTGCTCATTCCGTTATTCCTGATATCATGCATCCAAGAACCTGATAAAGGTTATCAGGAGCCTGAATATAAAATTCTGAACTATCAGGAAGGAGGTTCCATATTCTGCTCTTTCTCATATCCGTCTGTCGATGAAAACGGAGACCCTGTCACACTTTCGTCGGCACTTATGGCTTATAACCCCACTGACGCGGATACATCGGCCCTTATCAGGTCTTTGATAATTGCCTGCCATATCACCATAACGTCCAACGACGAGTCTCCCTCCCTACTCAAGTCAAAAACAATACTGAAAGACCCTTGGCTCATGTATATGCTTCCGCAGGCCGCCGCCATTCCACAGTTGCGTCAGAGTCTTGTCATTATGCCCGATTATGAGGGTTTCGGAATATCGGCCAACCGTTCTCATCCATATCTGGCTCACCAACTCACAGCACAACAGGTTTGCGATGCCGTAAAGTACGGATTGGAGATATACAGAAGTCTGGCTAAAGCCCTGCCCTTCTCCACGGATTGGAAGTCAATCTGCATCGGTTATTCCCAAGGCGGCTCGGCGGCATTGGCAACACACAAATACATTGAGCAGAACAGCCTTGACAATGAATTGCACTTTACAGGAAGTTTCTGTGCCGGAGGTCCATATGATCTGGTAGAGACTCTCAGATATTATATCATGGATGACGGCCATTCAGATGGCGTAGAGACATCACACACCAAAGGGAGTCTGTCCTTGCCTCAGGTTCTGGCGCTGATAGTAAAGGGAATGGTTGATACCCATCCCCACATGAAACAGCACCGGCTGTCTGATTATTTCTCAAAGCAATTCCTTGATACCGGTATCATGGAATGGCTGGATAAGAAAGAGAAAACTACCGATGATATCGCAGCCGAACTGTACAAGATGTGTGAAAACGGATTGACTGCCGCTGACGGAACAATCTACTCTCCGGGGCAGATGCAGACGCTCTTTCCTTCACATAGAAAAAGCCAGTACCTGATTGGGACCACATACGGGGTTAGCGCAGACCTGTCCGTAATGTTGTCATCAGACCTGTATGAATACCTGAATGATGAGGATTCATACAACAGGACCCAACAGTTTACAGGTGACAGATTTGATGACCTGATGGCAGCCCTACGCGAAAACTCTCTTGTAAAAGGCTGGGAGCCTGTTCATAAGATCGTGCTGCTGCATTCCAAATATGACACGGTAGTGCCTTTCTCCAATGCCGTGTCTTTTAAGCAGGAACACTCTGATGCCGATATCAGGCTGGTAAGTTACGGAGACGGCGGCCACCAGAATACCGGAAGCAATTTTTATATAGCGCTTCTTAATAACACATTCTCTAAAGAGTTCACATGGCTTTTTGCCGAAAAATAGTAATTTTGCAACCCGTTAATAAAAAGATATAATAATGGCAGAAAATACCATAGCTGAAAACAGCGAGAAGAAAAGCCTGAACTTCATTGAGGAGATGGTTGAGAAGGATCTTGCAGAAGGCAAGAACGGAGGCAGAGTACAGACCCGCTTCCCGCCCGAACCCAACGGATATCTCCATATCGGTCACGCCAAGGCCATTTGCCTTGACTTCGGTATGGCCGAAAAACACGGAGGCATTTGCAACCTGCGCTTTGATGACACCAACCCCACAAAAGAGGATACAGAATATGTAGATGCCATCAAGGAGGATATCCAGTGGCTTGGATTCCATTGGGAGAACGAGTTCTATGCATCTGATTACTTCCAGCAGCTGTGGGATTTTGCCGTAGAGCTTATCAAGGAGGGAAAAGCCTATATTGACGAGCAGGATCAGGAGACCATCCTCTCACAGAAGGGTACTCCCACCCAGCCCGGTATCAACAGCCCCTACCGTGACCGCCCCGTCCAGGAGAATCTGGACCTGTTCTACAAGATGAACAGCGGCGAACTTGAAGAGGGCTCCATGGTGCTGCGTGCCAAAATTGATATGGCTCACAACAACATGCTGTTCCGCGATCCCATCATCTACCGCATAGTAAAGACTCCGCATCACCGCACAGGAACCAAGTGGAAGGCATACCCCATGTATGACTTCGCACACGGCCAGAGCGATTTCTTTGAGGGTGTAACCCACTCTCTCTGCACATTGGAGTTCGTACCTCACCGTCCTCTCTATGACCTGTTCATAGACTGGCTCAAGAAGGGACAGGACCTGGATGACAACCGTCCGCGTCAGACTGAGTTCAACAAACTCAACCTGAATTACACCCTTCTGAGCAAGCGCAACCTGCTGGCATTGGTACAGAACGGAATGGTATCAGGATGGGATGATCCCCGCATGCCGACCATCTGCGGTTACCGCCGCCGCGGCTACACACCGGAGTCCATCCGCATGTTCGTGGACCGCATCGGTTACACCAAGTTTGATGCACTGAATGACATGGCTCTTATGGAGTCTGCCATCCGCGAGGACCTGAACCGCCGCGCCACACGCGTATCGGCCGTAATCAATCCCGTCAAGCTTATCGTAACCAACTACCCCGAGGGCAAGACCGAGGAGTTGGAGGCAATCAACAACCCCGAGGATCCCGAGGCAGGCAGTCATAAGATCACCTTCAGCCGCGAACTCTGGATTGAGCGCGAGGACTTCATGGAGGATGCTCCGGCCAAGTATTTCCGCCTGTCACAGGGTCGTGAGGTTCGCCTCAAGAGCTCATACATAGTGCTCTGCACAGGCTGCAAGAAGGCCGCTGACGGCACAATTGAGGAGGTTTACTGCGAGTATATACCTAACACCAAGACCGGAGAGTCCGACTGCAACCGCAAGTGCAAGGGTACCATCCACTGGGTAAGTGCAGCCCACGCCGTTAAGGCTGAGGTCCGTCTGTACGACCGTCTGTGGAAAGTTGAGAACCCGCGTGACGAACTGGCCCGCCTGCGTGAGGAGGGCATGGATGTTATCGACGCTCTCAAGCAGATGAAGAACCCCGATTCTCTTGAGATACGCGAGAACTGCTATGTCGAACAGTTCCTGGCCGACACCAAACCCATGGATCACTTCCAGTTCCAGCGCATAGGCTATTTCTGCACCGATAAGGATTCCACACCGGAGCACCTCATTTTCAACCGCACAGTATCACTCAAGGATACCTGGAGCAAAGTCAAGGATAAAGCCTGATGAAAGACGATTCAGCATCATACTATGACAGCCAGGAGTTTACGGAACTCTTGGCTTTGTATGAAAATATGCTGACTGAAGGCAGTTCTGTCTATTTTGACAGTCTTGACCTGGCCAATATTGCCGAGTATTACACCATTTCCGGTGAGCTTGACAAATCAGATTCCGTTGTGGAGTACGGTTTGAACCTGCATCCCTCCAACCCTGACATACTGATAGCCAAGGCCAACAACCTGCTTCTGCGCGGACGCAGGGATGAGGCATCCGTTATAGCCGAATCCATCGATGACCCCGGTAATCAGGAACTTCTTTACCTCAAAGGTGAGCTTGCCATCGCTGCCGATGATCCTGACACCGCCGATGTATATTTCACTCAGGCCATTGAAATGAGTGACCATGACCCAGGCATGTTTAATGACATCATCGTCAAGTTTATGGACAACCGTTACTTTGACCTGTGTCAGAAGTGGCTTGACATGGCCCTTGTGCTTTCACCTGATTCCCGTAATTTCATTGAACTGCAGGCTGATCTCTACTTCGATACCGGCCAGACTGACAGCGCTATTGAATGGTACAATCATCTGCTTGATGAGTTTGCATATGACACCTACTACTGGGAACAGTTGGGCCGCATCTATTATGAAAAGAATGACTATCCCAAGGCAAAGGAGTGCTTTGAATTCATTGATGCCATTGAGCCCGACAACTCATCGGCACACATGATGAAGGCCGGATGCCTGTTCAACATGGAACAGTGGGATGAAGCATTCAAGATATACAGCACTCTTCTAAACGATGACCCCGGTTCATACACCCTGCTCTACTACTGCGGCCGATGCCAGTATGAACTGAACAATTATGATGACGCCCTGTCATACCTGACCGGCTCCCTTGAGAAACTTATGCTTGACCCTGACGTACCGCAGGAACTTTACACCGAGCTTTATTACGTTATGGCCAACTGCTATTATAAGAACGGCAATCCTGCCCAGGCCAGAACCTACCTTTATGAAGGATTGGCCATTGACCCTGGAGACCAGGACCTGCAGGAACTTTCAAAACAGATACTTCCCGATATATGAAAAAATACCTGATCGTTTTTCTTATCTCCATGGTTCCGCTTATTGAACTGCGCGGCGCCATACCTTATGCTGTGGGCTTTGAATTGCCTATCGTACCATCAATCATAGTAGCGTTGCTTGGCAACATGCTCCCGGTGCCGTTCATCTTTCTTTTTGCGCGCAGGATTCTGGAATGGGGCAAGGACAAGAAACTCATAGGCGGTTTCTGCCGCTGGTGCCTTGAAAAAGGTGAGAAAGGCGGACGTAAACTGGAATCAAAGGCCGGTATGGGTCTCTATATGGCTCTGTTGCTTTTTGTAGGAATCCCCATCCCTGGTACCGGTGCCTGGACCGGCACACTGGCAGCAAGCCTGCTTGACCTGGACTTCAAGAAAAGCGTCATCTATATTCTGCTCGGCCTCCTGCTCGCCGCAGCCATCATGCTTGCAGCAAGCTTAGGGGTATTCGGAGCCATCTCCGTATTTAACTGAACTGCTTATTCCTTGAAATAAAGGGAGAATGTATCTGCTGATATCTTGGATTTCAGACGCGATTTTATGCTCCTGAGATTGGAGCGGGATGTACACATGATATCAGCAGTAAGATCCTGGTCAAATCCCAGTAACGTGCAGAATATCAGGTTTATCTCCTGCTGCCCCAACTTACCTGCCTCAGCACGCAACGCTGCTATCGGAGAGGCAAAATAGAGGTTGATATCATGGACCACCACGTCACGCTCCTCCTGCTTGAATGAACGGCGCTGCATAGCCACGTCATTCACCAGATTGAATGCAATACCGGTACGGAATGCCTCACACGCCTCCATCAGACGGTTACCGTCAGAGTTGGATTTCTCCTCTATCTGCTTTTGGATAAGGTCATCATACTTTTTGATATAGTATGCCTCACGCCTGCGGTCACGCTGGATATTGATTATCACAACCAGGGCAATCAGCACAATAATCAGCAATATGCCGTATAGGATAAGGCGTGATATCCTTGATTTGAACTTATGTTCCTGAATCTCATCATTGTACTGCAAACGCATCCGGGTAATCTCTGACTCATTTGAAAGAGCATCAAGTTCATCCTGATACTGTTTGTTCAATATCTCGGCATTCCACGCCGCCTGATACTGTCTCATCTGGGTGGCCACCCACTCCAGTCCTTTAACCGCAAAGATCTTTGTTGAAAGGTCATCAGACAACCTGTGTGCTTTCTCCAGATAAATGAAAGCTGAATCATTCTCATGCAGATAATACAGGGCAATGCCCTTCATGGCATATCCGGCAGCCAGATCCTCACTGCTACGGCATCCTGCAAGATACGCATTAACATGATCCAGCTCTTCACGTCCGGCCTCTTTACCGTACATGCCGTTCAGGATATGTGCCAGAAAGAGATTGCATGAGTTGCGGCTTGCCTCATCAAGACATGAATCCGTCAACATACGTCTGATTATCTCCTCCGCAGCCCTGTAATCCTTCTTTTCCAGATAAACCCGGCCCAGATTATATTCGGCAAATGACTCCTGATGGCAATCCCCAAGATTATGATAAATTATGCGGCTTTCAGAGAATGCCTTTGCTGCCTCATCATACAATCCACGATGCAGCAGATGCCGGCCCAACAGGCTGTTCACATCAGCATAATCATATGAAAGAGTATCCTTGAACAGTTCCTTGGCTTTAAGGAGAGCATAGATCGCTTCAGCGTCCTTATCCATCGATGAATAGGCACATCCCAGCGTCATCCAGCTCATAGCATTGTAACGTCCTTTATGGCGACTACCCCAATATCCGGTGGCAATCAGAGCCAGTGAATCAGATTCAATATTCCTTCCTGTAATATAATCCGTACGTGTGCGCAGAAGTCCGTAGAGTGCAGCCTGACGGCCATGTAAAGAAGCCGGATTGATACTGTCCAGAATGCGCCCGGCTTCAACGGCGCTGCTGCTCATAGCCTGTTCTGCACGTTTCAGTTCCCTCTTGCTGCTCCCGGCACAGGAACAAAGAGTTAGAACCATGCACATTATTAAAGTTAACCTTTTCATATAGTGCCAAAAGTAACGTTTTTTTGGGGAATAATTCCTACTTTTACGTCATTAAACCCGATAAATATGACATTTCTGCAAACAACTATTGATCCTGAAACAATCATCAGTGTAAATGACTCATTAAAGAACGTAGCGGACACCATGCTTGAAAAAGCCAAGTCTGACCCCAGTGGATTCCTGCAGGAGCTTGGACAGACCTTTATAGAATTCAGTTTGAAGCTGCTTGCCGCCCTGATAATCTACGTTGTAGGCGCATGGATCATAGGCCGCATCAAGAAAGCTTTGCAACGAGTTTTCATAAAACGCGGCACTGAGATGACTCTGGCCACCTTCATTACATCACTTGTATCTATTACCCTCACTGTACTTCTTATTGTAATATCCATCAGTACGCTGGGAATAAACACCACCTCCCTCGCCGCCCTTCTTGCAGCCGGAGGCATGGCCATAGGTATGGCCCTGAGCGGTACAGTATCTAATTTTGCAGGTGGAATAATGATTCTGGTATTCAAGCCCTTCAAAGTAGGTGATTTCATCAATGCTCAGGGTTACAGCGGTACGGTGCAGTCCGTATCAATAGTAAACACCAAGGTTCTTACAACCGATAACCGCCTTGTAGTTATTCCCAACGGAGCACTCTCCAACGGAAATATAGACAACTATACAGCCATGCCTCTGCGCCGCCTTGACCTGGAGGTACATGTGGAATACGGCACCGATGCCGGCAAATGCATTGAACTGCTCAACCGCATCATAAGAGAAGAACCGCGTATTCTGGATTCCGCCACTCCCGGAGCACAGGATCCGTTCGTGGCCCTGTTTTCAATGAACGACAGCAATATCACATTCGTAACCCGTTCATGGTTGAAACCGGAAGATTACTGGTCTGTCAAGTTTGACCTAAACAAGAAAATCTACGAAATGCTGCCTGAAAACGGCATCTATTTTGCATATCCGCAACTGAACGTGACAATAAAGAACTGATATGGTAATTCTTATCACAGGCATAACATCAGGTTTAGGCAGGGCTATGGCTGAACGCCTTAACGCCTGCGGCCACAAGGTGTACGGCACATACCGCAAGGAATCTGACCGCATACCGGGTGTAACCTACCTCAAAGCCGATGTCCGTGATGATGAATCCGTAGAAAGCGCTGTCAGGCAGGTAATGGACAATGAAGGCCGTATAGACGTCTTCATAAACAATGCAGGAATGGGTGTGGCAGGTCCGCTTGAAACCACTCCTATTGAGGATTCCCGGATGCAGATGGATGTAAACTTCATGGGAATGGTACGCTTCCTGAACCGCGTTGTCCCAATCATGAGACAGCAGCGCCACGGGCATATCATATGTGTCAGTTCCATAGGCGGTCTTATGGGTCTGCCCTACCAGGGAATGTACTCAGCCAGCAAGTTTGCCATTGAGGGATATTGTGAGGCGCTGCGCCTTGAGGTGCGTCAGTTTGGTATCCATGTTACCGTAATCAACCCGGGAGACTTTTTCACCCGATTCACCGCACAAAGAAGCAAGAACATAAGCCCTGAAACTCTTAACACCTACCCCGGTTTTGCCAAGTCAATGGAGGGTATTGAGAGTGATGAGCGCTCCGGACTTCAGCCTGACCGTCTGGCCCGCCGCATCTGCCGCATTGTAGGCCAAAAGCATCCCGCCAACCGATACATCGTAGCTACACCGGTGCAAAAGGCCTCCGTTCTGCTCAAGACTATCCTGCCTGCAAAATGGTATGACCGCATACTAGCCTCATACTATAATCTGTAAACTACTAACCTAATTCAAAAAAATATGAAAAGACTCACTGCATTTCTATTTACAGCAACGCTATCTCTGACTGCTCTTGCACAGCCTCAAGGCGGTTTCCGTCGTGAAACATTCCCTGAGGGTTCATATTCACCTGCAACCAATATAAACCGCAACTCATATCCCCGCGTATTGGCCGATAACAGCGTGATGTTCCGCGTTCAGGCTCCACAGGCCCAGACAGTTCAGATTGACCTGGGCGGTACCAAGTATGATATGACCAAAGGTGATGGTGGTGTATGGACCGTGACCACAAATCCGCAAGTACCCGGTTTCCATTATTACAACCTGTTCATTGACAATGTATCAGTTTCAGATCCTGCCAGCCAGCCTTTCTACGGCTGCAGCCGCTGGACAAGCGCCATTGAAATAAAGGAGCCTGGTATGGACGTATTTGAGGTACAGGATGTGCCGCACGGTGAGATACGCACCGTTTATTATTTCTCAAACGTAGAGAATGCCTGGCGTCCCGTCATGGTATATACCCCTGCCGGATATAATGAGAGCAAGGACTCATATCCCGTAGTTTACATACAGCACGGAGGTGGAGAGGACCATCGCGGTTGGATGGAACAGGGCCGCACTGCACAGATAATGGACAATCTGATTGCTGCAGGCAAGGCCGTTCCCATGATTGTAGTCAGCGCAAACAGCAACGTACAGTCACGCAGCGGAGGCATGGGCGGCGGCTACAGCTGGCAGGGAATGCAGACTTTCCGCAGTGAACTTATAGACAACGTTATCCCTTTCATTGAAAAGACATACCGCGTCAAGAAAGACCGCAAGTATCGCGCCATGTGCGGCCTCTCCATGGGTGGCGGTCAATCATTCTATATAGGTCTGCGTGATCCGGAGGTTTTTGCTAACGTAGGTGTATTCTCCACAGGCATGTTCGGCGGCATACAGGGCGCATCAAACTTTGACCTGGAGGCAGAGTGCCCCGGCATCCTTTCTGACACCAAGAACTTCAACAAGCAGTTTGACGTATTCTTTTTGAGTTGCGGCGAGCAGGATCCACGCATTGACCACACCCGCAACATAGTCAAGAAAATGCAGGATTCCGGCGTAAAAGTAAAATTCAACTCCTACCCCGGCGACCACGAATGGCAAGTCTGGCGCAAATCCCTCCACGAGTTCGCCCAGTACCTCTTTAAGTAACACAATAGCAGACAAAAAAATAGGCTCGGAAATTCCGAGCCTATTTTTTTGCTTAAAGCTAAGATTAAGCGTACATGGCAACGATAGCCTCGTACAGCTCCTGCTTGCCGCTGGTCTGCTTGGGCTCGTCAACCTTCTTGCCGTACTCGTAAGCCTCCTCGAAGGTCATCTTGCCCTCCTCGAACTTCTTACCCATA
>JAGBPB010000082.1 GCA_017633615.1 Bacteroidaceae bacterium | reverse complement strand
TTGTCCTGATGCATACGGTTCTGAGCCTCAAGATTCTTCATCTCTTTCTCAGTGTGGAGGCTGCGGATATATGCCATGGCACCCAAGTCAACTCCAATCAGCAGAATGGCCAGGAGCAGTTTCATGGTCTCTGGACGTAGGGGCCGATGCCCGTTATCTGGCATCATAGGCGGACGCATTCCTTCAGGTGGAGGAGCCATACCATCCATCGGCATTGGAGGAGGTACATCCTGCATCATTGGCGGCGGGCCCTGAAACTGTCCGGGCTGCATGCGGGAATCGGGCGGATTGCCCACATTGAAACAGTAAAATCCGAATGCAGTCAGCAGAACCAGAGTCACTGGAATGTAAACGATAAGTTTCTTGCGGAAGAATAGGGGAGCAAGCAGGAAATGGTGCAGCAGGAACAGCAACAGAAAGGGTAAGATCTGAAGAACAATCTGCCAAATGTTATTTAATAGTCCTGTGTGAGCCATATCCATAGGGACAAATTTATAGGTTTTATCATTTGGATAAAGCCGTTTTGTTTAGGAAAATCGGGCGTTTGTATATTTTTTTTGCAAAGGGTGGATACCTGTTCTACTTTAGTGACAGGTTTCTCAAAAACAAACGCATTATGAAAAAAGGATGTTTTGCTCTAATTATAATGTTGCTGGGTTGCGGAGGATGTTCGCCAGACAGTCTTATTAACAATCTTGAGCTGACGACTCAGAACACAGAGATACAAAGCAGCAGTAATGACACTACGACTGTGGCACCAAAGTTTGATCAATCCTCTCTGTCCGGAGACAGCATATCCGGTACCAAGTTTGACAGGACCATACAGATAGTATTTGCCGATGGCGGCGCCCATGTTACGGGTGATATAAACAATACTGTAACTGTTGATGGCAATTATGTGACAGTGAACAACACAACCGATGAAAAAGTAATTTATGAACTGTCAGGCACCTCAAATGACGGATCGATCAAACTCTATAGTTCCAAGAAACAGGCATTGGTTCTTGACTGCCTTGAACTGACCAGCACAAAAGGAGCTGCAATTAACAATCAGGGAAAGAAGAAGTGTTTTGTGGTTGTAAAAGGAACAAATGTCATCAAAGACGCTACTACATATTCTTCAACGCCGGCCGATGAAGATGAAAAAGCTGCGCTGTTCAGTGAAGGAGAGCTCATATTCAGCGGTGACGGAACGCTGAATGTAACTGCACAGGGCAAGTCCGGAATAACCAGTGACGATTACGTACACTTTATGGAATCACAGGTAATAAACGTGACTTCCAGTGCCGGACACGGAATCCGCGGCAAGGATGCGGTTATTATATCTGACGGAACTGTCAGTGTAAGTGTATCGGCCAATATGAAAAAAGGTATTACGTCCGATTCTCTGGTATGTATCAACGGCGGTGAAACTGTTATAAATGTTTCCGGATCGGCAGCATATGACAGTGAAGATAGTGAATACAAAGGAACTGCAGGTGTTAAGGCTGACTATCTGTTTGAGATCAACGCAGGCTCTTTAAGCATAACAAACACCGGAACAGGAGGTAAAGGCATAAGCGGAGACTTGACAGGCTGTTTCAATGGCGGTTATGTAAGAGTTGTTACAAAGGGTTCCAATTATGGACAATCCTCTTCAAACCGCTACGGTAGCGGTTCTTCAAACAGCGTATCGGCCAAAGGTATAAAGTTTGACGGCAACCTGTTCTTTAACGGCGGAACGGTTGTTGTAAACAGCACTGCGCATGAGGGCATTGAGTCAAAGGGTAACATTATGATAACAGACGGTGTGGTTTACAGTTATTCTGCTGCTGACGATGCCATGAATTCTGCCGGTACATTCACCATTCAAGGCGGATATGTTTGCGGATATGCGGTAAAGAATGACGGCCTTGACGCCAACGGTAATTTCTACATCAAAGGCGGTACTGTCTATGCTATAGGCAAGGCTCAACCGGAAGTAGGCATAGATGCCAACACTGAAGGAGGTTACAAACTCTATGTAACAGGTGGTACAATCATTGCTATTGGAGGATTGGAATCAGGTTCTAGCTTTTCGCAGAACTGCTACCAGGCATCATCATGGGATACAAACATATTATATTCCCTTACATTTGGTTCTGATGTGATTGTGTTCAAGACCCCTTCAAGTGGCGGTACACCCCTGGTGGTATCTGGTGCATCGACACCAACTCTTATGGCAGCTGTGACCGCTACAGACGGCACGTCAATATTGGAAGGAATGATAATCACAAACGGATCAGTCAGTGGAGGTACCAAAGTTTCATTATCATCGTACACAGGCGGTAATGGCGGAGGGTTTAAGAGAATTTAACAAGGCATAAAAAAACTGTGTCATCAACATAGAAGGACCGATGAAACACCCGTTCCACCGGTCCTTCTTTTTAGAGTTCAAAGTCCAGGCAGGAGCGCTGGATGGTGTAGGGGCGGACTTTGGTATCGGCCACGGCTACGTGAGCGGGGTGTTTGGCGTAGGCTTTGAGCGCCTCCTCGTTCTCAAGGGTGCTGTCCAGCATGACATCGGCGTTGGATGAAGCCAGGCGGCCGTCAATCTGTACCTTTACGTCAATCAGTCCGGGAACCTTGCCTACAAGGCCTTCCAGCCCCTCTTTTATACCTGCCTTTACGGCCTTTTTCTGATCATCGGATAACTCCGGGTTCAATGTCCAAAGAATAATATGCTTTACCATATTTGTTTTATTTTATTCGCAAAGATAATGTTAGTAATTATAAACGTGGAAGAATCTCTTTCTCAAATATATCCACTCAAAGGTATTAAAAAATCAAGTCGGCTTATTTGAGGCCGACTTGACTTTATGTTATTTACCTGGATCAGGGTGATTATTTGAAATCTACATCTGCCCAGGGGATCCACTTCTGAACCTCTTTGTCAATCAGAGTTTCATCAACATACTGGATGATGGTGTTGGCATCCTCCTTGCCAAGCAGGAACTTGTCAATGAAGGCCTCAACCTCAGGATACTGGCTCTTGGGTAACTGGCAGTGACCGTGCTTGCCCTGGATAGAGAATCCCATGCGGTCCTCAATGCCGAATTTCTTCCATACCTCACGGGCTGCTACGCATGATACGTAACCGGCTTCATCGGCCAGCCACTCGTAGTCAGTGTTACCCAGTACCAAGAGGGCACGCGGGCAAACCAGTGCGCAAAGCTCATGGTGATCCATGGGGAGTTTTGATACATTCTCATCCTTCCAGTCCCACATTGACTCCTTGAACCAGTGAGGATCAGTGTTACCAAGGGTCTCAACATGGCCTAAAGTCTCTGATACGCGCCATGCAGCAGCACCGCCGCCACCGGGCTCCTGAGCGATAGTCAGAGCGATTCGCTCATCGAAAGCACCTGACCAGAGGGCCATCTTACCGGCGTATGAGCAACCGGTCACACCGATGTGCTTCATATCGATCTTGCTGGCTGCGCCTACAATCTCCAGACCGTCGATGATACGGCTAACACCC
>JAGBPB010000081.1 GCA_017633615.1 Bacteroidaceae bacterium | reverse complement strand
GATGGTGTTGCCGAACAGGTCGGCCATCATCTGGTTGTCCATTGTGGCGCCGAATACGGTGGTTATGTTGCCCTTGCCAAGAACGTCCTGTACATGGGGTGCGTTCTCAGGTGAATATGACGGTGCAATCACCAGATATTTGTTGCCCGATACGGGTTCCTCGACAAGGAAGTCGATGAAGAACTCGCAGGCACTCTTCATGATGGGATATATCTCCTTAAGGTACTTGGGATCCTGGTTGAACAGGTAGCCGTCCCATATCTGCTGGCAGAACCATGCAGCGCCGGTGGGCCACATTCCGTTGTAGGCGCCGTCAACCGCACCGGTGGAACGCCAGATATCGGTGTTGTGGTGCAGGGTCCATCCGCGGCAGCCATACATCTCAGCAGTCTCCTTTCCGTGCTCGGCGCAGTCCTTTACAAGCTGCAGGAATGGGTCGAAGGTCTGAGGAATTCCGCATACGAATGCGGGCCAGTAGTTCATCTCAACGTTGATGTTGGTGGTATATTTGCCGTCCCACGGTGCCTGGCGACTTTCGTTCCAGATACCCTGCAGGTTGGCGGCCTGTCCGCCCGGCTGTGAGCAGCATATCAAGAGATAGCGGCCGAACTGGAAATACAGGGTAACCAGTTGCGGGTCAAAGTTGCTTGCAAACTGAGCCACACGCTGATCGGTAGGCAACTTTGCCTGGTCGTTGGTGCCAAGGTCCAGGGTAACAGTTTTGAACTGCTTCTGGTATGCGGCTATGTGCTCGGCAAGCATCTTGTCATATTTCTTCTTGCCTTTGCTCAACGGCTCAATCCAGCGGTCGGCAGCCTGATTTTCGTTGCCGTTCACGCTCTGGTAGTTCACAAAGTTGGTGCCGATTGAAATGTAGATGGTAACGGCATCGGCTCCGCTGACTGCGATTGCGCCCCCATCGGCTGTCATCTGTCCACCCTCAGGAACGATCAGTGTCTTGTCTGTAAAACGGATCTTACCCTCAATGCCCTCGTGGTCATCGCCCTTGCAGGATACGGTCATCACGGCCTGTTTGCCGTTTACTTCGGCCGAGCGGCTTATGATGCGGTCCTCACGGTACGGCAGGTCATAGCGTGCCTTTAATGTCAGGGCACCTTTGGCCGATGCGGTCAGACGCATTACTATAACCTGGTCGGGGAACGATACAAAGCACTCGCGGGTGTACTCCGTTCCGTTTGCCTTGAAACGTGTGAGAGCAACGGCCCTGTCTATGTCAAGTTCCCTGTAATAGTCGGTGAAATCAGTGATTCCGTCAAAATCCAGCATCAGCGAACCGGCAGTCTGGTAAGGCATGCCGTGAGCGCTCTTGGACGAAATGTACTCATCGCAAAGGGCCTGTGCATCGGACCTGCGTCCCTCCCAAAGGGCGGTGCGGATCTGCTCCAGTCCGTCCTTGGCGGCATAGTTCACGTTGTTATGGGGACCTCCGCCCCAGATGGTTTCCTCATTTATCTGGATACGCTCCTGTGAGGGGGTGCCGAACACCATGGCGCCCAGGCGTCCGTTACCGAGCGGGAGTGCATCGGTCCACTGGCGTGCGGGAGCATCGTACCACAGTTTAAGGTCGTCATTCTGTGACGAGCATGAAAGTGACATCAGAGTCACAAAGGCAATCAGCAAAGTCTTCTTCATTGTCGGTTTGGTTAGTGGCAATTAATATAGGTGTCAAAAGTACTCATTTTTGGCGTAACTCCTGGTATGTCTTGCACAAAAATGCACTTTCCTTTGGACGCTCCGACCAAAAGAATACGCTTGCACGCGGGTTCCCGGTCGGAGCGTCCTCAATTCACGCAGGTGCGGGCGTATTCTGGGACGCTTGGGCTCTGACAATACGTTACCTCGCGGAAAACGTGTCGGAGCGTCCACAATTTTGGAGGTTTGAGGCGTTTCGCATACCTTTGTAGCAACACATTTTCTAATACTGCTTATGAGGAATCTTTACCATTTGTGCGTAGCATCGCACAACGAAGTCCTTTTCAGGGACGAATCTGATTTCATTACGTTCACCAACCTGATGGCACTGGCCACCTACAAGACTAATGAGGAGCTATTGGCCGATGCCCTTATGTCAACCCATTATCACCTGGCAGTAATGTCGCATGATCCGGCGCCTTTCATAGCCAGGCTTAGGCATAGTTACGGCCGATACTTTAACTACAAATACAAAAGGGAGGGACGTTTGGGGCCCAAAGGATTCTTCCAAACCGGTATTATCGGCACAAAACACCGAAACGCGGCTCTGAGTTACATTTTGAGAAATGGTTTGCACCACGCACAGAGCGCAACCCCGTTCGGGTATCGGCATTGTACCGTGAATTGCGTGTTCAACAAAGAGATGGGACGGCCGCCTGTAAGACACACTATCACATCAAGGTCAGAAATAGCATCCTATCTACCGCGCCATTCGGAGTTTCCGGATCACTTTGTGATGAATGAAGACGGTATGTTCCTGCGTGAATCCTTCATGGAGATTCCGCAGTTGGAACTATTGTTTGTAACACCCAGAGGGTTCCTGTACCAGATGAACCGAATATCCGATGAAATCTGGCAAAAAGAACAGATGGAGGACAATTCCAACGAACCGCCCATAACGCTGGGAACGATTGAGCACTCTTTCGATAAGCAAAGCGTATCCTCCATGCTGGAGTGCGAGAAGGGTTTCAGGTACAACCCGTCTGCGCTCAATGACGTGGCAGTTTGCAACATTATTGACAAGCAACTCATAAAGCGTTTCGGAAAAGGTTCGGTGTATGCATTGTCCGATGCCCAAAAACTCAAGGTTGCACAGGTGCTCCGGAACGAACTGCGCCTACCACAGCACCAGATAAGCCGATGCCTGGTGCTGTAAAGCTGGACGCTCCGACCAAGAGAATACGCTTGCACGCGGGTTCCCGGTCGGAGCGTCCGCTGTTTACGCAGGTGCGGGCGTATTCTGGGACGCTTGGGCTAAATGAATACGTTCCCTCGCGGAAAACGTGTCGGAGCGTCCCCGCACAGAACAAAAAGAACCGTCCCAATTGTGCTCATTCCAGTACTTTTCACTACCTTTGTTTGCCCTAATGCAAAGCAAGGATAATTACAATCAATTATAAGGAATAAAGTATGTATCTGTTAGGTTATGACATAGGCAGCTCTTCAGTGAAGTGCAGTCTTGTAGATGCCCAGAACGGCAGTTGCGTTGCAACAGCGTTCGCCCCCAAAAGTGAAGCACCCATTAAAGCTGTCAACCCAGGATGGGCTGAGCAGAACCCCGAAGACTGGTGGTCATACCTCAAGGCAGCCACTGCCGACGTAATGTCCCAGTGCAAGGTTGACGTAAAGGACATCAAGGCAATCGGTATCTCCTATCAGATGCACGGACTGGTTTGCGTGGACAAGAACCAGAAAGTCCTGCGCCCCGCCATCATCTGGTGTGACTCCCGCGCAGTGGGCATCGGCGAGAACGCATTCCAGGAGTTGGGCCGCTCACAGTGCCTGACCCACCTGCTCAACACCCCCGGTAACTTCACAGCATCAAAGCTGGCCTGGGTAAAGCAGAACGAACCCAAGATTTTTGACAAGATCGACAAGATCATGCTCCCCGGCGACTACATCGCAATGCGCATGACCGGTGAGATAGCAACCACCATCTCAGGCCTTTCAGAAGGTATGTTCTGGGACTTCCAGACCGGTAAGGTTGCCGATTTCCTGCTTGATTTCTACGGAATTCCCCGCACATTCATTCCCAAGATAGTACCTACATTCGCCGAGCAGGGCAAGCTGACCGCTGCCGTTGCCAAGGAACTTGGCCTGGCCGAGGGAACACCCGTTACCTACCGCGCCGGTGACCAGCCCAACAACGCTCTCTCATTGAACGTATTCGAGCCCGGTGAAATCGCATCAACCGCAGGTACATCAGGTGTTGTATACGGTGTAAACGGTGAGATCAGTTACGATCCCAAGTCAAGGGTAAACACATTCGCCCACGTAAACCACAAGACCGGTTTCAACCGTCTGGGTATACTGCTCTGCATAAACGGCACAGGTATCCTGAACGCATGGATGAAACGTAATATCGTACCCGAGGGCATTGGTTATGCCGATATGAACGACCTGGCAGCACAGGCACCCATCGGCGCCGCAGGCGTATCAGTACTGCCGTTCGGTAACGGTGCCGAGCGTGTACTTGAGAACAAGGAGCGCGGTTGCAGTTTCAACGGCGTGAACTTTAACATCCACAACCGCTCACACCTGCTTCGCGCAGCCCAGGAGGGTATCGTATTCTCATTCAAGTACGGTATTGAGATAATGGAGGATATGGGTATGCCCGTGAACAAGATCCACGCCGGCAACGCCAACATGTTCCTCAGCCCCCTGTTCCGCGACACACTGGCCGGTGTAACCGGAGCCACCATCGAACTTTACGATACTGACGGTTCAATCGGTGCAGCCAAGGGTGCAGGTATGGGAGCCCACATCTATAACGATCACAACGAGGCATTCGCATCACTGCAGAAGATCCGTGTGATAGAGCCCAAGGCATCCGATATGCCCGCATACGAGGAGGCCTACCAGCGTTGGAAATCATACATTCAATAATAAAGCCAATTAACTGACAAAATGAGAAAAAACAAGACAACCGCAATCATTCTGGCTGCCCTTTGTATCATTCTGGGCATTGCCGCATGTTCATCGTCCAAGGGCGCATCCAAACTGGCACCCGCCAAGAAAGGATATGCCGAGACAGGTAAGTACCGCAACTATCTCAAGGAACTTGGTTTCAGCCAGGAGGAAATAGACGGAAAGATTCAGGAAATCTACTCAATCGTTTTCGAGGGTGAGGAAGCCGCCTATCAAAACGTTGACGTTGAGGTTGACGGCAAGATGGTACCCATGGGTTACATATCGGACGTAAAGAACAACGACGTTCGTACCGAGGGCCAGTCATACGCTATGATGATAGCTGTCCAGCTGGACAAACCCGAGATATTCAACAGAGTATGGCGTTGGTCAAAGCACTACATGCGTCACAACGAGGAGGGTCCCTCACACGGTCTGTTCGCATGGTCATGCCGCACCAACGGCCGCCGTACATCAAACGGCTCAGCCAGTGACGGTGAGCTTTACTACGTTACCGACCTTCTGCTGGCATCACGCCGCTGGGGTACCTATGAGGAGTTTGATTACCTCAAAGAGGCTCAGGAACTTCTCAACGACCTCTTCTCAAAGGACGGCACAGGTGGTGTAACCAACATCATCAACATGGAGAAGAAGCTCATCAACTTCTGCCCCGATGTACGTTCAAACGAGTGGACCGATCCTTCATACCATCTGCCCGCATTCTATGAAATCTGGGCCGAGACAGCCAAGGACGGCCGTGAGGCAATCTACCGCGAGCTGGCCGACAGCGCACGTGCATACCTGCATCGCGCCTGCGACCCTGTAACCGGTATCAACCCCGACCAGAGCCAGTTTGACGGAACTCCCAACCGCGGCAGTGAGTTCCACTACGATTCATGGCGCGTTCCTATGAACATCGCTATGGACTTCACATGGTATCACAAGGATGCCCAGTGGCAGACCGAGTATGCCCAGAAGTTCCAGAACACCATCCTGGGCCGCTACGGTATAACCGAGTTCCCCGATCAGTTCGCACTGAACGGTGACGTATCTGCACGTCCCATGGGCGGCGGCCGCTGGCGTCCCAACCTGCGTCACTCTATCGGTTTTGTAGGCACAATGGCCACCACAGCCCTTATGTGTGACAGCGAGTACAACCAGGAACTGGTTAAGCACATGTTCTCACTCAAGCACGAGCCCTATGAGGACGGATATTACGATATCTACTATGACGGACTTATCTATCTCTTCGCTCTGCTTCACCTTAGCGGAAACTACCGCATGAACTGGTAAAAAGTACGAACAACCCCATAAGAACAGCTCTGGCCTCTCTTAAGGTCGGGGCTTTCTTTTTAAAAAAAACTTTGATAGATATAGTTCGGCTTTCCAAAAAACTTGTTATCTTTACGCGCTATATTAGAACACGTGTGCGTGCGCGAGCGCACAAACCCTAAACTATTTGGCACCTAATTGGACTAAATAATTAATAACCAAAGATATGAAAATCAACAGAAGACTAATCAAAAAGTCAGCCCTGACAATTGTTGCAGCCGCTTTCCTCGGAATGGGTATCTCCTGTACCGACATATGGAGCGAGCAACACCCGGGCACCTATTACACCTCAAGCGGTGAGACCATCGCAGATTTCCTGACAGGTACTCTTGAGAACCATGGTGACTACAGTTACTTCATCTCCATTCTCCAAAAAGCAGAATTGTGGGGTCAGATGAGAACCTACGGAACCTATACCTGCTTCGCTCCGGACAACAAAGCCGTTCAGGATTATATCGACTTAAGACGTGACGAGGCACGCACCGATTCAATACGCCAGGTCTTCACCAGCATTGAAACCGTTCTCCAGAACCGCAGGTTGTGCGATACTTTAGCCCGTACACACCTGTTCAACAACACCATGTATGCATCTGATCTGAGCGGTAGCGGTGTGCTCCAGCATCCCAACATGCTGGACCGTTACATCACCTATAACTCAATCGCCGATTCATCACAACTCGTTTATGACTATGACGGAAATCCCATCAAGGCAAAGGACGGTTCTGATTCAGTGATGGTACGTCTTAAGTACCTCATCAACATGCAGGCTGTCATTTTAGAACCTGATGACTCTGTAGAGAACGGTGTTGTACATGTTATTGACAGGGTAATACGTCCTTCAAACCAGTTCCTCCCCGGTCTTATCAAGGAGAACCCCAATCTTACCATATTCTACGATGCTCTGATAAACACCAGACTTGTGGATGCAATGGACGAGGTTTATTATGATGAGACATATCCCGAGATTGAGTATGAGTGGACTGTTCAGGCTCTGCGTGACAACTATGCAGGTATCCATCACAACAAGACATCTGTTGAGGATGACCGTATAGCCATGCCTGAGAAGAGAGAATTCAAGTTCACAATGTTCGTAATGCCGGATACTGCCCTTGCCAACTATGCAGATGATTACACAGTATTAGCTGGATTGAACGGTATTCACGATTATGCAGACCTTAAGGCTTATGCCGCTGCTGTCTATCCCGAAGGAAAGAATGATCCTGATACAGCCGTGACAAGTTCCATCTACAGACTGGTAGCATATCATATCCTTCCCTGCTGGCTCTCATATGACCAGTTCAACACAAGCCAGGCAGATATTATCAAGAACTATAAGGGCGTTATAGGAGCCAACAAAGATATCATCATTGACCCGGAGGATTTCTTCGAGACAATGCTCCCGCATTCAATCATGCGCATATCTTCACCTTATATAGATGGAAAGCGCAAGGGTATATACATCAACCGTAAGGGATATCAGGGTGTCAATCTTGAGGCCGAGGGTATCAGAATAGCCGAGACTGCCGATGAGTACAACCTGCCCGGTACAATTACCAACCTTTGCATCAACGGCGGATACCACTACATCAACAAACTGCTTGTTTATGATGATTTCACCCGTAATGTAGCCCTGCAGACCAGAATGAGAATCATGTGCTGCACACTGTCACCTGACTTCATCAACAGCGGTGGCCGCGGACGTTTCAACGGCGACCCCAGTAATGGTGGTAATGCCAACCTGAACGCAATGGTATTCGCTTACAAGGAGGGTTATTGCACCAACTTCCAGTGGGTACCTGACCAGACCAGATTCTATGTAAGATATCGTGATAAAGGTTTCGGAACATTCAACGGTGACGAGATCACAGTTCGCGGTAGTTATGACCTCACTTTCAAACTGCCTCCTGTACCTTCTGACGGAAACTATGAGATCCGCGCTTGGAACAACGCCAATCAGGGCGTAGGAGGAGCCAGTTCATCTGACCGTGGTGTAGTTCAGTTCTACTTCCACCAGGCAGTACCCAGTGACAAGGATACATATTGGCGTAACTGGGACTGGGTTCCTGAGGATATTCCTGTTGATCTGAGACTTACAGGCGACGATGCCCGTATTGGCCGTGTTCCGGATAATGACTCAAGATATGACGGCATGACCGCTGAACAGAAAGAACTTGCTATTCAGGTAAACGACCGTGCAATGCGTATCCGCGGATTCATGCAGGGTATGGACTCATACGGCAACGGTTCCAACCCGTTACGTGATGACAAGAACTGCTACAGAAAGATTATCTGCAACGAGTATCTCAGAGCCGACAATGACTACTACATCCGTATGCGTCAGGTATTTGATGACGACGGTGTATTCCCGTTCAGCTTCATAGAGATTGTTCCCAAGAGCATCTATGAGGGCAATGAAGACAGACACTAAGCCGTCAGGCTTAGGCACAAAAAGAGAGGAGCAGTAATCTGCTCCTCTTCTTTTTTTATTCAGAAATGAAATTTATCTGTTTGAACCGGGTGTGAACTGAGGACCACCGAAACCAGGACCACCAAAACCGGGACCACCAAAACCAGGACTTCCGAACTGACCTGGCTGCCCCATCTGTGGGAACTGCTGGCCTTGTGGTCCGAATTGACCTTGAGGTCCCTGAGGACCGAATTGCTGGCGACGCTGCTGCCAGATACTGTCACGGCTTTCAAAACGTCTGCGATTCTCCTGCATACGGCGCATCATTGCAGTATCAGGCTGGCCCCAGTTTTTCCAGTAGTTCTCCCACCACTGTTGCTGTTGCTCATCAGCCTGCTGCATCTCAAACTGGCGATGACGTTGGAAATCATACATATGTGGCTGCATCATGAACTGCGGGTTCATTATGTTCCACTGCCCCATCATCTGGAACTGACGTTCCGAATGTATACGGGTCTGCTCCGATCTCTCACCCCAAACCTTCTGACCAAGTTCCCACTGGGCAACACCCACTTTCTGGCGGGTGGAATCCGGCAGAGCCTTATTCAATTTCTGCATATAGTCAGAATTGATCTCCTGCCAGCGCTTCATGTAATCACGTGATTCGGGTTTGAGTTCACGATTAAGTTTTACCAACTGCTCATTGTATTCAATGTAGATCTTGGCAAACTTCTCGTACTCCTTTTTGGTGAGATTGGCATTCTCCTTGATGAAACGAAGTGACGCATTGATCATCTGCTCGTCCCTGTCCTGCGCCATAACAGACGGCGAGGTCAGCAACAAACCGGCCAGAATAAGCAATGCTGTCCAACGTTTCTTCATAATCAATTGCCGTAGTAGTTGCTCATCATTGAATAGACACCCAGTTCATCGGCTGTCATATTCTGCAGTACCTCATCTACGCTTGCGCACTGTGAAATGCTCTCGTAGTCAGGTATGTTGAGACCGCTCGTTCCGAACGGATGCAGGAACAGCAGGGCAACTGCTGCTACGCTGGCTGCGCTTGCAAACAGAGCCACAATCCTGCGCTCTGTGCGGTGCTTGCGCTCCTTGGCAATCTGGGCAACGACACGTTCGGTCATGTCATCCAGGAAATGCTCCGGCATCTTGTAGGGCATTTCTCTGCTAAGTCCTTCCAGATCAAATTCTTTCATAACTGATGTTCTAATATATAATCCTTTATCTTCTGCACTGCGTAATGATAGTTGGTCTTGAGTGTATTCACACTGTCTCCCACTATCTGGTGTATCTCCTCGTAACTCTTGTCATCATAGTAACGCAGGTTGAACACCATCTTCTGCTTGGCCGGCAGGAGCGCTATCGCCTCCTGGAGGAGAATCAGAGTCTCATCGGCATTAGGACTTGCTTCCTCGCGTACGCTGTCCTTAAGTGAATCGCCCAGGTCATCAACTGACATTGTGAAACCCGAACGGTTCTTGAGCAGTTTAAGACTCTCATTCGTCGCTATCTTGTAGAGCCATGATGAAAGCGGATACTCATTGGAGTAGGTACTCCTGTACTTGTATACGTTTATCATTGTCTCCTGCAAGCAGTCCTCGGCATCATCATGGGCCACCACCATTCGGCGTATGTGCCAGTAAAGCGGTTCGCCATACTTCTTCATGATGAGGCGTACGGCCTCCTCTACATGATTGTCATCACATAGCAAACGGGCAATGGATTCATCGCTCACTGATAGAGATCCTTGGTTGTTCACTATGTCACTCTGATCACGTTTCATCCTTAATATAAATAATCAGTGCCGAAGTTAAATTCTTATTGTTTTTTAACTTTTAATACGCCGCCTGATGGAAATAATCAAAGTCCGCATAGCCGCCTGCCTGAGTAGTGCAGAAACTGTACAGACCCGTGCGGTAACCGGTAAAGTAATCCAGACTGAATGACATCTGCAATACAGCATCGACATCATTCCAGTTCTTGCCGTCCAGTGAGTAACTCATGAAAGCCTGGTCGGCGCGCTCACCCTCGGCCTGGGGAGTAAACACATACTTTATCTTGAGCCATACCTTATCCTGGGTAAGCGGTATACGCAATGCCTCGGTATCAGGGTTAGGCTGTTCCTGACCTGCCTGCTGCGGTCCGCGACGACGTCCCATATTGCGGTGTGTCATCGCTACAAGGCTCTTTGATCCGTCATCGGCCACTTCTACACCTATGGTGCAGTAATTGCTCTGGAAGGCAATTATACCGGCTCTATCGCCAGGTTTCATACCGCTTGCATCCATCAGGACCTCGCTATAGCAACGGGGGCCGACTGTGCGCTGTGTAAGAGTATTGCGGGCATTGGTAACGTTTGTTGCTACTTGGCCGGTCTTGAGACGAAGCCAGCCCTTGCGCTCGGTAACAGACCATGCGCTATTATCGGGTTTATGGTTCCACTGCCATACCAGGTCAAGTTCATTCTTCTTATAACTGAACTCATCGCTATCCCAAGTACGGTTCTTGCCGCTTTCAGGCAGATTTACCGTAAACTGCTTGACAGGTTTGGTATCATCACCCAGAATAGGCCATCCGTCAACCCACTTCATGGGCTGAAGAGTAGGAATACGTCCTACAGCACCGTGATCCTGGAACATTATTGAGTACCAGTCACCGTTCTGTGTCTCAATGATACCGCCCTGAGCCACACCGTCACCGCGGCCGTCAAACGCACCGCTCAATATGGTCTTGCTCTCATAGGGACCAAACAGGTCCTTTGAACGCCAGCAGGTCTCGGTACGTACTCCACCGCTTGGCCAGTCAATTACTATCACATAATAATAGTCACCTATGTGGTAGATATGGGCACCCTCGGCACGAAGGTTATATCCCTGACGCGGAGAGTCAATAATGATCTTTTCCTCAGCACCGGCCTTGATGGCGGAACCGTCGGGTTCAAGTTCAATGATGCGTATCTCACCATTACCCCAGACCACATACAGATGGCCGTCCTCAAAGAGCATTGATGCATCGTGGAACGGACGGTTTATCACATAGCGATCCCAATTGCTTTTGGTGATATCATTTGTGTGGTAGATATAGGTCTTGTTCTGGTCATTGGCTATAAACAAGGCGTAATATGTACCATTGACATAACGGAGTGATGTAGCCCACTGTCCCTTGCCATAGGCGTTGCGGCCGTTACGCAGGTTATACACATCATCATCCTCAAGGAAGTCATATACATAACTAACCAGTTCCCAATGGACAAGGTCCTTTGAGTGCATGATTGGTGCACCCGGGCAGAAATACATGGTAGTGCTTACCATATAATAGTCATCACCTACACGGATCCAGTCATTGTCCGGTATGTCAGTATACGTGAGCGGGTTAACGCACTCGGTCTGCTTATTCTTAGCAGTACATCCTGACCATGCAAAAAGAAGCATGGCCAGGATGGCTGTCAGTATGTTTTTTGTTTTCATGTCACACTGTCGTGGGGATTATTTGAATGTAAGCCAGTCAACCTGAATCTGACCCTCGGTTGCCATACGTACCTTGAGGTGATGAATTCCCTTGGCAGCACCCTTTACAGGAGCGTCAACCATAACCATCTGACGGTCTGCAGGGACATCTACGGTAGCGATAACCTTGTCATCCTGCAGGATATCAAGTTTACCTGCTGACGGAGCGACAACCTTAACACTTACGGTCTTGGGAGCCTTCTTGAACTCAACTGTGTTGTACTTTGCCCATGCACCCTTCTCATAGAATACGGTCTTCCAACCTGCAAAATAGTTACTGGGCTCCAGGTAAGCGATAGAGTCACCGCTTGCGCTCAGTGCAGTGTAACGGTCCAACTGGATTTGAGTGTCAGACTGGGTAACACCGATACCGCGAAGAGTAGGCTTAACCATCTTGATCTCACCCTTCTCATCATCAAAGAAGATACTGTCAGCGCAAACTGAACGGTTCTTGTCAAACTCAGGTGAGTACTCGTTGTGATGATAGAACAGATAGGTCTGACCCCTGAACTCAATGATTGAGTGGTGGTTAGTCCAGCATTTGTTTGCATGCTCCTCAAAGAACACACCCTTGAACTCATAGGGGCCGAATATATTGTCAGCAACGCAGTATGCAAGAACCTCCTCAACGTCACGTGCCCAGGGGAAAGTCATATAGTACTTGCCACCATGCTTGTAAAGATAAGGACCCTCCACAAGACCCTTGGTGGGAACGCCCTCTACGCGGTGACGGTCAGCAGGATCAGTTGATACTGACTTCCAGTCAGGAGCCAGCTTGGTGATGGTTATACCCGGCATAACCAGATATCCTGTACCGTCATCATCAACAAAGATACAGGGATCTATACCGCCTACACCTTCAATGGGAGTAGCCTCGGGGGTATACGGGCCCTCAGGATAATCGGCAGTGCAAATACCTACACGGTTACCGCCCATTCCACGACGTCCGTTTGCACTGGGCTGTGGTTTGGCACCTGCAGGGAAGAAGAAATAATACTTGCCGTTTGTGGGATTCTGCTTACAGTCAGGTGCCCACATTGAATAACCTTTCTCATTAACCCAGGGAGCAGTCCACTGGCTTACAATCATACCATGGTCAGTCCAATCGGTAAGGTTGGCCGATGAGAATACGTGATAGTCAGCCATGCAGAACCAGTCCTTACGGGCATACTCTGCCGGAGCCTTGATATCATGTGAGGGGAATACATAGACGCGGTCGCCTACTACCAGAGCCGACGGATCAGCCGAGAACTGGTCACGGATAATAGGATTCTGTGCCTGTGCGGCAATGCCGGCCAGCATGAGAGCTGCCAGGATACAAAATCTTGCTTTCATCTGTTGATTATAATGAGGTTAATAATATACATATTTGGTAAGCGAGTATAAAGATACCCTCTTTTAATTAAACCGCATAACACACACAGCAAAAAAGTGATAAAAAGAGAATCGGCGGGGAGCCTTGCGCTCTCCGCCGATTCATTCAGATTATAGTTTCCTAATGTTTACTTAACGAAAACCTTAGTAGCTACGCCATTCTCAACCTTGATGTAGAGACCTGACTTAGGAGCGTCAACCTTCATGCCTCCTGCGTTGTAGAACTCTACGCGGCCAGCCTGAGCCTTAGGAGCATTTACGATGGTTACGCGGTTGTTGAGTTTATTCTCAAAGTCAGCCTTTGCAGCTGCAACAGCGCCATCATAGTTGAAGCTCTCATCCTTACCCATGAATGTAAGAGTGAAGTTATCAGCCTCGGTCCAACCGTTACCTGAAGTAACAATAAGGTCAATTGTCAGAGAATCCTTACCAGTATGGAAGGCAATACTGTCAAGAGCCAGGCTCTTAGCACCTGAACCGGCCTTTGCAGACTCCATGGTAATGAGAGTATCCTTACCACCTGCGAGGGTCTTCCAAGTCATAGCCTTCAACTGAGTGTTGCTACCGGTCTGCTGGTAGAAGCCAACGCCGAGGCTGTAGTAACCTGCGGGCAGTCCGGTCAGAACCTCCTTGATCTCAGCCTTACCGTTCCAGTCCATACCGATCTGGCCGTCGAAGCAAGCAAGATGATTCTCCAGTCTTGAATAACTGCTGTTGTCAGGAGTTACCATAGCGTTACCGTCAGTGCCGGCCCATGCGCTCCAACCCGGATAGAGATCATCATACCATACGGTCTGAATCATAATCCAGATAGGCATCTGGCCATTCAGGCTACCGCTGTTCCACTGGTGCTGTACGTGCTGGATCTGAGCACCGAGAGTATCAGCAACTCTTGCACCGCCGGCGTTAGCCTTGATGTCGGTACGCTCAACGATCTTAGGAGTTACATACAGGTTGTAGTTCTTGATGAACGGAGTAACGTCTACCTCATCGTCAAGTTCGTCAGCAGCGATCAACTGATAGAGCTGATACTTGATGGCAGCCTTGTAGATGTCAGCAATCTCATCGTTATCAACATTAGTTGTATCAATGAAGTTCTTGATAGCCCAGTTGCCGGTAATCTCCTCAATCTCGAGTTCCTCGGCAAGTGCACGATAAGCCTTCAGACGCTCGGTCTGACCCTTCCAACCGGAAACCTTACCGGCATAGAGCAGGGTAGCGGTCTTAAGGTTAGCGCTCATAGCATCAACTTCTGCATCCAGAGCGGTGATAGCGTTGAATGCCTCAGCCTTTGCAAGAGTGTCAACGAGTGCGCCGTACTCAGCATAATCCTCACGCTCCTTAGCGTTGATCTCCTTCTTGGCGTCAGCAATCAGAGTATTGAGGTTATTATTCTTGTCTACACGGCTGTCAACTGCCTTGATAGCGTTGTCAAGCAGTGTGGTCAGATTATCAACGTTCTTGTCTGCCTCGGTTGTGATGGGGAACTTGTTCTTTGCAGAGTCAATCAGAACCTCCAACTTAGCGGTAACATCGAACTTCTTGTAATCTTCAGTCAGACCTGCAACCTTCTTCTCAGCATCAGCAATCTTGGTCTGCAGAGCATCGATCTTATCCATACGGGTTGCCAATGTGCTGGTAACCTTCTGAACAGCCTTGATAGCCTCAGCCCATACTGACGGAGCCTGATTCTCGGCGTGAGCAATATCAAATGCACCACCGGTCTTGTACTCGCGGATAGCAGCCTGGAGAGCGGTCAGAGCCTCACCAGAATAGAGAGCGGTATTTGCAGTAGCCAATGCGGCACGTGCCTCAGCAAGTGCAACAGCCTTGTTCAGACCATATGCAGCAGCGGCAGATGCACCGGCAGCAAGAGTATAGTTACCTATGGCAACACCATAGTATGACTGTGAACCCTCCTTAGGAGTCTCCCACTCGATTACATAGTCACCAGCCTCGGCAATAGAGAATGTGAAGCTGAATCTCTCTACATTCGCATTCCATGACTCCTCAGTGTCGTTACCACTCCAAGAGGTCTGATAGCCAGGCTTGTATGTGCCAACCAAAGTCTTAGTTGCACCCTTCAGGTTATCATAGGTCATCTCAGCAGGCTTCTTGTAAACGTAAACCTTGATGTCGTTCTGACGTGACCAACCGAATGATGAGAACTCAATGTTGTATGCAGCGGCAGCAAGAGTCTCAACAGTGTAGAGGCTACCATAAATGCCGTTGGTACGACCTGACAGATAGAACAGAGCGTTACCGTTCTTACCGTCATCCTTCATCTTGTAAAGACCGCACTTCTTATACGGGCTGTAGTTCAGACCTTCACCACCGTAGAATCCGTCTTCTGCATCATAGCACCAGAGGCTAGCAGGCATAGGACGATCCCATGCACCGGTCTCCTTGATCTCTGATCTCCAGTCTGAAACCTTAACGGTAGCAGCAGCGGCATCACGGTTGAATGCACCGAAGTGATAGTGACGGATAACATCTGCACCGGGATCAGTACCGATACCATGAAGTTTGAGGATCTGGATCTCATAGTCACCTGCAAGAGCAGCAGACATGTTCTTACCAGCATTCTCAGCGAATATCTTATCTACGTCACGATCCAGAACAAGCATTGAGTCTGAAGCGCTCCATGAAAGCTTCCAGCGCTCGCCGCCTACGTAAGCGATAGCCTTGTCGGTATTATCCTTGTTGTCGATATCAATCTTACGTGAGAACTTGAACTTGAGCTGGTTGGTAGGAGTAATAGCGAATGAACCCTCCTCGAAAGGAGCCTGCAGCATTACAGGAGGCAGATCATACTTTGAGTAAACACCCTTCCAAATCTTTGCAGTGGGGTTAGGAATAGCCAACTCGTTTACAAAGTCAGGAACGATCTTACCTGCAGTCTTGGTAGCAGTGTCACCCTTGATCCAGAGGCTGTCATTACCCTTCGGGAAAGGAGCGTCTGTGTAAAGAAGCTGGATAGTAGGATCTGACGGGTTACGGAATGTAACGTATACACTGTCATAATCAGCGAACTGATATGAGTATGTCTCATCACCAAGATCAAAGAAACCGGTGAACAGATACATATAACCATCAGCATGATACTCAGCTGAACGCATAGGCATCTGGAACCAGTCCTGACCTGTCTTCTTGCACCATACATCGAAGGTGCTCTTGTCAAGCTCAATCTGATCAAAGCCGTGAGCCTTCTTCTCAGCAGCAACCAGGTCCTTCAGGTTGGTCTTGTAGCCGAAGTCAACACGCATCTTGTCACCGTAGTACTCGCAACCACCGATCCATGACTTGGTCAGTGAGATGTTATCTACAGCATAAACGGTGTAGTCAGCAGGGAATCCCAGACGTACGAAATACTTGTCAGGCTGAACGATGTAGTTCAGATCGGTAGCAATTGCATTGCCTTCCTTGTCAAGTGAACCCTTCTTCCAAGTCCAGTCAGTCTCAGCCCACCAGTAACCGTCTTTGAATACAAAGTACTCAGCGATTGAGTCAGTTGTGTAGTAGGTCATGAAAGTGATCTTCTCCCAGTTATCCCAGTTGCCGTCATCACCGAAATCGTTCTTGGTGTACTCGAAGGTGTTGCTGTACTCATAAGGATGGCTGGTAGCATCGTTGCTGATGTAACCCATTGAGAAGGGCTTCTCGCAATGATAGTAGCCACGCATTACGTCAGCATAAACGGTAGGAGTTGCAACCATGTTAACGTGAGCGGGAAGAGTCTTAGCCTTTGCATAGAAAGTCAGACGATAAGATGAATTCTCAGTAACATCACCCGGATTCAGACGAACGAACAGGTTACGACGATATCTTGCAGCAAGTTGGTTGCTGTAAGCTGTTGTGTAACCGCCGGCAACATTGGTGAATGTATCTGAAGTGAACTGGAAGTAATGGGCACCGCCACCGTCAGCCTCACCGAATGCACTAAGTTCAGCATGTCTTTCATCTGAGTTGTCGTTAATAATGGTAGCGCTGGTCTCGTTGTCATCACCCCAAAGTTCGTTACCTTTTTTCTTCTCACCACTATCGATAACTGTCATCTCACCTTTGTAGATGTACATAACAGTGTCGACTCTAACGGGACCTTTCTTCCATGAAGCATCGCTCCACGGAGTGAAACTTGTACCGTTTGTATTACCTTCCTTGGAATAGTACTGAATCTCCTTGAGAGTGTCAATTACAGTAGATTTCCAAGCATCCCAGTCCTGCTCGAAATTCTGGGTAAACACCACCTTGGCGCTCCTAGGATCTGTCAAGTCGGGCTGTGCAATAGCGGGAAGCCCCAGAAGAAGCAAACCTGCCATCAATAAGTCTCTTTTTTTCATACTTTAATTGTTAATTAATAAATAGGTTAAATAAACACTTTTTACTCTCTAATTAATTGTTTGTTAATAGGTTAATTATAAGTTAAACTATCACTCAAACCCGGCCAGTACGGAAGTGTTTCCGTACAGGCAGCGGGTAATAAATCAATCAATATCACTTCTCGTCAGGAAGAACCAGGAACCAGGCCTTGTTCAACTTCTTGGGATCGCTTCCAAGTAACTTGGTGTAGAGTGCGTTATCCATTGTCTGATAATAATCTTCATTATCATCAAGACTTGCTGTCTCACGTGTTGCCACACGCTTGGCAAGGAACTCGTTCTCAAAATCACCTCCTATATCCTTTCCACGGTGCATTGCAATACGCATAAGGTCACCGAAACGATATCCCTCGTAGCAGGTCTCAAGAGCCATCTCGTCAATCAGATACTCCTCAACCGCGCGTATTGAATCCAACTGGGCGTCACCAGTCAATTGACCGTCAGCAGCCATCTGGGCAAGTTTCTTGCCGATGGTGTAAAGGCTGTCAAATGATGCGTCGCCGGAACCGTGTGAATGGATTCCGAAGGTGTTACCGCGTTGCCACTCAGCGCAATAGACAGTAACTTGAGATCCGCCAGAACTGACGTAATCATTGTACCATCCAATCTCACCCTTCTGGAAACGGGCGGCAGGGAAATCATAAACGGCTGATATGTTGACACCGTCAATATCAGCAGCCCTGGACTTTTCAACCTGACTCAAACTGTCAATGGTCTCCTTGCAAAGGCCCTCTTTAAGTATCGCAAATGCCGTCTGAGGTAGTCCACAGCGGTTCAGTGCCTCTGCAAGCCTCAAATATACGACGTCTTTACGATATAACCAAATTTTCTCAGAATTAATTTTATTTAACGTTTGAATCTCGGTTCCATACTGTGATGAATTGCGATCGTTCTCGGCATAATAGTCATCATATGTTGTTTCAAGAACCGCAATCTGTCTCAAGTCACCGCGTAACAACAACTCGGGAGCATCCAGTTTGTTGGGTATATATGCCGGCCAAACATATCGGTTGGATGCATTCATCTTGGCACGATAGCAATAGTTCTGACGTACGCTGATGGCGGTTATTGCCTGAGAACGGGTAAGTTGGTACCAGTAATCGTTCTTAGCAATTGAGTTGTAAATCTCGGGCAACTCACTTACTGTACCGCTGTACTCATCGGCCTCCATAGGAATGAATGCTATACAGTTGCTGTTGCTGAATGTATTTGCAGTATAGTCATCATAACCTGTGTACAGAAAATCCCAGGTCAGCCATGTAACACTGCCCAGTCCTGTTGTATAAGCACGGTTGTCACCTGCCAGGAAATCGTGATAGTAGAGTGCTGCATGAGCATAATCCTCGGCCCAGAGGCAAAGGTCACCCAGAATCAGACGGATAGGAATGAACATCTCCTTGGTGTTGTGACTGCTGGCGGATGTACCGTCTCCAAGTGTACCACCGCCTATTGAACCGTAATTGGGCTGATAACGGTCATAGTAGGTAATGTACTCATCCTTGAAGTCCTGTAGCAACAGTTTTGCCAGATCCTTGATGTTTTTCTTCTCACCGCTGGCAGCAGGATCGCTGTCGATTGGCTTGTAAGGAACTTCACCGTAAATCTGGGCAAGTTGCAGGTAAGCCCATGCACGGTAGCACAGCACTGTAATGTACTCACCCTTCATTACATTCTTCTGCTCACGTACAAGCGTAGTATCAACATGAGCCAGGAAGAAGTTACAGTTATTGATTACAGCATAGAAATCAACCGGCTTGTCATACTTGTTGGTTGACTTGAGTGAGTTGAAATCATACGTGTAAAGGTCTCTAAGATCTTGTGACGCATGGTCCGATACTTTGACCAGGTCACCGCGGATCTCACCCAGAATGACAGTGCGATCGGCTATCTTCTGTAACTTGTTGACAATACCCAAAACTGAATATACCGTATCGGTAGGATCATCAAGAGTGTTCTGATAATCAAACATCACAGTCTTGGAATCAACCCTCAGCATGTCTTCACATGATGAGACGCCTGCCACCACCAGGGCAGCCAGGGCAAAGGTCTTTATAGTTTTCAGTTTCATAAACCTTATATATATTAGAGGTTAATCTTGAGTCCTAATGAGAAGTTCGGTGACTGCGGTACAAGTCCGCGGTCTATACCGCGCAGAAGAACATTGTTGCCAGCTGCGAACTCAGGATCGGATCCCAGATATTTGGTCAAAGTAAAGAGATTGTTTGCTGAGCCCCATACGGTAAGTCCCTGCAGATAAGTACTGTTGATAGGAATCTTGTAACTCAGTGTAACATTGCTCAGACGCATATATGAACCATCCTCAATCCAACGGTCCGAGAAACGGGCATTCTGATGAGGATCACCGTATACTACACGCGGAACATCGGTCTGCTGTCCCTCAACCATCCAGTGGTTGGTCATGGACAGTGACTGGTTCATGAAACGTGAGCCGCTCTCAAGCAGCATACGCTCATAGTTGTAAATGTCACCACCTACAGAGTAAGTCAGAGTAGCGCTCAGTGAAAGGTTTCCAAATCCCATCTTGGTTGATACGCGACCGTAAAAATCAGGGTTGGGATCACCAATCTGTACCATATCATCCTTGTTTATGATGTGATCACCGTTCTGGTCAACAAACTGGATGTCACCGGCCTCAAAGTATGTCCTTACACCCTTGTCAGAGAGCATATAAAGACCTGCTGCCCTGGCTGCATCGGAAGTGCAGAACACACCGTTGGTCTCATAACCGTAGAATACGCCTACCGGACTACCGACCTGAGTCCTGACAGTTGCGCCATAGACCTCGGTGTCATAACCTTCGGTCGGCAGTTTTGTAACCTCATTCTTGTAATGACCTATTCCGGCACCGACCTCCCACTTGAATGACTTGGAGTTGATGAGTTTATAGTTGAATGAAGCGTCAAAACCGGTATTTGAAAGTGAACCGCCGTTGCTCCATGTGTCGGGAAGACCAGTCACATATGACAGGGCACCTACTGACAGGAGGTTATCGGTATTTGACTTGAACAGATTTGCTGCAAGTGACAGTTTGTTACCCAGCAATACCATCTCAATACCTGCAGTAAGTTTGCTGGTTGACTCCCAACGCAGAGAGCCGTTACCAATGTTGGCCATAGCAACACCGGTCTTACCCAGAATTCTTACGGGATAGAAATAGGTCTTGGATGCTGATGCGTCATAACCGTCATTTCCTGTGATGTCAAAACCTGCGTTCAGTTTCAGATAATCAACAAAACCCAGTGAGAACCAAGGCTCTGCTGATGCAACCCATGCAGCCGATACTGACGGGAATACACCCCATGGCACACCGAACAATCTGAGTCCTGCATCTGTATCGCTACCGAAACGTGATGAAGCGGTAACACCTACGCTGGCTGCCAGATAGTATTTCTCCTTGAAGTTATACTTGGCATCGGCCCACCATGTCAGTGACTTATCCTCTGACTCGTCACCGTCTGTCTCACGATACTTAAGGCTTGAGTCCATGTTAGGCTTCTTATCGTTACCTGAGTTATATCCCAGCATTGTGGTCTGGAACATTGAGTTGTTGATGTAACGGAAACCGGCCTGTACCTTAACGTCATGAGCATTGAACCTTCTGTAATAATCCAGATAGGTGTTACTCATGAATCCGTTCTGGCTTGCAGACATGGCGGCAACCTTGTTCTCTACCATACCTATACCTTCAATCTCAAAACGGGGAGTACCATTCAGAGGAATGTAGTAGTTCTCGTCAGTATTGGCAAGAGTGTAGGTAAAGTGCTCATAGAGGCTGAGGCGGTTACGCTTGATATCAAACTTAGGTATCACGGAGAGTGTTATGAAACGGCTTCCGTAGTAGTTCTTGTTGATACCGTCACCATTCTTAAGGATGGCAAGCGGGTTGGACAGTGAAACCTCTGTACCCATAACCTCCTCCAGGTAATCATCCTCTGTAGCAAGGAAGTTGGTCAGACCGCCGCCGTACATATGGGCATACGGTGAGAGGAACGGAGATTTTACAAGTGCCAGGAATCCGGGAGCATTGATCATTGTATTGTCAATGTCATCGGGAGCACCGTCATCACGAAGATCACGTGTAACATCACTGTATGATGCATCAAAGCGCATTGTGAAACGGTCACCCAGCAGGATGTCTGAATTCAGACGAAGGTTGAAACGTGAGAAATCACTCTCTGTAAGAGTGGCATCACCCGTAACATAACCTACAGACAAACTGTAGTTGGCAACATCATCACCACCCTGAACGTTTACACCGTAGTTCTGCAGGAATGCATCCTGATATGAAACCTTGCTCCAGTCAGTCTCATTCTCATGATACCAGTAATAGTAAGGATAACTGGTGTCGGAGTTGAGGAACTTGAAAGTAGAAAGTTTGGTTCCGGTGGTACCCAGAAGTTCCGATGCATATGAACGGTACTGTGACTCATTCATAACCGGAGTAAGTTTGGGCATCAACTGATAGTTACCTGAGATGTTGACATCAATTCTGGTAGCCATTGATTTGATACGCTTGGTGTTGATTATGATGACACCGTTGGCACCCTTGGCACCATATACACCGTAACCGTTCTTGAGAACCTGGACCGACTCTATGTCATCGACCGGGATATTGGCCAGCAGGTTGTTGTAGAAACCGTCATGCATAGCCACATGGTCATAACCCATGTCAAGAATGATACCATCCAGAATAATCAGAGGAAGGGTATTGATGTTAAGTGAGTTGATACCGTCAATCTGCAACAGGGCACCTATACCTAACTGTCCTGAACGTGTAACTGAAAGGATACTTCCCTGAAGTGAGCGCTGCATCTGGCCGTCTACCAGGATGTCGGAATTCACATATGATATTCCGGCGTCACTTACTGATCCGGCCTCAGTGCTTTGATTGTAGACCTCCGAGAAGTTCTCATCAAACATCTTGACCTGAATATCTTCAGTACGGCCCTTGAGTGCGCAAACCATTGTGTTGCATCCCTCGAGAGTGAAAGTGAGTGAAGATACATAATCGGGAATCCTGATTGAGAATGATCCGTCCTCTCTGGTCATGGTTGAATAACGGCTTAGGTTATACGCCTGAACTCTGACACCGGCCATGGGAGTTCCCAGAGCGGCATCGGTTACAAAGCCTTTAACCACTGTCAGATCCTCAGAATTATTGTTCTGAGCAGACACCGGAGCCATGAAAAGCATCATAATGCTTATCAGCCCCAAAGGCAAAAACCTTTTCTTGTCAAATAACTTCATATCTGTTTCTGTTTTTTTTATTCAACAATAGGATCCAGGATTATGCAGTCAAGCCAAACCTCGCTCGTGTACTTTTCACTGTTACGCTCGTTAACACCACTTACCATGGTAACAGAGAGTTTAGACTGAAGCATATCATAATTGCAATACGGGATATCAACAACACCTATATCTATGGTATCGAGTTTGGTCATGTCGTTGACCATATAGAAGTTGATCTTCTGTTCGATAAACATACCCGGGGCAATCTCCTGCTTAACGACTCGGGCGGAATCGATAAGTGTCTCGGTGGTTCCGTCCGGCATATTGTAGGAGACTATAGGATGAATATAACAGGGCATATCATCTACAGTGTTGGGAGCAAATACAAACTTGACTCTGTACTTGCCCTTGAGGTTGTCATACAGGAATACCTTGGCTGTCCAGTTCTTTACACCTTCCTGTGATATTCTCATAACCTGTATGGGGTTCTTAAGAGTATCATCACCTACAACCGATACAGGCTGCTGCTTTGCTATGAAACCGTAAAGGTTGGTGATGGACTCGGCCTCCAACTTGATGGGACGCAGATAAGTAAGGGTGTCTACAAACGGCCACTCGTCAATGATATAGATTATACCGTTACTGCATTTGACTGTACTTGATGCACTGCCGAAGATACCATCATTGGCATAGGGATGACCGAATACATGGTATGCAATACCTTCCCGGCGGTTCTCAGCAGCCGAATAGAGGGTTGAAACCACTGAATCCGGAAGGTAACGCTGTACCTTGGGGTTAAGGCTGAAGAACAGGTCGGTCAGCATGGTAGTGCGTGTATAGAACTGCTGCAGAGAGTCATTGTTAAGGGCTTTCTCAGCATATTCAAAGGATTTGGCTATCCTGTTGTAAACTGTATCCCAAAGGGTGGGTGAAGGAAGAACCATTGCATAGGTACTGTCCTCAGCGATGATGCGGGCGTAACGGCTCATAAGGATGTTGCTCTCATAGGTAACAGAGTCAACATACCAGATTTCACCGTTCTCATTCAAACCGCCGGCAACGCTCTCATAGGGATCCAACTCCTTAACGGTAAAACTCTTGTACCAGTCACCAAGAATAGGCTTATAGGTGGGGTCTGTAGTGATAAACTCGTAAAGGTTGGGGAGATAAGTCAGGTATCCGTCAATGCAGTGCAACACACCGTTGCTGCAACGGAGATTGAGATCATCACCGTGGTATGCGTTACCCTCAATGCTTGTCGGCATTATTGAATATATCTTGCCGTTGAGCATGGTAACCTTTACTGTATCAGAGGTTACTGAATTCTTGAAACGGGCAATGTGGTTCTTGAGGAACTTCTCACCTACCTCCTTGTGCTCAGCATCAGTCTTACCCTTCTTTGTGTAAAGAGCCCAGTCTACATCGGCTGCATCAGAGGGAGCAAAGACTGTCATGAACTGGTCCTCCATGAGAAGATCCAGGAAAGTCTCATCCAAGGGGAAACCATTCTTGTCACACATCTTAGTGTAGCGCAAAGCATCGTAGAACTTTCCGTATCCGCTGACTTGATGCAGCGTCTCGGCAAGTTTGGCTACAGGATACTTGCTTTCCGTCTCCTTGAAACTGTAGTGCTCATTCCATGAATCCTGGCATGAACCGAAGACCATCAGAGCAGCAGCCAACAGAACGGATTTGCTTATGGAAAAATATCTTTTCATATTATTTTCTGTTTTATGTTCAACCTATCAATGGGATGCCTGTTCGTTCTTTTCTTCATCCTTGTAAGCAGGATTCTGTTTAAGGACACCCTGGCTGTTGCGTACCTCATCCTTGTTCAACGGGAAGTACATTGCATATGGATTCTTGAGCTTGATCTTAACTGCACTCAGGGTAGCAGCATCATACTTCTTCTCTACAAAGCTAAGCAAACGCTCCTGATTGCCGTCACGACGTGCCATACGTACAAGGTCAAACCAGCGTTTTCCCTCGAAAAGGAATTCACGTCTGCGCTCCTTAAAGAGGAGATCTTCAAGGTCTGAAACAGACATTCCGTTTGTATAATTCAACAGGGTTGTCAGGTCAATAGCCTTGGATTTGGAGTTGTCGGCAAGAACCGCACGCTGGTTAACAGCGTCAATAAGGTTGAATGCCTTATCCTTGTACTCTTTCTGGGTATTGCTTACTGCTATGCTGTCTTCACCTGCGGGGCTGAGAGCCTTTGCCTTCATGATATATGCCTCGGCCTCAAACAGCAGAACTTCTGTGTAACGGTATACTATCCAGTTGCAGTATCCGGTACTACGGACTGAAGGTGTTGACTGGAATATGAGTGAACCGTCTGAGAACTGCATTCTCATACTGCCGTATGCATACTTGGTTATGGCATAAGCCGAACCGCGTTTTACAAGGCTCTCATAGTAGCGTACATCAGTCTGCTGCTCAAACACATTCTCCTTCTTTCCGAATGAGGAACCGATGTTGTCAAATGCCTTGACCTGACCGACACTGTTGTTGGACTGTGAAGAAGAAGACTGATAGTAAGGCTCCTTTCTCTGCTGCTGGTCACCGAATACGAAAGTGTTCTTTACATCATTGTTATAAGGGAACTCAAACAGAGACTCAAATGAATAGCCGTCACCGAATATCTCGGTGTAAGAGTTGCCGGGATAGTCATTAGGAGCATCCTGAATAAGGGGATAGCCGTTGAAATCAACAACGGTACAACTCTTGCCCTGCTTGTTTCTGAGTTTCTCCCAGTCTTTCTTTTTCTGGTCAGTTACCTCTTCACAAACTGCTATGCACTTGTCCCAATCATCAGGATTACCGCGCCACAGATACATATCGGCAAGCATTGCGCAGATAGTTGATCTGGTAATACGGCATACATTGGCGTCATCGGTTGCATACTTGTTGTTTGCTCTCATCTTAATACTTTCAAGATCACTGATGAGTGAATCCAGTATGGTCTCGAATGAACTCTGGGGAACATAGAATTTCTCGTGACCGCCCTCATCATCGATTGAAGGTACAGTTACATAAGGTACATCGTGATAAGCACGGATAAGGTACCAGTAGCAAAGACAACGGATGGCGATGGCCTCGGCCTTATGGGCAAGAAGTTCATCTACCAGGTAGTTAGGATCCTTCTCGGCTACAATCGGTGCAAAATACAATACGGTATTTGCGCGGTTGATAGCAGTATAGAATGCATTGTACTTGGTAAAACTGTTGGTTATGAGAAGGTTCTCACGAAGCACCTGACGGGCGTCCTCATTGGTGCTTGTACCCTCTACCATATTATCGGAACGCATCTCGCCCCAAACCACCATACGGGTGAGGCATTCATCGTTTTGAAGTGCGCTGTATGCACCCTTTAGGACACTCTCCACGTCTGACTTATCAGTCCAGAAGTTCTCAAGAACTATATCGTTGAGGGGCTCCAGGTTGAGGAAGTCATTGCATGATGTGAATGACACTCCCAACAAAGCTGCTAACAGTAATGATTTAATATGTTTCATATCATTATTCAACTTTAGGATTAGAAATTCACATTAACGCCGAATGTAATTCTGCGGGAACGTGGTGTACGGCTATTATCCTGGGCTACCTGACCACGACCGGAACTTACCTCAGGATCAAGACCTGTGTACTTGGTCCAGGTTACAAGGTTGTTCAGGTTGAAGTTGAAGCTTACACCGCTCAGGTGAATCTTCTTGGTGACCTTGGGATCAAGTGAATAACTGAGTGATGTTGATGTCCAACGCAGGAATGAACCGTCCTCTACATAGCGGTCAGATCCAAGGTCATTGTAGCCCCATCTGTAGAGAGTACGAGGAACCTCTGTCAAATCACCCTCAACACGCCAGCGCCAGTTGATGGCGGCCATAACGTTACGGAGTTCACGCGGAGCCTCGGCACCAAGACGTGACATATTCACGATACGGTTTCCGTAACGGAAGTTGAAGTTGTTGTTCCATGAAAGACGTCCCCATGAAGCACGGATGCTGAAACCACCGTTCAACTTAGGCAGTGAACTACCCAGGTAAACGATATCAAGCTCATTGATGTTTCCGTCATGGTTGATATCCTCATAGATCACATCACCACCTACAAACTCATAAGGAGTTGAAAGTGTACCGAATCCGAACATCATAGGCTTGGTCTTGCCCTTTGAGTTCAGGATTACATTGCCGTCAGCATCCTTTACAACAGGAGCATTAGGACCGCTTACACCGGGAACCTCTACCTCGCTGTAGTCGCTGTACTGATAGATGCCCTTCCACTTGAAGCCGTAGATTGAACCGTAAGAGTTCTTAAGTGCTACGTATGAAAGGTAACTGGTATGAGGATTGTTCATATCAAAGTCCTTCTGCCAACTCTTCAGGATTACATCATTCATCTCAAGCACCTGGTTGGTGTTGTCACCGAAGTTGACGTTACCGCCGATGCTGAAATCCTTACCCATAATCTTGGTTGAGTAGATACGGTTTGCCGAGATGGTCAGATCATAACCCTCATTCATCATCTTACCGTCATTCACGCAAGCAAGTGAGGTGAAACCTGATGATGAAGGAATAGGATAGTTGTTGTTGATCAACTTGTCATTTGTAGTATGATAGAAGTTGATGCTTGCATTCAGTTTATCCTTGAACATACCCAGAGTCAGACCGAAGTTCCACTGAGTTGATTCCTCCCACTGGAAATCGCTGAGTCGGATGTTTGAAGGATAGATAGTTGACTCACCCATGTATGAGGAACCGGATGAATACTTACTGCGGAACATATCGTCACCGCCCGGAGCATTACCGGTGAAACCCCAGCTGACATTGAAGCCGGCCATAGTGAGCAGGCCGCTGTTGCGGATGTTGTCAAACCACTTCTCATCAGAGATGTTCCAACGGGCTGATGCAGCAGGGAATGTACCCCACTTCTTGGCGTTACCTGTACGGGTGGTACCATCGGAACGTGTGGTGAAGGTTACAGAATACTTACTCTTGTATGAGTAGTGAACCTGAGTGGTTATACCTACGCTACGGTTACGTGAAGCGCTTGTGGTCATGTTGTTGATTGTACCGGGCAGACCAACTGATGTGAAAGGACCTGAAGGCAGACCCTCCAAACCTGTACTCATGTTCTTTCCGTTGCTGTTCTGAACTGTAAGTCTGGCCATAGCCATGATGCTGTGGTTACGGTTCTTAAGATGCGGCTGGAAAGTAAGTGAGTGCTGAGTGTTGATTGATGAGTTCTTGTTGGCACTGCTTGACGTTCTGTTCGGAACGGTCTGGTCAGACCAACCGCCGCGAGACAGGGTCTGCGGAGTGTAGCTCTCACTGCTGCTGTTGGTAACACCGAACTGAACCTGGCCTTCATATGTCAGACGGGTCTGGTCATTCTCCAGTCCCAGCAGGTTATATGTAAGGTGGAAATCAGGGTTCACGTTCAGGTTGATGCTGTTGTTCTCCTTCTCCTCGGCCTCGAGCAACGGGTTAGTCTGGGCGGGAAGTTCCTGTGAAGAACTCTGAGGCATCAGGTAGTATACTCCTGTGGGCTCGCCGGTAGAAGGATCCTCATAATAGATGGCCAGGTTAGGCATCATCTCCTGAGCGGTGCTTACAGCGGTGTTACCGCTACGACGGTTGTTGGAGTATGACATTGAGAAGTTTGTCGAAACCTTGATACGCTCTGATACAAAGTAGTCAAAGTTTACACGTGTGGTGAAACGGTTCATCTTCTGACCTATAACTGTACCGGTCTCATCGTCAAAACCGGCCGATATACGGAAGTTGGCCTTGTCACCACCACCTGATACTGAGAAGTTGTGTGAATGTGAGATACCCACCTTCTTAACTGCGTTCACCCAGTCGGTGTTATCATTCCACATCTCATAGTCAGGTTTGGTCTGTACGTAGTTTATCTCCCAGATATTGTTGGTAACGGCATCATCCAAATGCGGGTTGAACAGAGCCTCCTTAACAAACATTGTGTACTGGTCACCGTTAAGATATCTGTAACCCTCGGGCTGGAAGTTGGCGTTCAGACGATATGAGTAATTGACACGTGTCTGACCGCGCTGACCGCGCTTGGTCTTGATTTCCATAACACCGTTGGCACCACGCATACCCCAGATAGCGGTAGCGGAGGCATCTTTCAGGAATGAGATAGATGCGATATCGGACGGGTTGATACTGAGCAACTCAGCCAGACGGTCCTGCTCGAACTGAGCCTCAAGACCTGCTGAAAGGTATGCATCAAGACCGTCAGCAAACTGGTTCTTGGTATTATCGTCAATTGAAAGGATATTTCCGTCAATAACGATCAGCGGGTTTCCGTCACCGGTCAGGGTTGACTGACCACGCAGACGCATTGTGGAACGTGCACCCAGGTCACCTGAGTCAAACACGATATCCAAACCTGCAACCTGGCCCTGAAGAGCCTCATCGACTGTTGTTATACCGAGGCTCTCAAAGTCCTCCATATTGATAGTCTGTACAACACTTGATGCTTCACGCAACGGGATCTGCAGACCTGAGGTCTCCTGGACGCGGTCAGCGGTGATTTCAACTGTAGGAAGTTCACCCTGCTCCTTCAACTTGATCTCAAAAAAGGTCTTGTCGATAGGGATATCCACTGTCTCATAACCTACGTAGGTTACCTGAAGTCTGTCCTTGGGATTAACCAGACGGAAAGAGAAGTTACCCTCCATATCAGTAATGGAGTGGGCAACGATACGGTCAGCCGCATCTCTCTCAGTTACGTTTACCATCATCATCGGACCTTCATTGTCCTCGATGACACCGCTGATTACATCACCAGCCTTCTGAGCCTGAAGCAAACCGGGCAGCATTACCATAACTATGGCAAGAGCCCTTCTGAAAAATCTGTTATTATGTTTCATCGTCATTTAGTTTGCTGATTAGAAAATCAAATCACCGTTGCACAACGGCTCATCAATCAGATGAACAACCGCATATGATGATGTCTCGATTGAGAACTCACCTGTTGAATATGTAGCCTCAGACAGAGAATTACCGCTCGTGAACGGCTTAATCTCATATTCACGGCACATTATATTGTAATACTGTTTGCCATTATTGGCCGGCAACTTCTGAACAGTACGGGTATGACCGTTCTTGTCATTGATGGTAATGTCATTACCACCCTTGACGGTCATCTTTACGAACTGCTGGTTGGCATTCATGAATGCGGTTTCATATTCAGCCTTCTCAGCGGGCAGACCTGTGCGGTCGTCAATACCGGGGTTGAAATCGGCACCTACGTATACTGAGTTATCCTGGATATGATACTTTACAAAGTTCTTGAGTTGATCAAGTTTCTTGTTGGTGAAATAATATGAATCACGACGCTTGTTGTACTCCTCGTCGGTCTCCTTGTTTGCACCGGTCTTTCTCTTGGCCATGGCAATTTCAACACCTGCTGTGTCAGCATAGCCGAACAGTCTTACTGACAGGGCGAGCAGAGAATCTCTGAATGCAGCGTTCACAAGGCTGTCCTTCTTGGGATCGGTGTTGTAGATGGCCTGAAGTATCAGTTTGTTCTGGTCAAATGCATCATCAATGGCTGTCAGTTCATCCGGAAGAAGTATCTTCTTGCTTGCCAGCAAAGCGTCAACTCCTGCGTTCTTGGGAACGTACACAGTGTAATGATATGTATTGAAAGTAGATATGCAATACTTGGAACCTATCTGGTTGGTATTTGAGGTCTTCTCGAACAGTCCTGACACATTCATCAGTTTGAAGAATGATGTGAACTCAGGATAGGTCAGAGTATCGGAAACTATGTCGTAAACTGATTTTCTTGAAGGCAGCAAAGGTCTGTCAATGATATATGTACGACCGTTACCGGGAGTAAGAGATGTCTTCTTGGACAAGTCAACACGCTGAACGATCTTGACAGGACGCTGAATGGCGTCGGGTTGTCCCTCATTCTCTTTCTGCCAGCCACCCTGGACATCCATTGTGGCTATGTCGCCGAATGAACCGGTGTTCCTGAATCTGATGGTTCCGCGGCCCTTGGTCCTGAAGTATGAATAACCGTCCAGGTCCTTTGCAGTGGACTCCTCGACATCACCTATTATAATATGGTAGTCCATGATGTCAAGAAGACGGTTGCGGATAAACTTGGTGGGAACGTCATCTGAACTGGTGGGTTCCGGGACAAGACGCTTGTTGACTGCTGTGAACAGGCCAGTTGTGGGATCATAATCATAAAGGTCAGCAATAACCTGATATGATGACTGGGTGTTGGGGGCATAACTCAAAGCCAGGGCTTTCATCTTGCCACCCTCCTTGTCAAGATAGAATGAAGCGGGATCTATCCAAACCAGTTTGTTCTCGAAAGCGCTGCCGTTTACGGTATCAATAAGAGGTACAAAGAAACTGTACTCTGCAACCATTGAATTCAGATAAGCCTTGAAGGCAAGTGTCTCATCCTTGATAGCCCAGTCTATGATCTGGAGTTTCTCATTTACGAGAACAGGATAAGATACTGATCTGTAAGCGGTAGGAACATAAACTATATTGGTGAAATATACTGCACCGTTGCAGCACATTACAACGTCATCAATTGTGGCCTCAGCCTCGGCGCGTGTCCTGTTCTCAAAGAAAGGATCCTGAGCATCGTTAAGCACGCTTGAGAACTTGCTGGGTACAGAACTTACAAGTGATGTCTGCATGTTTACGTTGACAAGTTCAAGGATGGTCTTGAGTTCTACTCCACCCATATCCTCGATAACCTCATCAATTGTAAGGTCATTGCGGCCCTTGTACTTCTCAAGACCGTATCTTGCTCTCAGACGGGCACCTACCTGACTCTCGTCAAGCCACCATTCCATAAGGGCGTCATCGTAAGGTACGAACATAAGACCCATATCCTGCTGGAGGGCTACGTCTGTGTTGTTACCTGTTGTTGATGAAATGAAACTGTTCCATCCCGGATCGAACTTAAGCAGTTCGGCCTCGTTCGAGATAGGATCCAGTCTGTCAAGGTTGGTGTTCTGTGACACCTTTGAATTGCCGGAGTTGTTACCTACTCTAACGCGTCTGGCCAGATACTTCTTAATGAATACGGAGTCATCATTGGCTGCCAGAGCCTGATCCAATTCACCGCCGATAGGATATGCGTGCGCCTTGCTGATCAGATATCTGATGTTCTCGTCTCGGTTAGCCTTCTCAGATCCTTCATAATAAGGTACTGAGAAACGGTCAAGGATTGAACTGTATATTCTGGTGTTAGGATTGGAGGCAATGTAATCGGCCATGTTAGGCAGCAGATATACAACCTCGGACATAACATGCAGGAATCCGTTGAAGCACTTCTTGTTAGGCCATGCAATGGCGGCACCGTTCACACTGGCGTCACCGGGATTGTGCTTGGGCTTGCCTACCTTGCTGTAAGTGGGTCCCAGACGGAACAGGAAGTCATAGTCATCATTGTCAATCCTGTTGTACTGCAGGAACTTGTTGACAAAGAAGATGATAGGCTTGTTGGTACCGTCCTGAAGGATAGCGATACCCTTCTCGGACTTGTTGCGCAAGCGGTCCCAATACTTGTTGTTTACAGGCATCTGTGAAGGCTTCATCACCGGAATGGTATCCAGGATTGTCGAAGCGGAAACCCTACGCATACAGTTACCCAGAAGAGGTGCTGAGTTGTTACCGCCCGGGCTGCTTGAAAGCATAGCCACCTGATAAACGTTGTTAAGCATGGAGCCGTTCAGAATCATTGTCTTTTGAGCCTTGCTCAACTGATCATAACTGGTAACCTTGTTACCGTTTCCATCATAGAACGGGCAATTCTGGAAGAAACGCTCGAAAGCCTTATCATCGGCAACGAACAGAGTCTTACTACCGGTCTTGGCCAGAATGTTCACCTGATCCAGATCTTCAATAAGTCTGACGAAGTTGTTGAATGTATAGAACTCACCGGTGCTATCATTCTTAAAACCCTCCTTCAGAGTCTCATAGATACTTGTACCGAGCCATTCGGGGAATCTTTTGTCAAGGTCGAAGTCAGGCGTACATGAAGATACACCGAACATTGCGGCCATGAAGGTCAAAATTGCGCCAAACAACCCGGAACGGTTTGTAAGAGATTTAAATCTTTTCATTATTTGGTTGTTTTGATTATTAAAATCACTTTAGGTTAGGATCACTGCTCCTTATCAATACCCTCAATGGTCTTGATATGGCCCTGGGCATCATATTCGATCTCGCAAACCTTGAGGCTGCGGAGCCATGACTTGCCGCCTGAAGGCACACTGTCATGATGGAACAGATACCACTTACCCTTGTACTCTATGATTGAGTGGTGGGTGGTCCAGCCCACAACAGGAGTCAGAATGACACCCTGATATGTGAAGGGGCCGTAAGGATTGTCACCGGTTGCATAGCACAGGAAGTGGGTATCACCGGTTGAATATGAAAAATAATATTTGCCTTTGTATTTGTGCATCCAAGATGCCTCGAAGAAGCGATGGGGATCATCAGCCTTGAGAGGATTGCCTTTCTCGTCAACCACCAGGATGGGACGCGGAGCCTCTGCAAAGTTCAGACCGTCCTTGGTAAGACGTACGCAACGGCTGGGAAGTGCATCCTCCTTGCCTTCGGGAAGATACGGGGTCTCCAGGTGGATGTTGTCCTTATAGCGCTGGAGTTGTCCGCCCCACAGGCCGCCGAAGTATACGTAAACCTCACCGTCAGCATCGTCGCGGAAAGCGCACATGTCAATGCTGTAACTTCCGGGAACCGGAGCGGGGTTGGGAATGAACGGACCCTCAGGACGCTGGGCGATTGCAGTACCCCAATGGAAGACATCGTTACGGTCCTTCATCGGGAAGTACATGATGTAACGCTTGACTTTCTTGCTGTAGCCCATTCCTTTGGCCTGTTCCTCGGCATTTGTCGGAACCTCAATTTCATACTCCTGAACGTCGCAGTCCCACAACTGGCGGCCTGCCCATGGAATATCCTCAAGGGCTATAACCTTGCCGTGGTCAATGACCTCGCCGTTCATAATGTCATCTGTGGAAAGGACATGGTAATCTTTCATAACATACTGGTCGCCGTTGTCATTCTCGACATTCTCGCACTCCCAGTCGTGTGAAGGATAGATGTAAACTCTGCCGTTGAACACATGGACGGAGGGGTCTGCCATGTAATCCGCGGGAAAAAGATAACGCTTCTTCATAAGTTTCTTTGGTTAATATATTATTATTAAAAAATTCAGTTAGCGGCCAAAGTTAACTCTTTTTTGACTTTCAACGTAGTTTTATGCCATTTTTTTTAAAAAATGAGTGAAAAAAAAGAGACCGCTATCGTAGCGGCCCCTTTTTCAAGTCCTTATCCACATCTTCTCAGACCAGAGTCAGGACATCACGAAAGTCAATTACTAACCAAATATGTGCATGAAAACTTACGCCACAAAGATATGACACGTTTCCCGCATAGCCTACCGAAAACGTGTCATTGACATTAAGAATTGTTCCAACCAGTGAAAAAATTCCTTAAAAAAGCTGTCGTACCCGGATTCGAACCAGGACAAACAGAACCAAAACCTGTTGTGCTACCATTACACCATACGACAATCGCCTAAGCCCTTTAAGGGCGTGCAAATATAGGGGAAATCCCTTATTCGGCTATCAGGAGATAGTAGTTTTTCTTACCCCTCTGGAGTACGATATAGCGGCCATCAACCAGATCAGCTTCAGTAAAGACGCGTGAATGGTCATAAGTCTTCTCCTTGTTGACCGAAACGCCTCCTCCCTGCATCATCTTGCGGGCCTCGCTCTTGCTGAAGAATACCGGGCAGATGTCAGTCAGGAAATCCGATGCCTTAACATCCTGCTTGAGTACCTCGCGGTTGAAACGGAACTGCGGAACGCCGTCAAATACGGACAGGAGCATATCCTCATCGATATTCTTAAGGTCATCGGCACTTGCGGTATTTCCGAACAGGATATCCGATGCCTCGGCGGCAGCCTTGTAATCGGCCTCGCTGTGAACCATGCATGTAACATCCTTGGCCAGACGTTTCTGGACCAGACGCAGATGGGGAGCGGCGTCATGCTCGGCAATCAAAGCCTCGCACTCTTCCTTCTCAATGTTTGTGAAAATCTTGATGTAACGCTTGGCATCCTCGTCGCTTACGTTCAGCCAGAACTGGTAGAACTTGTAGGGTGAGGTGTACTCGGGGTTGAGCCATACGTTGCCGCCCTCGGTCTTGCCGAACTTGGTACCGTCGGACTTGGTTATGAGGGGGCAGGTCAGGGCAAAGCACTCGGTTCCGTTGATACGGCGTATGAGTTCGGCACCGGTGGTGATATTACCCCACTGATCAGCGCCTCCCATCTGGAGTTTGCAGTTCTTGTGCTCGTTCAGGTAGAGGAAATCATAACCCTGGAGCAACTGGTATGTGAACTCTGTGAATGAAAGACCGTCGCGGGCCTCGCCGTTGAGACGTTTCTTTACGGAGTCCTTAGCCATCATGTAATTGACGGTTATGTGCTTGCCTATATCACGTGAAAAATCAAGGAAAGTTACATCCTTCAGCCAGTCATAATTATTTACAAGTTCAGCCTTATTGGGAGCGTCACTGTCAAAGTCCAGAAACTTACCCAACTGCTTGCGGATGCACTCTACGTTGTGCTTTAAAGTCTCCTCATTCAGGAGGTTGCGCTCCTGTGATTTTCCGCTGGGGTCACCTATCATTCCTGTAGCACCTCCTATCAGTGCCAAGGGCTTGTGGCCGCAACGCTGGAAGTGGCGGAGTATCATGATACTGCACAAATGGCCGATATGGAGTGAATCGGCGGTGGGATCAAAGCCCACGTACGCTGTAACCTGCTCCTTGCTCAGGAGTTCATCGGTTCCGGGCATCATCTGGTGAATCATGCCTCTCCAGGTCAGTTCTTCAACAAAATTAGTCATCGTTATGATTTTAGATTTTCACTAAAAGTGCGCAAATATACAATTCTTTGGTTAATACCGCAACAAGAACCCGTTATTATTCCTTATAACCTGTTCCCGGACGGATTCCGGGGTTTCGGATCTCAACAAGGAGGCGGCTTGGATTACTTCCCCGACGGGGCAGTGGCCGTCGGTTTCAAGGATAAGACGGTTGGAGGGGACAGCTTTCAGGGATTCGGGATTGTGCTTGAGGCCAAATGAAACCAGGATTCCCTGGGCGAAGAGTTGGTCCATCTGGACGGGACCTCCGCGGAATCCGTGGATGAGCCAGGACTGGGTTGGTTTCAGTTCTCTGCGCAGACGGATTATGCTGTCAATATCACGAACCACATGCAATATCATGGGTTTCCTGAAATGCTCCGACATTTCAATCTGACGGATAAAAGCTTGCTCCTGCAGTTCGTGTGAGGGACCTTTCAGCACGTCGAAGCCACACTCTCCCACCGCCAGAACCCTGGGGTTCGCTATCATCTCGTCCAACATCCGGAATTTGTCATCATCATTGCCCGAAACATCCCAGGGATGCAATCCTGCACTGAAATAATGTCCGGAATCCTCTGGAAGCGGGCCGATACCCACACAAACCAGAGCAGAACCCGGTACGTCAGGAAACAAATGAGTATGTATGTCGATTATGCTCATGGGACGGGATCGTAGCCGGAACCACCACCCGGACGGCAGCGCAGGATACGCTTGACAGCCAGCCAGGTTCCTTTGAAAGGACCATGCTTGGTGATGGCTTCAATGGCATACTGGGAACAGGTGGGGGTAAACCTGCATGAAGGCGGGGTTAGGGGTGATATGAACTTGCGGTAAAACCGTATGGGAAGCATCAGCAACCAGCCCAGCGATTTGGTAAAAATATTCAACAAATTCCTCATTGTTCAGACAGTGTTTCCAGAAGTTTTCCCATAGCCGTTCCAAGGCGTTCCGCCAGCTTTGCGGAATCCCAGAGTCTGTTGTCATTAAATAGGAAAGCAAGCATCATTCCTTTGCCTTTTGAAGCGACCTTCTCTTTGAGGGGAGAGGAATTTGTCCGATAAAACTCCCTTATCTGACGTTTTATGCGGTTGCGGTCAACCGCATGGTGAAAATTGCGTTTGGGAGCACTTATAAGCACCTGTACGCCTTCTATATCATCGGCCAACAACCATACCAGACGTACGGGAAACACCGAGATCTGTCGGTTTCCCTCACTGAAGAGCCTGTCAATCAGCATACTGCTGCAAAGTCTCTCCTGCTTGCCGAATGTGTTTGAACCTGATGCCATTAAATAAAAAACGGGTTCCGCCTAAGGCATACCGCCTTAATGAGAGGAACCCGTAAGTATAGGATGTAATTTACTTCTTCTGATTGGCAGCGAACCATGCATCGATAGCGGCTGACATTGATGTGATTCCGGGAACCGGAGCCTCAATATCAAGACGCAGACCTGCATCACGGATTGCCTTTGCAGTAGTGCCACCGAAACAGCCTATTACCTTCTCACCCTGAACAAAGTCAGGAGCATTCTGTTTGAGTGACTCGATACCTGCGGGGCTGAAGAACACCAGCATATCATAATTGTCAAGTTCACCTGCTGCAAACTCATTGCTTACGGTGCGGTACATAATGGCCTCAGTATGGGCTATCTTGTTGGCATCAAGCATGTTCTTGAGTTCCTCGGTATGAACGTTGGACATCGGGATGAAGTACTTTTCAGTCTTGTGCTTGAGGATGGGAGCCATAAGGCTGTCTACCTGACCTGTGTTACCGAAGAACACCTTGCGTTTACGGTACTGTACGTACTTCTGGATGTAGAGAGATACTGTCTCGGTGATGCAGAAATATTTCATGTCCTCCGGGATGTTCACTCTCATTTCGGCGCAAAGCTGGAAAAAATGATCTACGGCGTGACGTGACGTGAATACTACAGCGGTGTGGTCAAGTATGTTGACGTGCTGCTGTCTGAACTCTTTTGCACTAAGTTGCTCAACGCGGATAAAAGGCTTGAAAACAAACTCCACGCCATACTTCTCAGCCAGGTCAAAATAGGGTGACTTGCCTGTTGTAGGCTGAGGCTGGGAGATGAGAACCTTCTTAACTTTCAAGGCTGTACGGTTTAAATTAGACCAAATAATCTGCTCGTTAGCATGAACTCTATAAGGATAGGCGCTAATTCGAACGCACAAAGGTACAAAATAAATCCCACATTGGAACGCTGATTCTTAAATAAGGTGGTTTTTATCTTGAAAATTCTGCCGATAATAACCAAAACTCGCATCAGATATGCAAAAATCAGCAAAATGACAAGAGGTATTTTCAGGAATACCACGATTATTGAAAATGCCAGAATCAGGAAACCGGCAACTGAAAATGACATCACGAAGAAACAGTTCCACCGGCCGGGTTTAAGCGTGATTATCTGCCTTTTATAGAGAATTCTGTTGACTAAGGTATAAAGCAGCAGCTTTATGACGAAGGCCAATACGACCAACGACGAATACCATAAAAGGAAAACGACCTGTGAGAAACCCTCTTCCAGGAGGTCATGAGAATAAATTCCTACAGCTATGCCTACACTGTTGCATGAGAGCAGGAAGATAATGATATACTCTACAGTAGAGAGCAGAGGATAACTTACATCCCCGTCAGGATTCTTGAACCTGAACATTGAAGAAATGGAATCAATGTAGGCGAACCTGTAGGGTCCCATTAATACCAGCATGAGCAACAGGTTCAATATCATTACTGACAGGAACCAGTCATTGATCTGATAATAGTTCACTAAATTGTTTAAAGGAAAGGACATCATTTATCTGTATTGATTTTGCTTGTCTTGTCCGTCCAGTCAGGGAGCGAATCAACAAGTTTCATCGCTTCTTCCGGAGTCTCGACTACGGCCCAGAGTTTTTTGAACACAGGGCTCATGAAATGCCGCTCTGCTGTACGGTCAAGCATATCAAGGAGAGGATCGTAGTAATGGTCAGTATTCAATATTATGATCGGCTTGACAAACAGGCTGAGCATTTTCCAAGTAATAATTTCAAACAGTTCTTCAAAAGTTCCGGTGCCTCCGGGCAAAGCCACCACCGCATCGGCCATATTAGCCATTCGCTTCTTGCGTTCGTGCATGCTGGGGGTTATGATTACCTCGGTCAGGCCTTCATGAAGCCAGCCGTTGTCAACCATGAACTGCGGTATGATGCCGATGGAGACACCTCCCGCATCAAGCGCACCGTTCTCGACAGCAGCCATAAGTCCGGTGCTGCCTGCGCCTGACACAAGCCTCTTGCCGGCTTTTGCAATCAGCCCGCCAAGCTGATAGGCCGCATCAACGAAAACCTTCTCGGCCTCCGCGCTCGAAGCACCATAAACAACAATAGTTTCTCTTTCCATCATCAATACCTGTAGTGTTCTGCCTTATAGGGACCCTCAACAGGAACGCCGATGTAATCGGCCTGAGCCTGCGTAAGTTTTGACAGATGAACGCCGATGCGCTCCAGATGCAGGCGTGCAACCTCCTCGTCCAGATGCTTGGGAAGACGGTATACGTCAACGGGATACTGCTTGTTGTACAGTTCTATCTGGGCCAGTGTCTGGTTGGTAAAACTGTTGCTCATTACAAAACTGGGGTGGCCTGTTGCGCAACCCAGGTTAACCAGTCGGCCATCGGCCAGAAGGATTATGCTGTGACCGTCGGGGAAGAAGTAACGGTCCACCTGAGGCTTTACGTTCTGGCACTTTATACCCGGTATCTTCTTGAGTTTGTCAACCTGGATCTCGCTGTCAAAGTGGCCGATGTTGCAGACGATGGCCTGATCAGGCATCACCTTCATGTGATCGGTCGTAATAACGTCAATGTTACCGGTTGTGGTCACGAAAATGTTGCCAAGCGGTGCTGCCTCCTCCATGGTGACTACCTCATAGCCCTCCATGGCTGCCTGAAGTGCGCAGATGGGGTCGATCTCGGTTACCAGTACACGGGCACCGTATGAACGCATGCTCTGGGCACAGCCCTTACCTACCTCACCGTATCCGCATACAACGCATACCTTACCGGCTATCATTACATCGGTAGCGCGCTTGATTCCGTCGGCCAGTGACTCGCGGCAGCCGTACAGGTTGTCGAACTTGCTCTTGGTTACGGAGTCATTCACGTTGAATGCCGGGAACAGGAGTTCGCCGTTCTGCTGCATGCGGTAAAGACGGTGTACGCCGGTGGTGGTCTCCTCACTTACTCCCTTTATGTTCTTGGCCATCTCCTGCCAATATGTGTTCCCCTTTATCTTGGCTACCTCCTTGAGTGCGTTCAGGAGTTCACGTTCATCGGCCGATTCAGCCTCATAGTCCAGAGCCTTGGGGTCTTTCTCACCTTTTACGCCCAGATGGATCATCAGTGTTGCATCACCGCCGTCATCAACTATCATGTTGGGGCCTCCCTCCGGGAAGTTCATGGCCTGAAGTGTGCACCACCAGTACTCCTGTGCGGTTTCACCCTTCCAGGCAAAGACTGCGGCGCTTCCGGCAGCGGCAATGGCTGCTGCGGCATGATCCTGTGTAGAGTATATGTTGCATGAACACCAGCGTATCTGTGCGCCCAGCTCGTGAAGTGTCTCAATAAGGACTGCTGTCTGGATTGTCATGTGCAGGGATCCCATAATGCGGGCACCCTTAAGAGGTTTAGAATCACGGTACTTGTCACGGAGTGCCATCAGACCCGGCATCTCCTTCTCGGCCATCTCAATTTCCTTGCGGCCGAAATCAGCCAACTTGATGTCTGCCACCTTATACGGCAGGTTTGAGTAGAGTTCGTTCATATTTAATTATTTGTGACTGCAAAGTTAGCAAAAAAAAGGTCCGATAAGGCCAGGCATGAAAAAAGTGGGGTTAACCTCTTGGTCAACCCCACTTTCATCATTCCTAGCCTTACTTACGCAGACCGAGAGCCTTAACGATGGCGCGGTAGCGCTCAATGTCTCTCTCCTTGAGGTAGTTGAGCAGTCTACGACGCTTACCTACCAGCTGGGTCAGTGCCCTTTCAGTGCTATAATCCTTACGGTT
>JAGBPB010000080.1 GCA_017633615.1 Bacteroidaceae bacterium | reverse complement strand
GGATCAGCAACTCTGAGTTTACCGATATCGTAGCCGTTAGCCAGATGACTCCGGGTCCGATAGGCATAAACTCGGCCACATACGTAGGTTTCAAGGCAATTGAGAATGCCGGCATGACGCCAGCGGAGGCCGTCTGCGGATCCCTGCTGGCATCGTTCTCTGTAATGCTGCCGTCATTCATCCTGATGCTCCTTATCAGCGCCTTCTTTATGCACTACAAGGACCATAAGTCCGTGCAGACTGTACTCAAGTGGCTGCGTCCCGTGGTGGTTGGCATGCTTGCCGCCGCAGTGCTTCTGCTCCTTAATGAGGAGAACCTGGGTGGATTCCAAAGGGATAATCTCCAGCTTTACGTAAGCATTGGCCTATTTGTCCTAGCTTTTATAGCAACCTACGTCTGGAAAATAGGTCCCATCAAAGTAATACTTCTTGCCGGCCTATTTGGCGGTATCTTCTATTCTTTAGTTTAGCCTTTGCGGCTGTGGAGGCCGCACTCGCGTTTGTCGGGGTTTTCCCACCACCAGCGGCCGGCGCGTATGTCCTCGCCAGGGCGGATGGCACGGGTGCAGGGCTGGCAGCCTATGCTGGGGTAGCCCTGCTCGTGCATCTTGTTGTAAGGCACACTGTTGGATTTTACGTATTCTATCACGTCACTTTCGCTCCAGAGCATCAGGGGGTTGAGTTTGATAACGTCATCGGCGGCATCATATTCTATTATCTGCATGTCGGTGCGGGTTACTGACTGTGAGCGTCTCAGACCGGTTATCCATACATCTACATCTACAAGAGCGCGTTTTAGGGGCTCTATCTTGCGGATGTCGCAGCACAGGTGACGCAGTTCAACGCTGTCATAGAACAGGTTGATGCCGTGTTGGCGGACCATCTCCTGCACCCGGGCATAGTCAGGGAAGAAAACCTCTATGCGGATGTCGTAGCGGCGGTTGGTGCGGTCTATCAGGTCATAAATCTGGGGGAACATGCGGCCTGTGTCAAGCGTAAATATGCGGGCGCTGTCACGTCCGGCTTTGGCTATCATATCGGTCACAGCCTGGTCTTCATAGCTGAGGCTGGTGGATAGGGCGGCACGTTTGCCGAATGTATCCACTGCCCACTTAACGGCGGCTTGTGCGCTCTCCAGGGCTCCCAGTCCTGTCCACTCGGCATTCTTCTGCGCTACGAGCGCAATTTTATCTTCTTTAGTCATTGCTTTCCACTATCATTCCGGCACCTACGGTGTCATTTGTTGCGTCAATAAAAATAAGTGAACCCATTGTGCGGTTATCCTTGTACGGGTCAAATACCAGCGGAGCAGCGGTCTTGAGTCTTACTCGCGCTATGTCATTGGCGGTAAGTTGCTCCACGCCATATACCTTCTCCTGTTTGTCTATCTCCAGCTTGTACTCTATCTCCTTTACAATGCCGGCAACCTCCTGGGTGGCGTGACGTATTATGTAACGCTTGCCGCATACTAAAGGTGTGGTACGAAGCCAGCACACATCAAGTACAAAATCATTGGCCAAAGAGGGTTGTATGCCGGAGAGCGATGCAATCACGTCACCGCGGCTTATGTCAATATCATCCTGAATGGTTAAGCAGACTGACTCACCGGCCACAGCCTGCTCTTTCTGCTTTTCTCCAAGCCAGATGCCTGTCACTGTGGATTGTGAACCCGATGGCAGCACGTCAATCCTGTCACCTATACGCACACTGCCTTGTGCTATGCGTCCGCCGTATCCACGGAAATCGGGGAACTGCCTTGAGATGGGGCGTATCACGTACTGTACCGGGAAACGCATACTCTCACTGTTGCCCGATGGAATCTCAACGTTCTCCAGATGCTCCAGCAATGAAGGTCCTGAATACCAAGGCATCCTGTCGGAGCGCGATACCACGTTGTCACCGTCCTTGGCGCACATGGGGATGAATATAACATCACAGAATTCAAGTCCGTTCTTCTTTATCATTACTGTGTAGTCAGAACAGATGTTGTTAAAGACGTTACTGTCAAAATCCACCAGGTCCATTTTGTTCACGGCTACCACAACCTTGGGGATACGCAGCAGGGATGCTATACAGGAGTGCCTTACGGTCTGTTCCATTATTCCGTGGCGGGCATCTACAAGGATCACTGCAAGATCGGCAGTCGATGCGCCGGTAACCATGTTTCTGGTATATTGGATATGTCCCGGAGTGTCGGCTAT
>JAGBPB010000079.1 GCA_017633615.1 Bacteroidaceae bacterium | reverse complement strand
TCCCTTAAGTTCCTTGTAAGGCCACTCTATCTTTGAATCAACACGATGTACATAAACCTGCGGTATGTCGCGCTGTACATATTTACCTTTATTGTGGGCCTTGAATGTCACTGTAATAACTTCACCGTCACGATATTCACTCTTATCGGCCGCAAAGTCTGAATACTCAATCTCAGAATAACCCAATCCGTAACCGAAAGGATACATCACCGGTTTTTGTTTGGTATCAAACCAGCGGTAACCCACCAGAAGGTCCTCGCTGTAGAGAGCTGTGCCACGACCGGTAGCGCCCTTGAGCATCTCCTCAGCCTTGCTGTCCTCCTGAACCAGCGATACAAACACATCCTGGTTGATTGGAGCATCGGTCTGCGGGAAATTACCCATAGCATAAGCTGGGCTGTCCTCAAGTTTTATAGGATATGAGAACGGCAGACGTCCACTGGGCGAAACCTGACCCAACAGGATATCGGCCAATGCATTACCGCCCTCGGTACCGTTAAACCATGACTGAACAATTGCGGGACTGCAGGCCTGAACACGGTTAAGGTCAACCGGAGCGCCTGCAACTGCAATGAATACCACGTTGGGATTGACCTTAGCTACTGCCTCAAGCACATTTTCCTGATTGTAAGGCAGATCCATACTGCGGCGGTCACTGCCCTCTGTCTCATGAGCGCGGTTATCGCCACCTATAAAGAGCACGATATCAGCATCCTTTGCCACCTTTACAGCCTCATCCTGCAGCTTCTTGGCTGTATCATCAGGCTTGGGAGCAGCCGCAGGTGCAGGAGCACCGCCGCCACGACGGCCAAATCCGCCAAAGCCACCACCAAATCCGCCGAATCCGCCGCGAGCCTGCTGTGAAGTATAACCCTGAGCATATACAATCCTGGCCTTATCGCCCACCTTGTTACGCAATCCGGCAATAGGAGTAACCTCATAAAGAGCCTTGACTCCGGCACCTACACCGCCGGTAGCCATGATCTTGTCGGCATTATCACCAATCACCGCAATATTCTTGACCTTATTCAAATCTAAAGGCAACAGGTTGCCTTCATTCTTAAGCAGCACGATAGAATGTACAGCAACCTGATAAGCAATCTGAGCCTGTTCAGGCTTGGCTGTCATCTCAACATTCGCCTTATCCTCTGGGACCGGCTCAACAGCCAGACGTACGCGCAGGATCTCACGGACACGCTCATTAATAACCTCTTCTGATACTGCACCGGCTTTTACTGAATCCAACAGAGCCTGGCCCAGATACTGTGAATTAGGCATCTCCACGTTCAGTCCGGCCACTACAGAACCTACAGTGCTGTGAGTGCCGCCCCAGTCTGATATCACCATACCCTTGAATCCCCAGTCCTTACGCAGGATAGAGTTCAGCAGCTCATAATTCTCAGCACACCAGTATCCGTTTATCTTGTTGTAGGCTGACATCACACCGAATGCGTTACCCTCAACGATAGCGGCCTCAAACGGCGGCAGATATATCTCACGCATGGCACGCGGGCTTACGATAACGTTCACGCTGCCGCGGTTGGTCTCCTGGTTGTTCAGAGCAAAATGCTTTACACAAACAGCCACACCGTTGTTCTGAACACCTTTGGTATATGCTACTGACAGCACTGAACTCAGATACGGATCCTCACTCAGATACTCGTATGTACGTCCGCCGGTAGGAATACGCTGGATATTGATAGCAGGCCCTAAAATCATATCCTTACCACGCAGACGGGCCTCACGGGCCATACCTGTTCCATAAAGATAAGCCAGCCCATCACTCCAGGTTGCAGCCAGGGCCGATCCTGTAGGGAAGAAAGTGGCAGAGTCTGTAGTAAGATGCAGAGAGTTCCATGAATGAGGTTCCATCTCCTCACGGATACCAAAGGGACCGTCGGCATAAACCATATCGGCAATACCCTGAGCCGCAACACCCTCGGATGTGAACATATGCTTGCCGTGAAGCATCTCAACCTTCTCCTCAAGCGTCATCTTGCTTATGATGCCTGATATCTTCTTCTCATTCTGTAACAGCGGATCATCATAGTTCTTAACGTCACGTGACAATGTTGCATCACCGCCCTTGCAGGCGCAAATCAAAAACCCCGCTCCTATCAATGCGGTAAAAAAAAGGCTCTTTCTCATATTTAATAAAATGCTAATAATCCGTATCTATGCTCCATTCCGTCTTGCGGTAATCATCATTAAGGCCTGATGCTTCATACTTGCTTACAGGGATATAAACGCTCAGGCCGCAGTATTTTTCAACTTTTATTGAGTCAATGTTATCAGGAAATATATACGGAGTGGATTTCTTGAAAGGAATACACTCCTCAAGCTGGCGATGAAATTCCTTCTTGAATTCATCATTCGTGCCGATTTTGTCCACAAAATCCTCCAGATCATAGAATACATGATTCCTGAATCTGTCAAAATGCTGAATCTCTGCAACATTTATTTTTTGAATGATATCTTTCCTTTCAGCCACAATCTTGCGGAAACAATGTGCCAGACTGTCCAGTTGATCGGTCTTGACCAGTGAGATTCCGGCCATTCGCTCCCAACCTGACTGGCAGTCATAATAATAGGAGTAAAAGTCCCGGCATATCTTTATCAGGTTACCTTTAAGAAGATCACACGTTACATTTTTGTAAGGTAGCCCCTGATCCACTATCTCATAGCAAGATGATACTATATACCGTGCCTTATGCCTCAACGCATAAGCCACCTCCACATTACCCATGTAACATGCGTCAAAGACTATGTAATCAAACATGCCATCCGGGATCACTTTGGCCAGATCATCCAGTTCCATGCATGAATAAGGCGGGGTTTGGTTATATTTATCTTCCCACGCAAAAGCCTTGGTGCCTTCTGACGCATAGCGCTGATATTTCAAAACGCTTGTTCCCCCATGACTTCCGTCACGGGACTGAATATAATTAAAGTTGGGAGCTACAAAATGGAGCTGGGATGTGGGAATCCACCCTGTGCCGTGTGACCACAGCACAAGCCCGTAATAATCTGCCTGCCAGTTTTCTCTCACATAATCAATAACATAACTAAGCACGGCAGGCTTTGAAGAGTCCATCTCCTTATAAACAATCAGCGTATCCTGTCTGCCGTCATGCATACGCAGAAGCATAGGTTTGTCGCCCTCCTTATCAACAAACACCAACAGATTGGCATCCTTTATGCCTCTCTTAAGAGACTTTTTCATAGAGAGGAGATTGGAATTGGCAGCCCCTGTAAGACCATTATTATCGGCGGCAATATACACCAACACAGTCCTCTTGTATGAATCGCCTACCTCCTCAATGTGGACACATGAAACACAAAGAGCCAGAGCAATGATCATCATCAACACTCCGGCAAACCTGGTATATAGTGACAATATTCTCCTGATAGTCATTTCTTTATCGGAACCAACTTACCGCCACCGGTCTTGTACTCCTTTCCGTCCAGATTACGGCACAGCGCATCATCAGGATCATAGTAGATAACGTGCTTGCCTTTGATCTGCTTAAGTCCTTTTTCCAATGGCTGATCAAATGTTATTGAAGTTAAGTAACAATCCCCTTTCATAGTCCACGTAGAGCCCTTTTTGATTGATACCTTGACATTACGCCAGGGGCTTTCCTTACCGGTTATGCGGCCGTTCAGCTTAGCCCCTTTTTCAAGATTCAGGGTCAGGCTGCTGATGCTGTCCACGTAAATATCACCGCTAAGAGTCTGTTTCAGAACAGTTATAATGGCATCACCCTGATTCTGGTTCTTGACGCCCCATTCATCGCCCTTGACGGAGATAATCTCATCACTCTTGCAGCTTATCTTATTTCCGGAAAGCGATATCTCTCCAGCCGCATTGGTAACAAAAATGACCGGACCCTCATTTACCATGATCTTATTGTTCTTTAGTATGAGCTTTCCGCTGGAACGGGATTCTCTTACACGACCATCAGCGCCATGCACTAAGAATCCGCATAAGCTGTTGGATTTAAGATCATTATGTGTCAATTCCAACAAACCGTCATCAAGGCATCCTATAGCCCATTTAGCCGCTGACATACGGCATTTCTCGCCCTTGACAGTTCCAGCTGAAGCATAGAACAGAGGTGATCCCTGGCCGGTATTGTCACCCTTGCCTTCCGTTACCTCCACCACGCCTTCCGAGCAAGCATAGAATGAAGGGCTCTGGTTTGAGTAAATATTTATAATCGTACCCACTACATTGATCTTGCTCTTGTTAGTGGCATTTACGGCTGCTGATCCAGGTCTTGACATATTTATAGTACCCTCACGTACATTTATCAGGGTACCCTCACCGCTGGCTGATATTCCATCTGCCTGTGGAGTATGTGAGTTCACATCACAGAAATCCATCCACACACGGCTGCCATCATCGGCCAGAACCACAGAGTTGTGGCCCGTCTCCCTGTGGGTGGCATCACTTATGGAACCGGATGTCTTGTTAAGGCGCATATGTGAAAGAAATAGCTCCACACCGCCAGTAGCATACACTACGCTGGCATTGGGTTCAACAGACTCAAGTGAAGTATGAGATCGGTTCTGCTCCTTTTCCTTGGCGCCATCCACATAAAAGGTGGCACGATAGCTGGCCTGGCCAAACAAAGCTGACACACTCATGACACCCCAGGCGATAGAAAGAATCCTCTTGAACATAATAAGCATTAATTTCGGTAAAGGTAACATTATTTTGTAACTTCGCGGAGAATAACAACCAAAATTGTATGAACAAAATCATTACGTGTATGCTCAGCGCTGCACTTTTAACCGCTTGCAACATGCAGAACAACCCGTTACTTACAGAGTCAACGCTCCCCTACGGCGCGCCCCAGTTTGACAAGATTGAGAACAAGCATTACCTTCCCGCCTTTGAGCAGGCCTTCAAGGAGGGCAAACAGGAGATTGACGCCATCGTCAACAACCCTGACGCTCCCACCTTTGAGAACACCATTGAGGCCCTTGAATTTGCCGGCAGCAAGGTAAACAGCGTAGGGAGCATTTTCTATAACCTGCTTGAAGCCGATGCTACCGATGAGCTCCAGGAGATAGCTGAGAAAATATCGCCCATGGCTACAGAGTACTCCATGTACGTAAGCTTGAATGAAGAGCTGTTCAAACGTATCAAGACTGTATATGACCAGCGCGGCAACCTGAATCTGGACCCTGACCAGAAAAAGTTGCTGGATGATACCTATAAATCATTTGAGCGTAACGGAGCCAACCTGAGCGCTGAAGACAAGAAGACATACAGTGAGTTAAGTGAGAAGCTATCCCTGCTCTCTCTCCAGTACCAGAAGAACCTGCTGGCCTCAACAAACGCCTTTACAATGGTTCTCACTAATGAGAAGGATCTGGCCGGACTGCCCGGTTATGTACGCGATATGGCCGCACAGGCCGCCAAGGACAAGGGTGTTGAGGGCTGGCTGTTTGACCTGTCCGCCCCCAGTTGCTCTGCACTCTTGAAATACAGTGACCGTCGTGACCTGCGTGAAAAGATTTACCGCGCCTATAACCGCCGTGCCTACGGCGATGAGTGGGACAACTGTGAGACCATTCGTCAGATTGTGGACCTGCGCTACAAGAAAGCCGCCTTGCTGGGTTACAAGGACTTTGCCGATTATCAGACTGAGCTGCGCATGGTAAAGAACGGCGCCGCAGTATGGGATTTCATTGAGAAACTGCGCGAGCCCGCCCTGCCTAAGGCAAAGCAAGAGGTGGCCCAACTAAATAAGTTTGCCAAATCAATAGGTTTTGAGGGCGATGAAATCCGTCCGTGGGATTTCAACTATTATGCAGAGAAACAGCGTATTGCAAAGTACAACGTGACAGATGAGGAACTCAAGCCCTACTTCCGTCTTGAGGACTGTATAGACGCCATCTTCAGTCTGGCTAACCGTCTGTACGGAATAACCTTCCAGCCCGCCGATGTACCCGTTTATCATCCTGACGTTAAGGTATATGAGGTGCATGATGCCGACGGCTCCTTCCTGGCCCTTTTCTATGCTGATTTCTTCCCGCGTGCCACCAAGCGCAGCGGTGCCTGGATGACATCTTTCCGTGACCTCAAGATCCAAAACGGTGTTGAGCAGCGCCCCTTCATCAGCCTGGTAACCAATTTCACCAAGCCTACTGCCGATACGCCTTCTCTTATTACACATGATGAGTTCACCACCATGCTGCATGAGTTCGGCCACTCCCTGCACGGCATCCTGGCCAAGGGACGTTATCCCTCAATGACCGGTACCGGCGTAGATCATGATTTTGTGGAACTGCCCTCACAGATAATGGAGAACTGGGGATATGAAAAAGAGTATCTGTCCACCTTCGCCAAACATTATCAGACCGGAGAGCCCCTGCCCGACTCGCTGATAGCCAAGATTAAGGCCTCAAAGAACTATCTGAGCGCCTACTATCACTTGCGCCAGATTCAGTACGGCACACTTGACATGTCTTACCACACTCTTACTGCCCCCATTGAAGGTGAAGTGATCAAGTTTGAAAAGCAGGCTCTCCTGCCCACCGATGTGCTTACATCAGTCCCCGAATGCATGGTCTCAACTGCATTCAGCCACATATTCAGTGGCGGATACGCAGCAGGCTACTACTCATACAAATGGGCCGAGGTCCTTGCTGCCGACGGTTTCAGCCTCTTTGAGGAGAAAGGCATATTTGACAAGGAGACAGCCGGCAAGTTCCGACACCTGCTTGAGCAGGGCGGCAGCGTTGAAGCCGCACAGCTCTACCGTGATTTCCGCGGGCACGATCCAGAACCGGAAGCCTTGTTACGCCAACTTGACATCATCCAATAAAAAAAAGGGTCGGACAATGATGTGACCCCCAAAAGTTGGACGGTTTAACATTAATTGCTAGGCCTTAGTTTGGAATAGAGTTCGGTATTGCACCGGACTCTTTCCTTTTAGCCTTAGTTTGATTCTATCGTTATTATAGTATCGGATATAGCTCCGG
>JAGBPB010000078.1 GCA_017633615.1 Bacteroidaceae bacterium | reverse complement strand
AGAATGAAATCGGGCTCTGTAATAGTTGCGGCAATCATGCACGGCACAATCAACGCCACAGCAGGCGTCATCCTGTTTGTCGTCTCACCCTATAACGACCTGATCCACGGAGCCGCAGGTCTGGCCGGCATCATTGGATTCATGCTCTTTGACATCGGCCTTTACATATACGACATGTACATAAGCAAAGACAAGATTTTCCTATCCGATTTATAATATGAGAAATACACTGATGATACTTTTGATTCCGTTTTTTGGAACCGCGCTGGGATCAGCGTTCGTGTTCTTTATGCGGAAAGAGATGCCCGCTTTGCTTCAGAAGATTCTGCTTGGTTTTGCATCGGGCGTAATGGTGGCCGCATCGTTCTGGTCACTGATTGTTCCGGGAATGCAGATGGGTGGCATAAAGCCCTCCACAATAGGTCTGCTGGCAGGTTTTGCATTCCTGCTGCTGATTGACTATGTAACCCCGCATTTGCACGCCACAGGTAAAGCCGAGGGTCCCAGAAGCCGTCTGTCCAAGACAGCAATGCTAGCCTTAGCCGTTACCATTCACAACTTCCCTGAGGGTATGGCAGTAGGCGTTGGCCTGGCCGGAGCAATGAGCAGCAGCGTCAATATGACCGGAACAGCAGCACTGGCCCTTGCTCTGGGTATTGCAATTCAGAACGTCCCCGAGGGCGCAATCATCTCAATGCCCCTGCGCGCCGCCGGCAACAGTCGCCTCAAATCCTTCTGGATCGGTGCACTTAGCGGAATAGTCGAGCCCATAGGCGGTTTTCTGGTAATAATCCTCGCCTCCGTTTTCACCCCCATCATGCCGTTCCTGCTCACATTCGCAGCCGGCGCCATGCTCTACGTAGTAGTCGAGGAACTCATCCCCGAAGCCTCCGAAGGCGAGCACTCCAACATCGGCACCATCGGCTTTGCCCTGGGTTTTGCCCTAATGATGGTCCTGGACGTGGTTCTCGGCTAAAAACGTGCAATTGGGGACAGACCCCTTTTGCTCGTTTTGACAAAATGTGCAAAAGGGGTCTGTCCCCAATTGCACATTCAATCGTTTTGCGAAGTTGAGTGTATGCAGTAATGAAGCGCTTCAAAAAAACCGTTTTGTTAAACTCAAAATCGAACAGAAAAATGAAAAGAAGCATAATTACCGCAGTAGTTCTGGTACTGACTTCACTGACGCTACATGCTCAGAAAGCCGATGCAACACCACAACCAATAGAATCATTCGTAAAAATCAAGTATGATCCGGAATGGTACGCCACACAAGCAGAACTTTGGCACAAAGTGGCGCTGAATAATCCGTCCAATGATGATGCATGGATAAACTGGTTCCGCGCCACCCGATACAACATGATCCTGTCAGACGGTTTTGACAACATCGATGATACAAAACTTGCAGAGATTGCTCAAACTGTAAGAAAACAACGTCCTGACAGCTATGCCCGATACATACTAGACTATTTCTGCACGATGTGGATCAACAGCTCTGAGGAATATGAAGACAATATGTCCAAGGCTATCAGTATGAGACCTGACAACCGGATTCTCTTTCCCGACTACGTGGTTTATCTGCTCAAAAACGGAAACCTGAAACAGATGAATGACATCCTGAAAACGTGGTACAATATCGGTGAATACTCCTATAGCTTGCTCAACTATGCCTATAATGAAATGGCAGGAATGCAGCAGAACGGTATCATATTCGTAAACGGTGATACTCCTACCTATTCCAAATTACTGGTCAAATACGGCAAAGATCTGTTCCCTGACATAACAGTCATTTGTATGTCTCTTCTGGCGACACCGGAATATAGAAATACAATCAGCAAAGAACTTGGAATAAGCAAGATTCCGGAGCCGGACAAGGATTATGACAAATGGATGGACAATGCGGTAATGCACATTATCCGTGAATGCAAACGTCCCTGTTATTTTTCGACAGTAATACCCAATTTACCCACATTCCAGGATAAGCTCTACTCAGAAGGACTGGTTTATAAATACAGCGACAAGAAGTATGACAATCTTGCCATAAAAAAGAAAAACTATGAAAAGCAATACCTGCTCGATTACCTCTATGAGCAGTTCACACCGGAGACCTATGAAGCATCGGCTTATAAGTTGAACCTGAACTATATCCCCTGCTTCAAATCCCTTTTGGACTACTATAAGGAGAGCGGACAGAAACAGAAATACGCAGAACTCTATGGCCTTATGAGACTCATTGTTTATAAGACCGACGGAATATCTGATGACACACGTAAGTACTACCTCGATGAGATTGACCGCTGAGCAGTTCCGCGCCCTATACCTTGAGCACGGCCGACGTGCCCAAGGTTTCTTCATGCGCATGATGGGCTACGATGTCCAGCTGGCACGTGATATGGTCCAGGACCTGTTCACACGCATCTGGGAGCATCGGGACACATTCAGGGCCGATGCTTCTTTCACCACCTGGATGTTCTCAATCGCCTACAACATGTGCAAGAATGAGTATCGGCACAGAGAGATAGTACAGGTCTATCAGGAGCATATAATGACCACCACGACCGATATCGCGCCCGATGCCGACACGCTGGAACAAAAGCAGCGCAGGCAGATGCTCGCACAGGCCATAAATGCCCTGCCCGAGAACCAGAAACCCCTATTCCTGCTGCGTTACGACGAGGAACTCACCATACCCGAGATTGCACGCATCACGATGTTGCCTGAGGGAACGGTAAAGACACGCCTGCTGACTGCGCTCAAGAGCGTGAAGGAATCAATGAGTAAGTATAATTTATAAATGAAATAACAATGGAAAAGGATCAGCTGAAAGACCTTGAAAATGAGAGTCAGGAACTGTTGGACCTGCTCAAGGAGACCCGCGACATTGAGAACGCAGCCCTTGATCTGCCGCCTGTGGAGAGTATCACCACCAGCCGCAAGAAGCCCCACATCATGCGCCGCGTATCCACCTGGTGGGTAGCAGCCGCCCTGGCCGCCGGAATAATCATAGGTAACCTCTCCCCCCGAGCCACAGACATAAAAGAAGTCTCAGACTACACCTCAACCTACTACGCCGACACCTGCCGCAGCCTTGCCGACGGAGACATCAACTTCGCTCTCCTAATCACCCACCTGTAAAATGATACAATTGGGGACAGTCCCCAATTGTATCATTTAGCGATTTTGCACCAGAGGCGCCACATTAGCCAGCCCCAAGCCAGAAAGAGGATGTAGAAGACCCAGTTGGGGATTGAGGTGTGGTATGCGCCGTCCGGATCTATCTCCTGATACTCATCGGCGGGGATATCGGCATAATAATAAGCGCCGGCACCGAAGTCATACTCCGGGACAAGGCCTTTTTGAGCCAGGATTATGTATAGGGCCAAAACAAGGGTGATTACAACCACAGCGATTGTAATCACCCTGTATATTTTACCCTTGCGTGACATTATTTGAATGTATCAAGCACGGGCACCTGGAACAGCACGCCTGACAGCAGCAGCCATACAGCCAACAGTGTGAGAACGATATTGAACACCTGGCCTACAACATAGAGCCACAGTACCCTGCCACCCTGCATCTGCTTAGCCAACTGCTTGAAATTGGTATCAAGACCTATGCTTGTGAAAGCAAGCACAAATGCCCAGTTCTTGTACTGGTCAAGCACGCTGTTGATGGCTTTGACCTGAGCACCGCCAGCCAGCGGCTGAACAATGAACGATGCCACCAGAGATGCTACAAAGAAACCGATGATAAACTTGGGGAAACGGTTCCAGATCTCACTTGCACCTACGCTCTTGCCGGCAGTGCGGTCCACGCGGGTTGCAAAGAATATGGCAACGAAGAATGCAATGAAGCCTATCAGAATGTTCTGGATTGACTTTACAAGCACTGCAGCCTGCTCAGCCTCAGCACCAAGAGCATTACCTGCCAGAACAACAGCTCCGGTAGAATCAACAGTTCCGCCTATCAGCGCACCGCCCATAAGCTCATTCATACCGCACGCACGGATAATCATCGGCTCAAACACCATCATCAGAATTGTAAATATAATTGAGATTGAGATAGCCAGTGAAAGGTCCTCCTTCTTGGCCCTTGCAGCTGCACCGGTTGCAATTGCGGCACTTGTACCGCAAACCGATGTAGCTGCTGCCATAGTGATTACCAAAGGCTTGTTGCCTATCTTGAGCACACGGGTTCCGAACCACCACATGAATATGATTACAATAGGAGTCACAATCCAAGCAATACCCAGACCGTACAGACCAAACTTGGCTATATTGCTGAACAGCACTGAGAAACCCATTATAACCAGACCGGTCTTGATGTAATACTCAGTCCTGATGGCAGGCTTCAACCAATCGGGCGTGCCTACAGTATTTGATATGAGCAGACCTATGAGCAATGCCCAGAAAGCCCACTCCAGATATCTGTTAAGGGTAAATTCTGCACTTACCAGACGCACAAATATGGCTATTATGAACAGAGCCAGAAATGCCGGAATGTATTTGCTAACCTTCTCACCTTGCAATTTAATGCCAATGGTAAAAAGTGTACCCAGAACAAGCACTGTAACAATGAGTTTGCGCCAGAACACCCATTGTCCAAACTGAGTTCCCAAAGCAACAGCCTTAGTGGCACCCTCCTCACCCCATGACCAGGTGCTGAACTTCATTGCCGAGAAATCAAACCAGCCGGTAAGTACTGCCAAAGCGCCTACTGCAATGATAATGAATCCAATCCACACTGCCAGCCAGTCCTCCTGCCTCAAAAGATTTCCTCTCTTAGATTCTCCCATAAGATTCCTTTTTAGAATTAGTAATAGTTCCCGCAAAGATAATTAAAAAAGGAAGGGGCTTACCCGTTCATACAAAAAATGGCCGCCCCAAGGCGACCATAAAACGTCCGTTAGGAAACTAAAAGGAGGTGGGTAACACCCATCCATACAAAAATAGGCCGCCTCAAGGCGACCTATTTTGTATAGGATGGGTAAGCTTACCACATCGCGCCGCTACGACCTAGGTACCTTTGCTGCCGTCAAGCCCTGGAGGGTTGGAAGGGAGCTGGCCGTGTAGGACTTACCCGATGCAAAGATACTGCTATTTTTGGCAACTGCAATCCTCTTTTAAAAGAATTCGCTAAATTTGCATCTTTGTATGGAGGAACAGAGAGAAAACAAAGTAATTAGAATAAACCTGATGCAAGTGTCCATGACGCTTGGAACCTATCTTGGTTTATATATTACGCTGGTTTACGCCATCACCGCGCTTTCAGTCAAATACATGGCCCTGTCACTTTTTGCCGTGTCACTTATGCTTGGAATACCGGTAATAGCTTTTTTCCTGATCAAGCGTTTCCGTGACGCCAACTGCAAGCCGTTCTTTCCATTCCCCGTATCATGGATAATTTCTATCCTCACTTTCCTTTTTGCCACAATGCTGTCATGCATGGCAGCTTATCTCTATCTGCGCTTTATTGATAACGGAGCGCTTGCAGCAGGCATAATGGAAAGACTCAATGCGTATATGCTCGCCACGGAGTCCGCAACACAGAGCATGACTGATCCTGCCCAGATTGAACGGTACAATGCTACAATGGAACTGTTCAAGCAGACCGTCACATGGTTCTGTTCACTCCCGGCATCAGGCATGACCAAACAATTGGTACAGAGTTCACTTATGTGGGGCAACATACTGTCACTCATAATAGCTATAATTACCGCAAAACGAATCAGACTGAATTAATATGGACCTTTCAATCATAGTACCGCTTCTTAATGAGGCCGAATCCATTCCGGAGCTTTACGCCTGGATATCGAGAGTCATGACCGCAAACAATTTCAGTTATGAGGTTATTTTTGTCGATGACGGCAGCACCGATGATTCATGGAAGATAATTGAAGGACTCAGAGCCGATAATCCAGAAATCGTAAAGGGCATAAAGTTCCGCCGTAACTACGGCAAGTCCCCTGCCCTGTTCTGCGGATTTGATATGGCTCAGGGTGATATAGTAGTCACTATGGATGCTGACCTTCAGGACAGCCCTGAAGAGGTTCCTGAGATGGTACGCATGATACGTGAGAATGGGTTTGACCTTGTATCGGGCTGGAAGAAAAAACGCTATGACGGTACATTAAGCAAGAACATACCCTCCAAGATATACAACTGGACCGCCCGCAAGGTTACGGGCCTCAAGTTGCATGATATGAACTGCGGCCTCAAAGCATACCGCCGTGATGTAGTAAAGAACATTGAGGTGTATGGTGAGATGCACCGCTACATCCCCTTCCTGGCCAAGAATGCAGGATTCGGAAAGATAGGTGAGAAAGTTGTTCACCATCAGGCACGCAAATACGGCAAGACCAAGTTCGGACTGGACCGCTTTGTAAACGGTTACCTGGATCTTATGTCGTTATGGTTCCTGAACCGTTTTGGCAAGCAGCCTATGCATTTCTTCGGACTATGGGGCTCAATCATGTTCATAATCTGTTTCATAGCAATCATTATAATAGGAGTGAACAAGTTGGTTTGCCTGGCTCATGGCATTCACGGTAACCTCATTACTGACAACCCCTATTTCTACATAGCCCTGACAGGTATGATCATGGGTACGCTCATGTTCCTGTCAGGATTCGTAGCAGAACTGATAAGCCGCAGTTCACAGAACCGCAACGATTACAAAATTGAAAAGGAGCTTAAATAACAGGCAATCCTTATGTTGATAATAGAATTAATACTTCTCTCTATAGCTTTGGCTATGGACTGCTTTACCGTGTCTATCACATGCGGGCTTATACAGCGCCGTCTTGTTACCAAGACCATGCTCATAACCGCACTTATGTTCGGTCTGTTCCAAGGCCTGATGCCGCTTATAGGCTGGGTTGGCATGAGTTTCTTCAGCGATGCGCTGGCACGTTGGGATCACTGGATTGCCTTTGGCCTGCTCGTTTTTTTGGGAATCAGAATGATTCTGGGAGGTCTCAAATCTGATGAAAAAGAAAAGTCTTTTGACCCCACAAAGTTCTCTACAACCCTTACAATGGCAATTGCCACAAGCATAGACGCTTTTGCCATTGGCCTTTCTTTTGGATGTACCGGATATACGACTTTATCAAGTATCATTTTACCCATAATCATTATTGCTGCCGGATCATTCCTATTTTCAGTATTCGGGTTTGTGATTGGTGCTTATGTAGGCAAAAAGATTGGTTTCCCTGTTGAAATTCTTGCCGGTATTATTCTCATTGTTATAGGAACAAAGATACTCATTGAACATCTGGCTGCGTGATGAAAAAGTGGCACTACCCTTTCCTGGCATTCCTTATTATTGGAACGATACTGATCCTTTCCAAGAGCAAGCAAGCGGCGAATCCTGAGTATCGGACAGCCCAAGGGATGGTGTTCGGCACCCGCTACAACATAACCTACCTCCACAATGCTGATCTGAAACCGGACATTGAGCACACCCTGGCTCTAGTAGACAGCGCTCTATCCATGTTCAATCCGGAGTCAACCATATCAGCAGTAAACAACTCTGAGAGCATACAGGTGACAGATACCATGTTCCTCAAAGTCTATCGCCGTGCAATGGAGATATCAGATTGGACAGGCGGTGCGTTCGATATTACCGTAGCCCCCGCAGTGAATGCATGGGGATTCGGGTTCAAGCATGCTGAGAGCATAAAGCAGACAACCATTGACAGCCTGATTGAGATAACAGGCTACAGAAAGATACATGAACAGAACGGACTCATAACTAAGGAAGACGCACGCATCATGCTGGACTGCAGCGCCATAGCCAAAGGATTCGGAAGTGATATGGTAGCTGCTTTGTTACGTTCCAAAGGCATCAATGACTATATGGTTGAGATAGGAGGTGAAATAGTTCTGAGCGGCCATAACCCCAAAGGCAAGAACTGGAACATAGGCATAAGCAAGCCTGTTGATGACTCCCTGTCCGTAAACAATGAGTTACAGACAGTCATATCTGTTACAGATATAGCAATGGCCACATCGGGCAACTACAGGAATTTCTATGTCAAGGACGGCCGCAAATACGCCCACACTATCAATCCGCACACCTGCACTCCCGTAAGCCACAACCTGCTCTCAGCCACAGTCTTTGCTGCTGATTGCGCCACCGCCGACGCCCTGGCCACCTCAATGATGGTGATGGGACTGGACAGTGCCCAGGCACTCTGCACCCGCCACCCTGAGATCCAGGCCTATTTCATTTATCAGGCCGCCGACGGTACTCTCAGCACCACCGCAACCCCGGGACTGGGATTGTAAATGTCATTTACGTTTCCAGTATCTGCTTTCAACGGTAACGCCCACATTCAGAGACCAGGCCGGCCCCAGTTCCTTGAATCCTGATCTGGCAGCCAGAACATTCAGCCTAACCATATTCTCAGTCAGATGCCAGTCGTTGTAAACTCTTTTGTACTTGAATCCGAATGAGAGACCGGCGGTCAACCTGTTACAAGCGCCTATTGAACTGTTTATGATATCGCCTTTCTCATTCTTCTGACCTGTATTCTGGATAAGTGTAGTAGTTCCTACTCCCACCATAGGAGCTACAGAAATGTATTTAGTATCTACAACGTCATATCCTACTTTGATGAGAAACTTGTCAGATCTGCCGGTTTCACCTTTACGCCATTGATACTGTTTATCGGCATCATAATAGAAGTTGTCTGTCTTAAGCCCGCCACACCATGACCATGTATAACTGATATCACTCTTAAACCTTCCATAATTCAGATAGACTAAAGCCTGTACTCCATTCAAAGGCTTGTATGCCACAGAAACAGGTTCAAAATAATACTCAAAATCATACATCAGGCTTAACCCTATTTGCGATTGCGGCACAAGGAGCGGCAATGTGTTACGGGGAGGATTCTCCTTTACGGTCTCAAGTTGACGGCGGATCTGCTCTTCATACCTTGCAATAGCGGCCGTATCTTTACCATAATCTGTTTCAACATCAAAAGTCTCTGTAGTAGTATTCAGGAGCTTTCTGTAATATGAATTAGTCTCGAAACTGACACTGTCTGAATTCAACGCGTTCTGGCACTGTCTTCTCAAAACCTCTATCAGGTCAAACTCCGCCTGATTGTAGCGCAATGACCAATCAGGTGATTTGTCGGGATCATACCATGATAATGATTTGTACATATACAGGTCCATCTTATGTGAAATGAAACGTGTATTGCCAGACCTGACAACAGTATCAGTATTATGAATCTCCCATTCCAGAAAAGAAACAGGTTTGTCACTTTCTCTGGTATGTCTTGTCTGGAACATGTCCAACGTCAATGGCCCGTCCTTCCAATACACTTTCTGATCCTCAATATTCTGGCTATTTAGCGGCAAAGACACCATTGCCGTCATCATAAAAACAAATATCTTACGCATAATGAATCTTTATCTTGATTTCAAAAAATATCCGTCCAATCCTAATGAAACGCCCAGATAGACAGACCACAAATCACCTATACCGCTGAAATGGTCATACGCTCCATACAGATTGAATCTCAGTATAATATCATATGGAGCTTCACCCTCATTAAAATGAAATAACTTGAGATCTGTTTTAAGACCGGCCTGTAATCTGAGCCCCGATATCTCGCTGTGTTCATATTGTCCTTTATGGTCAGCCTTCTCTATCTCCGTCTCCTGTGACAATCCGGTCCCTCCTATACCCACATAAGGTATAAGCCTGTATTTAGGCTTATTGACAACCAAGCGACCTATATTGAGATTGGCATGATAATGACTTATTCTTTCACCTTTACGCCAGTCATAATTGAATTTGGAGTCATGATAGAAGTTTGAGGCTTTAAGCTCAGGCGACCACCCGCAACCCATATCCACATCAAAAAACATATCTTTTATCCTAAAGTCATAAGTCATGCCGAATCCATTGAAAGCCCCCATCTTTTCTGATGAAGAGCCCAGCATTGCATGGAACTCATATGACCAGAACACACCCAAGCCCCAGATTACATCACCTTCCACCGGAATAGAAGGCTCCAGGGTATTAACCTCTTCAAGTTCTTTCCTTACCTCATCTTCATAACGTTTTATGACCGCCGTATCTCGACCGCCGTCACTCTCCATCTCAAGCGCCTCGGATTTGCTTATAAAGAGACGATGATAATAATTATTGTTATCATAACGCACAGTTGAGGATAACCCGTTCAATTCAAGTTCCCTTTTCTTGGCAAAAATATGTGCAAGATCAAAAATAATCTGATTATAACGCAGTTGCCACTCATCTGCTTTATCAGGATCATACCAGGAGAGCAGATTATCCACATATACATTTATAGTCCTATACGTATATCTTACGTTTCCTGTTTTTCTCTTCTCATTATCATAATATGTAAAGACTCTTATTTCAGAAATCTGTTCTGAATCATCAGGAACATGTCTTGGCTGGAAATCAGCCCAAGTGAGAGGGCCTTCACTCCAAAACTTGGCAGCGGCAACCGGATCATTCTGATTCTGACAGAATACCGGAAGTGCAATCAAAGAGAAGAAAAGAAGAATTAATGGATACTTTTTCATTTTTAATATGCAAACTATTATTTAACCATATATCTCAACTATTGACATGGCGAAATTACGATTTAATTCATCCCAAACCTATAAAAAAGCGTTGCAAAACCGTTGCAATTTATAAAAAATAAAAAAGAACGGTGCCGTTCTGTACCCTTTATCAAATAAGGCACAAAACAGCACCGTTCCTTTTATGCTGCTGTTACTTGTACATGAAACGGCGGATGCTGCCCTTGGGAGTCTTAGAGAATGGCTCAAAGCGGAGCTCAAAACCGTTCACCGTTGAGTATGCGGGCAGTTTTGAGTTGAGCAGCGTAATATTCTGCTTCATTATTGCATCCAGTGCATCGGCATTGATACCAGCCTTGTCAAGTGCATCCATGTTAGGAACGATCAGGGCGATGATGCGGTTTTCACGCTGCAGAACGATTGACTCTGCTACGTAAGGAAGCTCATTCAGTATAACCTCTATCTCCTCAGGGTATACGTTCTGACCATTGTCAGCCAGTATCATGTTCTTGCTGCGGCCCAGCAGGAATACGTTGCGGTTCTTGTCAATGGTACCCATATCGCCGGTACGGAACCAGCCGTCCTGAAGCACCTGTGCGGTAGCCTCGGGGTTCTTGTAGTAGCCCTTGAACACTACATCGCCCTTTACTGACAGTTCTCCTGCAATATTCTCAGGATCAGGAGAATCAATCTTAATCTCCATGATCTCAGGCAGATACTCGCCACATGACTTGGGGATGTACTTGCCCAGCTTGCCGTATGAAACGATAGGTGCCAGCTCTGTCAGACCGTAACCGGTTATAAAGGGGAGCTGCAGTTTGTAAACCAGCAGGGACTCAACTTCTGACGGGATGGCGGCGCCGCCTGTTGCAAACACCTCAATGTTGCCGCCCATGGCGTTGATGAGCTTGTCATGCAGCATCTTGCAGTATTCCGGATTATCTTTGTAGTTATCCAGTTTGGCCTTGCCCTCAGGGCTGTGAATCTCCTCGCCCAGTACAAACTCTGCGAACTTGACAAAAATAAGTGGCACACCGTAGAAAATGCGGGGCTTGACCTCCTGGAGAGCGGCCTGAACGTTTGCGGGGATAGGCGGAATACCCAGAACGGTTACGTGCATGCCCATGGTCATAGGGATAACCACATCGCATGTAAGACCAAAGCTATGTGCATGAGGCAGCAGACTCAGATAGTTCTCACGCGGATAGAACGGAAATCCCGGACGGATACCCTGCACATTGGCGGTATAGTTGCGGTATGTGAGCATTACTCCCTTGGGGTTGCCTGTTGAACCTGAAGTATAAAGGATAGCGCATACATCATCCAGATCAGGATTGCATACGGTGAAATCAGCAGGCTTGAGACCGGCCGGATATTGGGCGGCAAAGAGATTCTGTGCATTGGCATAGAGTTCACCCACACCGTTGCGGCTGGCCAGGACCTCACCTGTGGCGCAGTCAATTGCGCACAGTACCTGAGGCATCTCATTAAAGTTCATCTCATCAAAAGTACGCTTCTCAGTATAGAGAATCTTGCTGTCAGAGTGTATTACCAAACGCTGGGTATCAGTTGGGGTAAATGCGTTGTACAGATGTACTGCCACATAACCCTTGCTCACGGCAGCCATAAAGACCGATGCTCCCAGTGCGCAGCTCTTGGTGTTGATGGCTATCTTGTCACCGGGCTTGAGACCGGCTTTCTTCCAGATAATATCTAAGGTATAAATACGCTCTGCGAGTTCGCGGTATGTGATGGTTGTCTTTCGGAAATCACTCAGCGCCGGACGGTCCCAGCAATCTTTTACTGCTCCCTCAAAGAGACGGATGAAATTGTCAATTTTCAACATTAGGAATAAGGTTTTAGTTTTTTGTGCCGCTAAGGTAAGACAATGATTCAATTATACGGGCAATAATACCTTATTTGTGGCCAAATTCATTCTCCCGTTGGTGAATTGCCGTATTCATTTTGATTATTTGTTATATTTGTTGCCAATGCTGCGTAAGCAGTGTACCAGCTTGGCCAGCCTTTTGACTATTATATGAGACTATGAATATGAAAAGGATAATCTTTGTAGCAATTGTATCATTGCTTTCAGTTTGCAGTTGGGGCCGACGTTACTGCAACCCGCTTCCCATGGTTATCGGCCAAGGCGGAAATGCATCGGGCGATGTATCTGTTTTCCGTGAGGGCGATACTTATTACATGTTCTGTACCGGCGGCGGTGCGTGGACATCGGACAATATGCTCGACTGGTCATTCACTCCCGTGCGTAACGTTCCGGTTGCGCCCGATGTGGTCAGATACCGCGGCAAGTTCTATATGTCGGGTAACGACTGCCCGCTCTATGTTGCTGATAATCCGCTCGGTCCGTATGAGGTGTTGGGAGATTGGGAGAATACTCCCGATGTTGAAGGCGGCTGGAACGGCGCTTTTGACATGCACATTTTCATAGACAACGATAAACCATATCTGCTCTATTCAGGACGCGGAATAAGCGGTATTTTCATTGTGCCGCTGGATCCCGATCAGCCGAACCGTTTTGCCGATAAACCCACACATCTGTTCGGATTTGACAGCAGCCACACCTGGGAGCGTTACGGTGAGATGAATGAGTACACCGGCGTGGCCTGGATTGAGGGACCTTGGCTGTTCAAGTATAAGGGAACCTATTATCTGCAGTATTCTGCGTCGGGAACCCAGTGGAAGACCTACGCAGAGGGCTACTACACAGCCAAGAACATCATGGGACCGTACAAGTATGCAGGCAATAATCCGCTGCTGCGCAAGACTGACGGACTTGTAACAGGAACCGCTCACGGAAGCGTTGTGGAGGGTCCTGACGGCGGTTTGTGGCAGTTCTATACAATCGTGCTCTCCAATCCTCCCGGCGGTCGTCGCATCGGAATGGACCGTATAAACGTTGACAAGAAGGGCCAGTGGTCAGTAACCATTACCGATACGCCGCAGCCTGCTCCCGGAGCCACGGGCACAAGGGAGTCGCTCCCGGTTACCATCAACAAGATGAACGCCATGAATGCGCTATCCACCTTCTCGTCACAGCAGCCGGGCCGATATGCATCATACGCAGTCGATAACTCCAGCGGCACTGTATGGGAGCCGGAACCTACCGATGAAACACCATCCATAACCATTGAACTTTCACCTGCCACACGTTTCGATGAGGTACAGCTGTTTGATGTAGATGGAGTAAGGATCATGTTCGGCGGTGGCGGGCGCCGCGGTTTCGGCCGCGGTGCAGGCGCACAGGAGGTTTACAAGTATAAGATTGAGGTTTCAATGGACGGTGAGAACTGGAAAACTGCGCTTGACCGCACCGACAACACCGTTCAGAAGAACACCATCTTTGAGGAGTTCGCACCCGTTGAGTGCCGTTTCATACGACTCACCGTGACTGACTGGCCAAAGCCGCAGCCTCTAAGCGTGATAGAATTCACCACATTCGGACTGCCCTCATCGACCCAACCGGCCCGCGTTCCCATCCCCCACTTCTGATCACTTCGCCAAAGTGTCCCACGCGCATCGGCCCTGGGAGGCTCCTGGGGGCGCTCGTTGTGGGACACACCCTCCAAATGAACTAGTGTCCCGCACGCACCGGGCTCAGAATACGCTCTGACGCGGGTGTGTGCAGGACACTTTGGCGGAGTGCACAAAAAGGATCACCAGTTCTCCTTGTGAACCTCGAAGTATGCCTGAGGATGCTGGCAAACCGGGCAGATCTGCGGAGCCTTGGTGCCCACTACTATGTGACCGCAGTTGCGGCACTCCCAAACCTTAACTTCCGATTTCTCAAACACCTGAGCCGTCTCAACGTTCTTGAGCAATGCACGGTAACGCTCCTCATGGCGTTTCTCAATTGCAGCCACCATACGGAAACGTGCAGCCAGTGCGGGGAATCCCTCCTGCTCAGCCGTCTTGGCAAAACCCTCGTACATATCGGTCCACTCATAGTTCTCGCCATCGGCCGCAGCGCCCAGGTTCTGAGCGGTATCGCCTATACCCTCCAGTTCCTTGAACCAGAGTTTGGCGTGCTCCTTCTCATTGTTTGCTGTCTCCTCAAATATTGCTGCTATCTGCTCAAATCCCTCCTTCTTGGCCTTTGAAGCAAAATAGGTGTACTTGTTACGAGCCATAGACTCACCGGCAAATGCTGCCTCCAGATTCTTCTCCGTCTGGGTTCCTGCATACTTGTTACTCATAATCATATCATTTATAAGGTTAATAATATTATTTTGGTCAAATATAACTCATAATCTGATAAAGTTGGACGCAATACCATCAATCATTTTCTGCGGCACACCACATTCACGGGCTAAATCAGGCCACAGGGATATTGCATCGCTCACTTCATCGATTATTTCCGATCCATCCTTGATGCCATTGGCCGATGCACAAACCAACAAATCTTTACGTATTATGTCATCAAATTTGTTGTTGATTGACATCTGATGGGTTGATGTCCAGCCTCCTGAAGGATTATATGAATAACCCATATCGTATGCTGGCGACAATCTCCAAATTCCATTGCTGTCCATCAGGAAAGAGATGTTCTTTGTATGATCATCCTGGTTACGGAACACGACATTGAAGACCATACGTCTGAACAACTGGCTGATTTCCTGATATGACAGTTTAAGCATCCTCATAACACCAAATGCCTGCTCATATGAATACGCCCTGTGTATGCGGTAATCAAAGTGAGCGATTCCGCATAGTGTCTGCATATGGAGTTTCTGACCTCCAGACCGGTCAAAACGTTTTGTCATGAAATGTGCGCGTCCGTTCTCCTCCAGAATTGAGCATTCAGTCATATCTATTCCACACTTCTGAGCCAGTTTATAGAACGAGTATTCCAGACGACCATAATTACCGGTCTCCTTAAATCCAGCCGTTGCCGATACACCGTCAAGTTTAATAAGGTAATAGTCAAAACCATCCGGAGCCGGAATCTGGCCGGAACGGACCTCACCTGTAGTTTTGTTGTAGGCAATAACCGCCTTGGCCCTCTGACCTCCGGCCGATGTTCCCAACCTGAGAATCTCCGCTATTGCCGATTTCCTGTCATTACTCAGATTGGTGCTGAAACTCTCTTTTTCCGCCAACGCTTCACTGGCTACATCAACAAGGGAATCTATCTCAAATGACATATCCGGCTTGCTGTCAGCAAGCAGTGCAGGCTCAAACTCCAATGCACCCATGCATCGGCTTCCCAGATAACACAGAGACTCTATCACATTGCCGCCGGTTCTGCCATTTAAAGACAACCATTTTTCAAACAACGCACGTCCGTATGTATCCGGCAGCGAATCGGCAATCATACCAGGCAGTCCCTGATAGGTGATTCTCTCCAGATTCCCGAACGAATATACAACTCCTTTCCTTACCGGCATCATAAGCGGGGCAGGTTCAATACCCTGGTTTGCAAACAGATCGTCATATTGGAAACTGACCACATCATATCGGTTATCCAATCTTAATGTGCCGATAGGCATACCAAACATTTTTACTCTCGCTGCATCAATCATAGTCTTTAGTTTTTAAGTTAGTATTAAATTATTTGCCTACTCTTCCGGCACGTTTACGTATTTTCCGTTTAGCGCTATTTATAAACTCCCAATACTCATTAGGTGTTAGTTGTTCTTCATCAACCAACGGCTGCAGCACATCGAGTTTACGCAGTGTGCGCAACATTCTCAAGAAAGAATCAAAAGAGCAGATGTCGCCGCTTTCTATCTTTTTTAATGTAGAGAGCGACACTCCAGCAGATTCAGCAAGATTACTCTGAGTAATGTTCTGCCTTAACCGCATACTCTTAAGATTAGCCCCTATCCTCTTGGCTACATCCAAGTCCGTCAGGAAATAAATATCTTCCATTAATTAATAGTTTGATTTTACACTATTACAGCGCAAATATACCAATAATAGTTTAAATACAAACTATTAATAGTATTTTTTAGAGTGCGGGAGTGAGGATGGCACGGAGGATGCCCAGGGCGCTGTCTATGTCCTTTACGTCCGATACCTGGAGGCTGCGCTTGGTACCCTCCTCGCGTAAGCGGCAGGTCATGGGGTTCTGGCCGGCGTAGGCAAGGATGGCTCCGAAAGCCTCACTTTCGTAATATGGGCTGTCGGGGTTGCTGACAAAGAAGAGGCTCATGCGGCCGGCCTTGAGGTAGATTTTCTCTATGCCTAGCTCTCGGCCAATGCGGCGCAGGGTCACTAAGCGGATAAGCTCCAGAGCTTGCTGCGGTATCGTTCCGAAACGGTCCTGCAGGCGGTCGCGGAAACGCTGGATATCCTGCTCGCGCTCCATGCTGTCAAGCTCACGATACAGAAGGATTCGCTCGCTGCCATCTGGCACAAATGAATCCGGGAAACAGAGGTCAAGGTCTGTCTCAACGGTACACTCGTCAACAAAACGTGACGCATCCATGGGAGTACTGCCTGCAGCGGCATGACCGGGGCCGGCACCACTACCCTTCTCCTTGGCCTCCTGCTCGCGGAACAGATCCTGGAACTCATCGTTCTTAAGTTCGCGGACAGCCTCCTTGAGAATCTTCTGATAGGTCTCATAACCCAGGTCGGCAATGAATCCGCTCTGCTCAGCACCCAGCAGGTTACCGGCGCCGCGTATGTCAAGGTCCTGCAGAGCCAGTTGGATTCCGCTGCCCAGATCGCTGAAACTCTCAATGGCCTGCAGACGGCGGCGCGACTCATCAGAGAGTGCTGCCAAGGGCGGTGCCAGCAGGTAGCAGAAAGCTTTCCTGTTAGAACGTCCCACGCGTCCGCGCATCTGATGCAGGTCACTCAGACCAAAGTTCTGGGCCTGGTTCACGATTATAGTGTTGGCATTGGGTATGTCTATTCCGTTCTCAATGATTGATGTAGCCACCAGCACATCATAATCATAGTTTATGAATCCGGTAAGAATCTTCTCCAGTTCATCAGGATCCATCTGACCGTGACCTATGGCCACACGGGCATCAGGGACCTCACGCTTCACCACCTCGGCAAGATCCGGAAGTGATGATATGCGGTTGCTCACAATAAACAGCTGTCCGTTGCGGCTCATCTCAAAGTTGACGGCCTCACGGATGATGTCGGGGCTGTAGACATGAACCTCGGTCTGTATGGGGTAACGGTTGGGGGGCGGAGTCTGGATGACTGATAGGTCACGGGCACCCATGAGTGAGAACTGCAGGGTGCGCGGTATGGGTGTGGCGGTCATGGTGAGCACATCAACATTGGCACGCAGCTGCTTGAGTTTCTCCTTGACCGATACGCCGAACTTCTGCTCTTCATCAATTATAAGCAAGCCCAGGTCCTTGAACTTGACCTGTTTGCCGATAAGTTTATGTGTACCTATTATGATGTCTATCTTGCCGGCCTTCAAGTCTTCCAGTATGGCTGTAACCTTGGCTGCGCTGCGGGCACGTGACAGGTACTCCACCCTGCACGGGAACTCCTTGAGTCGCTCCGAGAAGGTCTGATAGTGCTGGAATGCAAGTATTGTGGTAGGTACAAGGACCGCAACCTGCTTGTTATCGGCAACAGCCTTGAAGGCGGCACGTATGGCAACCTCGGTCTTGCCGAATCCCACATCGCCGCATACCAGGCGGTCCATGGGACGGCTGCTCTCCATATCGGCCTTGACATCGAGTGTGGCCTTGAGCTGATCAGGCGTATCCTCATACATGAAGCTGGCTTCCAGCTCGTTCTGCAGATAACTGTCGGGACTATAGGCAAAGCCTTTCTCTTCCAATCGCTTGGCGTACAGTTTGATAAGGTCACGTGCAATGTCCTTGATCTTACCCTTGGTTCGCTCCTTGAGGTTCTCCCAAGCGCCTGTGCCCAGTTTGTTTATGTGCGGCTCCTCACCCTCCTTGCCCTTGTATTTGGATACTTTGTGCAGGGCATGGATGGATACGAACACCACATCGTCATTCTTATAGATGATCTTTATCTTTTCCTGATATCCGCCGGCCTCGGGCACACGTACCAGACCGCCGAACTTACCTACTCCGTGGTCAATGTGTACCACGTAATCACCAATCTGGAACTCCTGCAGCTCCTTAAGTGTAAGAGCCACCTTACCGTTACGAGCACGCTCGCTCTTAAGGCTGTACTTGTGGTAACGGTCAAATATCTGATGGTCTGTAAAGAAGCAGCATTTGAGCAGTCCGTCAGCATAACCCTCATGAAGTGTTTTGCCGATGGTCTCAAACTGAATGTTCTCGCCGCGCTCGGTAAATATGTCATGCAGACGCTCACCCTGCTTGGGGTTATCGGTCAGAATATAGATTCTGTAACCCTTTACTATATAATCGGTCAGGCTCTGTGACACCAGGTCAAAGTTCTTGTGGAACAGAGGCTGGGGCGTTGTATCAAATGTGATTGTGGCCTGTGCCACACCGGTGGGTTTGTTGCCGAACTCCACCACGCGGAAACCGGTGGTCTTGTGCAGGAAATCCTCAGCCGTAAGCAAGTGAGGCATCTCAACATGCTCGGCATTATCGGTTGCGGCGGCAGTGACCTGACGCATGCGGGCGGCCATGCTCTCCTGATCGGCCACCTCACGGCTGACAGTAGTCATTCGGTCAGCAGTCAGCAGCAGGTCCTTGACAGCCAGCACGGTATCGGCCGGCAGGAAATCCATCAGCGATACCTGTGCACCCTCCATCTTATCCATATCGGGCACTACAACCACGCTGTCCTTTTTATCGGTAGAAAGCTGAGTATCGACCGAGAACTGACGTATGCTGTCTATGTCATCGCCAAAGAAATCCAGGCGGAACGGGTACTCTGATGAGAAAGAGAACACATCCAGTATGCTTCCGCGCAGAGCAAACTGTCCCGGCTCATAGACGTAATCCACGCGGTTGAACCCAAGTTCCAGCAGCAGGCTCTGCAGTTCCTCGCGGTCCAGCGTCTCGCCCACGTTCAGGCGTATTGACTTGTCCTCAAGGCTGGATTTGGATACCACCTTCTCAGCCAGCGCATCGGCCGATGTCACAATTACGAGCGTATCGGCCCCGGGCTCAACGGTGGTAAGGCGGCTCAGCACCTCGGTGCGCAGTATCTCGCTGGCATCGTCCTTCTGTCCGTACTTGGCGGCGCGGCGGAATACTGACGGGAAATAAAGCACATTCTCATCTCCCATGGTCTGCACCATATCGTGATAGAAATATGCTGCCTCTTCCTGATCATTAAGTATAATAAGGATGCAGGGCTTACCCCCGCTGCGGGCCACTCCACAGAACAAAAGCGGAGCCGATGACGCACGGAGCCCCTGCAGAAAAACGTTTCCGGTGCGTTTTCCCGCAAGTTCCTTAAGCAGCACCTTGGTCTGCGCCAACCCGCCATAAAGGCCACTAAGATCTGCCAATGTCATAGCACCTGCAAAGATAGTGCAAGCCGAGAGGAGAAAAAAGGAGTTTACTCATTTTTTATCCCGAGGCGCAGCCTATCTTCAAAGCGAAGCTTTAAAGTTCCAAAGGGGACGGTTCTATCTGTGCCCTTTTTTCCAAGATAACTTTTGGGGTATCAGTATCTGAAACTACGCGCTTCGCGCTATCCCTCCCATCCTTAATAAGACGCTCTGAAAGACGTGAACAAGTTCCCATCTTCCAGAGCATCTTCTTAAGCACGGGCCCCTCCCGTTCACAAGCCCACGGGCGGCCATGGTTTCCGATACCGATACCCCAAAAGTTCTGTACACCTGGGATTATTTTCACAAGGGCACAGATAGAACCGTCCTCCGACTCATATTTATCGAAATTCAATAAATTTTTCTTGTTTTTCTTTGGTGGATTAAAAACAACGCTTATCTTTGCACCGAAAATATTTATCGTTTAACAATAAAGACTCTTTCCAATTATGAACAAAAAACTAAAAATTTACACCACATTGTTTTTGGTAGTTTTAATTGTATTGTTGGTATTTCCAGTCAATCTTCATCACTACTCATCCACTTATATTCCTGGTTCTGAGGGAAAGCTGGAATATGGTAACATTCCTGAGCAGTTTTATGAGCGTGACACCATTTTCAATGACGATGGTGGAATCTCAACATCAAGTAAAATGAGTACCAGAATTTATACTGTTAATGTATTACCTAAGAAACCATATGCAAATACAGCTATCATATCGACTGTAGGGGATCAGGCATACAAGGTAACTATGAAACAGGTAACATTGGCACTTCCAACTGCAAAAGCAAAAAAGACACCTATTGTAATTTTTATTACATCAATCATCATTTCTCTAGCAATGCTTATCTGGGTTCTTTGTTTGGTTATTAAACTCATACGAAGTATACGCCGTGGAGAGATATTTGTTTCAAATGTTTCAAAATATCTGGAAACTACCGGAATACTTCTTTCTGTTATTTACATTATTCAGTTTATCAGTTCCTATGCAGAAGCACTTTTCTTTATGAGGAATATTAAACTGGCTGAATATGATGTTGTATTCCAGAACAATACAAACAGCATGCTGATTATTACAGGTTTGGCGCTGATGATTATATCGCAGATAATCCTTATGGGCAAAGACCTGAAAGAGGAACAGGATTTGACAATCTAAAACACCGCGACTATGAGCATAATAGTAAACGTTGACGTAATGATGGCCAAACGCAAGATGTCATCGGGCGAACTGGCCGATAAGATCGGCATAACGCAGGCCAACTTCTCGATACTCAAGACGGGAAAGGCCAAGGCCATACGATTCTCCACGCTCGATGCCATCTGCAAGGCGCTGGACTGCCAGCCCGGCGATATCCTCGAGTACAAATAAGGGGCACAAAAAGAACCGTCCCCTTTGTGTTCACATCAAAAAACATTAGATTTGCAGTAGTAAAATACTAACCTGATGAAAAAGAGTGAAAGCATAGTAATTATCCCCACTTACAACGAGAAGGAGAATATAGAGAACATCATCCGCGCCGTGCTTGCGCTGGAGGATAATTTCAACATACTTATCATTGACGACGGATCGCCCGACGGCACTGCCGGCATAGTAAAGGGGTTGATGGAGAGCGAGTTCCAGGACCGCCTTTTCATTGTGGAGCGCAGCGGCAAACTGGGTCTGGGCACCGCATACATAACAGGATTCAAGTGGTGCATAGAGCACGGCTATGACTACATATTTGAGATGGATGCTGATTTCTCACACGCACCCGCAGACCTGCCGCGCCTGCTAAGCGCTTGCCGCGATGAGGGTTATGACGTAGCCATCGGCTCCCGATACGTGAGCGGTGTGAATGTGGTCAACTGGCCAATGGGACGCGTAATGATGTCATACTTTGCATCAAAATACGTACACCTTATTACCGGTCTGCCCATTCATGACACCACGGCCGGATTCAAGTGCTATCGCCGTGAGGTGCTTGAAACCATAGAACTTGACAAGATACACTTTAAAGGCTATGCATTCCAGATAGAGATGAAATTCACGGCCTACAAGTGCGGATTCAAGATAAAAGAGGTTCCTGTAATATTCGTTAACCGAGAACTTGGCACATCAAAGATGAGCGGAGGCATATTCGGTGAGGCATTCTTTGGCGTGATTCGCCTTAAGATCTCCAGTTGGTTCCGCAAATATCCCCAAAAGAAAACAGCCTGAAAGTAATAATGGGGTGCACTCTTATCAAAAACGCAATGGTAGTCAATGAAGGACAGGTGCAACGCGCATCTGTTCTTATTGATAATGAAACCATAGCCGGCATTTTTGACTCAGATGACACGCCCCAGGCCGATACGGTTATTGATGCCACCGGCAAATGGCTTTTGCCTGGTGTTATTGATGACCACGTTCATTTCCGTGACCCTGGCCTGACCCATAAGGCCGATATGGCCTCTGAGAGCCTTGCAGCCATAGCAGGAGGCGTAACGACAGTGTTCGATATGCCCAACTGCGTGCCCCAGACCGTTACCCTGGATGCTCTTGATGACAAATTCCGCCATGCTGCCGATACCTGCCTGGTTAACCACAGCTTCTACCTGGGCGCCACCCACACCAACCTTGACCAGATTGAAAAGATTGACCCCAGTCACGTATGCGGTGTAAAACTCTTTATGGGCTCCAGTACAGGCGGCATGCTGCTGGATGATGCAGCATCACTTAAAGCGCTGTTCCAGGCCGCCACAGTCCCCGTAGCAGTACACTGTGAGGAGACCTCAATAATAAACGCTAACATGGAGCGCTACACCAGCCAGTACGGCAGTGAACCTCCCGTAAAATATCATCCGCTCATACGCAGCGAGGAGGCATGCTACGCATCCACCTCAAAGGCCCTTGATGTAGCTGCAGGCACCAATGTGCACCTGCACATACTGCACGTTACCACCGCCCATGAGCTGAGCCTGTTCAGCAGCGGACCGCTGCAGAGCAAGCAGTTCACCGCCGAGGCCTGCCCAGCACACCTGTGGTTTACAGATGCAGACTATGACACCAAAGGCACACTCATAAAGTGCAATCCCGCCATAAAGACCGCATCTGACCGCGACGCCCTGCGCCTGGCACTGACCGACGGCCGCATAGACGTGATAGGCACCGACCACGCTCCGCACCTTCTCTCAGAGAAACAGGGCGGATGCCGCAGCGCTGCATCAGGAATGCCCGTACAGCCCTACTCCCTCACGGCTATGCTGGAACTGGCTGATAAAGGCATACTAAAGATTACTGATATCGTAAGGCTCATGTGCCACAACCCGGCAGAACTGTTCTGCATAAAGGGACGCGGTTACATACGCCAAGGCTACAAGGCAGACCTGACGCTGGTATCACGCACAGACCAGGGTTACACCGTAACCAATGACTCCGTACCAAACAAGTGCGGCTGGACTCCATTTGACGGAGAACAGTTCCACTGGCAGATATGCGCCACATGGGTGAACGGCCATGCAGCCTACCGTCAGGGTATATTTGACACCACAATCAAAGGACAAGCTGTAGAATTTACAAGAATATGATCAGAGCACTCTACCTCATTTACCAGATTATCATTGCACTGCCCATAATGATAGTGATTACCATAATCACTGCCGTTGTCACCATGATAGGTTCTATATTCAACGACCGATTCTGGGGATACTGGCCCGGCATGATTTGGGGCCGTCTGTTCTATCTGATATTCCTGATTCCTGTACACGTTCATGGGCTTGAGAACATAAAGAAAGGCCAGTCATACGTGATTGCGCCCAACCACCAGAGCTACTGGGATGCATTCCTGATTTACGGATTCATAGGCATCAAGTTCAAATGGATGATGAAAAAAGAGCTTGGCCGCATACCGTTTGTAGGCTGGGCATGCTATATGGCCGGATGTATTTTTATAGACCGCAGCTCAAGAGAAAGCGGCATAAACAGTATCCGCAAGGCTGAATCAAAACTCAAAGACGGCATGTCAGTAGTGATATTCCCTGAGGGCACACGTACCCCGGATGGAAAGATGGGTAAGTTCAAACGCGGTGCGTTCCTTATTTCTGAGGAGCTGCAGCTGCCCGTACTGCCTGTAACCATTGACGGCAACTATGATGTAATGTCACGCCACGCATGGAACGTAACCTGGCATCCGGTTCATATGACCGTTCACGAGCCGGTAATGCCGCGCAGCACCAATGATTCCTCAGAAACAGAACTTAAGGCCATAATGAGCCAGACCTCCGATGAGGTATTCAATACAATAAAAGAGACTCTGGATAAAGGGTATTAATTACGGTGATACCCCACACGACGGATGTAGCCGCTTACGTATGATTTGCTCAGGAATTCATCTGGAGCAGCATCAAGAATTCTCCTGATAAGTGACGGAACCTCATTTGCAGGTCCTGCACTGAGCATCATAAAGACACCCACTGCAGCAGGCTGATTGTAGTTATCGGCCATAAAGGAACAGATCATCTCCTCACACTCATCAACGATAATACGTAGAGAGTCCTGAATAAAATCCATATTACCAGAATCGCGTCCGGGAAATGTCGCTGAAAAACGCTTCTGGAACATATCCTCGTAACGGTTGTCACAAGCTATCTTATTCTTGAGGAAACTGTAGAACAGGTCATTCTGACGTGTACCTGAGGCGGTCATCTCTGTAGGCAGCAGACGTACCTTTACACGTCCCTTCTCCAGATAGATAGGAATGATGGGCCTGTTGTCCTTGCACAGGAAAACAAAACGTGTGGAATCAATCTGGCCCTTCATCTGGAACTTGCCGTGATTGACCCTGCAGGAATCTATCTTGGTGGTACGGAACGGAAGAAACTCTACGAGTGACAGCTCACGGCCTTCATATCCTATGGTCTCAACAACACCGTCTATCTCATAATGGCTTGTACATGAAAGCATGGCAAGCATCAAGCCTGCAAAAGCCAATATCAAATTCAAGCGTTGTCTAAGCATGTCCTAATCCTTTTTCTGACGTGCAAAATTACAACACAAGAAAATATGAAATCCCGTTTTATTATTCTTTAATGAAATGCCGCCCGATAGCGGCTAAAAGTTGTTAAAAGCTTTAGAATCTGTTTAGATTCTATTTCATTTTACTGTCCATTCTGAATGATGAATAGAGCTCAAATACCGCACCTATGGAGAGTGTTACAATCCAGTTGTTCTTTCTGGTAAGGTCAAGCAGGAATGTACGCAGCCCGGGACTCATGGTGGTATTCACCAGAAGGCGTGTGTGGATGCCGTCGGCAAACATCAGCACTGCTGTCAGCAGCAGGAAACAGGCTCCCACAACCTGCTGGAAACGCAGACGTTTCATTATCTTGTCATCACCCTCATAACGGTCAGCAAACTGTGCGCAGGCAAACATCAGAGACCCCACCAGATACATATACGGAGCATAACTCCACCCCGTGATATATACGGCGGCCCCCAGAACCAGGAACACCCCGCCTACTACGGTAAATGATTCAATCAAACGGCTGTCTCTCTTATCCATAACTTAATGCTGCTCCAGGAACAGATCCTCATCCTCACGGTGCATGTTGTATTTCTCGCGGGCTATCCTGTCTATCACCAGGCTGTCATTGTTCAGGTCATTAAGCATAAGCTCATTCTGACGCTTCTGCTCCGCACTCTGCTGCAGCTGCTCCTGCAAAGCCCTGATCTCACGCTTCTGCACCATCCTCTTGACGAGACTGTTGTCACTCGCCACAAGAATCACAACAAGGAACAGCACAAGTACTATCCAGTATTTGTTCCTGCCCAGAAACACCTTGAGTTGCGGTAAGAATCCGTTATCCATAAACAGCCTTTTATGTGATGCAAAAATAGTTCAAAAATCTTGACTGGCAATTATGGAGTTGCCCGAAAAAAAACAATATCTTTGTGACATATGGAAGACTATATTGTATCAGCCCGTAAGTACCGCCCTGTAACGTTTGAAAGCGTTGTAGGCCAGAAGGCCCTCACCACAACGCTCAAGAATGCCATCAGCTCCGGCAAACTGGCTAACACCTACCTGTTTTGCGGCCCGCGTGGCGTAGGTAAGACCACCTGTGCCCGTATCTTTGCCAAGACCATCAACTGCACCAACCGCGGGGCTGACGGTGAGGCATGCGGCCAGTGTGAGTCATGTAAGAGTTTCAATGAGGAGCTCCGCTCATATAACGTGTTTGAGCTCGATGCCGCCAGCAACAACTCAGTAGATGACATCCGCAACCTCACTGAGCAGGTGCGCATACCACCCATGAACGGCAAGTACAAGGTGTACATAATCGATGAGGTTCACATGCTCTCGCAGGCTGCTTTCAACGCCTTCCTTAAGACACTTGAGGAGCCGCCCAAGTACGCCATATTCATACTTGCCACAACTGAGAAGCATAAGATCATACCCACCATACTGTCACGCTGCCAGATATATGACTTTGGGCGTATCAGCAACAAGGACATCGTGGAGCATCTGCAGTCTGTTGCACAGAAAGAGGGAGTCACCGCCCAGCCTGAGGCCCTTGCCATAATAGCAGAGAAATCAGACGGCGGAATGCGTGACGCGCTCTCCATCTTTGACCAGGTGGTAAGCTTTACCGGAGGCCAGGTCACATATCAGAAAACCATTGAGAACCTGAACGTTATAGATTATGACTACTACTTCAGGCTTACAGATATGTTCCTTGAGAAACGCATCCCTGATTCACTGATGCTTCTCAATGAGATACTTGCAAAAGGGTTTGACGGCAGCCACCTCATAAGCGGCCTCATGCTGCATCTGCGCAACCTTATGGTAAGCCGTGACGCCTGCACCCTGCCCCTGCTTGAGGTGAGCGATGAGATGCGCGAGCGTTACAAAACTCAGGCCGCCAAATGCCAGCCCAAGTTCCTTTACCGCGCACTCAAGATCTGCAATGAGTGTGATCTGAACTACCGCATCAGCAAGAACAAACGTCTGCTTGTGGAACTCACTCTTATAAGGGTTGCCCAGGCCGATGAGGATGATGACAGTAGTGGGCGCAAGCCCACAAGACTGAAACCCATATTCAAAAAGAACGCTGCCGCAGCACAGGCAGCTCCGGTAGCGGCTACGCCCAAGGCAACCGTGAAGCCGGTCGTACCCCAGCCCGTTCAGAGTGCAGCTCCGCAACCGGCCAGGAAAAGTACCATACCCTCCATCAAGGGCGGAAGCATATTCACCTCCATACGCGGGCCCCAATCTGCAGGCCGCCCGGACCAGCCTCACGGCCGCCAGACCGTACAGGTTATAGACCAGGAACAGCATCCCGCCAAACCGCTTTCACAGGAGAAACTCCAGAACTGCTGGAATGATTTTGCCGCCACCCTGCCGCGTCAGGACTCACCGCTCAAGAACCGCATGATAAACAGCCATCTTGAGTTGATTTCTGACACCGCCTTCAAGGTTGTGGCAGGAAACGGTATGGTAGCCGATGAGATTCGTCAGGCTGAGAACCGCATCATCAGCCATATTCGCAGCGTATTCAACAACCCCTCCATCTCCATGCAGATTAATGTTGACCAGTCACGCAACATGGAGCACCTGCTCACACGCGATGAGCAATACGCAAAAATGAAAAAAGAAAATCCAGCCCTCCAGGAGCTGGAATCCGTATTCGGCCTCGAACTTCGCTAAATCAGCGAATCTTCTTCACGAACTCGATGCACTCAGCAATCTTCTTCTCTATGAACCCGAAGTCTCCTTTGGCGATAACGTCCTTTGGAGTGAGCTGAGAACCCAAGCCTACGCAAGCTACGCCGGCCTTGAACCAAGCCTCCAGACTTGCAGGATCAGGCGATACACCACCTGAGGGCATAATCTCCGTCCAAGGGCACGGACCCTTGATAGCCTTTACAAATGACGGACCGCCCACCTCTGTACCAGGGAATATCTTCACGATCTCGCAGCCCAGTTCCTCAGCCATATTAATTTCTGTCAGAGTACCGCAGCCGGGTATCCATGCAATCTTGCGGCGGTTGCATATCTTGGCCATATCGGGATTGAGACTGGGTGAAACAATGAAACCTGCACCAAGCTGTATGTAGAGTGCGGCGGTAGCGGGATCGCTTACAGAGCCCACGCCCATAATCATCTCAGGGCACTCCGTAGCGCACCATTTGTTGACCTCACCGAACACCTCATGCGCATAGTCACCGCGGTTGGTGAACTCAAACACACGGGCACCGCCTTTGTAGCAAGCCTTAACCACATTCTTGACAATCTCCACGTCCTTGTTATAGAACAGCGGAACTATTCCGGTGCCCACAAAAGTATTCAGCACCTGCAATCTCTTGAATCTGCTCATATCGGTTATAGTTAGCGGGCTACGCGGCCGGAGGCATCGCCACCCATAAGTTTCTCTACTTCACTTACAGTAACACGGTTGTAATCACCGTAGATAGTGTGCTTTAAGCATGATGCGGCAACAGCAAAATCAAGCGCTTTCTGGTCATCCTCATAAACACGCAGACCATAGATAAGACCGCCCATGAAAGAATCACCGCCGCCTACACGGTCAACTATGTGTGTGATATCATACTCTCTTGATTTATAGAGAGTCTTGCCGTCATACAGCACACCCTTCCACATATTGTGGTTTGCATTTATTGATCCGCGCAGAGTGGTTATAACCTTCTTGCAGCGCGGGAATCGGGCCATAATCTGCTTTGATACTGACAGATATGCATCGGCATCCACCTTTCCGCCTGTTACGTCCACACCCTCAGGCTTGATGCCAAGAGCCATCTGTGCATCCTCTTCGTTACCCAAAACGATATCGGTGCATGCCACCAGATCAGGCATAACCTCTGCAGCTTTCTTGCCCCACTTCCACAGGTTCTTGCGGTAGTTAAGGTCACAAGATACGGTAATACCCTTCTCATTGCACTTCTTGACAGCCTCAAGGCAAACCTTTGCGGCACCCTCTGATATTGCGGGAGTTATACCGGTCCAATGGAACCATCCGGCGCCCTCAAGCACCTTGTCCCAGTCAATCATACCCGGCTCAATCTGAGCTATCGATGAGCCTGCACGGTCATAGATAACCTTGCTTCCGCGGCTCACAGCGCCGGTTTCCAGGAAATATATACCCAAACGGTCACCGCCCAGGATAACATCACTCACATCAACGCCAAATCCGCGCAACTCACGCAGGCAGGCTGCAGCAATATCATTATCAGGAACACGGGTCACGAATGATACGGGTAATCCGTAGTTGGCAAGTGATACTGCCACGTTGGCCTCACCGCCGCCATATGTCGCACTAAGCATGTTGCCCTGTCCGAAGCGCTCATAGCCCGGAGTGGCAAGACGAAGCATAACCTCGCCGAAAGTAACTGTCTTATTCATCTAAGAAACTATAAGTTTTCAGACTGCGAAGTTACGTATTTTAATTCACATAGAAGAGAATGCCGGCCCTAAAACCTATGCCGGTCTTATCATAGATAAGTTTTGCTGAGACTGCATATTGCTCAGTAATACCGCACTTAAAGTCCAGCGCACCGCGCATATAACCGTTCCAGCCGCTCATGGCCGTATCCACATGATCAAACCAAACGCCGGCGTATCCTATCTGCGGAGTCAGGCGAAACCTGTTAAGTCGGCCTATTATGAATCCGTATCCCACAGAGCCTTCAAAAGAGACAGTGTTGTTTACGCCTATATGTACTATCGTGCTCTGTTCCAGATTGAGATTCCTTACATATCCGCCCCAGGAGTTACCTACGCCCCACCCTTGGGCATTCATTGAGCTGTGCTCATACACCACAGTCGTGTACATCTCACGGCGGTCAAAGAAATAGTGTTGCCTGGGCTGCAATCCCGCAGTAACGTGTGACTGCAGTGTAGCCGCCACATCAAACACCGTATAATAGTTGAGGTAACCCTCTTTCTCAAAGCGGGCGCTGTAAGTACCGTCAGCAACATTGTTTATAAGGAGCGGAGTCACGCCCTGATAAATATCATCTATGAAAACCTTGGCCCCGGTAGGATTCGTCTCAAACAGCACAGACCCCACGCCGGATGCAGGCTTACCTATCTCCAGCGGAGCACCCTCCTGAAGCGGATACTCATGGTATTGATAATTGTCATCAATGACAACAGGCTCCTCCCACTGGGCATAGGCCACACTGCACAGGCATAACGCCCATGCAGCAAAAGCCACACGCCTGAGACAATGTCTATCCATACCTTTTATTAGATACATTCCGCGTACAATGGTTTAAATACACCCGGCACAAGTAAGGGAGGCCTCACGGTCTCCCTTACTCATACAGGAACCTTTTAAGAAATTCCTGTTTGCCTCAATTTCTGAAGCTGTCAAACAAGTAATGGATATATCTAAAGCCTATACGACCCTACGGGATGATGCATCACCATGCACAACCCGACAGGGGCATAATACGCCCGTTTCTGAACTGTCTTTAATTCTTCTGACATTATTTTGTCATACCGGCCCTATCCGCGGGGCTCAAGTAAAACTTTGAATTTGGGGCAGGTCTTCTGACTTATCTCAGGACTCCGGAACCTTCCCGACCAGATGGCCAGTGGCGTTTTTTGCAACCAATGGGAGCGGTTGCTCATCCGGAATCCGTATCTGAGAAATACAGCAGCGGGACTGTCCGGGATTCTCACCCGTGTTCCCTATTAAATCTGAATCAACAGATACCTCAATTCTGAACGCAAAAATAAGTAAAAGAGATGGTATTGTTATACGTCCGGCATTAATTTTTCTTATTTTTCTTATCGTTTTGCCTGCTGAGCATCACAGGCATTATAAACAGCGCCAGCAACGCCATAACAGCAATACCGTAATGGAATGACGGCGGTGTCTTGGAAACCAGAAAAACAACAAGCTGTATTATCTCAGATAATAACACACATATCAGGATGCTGAGGATTGGCCTTTCCTTTAGGGTTCTTATTATCTTATTCATAGCAGTTTGACTCCGTTTTTTACAAACAAGGATAACTATCCTTATACGCAAAGATAATGCAAAAACGCAAACTACATAACAACTCCCCATAAAATCATTAAATTTGCAAACATAACAACAACATTAGAACCTCAAATATGGCAAGAAAACTTTTATATACGGCATTCATCATCGCCACCCTCTTCAATGCAGGCTGCAGCCTGGATATTGAGAGCTATGAAGTGGATTGGGCACCCGTTTATCTGTACATATACGCCACAGACGTAAACAACAATTCCATCATTGAGCCCGATATGCCAGGAATGACACTTCAGTTCAAAGATGAGACATACACCGTTCAGGATTGGAGTGAAATAGGCAACAAGACCTCAACCCGCGCTTATCTGGCCAGGCTGTACGGACTCTTTGCACAGCCGGGCCCACTCTACGGAGCACCTGACGGCACATACAGACTTGTATTCGGTGAGATAGACGGTGCTGCCGATATGGATGAGGACATAACACTCACCTGGCCTGACGGCTCTATTGATATCATACATTATCACTGCTCTAACCATAAGGAAGGATCCAATCCCACATGTGACAGGAGCTGGAAACTAAACGGCAAGCGGCATGACGGCAGTGAATTCGGCTTTATAAAGCGAAAACGCTTTCTCTGAGTTTCTCTCCTTTTAACAATTACTTGAATACTTATTTAACTAAATAATCCGATAGTTACTTCAATATGTCGCTGTTCATCAAGAACTGGTGTAAGCCCATAAAAATTATACCGTCATCATTGGTATAGGTGGCAATATCATCTCCTAGGATTACAATCTTCTGAAAAGAGTCTCCTATCTTTTTCAGAGATTTTAGTTCCTGATTTTGCTTAGTCTCAGAAGGTAAAGCGTATGCAGATTGTATATAATATTTGTCTAGTCCGTTTGTAGCAATAAAATCTATCTCGTACTGGATGTAAACCTGCTTTCCATCCCTCACCTCACGGGCCTCTACTAATCCTACATCCACAAGGTAGTCTCGTGAACGCAATTCATTATAGATAACATTCTCCATAATGTGGGTTATCTCCTGTTGTCTGAAATTCAGACGAGCATTCCTCAAGCCCACATCAACACAATAATATTTTTGGAAGGACTTGTAATACTCCTTACCCTTTATATCATATCTTCTGGCACCTTCAAAAAGGAATGATTATATAGATTAAAACATTTATTTTAAGCGTATTGACCCTTTTACTATCGGGATTTACTGCAAATATGCAATAAATCCCGACGCTTGATGCTTATCAAACAAATTAAAAGATACTTTTATGCGTTAATGATTGATTATATGCCCAAGAGGGAAATCTTTATTGTCTAAAAAAGAACAAAAAGAAATGAGTTAGATAGTTGGGGCCATTTTTCAGGCTAATTTTATAATGAGAAGCATTATGGGACTATCAAATGCAACAAGTTGACACAAACACAACCTTTAAATGGCATTATCAACACTGGTTTGCTACAACCTACTCTAAAAAGGTAGGCATAATTTAGGCACTTTTTTGAAATTAGACTCTGTATAAACAACCCAAAAGTGCAATAGTTGCAGTTAAGGGTGACATAGGCGTTAACAGCGGGGCTTTTGGCCTCCATACGGCTGCCGAAGCTGTACTGTTGGGCGAATGATGACCAGGCATCAATCTGAGCTGGAGTAAGGCGCTTGAAACTGCGGCCCACGCGGGCGAAGAGTGCACGCATATCTTTCTGCTGAGGGGTGACGCGGCCCGGCTGACGGGCACGGCCTGAAAGGATTGTACCGAAGCGGGTACTGCGGGCGGTTACCTCTCCCGCTGTGCCCGACATGGCATCAAATTGAATTGATGGGCGTGTT
>JAGBPB010000077.1 GCA_017633615.1 Bacteroidaceae bacterium | reverse complement strand
GCGTGTGGTCGGTGACGTAGGTAAGGCCGGTGTATCCATCTGCTCTGTTGAGGATATGAAAGTGCTGTTTGACGGCATACCTCTTAACAAGATGTCAGTGTCAATGACAATGAACGGCGCTGTTCTGCCTATCCTGGCCTTCTATATAGTATCAGGTCTGGAGCAGGGTGCCACACTCGAGGAACTTCAGGGTACAATCCAGAACGATATCCTCAAGGAGTTCATGGTACGTAACACCTATATCTATCCTCCTAAGTTCTCAATGAAGATCATCGCCGACATATTCGAGTACACATCACAGAATATGCCCAAGTTCAACTCAATATCAATCTCCGGTTACCACATGCAGGAGGCAGGTGCTACTGCCGATATCGAGTTGGCTTACACCCTGGCCGATGGTATGGAGTATCTGCGCGCAGGTATCAACGCCGGCATGAGCATCGACACCTTTGCACCGCGTCTGTCATTCTTCTGGGCCATAGGTACCAACCACCTCATGGAGATTGCCAAGATGCGTGCAGCACGTCTGCTCTGGGCCAAGATTACCAAGAGCTTCGGCGCCAAGAACCCCAAGTCAATGGCTCTGCGTACACACAGCCAGACATCAGGTTGGTCACTCACTGAGCAGGATCCGTTCAATAACGTAGGCCGCACCTGCATTGAGGCTATGGCTGCTGCCCTGGGTCATACCCAGTCACTGCACACCAACGCCCTTGATGAGGCTATCGCACTGCCTACCGACTTCTCGGCACGTATTGCCCGTAACACCCAGATTTACATCCAGGAAGAGACCAACGTATGCCGTGAGGTTGACCCGTGGGCAGGCTCATACTACATTGAGTCTCTGACCAATGAGATTGCCCACAAGGCATGGGAGCATATCCAGGAGATTGAGAAGCTGGGCGGTATGGCCAAGGCCATTGAGACCGGTCTGCCCAAGATGCGTATTGAGGAGGCTGCAGCCCGCACACAGGCACGTATAGACTGTGGCGTTCAGACCATTGTTGGAACCAACAAGTACCGTCTGGACCATGAGGATCCCATTGATATCCTTGAAGTCGATAACACCGCCGTGCGCAACCAGCAGATTGAGCGCTTGAAGCAGCTCCGCGCCAACCGCAACGAGGCCGATGTACAGAAGGCTCTTGAGGCCATCACCAAATGCGTCGAGACCGGTCAGGGCAACCTGCTTGCCCTTGCCGTCGAGGCCGCCAAGGTGCGTGCATCACTGGGTGAGATTTCATATGCCTGCGAGAAGGTTGTAGGCCGTTATAAAGCAGTAATCAGAACAATTTCAGGCGTGTATTCATCAGAAAGCAAGAAAGACGCAGACTTCGAGAGAGCCTGCTCTCTTACAGCAGAGTTCGCAAAGAAGGAGGGCCGTCAGCCCCGTATCATGATTGCCAAGATGGGTCAGGACGGTCATGACCGCGGCGCCAAGGTTGTAGCCACCGGTTATGCCGACTGCGGTTTTGACGTTGATATGGGTCCGCTCTTCCAGACTCCTGCCGAGTCTGCCCGCGAGGCCGTCGAGAACGATGTCCACATTCTGGGCGTATCCTCTCTGGCCGCCGGTCACAAGACTCTGGTTCCGCAGGTTATCGAGGAGCTCAAGAAGCTGGGCCGCGAGGACATCATGGTAATCGTGGGTGGTGTCATTCCCGCACAGGATTACGACTTCCTCTACAAGGCTGGCGCAGCCGCAATCTTCGGCCCCGGCACCAGCGTAGCCAAGGCCGCTTGCCAGATCATGGAACTCCTCCTCGCTGAGTAACAGTTCCATTTAACAATCAGAAGAGGATGGCTCAACAGCCGTCCTCTTTTTTGTGCATTATTCGGGGAAAACTTGAAGGGGTATAGTCTCTGAAACTACGCGCTTCGCGCTATCCCTCCCACTCCTTCGGAGCGGACCCCTCCCTCTAACGCGCCGAGGGTGGCGACGGTTTCCGAGACCATACCCCTTCAAGTTTTGCTCGCTTAGCCAGCCTTACTCTCAAATGCAACGGTTTTGCAACGCCTATTTGCTTTAATTGTTAGTGTCCTAACATTACTTTTGTCCAACAAATACAGTTGGCAATATGAAAATCAGGACCATAAGAATCTGCATTTACAAGGGATGGAGCTTTATAATATGCAGTGTGTCGCTGCTATTGCTGTCAATAATCACTAATACAGCAAAGGCATCAGTTTTACCCTCCATTCCCATCCAAGCTAATACAAGTGATACAATACCTAATAAGAATGTGGATGCAGTGGCTGACACTATAAATCATCCGGATACCTTGTCAATATCAAGATTGACAATAAAAGAAACAAATACTGTCGTCAAGGTTGAAAAAATCAATGATTCTATAGCCGATCTTATTTCACTAATCGATGTCGAAGAATTTGCCTGTGCGTATGGTCCCCCATCTGTCATCTATAAACATAGACCCATAAGGAGATTCTTCAATTGGATTAAATTCAAAATAAGAGCACTTTAAATATCAACAACACTCCTGATTCTTTTCGTAAAGGAGCCACTTGTTTCATATTTTGAGTATCTTTGTTGTATCTGGTACCAATAGAGTTGCATTCCTTCTCGACCATCGGTGTCAGAAGGTTTTTTTATTCCATTAATTTGAAATTGTTCACTAATTAGTTATCTTTGCGACAAATATTTATGAAAACACAATTCATCAGGAAGGTAGTGGCATTTGAAGACCACTTCAAAGAGTTCAGGAAAACACTTGATAGGGATACTCTCAAGAAACTGTACCAGATACTGACACTGATAATGAAGGTGGAGGTTATTCCGGTCAAGTTCTTGAAAGCGATAAAAGGGCGTAAAGGATTATATGAAATACGCCTGGAATATGAAGGAAACATATACCGAGTGTTTTGCTGCTTTGATGAAGGTAATCTTGTGATTTTGTTCAATGGATTTCAAAAGAAGGCTCAGAAAACCCCTATTGAACAACTTGACAAGGCTGAGGCTCTGATGAAGAAGTATTTTGAACAGAAAAAAAACAAGAACAATGGATAGAAAAGATCTTAAAGAAAAGAATCTGACTCCGATTGAAGACCTCATTACGGAGGATTTTGGAGCGATCGGCACCCCGGAACGTGAACAGTTCGATATGGAGTGCGATGCCTTTATTATAGGTGAGCAGCTTAAAGATGAACGCCTTAGGGCGGGACTGACCCAAGAACAACTTGCTGACAAGATTGGAACAAAGAAGAGTTTTATCTCAAGAGTAGAGAGAGGACACACAGATATCCAGCTTTCAACGCTGGTAAAACTATTTCAGGGACTGGGACGAAAAGTAAGCGTAAGGGTTATTTGATATTCAGACGGACCGATGATAGTATGTATTGCTGAGAAGCCCAGCGTGGCAAAGGATATAGCCGATGTACTGGGCGCCAAGACAAAACACGACGGGTACATTGAGGGTAACGGTTACCAGGTAACCTGGACCTTCGGCCATCTTTGTACCCTGAAAGAACCCCATGACTACACTCCAAACTGGAAGAACTGGAACCTGGGTAGTCTGCCCATGATTCCGCCCCGGTTCGGTATTAAACTGATTGAGGATAAAGGAATTGAGAAACAATTCAAGATAATTGAGTCACTCATGCAGAATGCCGATGGCATTATCAATTGCGGTGATGCCGGCCAGGAGGGTGAGCTCATTCAGCGCTGGGTTATGCAGAAAGCCGGTGCCAAGTGCCCGGTAAAACGTTTATGGATATCATCTTTGACTGAGGAATCCATACGTGAAGGATTCAGCCGCCTTCAGGATCAGGATGCATTCAAATCACTATACGAAGCCGGGCTTTGTCGCGCCATCGGTGATTGGCTGCTAGGCATGAATGCCACCCGCCTTTACACCATCAAGTACCGCACAGGCAACAGTCGCCAGGTGCTCTCCATCGGCCGCGTACAGACCCCCACCCTGGCTCTTGTGGTCAACCGCCAGAAGGAGATTGACAACTTCAAGCCCGAGCAGTACTGGGAGCTCAAGACCACATACCGCGACACATCATTTTCATATACCAAGGGTAAGTTCACCAAGATTGAGGATGGTCAGGCACTGCTGGAAGAGATCCGTCCACTGAACTTTGTAATAACCGATGTGGCCCGCAAGGAGGGCAAGGACTACGCCCCACGTCTGTTTGACCTGACGTCGCTCCAGGTTGAGTGCAACCGCAAATACGGTTATTCGGCCGATGACACCCTCAAGACCATCCAGTCACTATACGAGAAGAAGATAACCACATACCCGCGCGTGGATACCACGTTCCTGAGCGATGACATCTACCCCAAGTGCCCCGGCATCCTGAAGGGGCTCAAAGATTATGCCCAGTTCACCGCCCCACTGGAGGGAGTCAAACTGCCCAAGTCCAAAAAGGTGTTTGACAACAGCAAGGTGACCGATCACCATGCCATCATACCCACAGGTGTTAATCCCAACAACCTGACCCAACAGGAACGCGCCGTGTTTGACCTGATAGCCCGTAGGTTCATAGCCGTCTTCTACCCCGACTGCCTCTACGCCCAGACGACGGTTCTTGGCAAGGCCGGCCGAGCAGAGTTCAAGACAACAGGCCGTGAGATACTCAAACCCGGATGGAGAGTGCTCTTTGACAAGGAAAAGACCGATGAAAAGGCCGATGATGACGAGCGCATACTGCCGCAGTTCACCGTCGATGAGAGCGGTCCCCACCTGCCCGAGCTGCAGGAAAAGTGGACCACCCCGCCCAAACCCTACACTGAGGCAACCCTGTTGCGTGCCATGGAAACCGCAGGTAAGCTGGTAAATGATGAGGAGTTGCGTGACGCCATGAAGGAGAACGGAATAGGCCGCCCCTCAACCCGTGCCGCCATAATAGAGACCTTATATAAACGCGGATACATGCGTAAAGAGAAGAAGAACCTCTATCCCACGCCCACGGGCATCGGCCTCATAGACCTTATCCATGAGGAGTTGCTCAAGAGCGCCGAACTCACGGGAATCTGGGAGAAGCACCTGCGCGAGATAGAGCGCGGCAAATACCAGCCCGCCCAGTTCATGGATGATTTAAAGCAGATGGTCACCACCTTGGTCCACGACGTCCTGGCAGACAACTCCTCCAGACTTTGAAACAATAACAAAGTATACTATACGTTATTATTATAGCGTATGAAACAAACGGCTGCATACATCTTAATAGCGGCCCTGTGGCTTGTGTGCAGCTGCGGGGCTGAAGTCAGTCTGCACAAAGGAGACCAAAGCTACGCTTTAGGTGAATACTCTGACGCAGCCGCCAAATACAAGAAAGCATATTCCGGAATACCCTCAAAAGAGAAGGAGCTCAGGGGCAACATTGCATTCAAACTGGGCGAAAGCTACCGCCATATCAACTATGTGCCAAGAGCATTGGCAGCATACCGTAATGCCGTCCGATACCACTACCCTGACAGCATAGTCTACCGTCATCTGGCAGATATGCTGCTCACTGACGGCAAGGTAGCTGAGGCTGAGAAGAATTATCTCATCGCACTTGAGCATGATCCCGATGACCGTCTGGCGCAGAACGGCCTGGAATCATGTCATCTCATACAGTATTACAAGGACAATCCCACCCGGTACATTGTCAAGAAAGACGGTGTAATGAACGGGCGTTTCAGTGACTGGTCACCCGTGTTTGCAAGCCAGGAGTATGATCAGGTCATATTCACATCCACCCGCAATGAATCCACCGGTGATGACATAAACAACATAACCGGCATGAAGAGCTGCGATTTCTTCATTATCCGCAAGGATGAGAAGGGCAAATGGCAGAAACCTGAAAAGATAGAAGGCGGCCCCAATACGGCATTTGAAGACGGCAGTTGCACATTCAGTCCTGATTTCAGGACAATGTACTATACATATTGCTCATCTGACCCACAGCTTCCGCGTCCGGCCACAATATATGAATCAAACCGAAGCGACGCCGCATGGTCAGAAGGAAAGCCCTACAGTTCAGCTTCTGATTCCATAAACAACTATGCTCATCCCGCCGTCTCCCCCGATGGCAAATGGCTCTATTTTGTATCGGATATGGCAGGAGGTTATGGTGGAATGGACCTGTGGCGTGTACCTGTAGGCGGACGTCTGATAGGCGCAGAGAACCTGGGCCCGGACATAAACACCCCCGGCAATGAAATGTTCCCCACATTCCGCAGAAATGGAGAGCTATACTTCTCATCCAACGGACACCCGGGAATGGGCGGTCTGGATATCTTCTGCGCAGTAAGCACAAGTGATACCACATGGACCGTAACCAACCTCGGAGCACCCGTAAACTCCCAGGCCGATGATTTTGGAATGACATTTGAGGGAGATTATACTCGAGGCTATTTTTCAAGCAACCGTAATGACGGCCGCGGGCGTGACCACATATGGACATTTGAACTGCCTGAGACAGTACACAAGATAACTGGCTGGGTATATGAGAAAGACGGCTACGAACTGCCAGACGCACTGGTATATCTGGTAGGAAATGACGGAACCAACATGAAGCTCAACGTCAGGGACGACGGTTCGTTTACTCAGCGCATTAACCCCGGAGTAAGCTATCTTCTGCTCGGAACTGCCAAGGGCTTTATGAACTACAAACAGGAGATGACCGCCGACAGCACCAACCAGGACCGCGAGTACGTACTGCAGTTCCCGCTCTCTTCAATTTCCAAACCGGTGCTCATAGACAACATCTTCTTTGACTTTAACAGCGCCACGCTAAGGCCTGAATCAGCCCAATCCCTTGATGAACTGGTGCAATTGCTTACAGACAATGCAGGCGTTACCATTGAGATAGGCGCCCATTGCGATTACAAAGGTGAGGATCAGTACAACAAGCGTCTTTCACAACAGCGTGCTGAGAGCGTAGTGGAATACCTTATCATGCACGGTATAAACAAAGACCGCCTCACAGCCCGAGGCTATGGTGAATCAGAGCCCAAGACCATCAACAGGAAAACGGCTGAAAAATATGACTTTCTTGAAGAAGGCGCTCAACTGACCGAAGAGTTCATTCTGGGTCTGACAGATGAGCAGCAGGAAATCTGCAACCAGCTTAACCGCCGCACGGAGTTCAGGGTAATCCGCACCACATACGGCCTGTTCGGAGGAAAATAATCAGGATATCGCGTTACGTATCCTCCACTCCTGAGGATACATATTATTGGCACGATTGCCTATATTTTTGGCGAAGCCCAAAGTTATATCCTTATAAGTAAGCAGCACTATTCCACGAGGCGCATCCTCAATCCTTAAGGCATCACAGTGCAGGTATGCAAGAGCCTCCTGGCGCGTTACCTCCACGCAGTTGAAAGCGGCACGGTTCAACGCATTGTTCATAGCCAGTCCATGTGCCGGAACCCAGTCACGCCCTTTCATTACAGCCACCTCAATACCCGGCACAAGAGCGTACAGATCCTGTCCTGCCCGCCACATATCATCTGCCAGGTCTGAGGGCAAAGCATATATCGATTCATTCTTTATGAAGAACTCATAACCGCCGGAATCAAGCCATGACCTGCATTCTGACGGAACCTTTGATGAATCTGCTTTGAAAGGTTTGCTCTTAAGAACTCCCAATGCTCCCTCCGGTTTGCGCAGCAGACACAGGAAAAAGCCCTCGCCGCGTGTACGGTGCTGCATAAAATGATATACAGGCATTTTATCCTCAGAAAGAGAACCTGCTATATTCCATCCCGGTTTAGGATCCAATTCAACAGGTTGTGCTCCGAACCTTTCCATGGTCCACCGTACATTATCCTCATCCTCATGACGGTTGAAAGTACAAGTGCTGTATATTAGATATCCACCAGGTTTCAGGGCAGGCCAAATATCCTCTATTATCTCCCGCTGTCGTGCCGCGCACATAACAACGTTCTTGAGGCTCCAGTCGCGTACAGCCACCTCATCCTTCCGGAACATACCCTCGCCGGAGCATGGAGCATCAACCGCAATAAGGTCAAACATAAGGCTTGACTCTCCTATCTGCTTAGGCGTATTGCAGGTTACCATCACCCCGGGACGTCCCCACTTAATCATATTCTCAGCAAGTATCTGGGCTCGGGAGCGCTGAATCTCGTTAGATATCAGCAGACTGCCCTCCGGCAGCAACCCGGCCAACAGAGTTGACTTTCCACCCGGAGCGGCGCACAGATCAAGTGCATGTACCGGACCACTTACACATTTCCTTATAGCCTCAGCCAGGAACATGGATGATGCCTCCTGCACATAGTAGCAGCCCTGGTGCAGCAGCGGATCCATGGTAAAATGCGGTCTGTGATCCAGATAAACCGCTCCATCCATCCAAGGCACACGTCCTGAGACACTGCAACCTAATGACTCAAGCACCAGAGTCTCTGCATCAGTAACTTTGGGATTGAACCTTATGCTAACCTCAGGCTCACGCTCCAATGCACTGAGCAGAGCATCACGCTCAGAGGCCGGGAGCAGCACGTTCAGTATGTTGATAAATTCCTGAGGAAATGCCATTTCTTAGTTCAATTATAACGCGAAGGTAACCCAAAAATTCAGTATATTCGCAGACAAGAAAAAAGAAAAAGGATGAAACAGTACCTAGACCTGCTTGATAGGATTCTCCGTGAGGGAGTACAGAAAGGTGACCGCACCGGAACCGGCACCATCAGCGTGTTCGGACACCAGATGCGATTCAATCTGGAAGACGGTTTTCCGCTCCTGACCACAAAGAAACTGCATCTCAAATCTATCATATATGAGCTGCTCTGGTTCCTTGACGGAAATACCAATGCCAACTGGCTGCAGGAACGCGGAGTCCGTATTTGGAACGAATGGGCCGATCCTGACGGCAGTCTGGGCCATATCTACGGCTACCAGTGGCGCTCATGGCCTGATTATGAGGGAGGTTTCATAGATCAGATCTCAGAGGCTGTAGAGACAATCAAGCACAATCCTGATTCACGCCGCATTATTGTCAGTGCATGGAACGTGGCAGACCTCAAGAACATGAACCTGCCGCCCTGTCATGCATTCTTCCAATTCTACGTGGCAAACGGCCGCCTGAGCCTTCAACTTTATCAGCGCAGTGCAGACTGTTTCCTGGGCGTTCCGTTCAACATAGCATCATACGCTCTGCTCACCATGATGATGGCGCAGGTAACCGGTCTGAAGCCTGGTGATTTCATCCATACCACGGGTGACACCCACCTCTACCTGAACCATCTTGACCAGGCCCGCCTGCAGCTTACACGTGAGCCACGGCCACTGCCCAGGATGATTATAAACCCGGAGGTAAAGAGCATATTTGACTTCAAGTATGAGGATTTCCAGCTTGAAGGATATGACCCGCATCCGCATATCAAAGCCGACGTATCTGTATGATATCAATTATTGTCGCTATTGCCCGAAACGGAGCAATAGGTTATAAAGGGGACTTGATTTATCACCTGAGTGCCGACTTGAAGCGTTTCAAGGCACTCACCACAGGCCACACTGTCATAATGGGGCGCAAGACATTTGAGTCACTGCCCAAGGGCGCACTACCCAACCGCCGGAACATAGTGCTTACGCGCCAACCAGGTGCATCATTTCCCGGAGCAGAGGTTTATTCATCAATAGATGAGGCCTTGAGCCATTGTGATCCAGATGAAAAGGTTTACATAATAGGGGGAGCACAAATCTATACCCAAGCTCTTTCCATAGCCCATGAGCTTGAGATTACGCTTGTGCATGACACTCCGGCTCAGGCAGACACATTCTTCCCGGATTACAACAGTGACGGCAGTTGGGAACTCACAGGCAGTGAGGATCACCAACCAGATGAGAAGAATCCCCACCCCTACTCTTTCCTTTCCTTTAAAAGAAAAACCGTGTAAGCGGATAAAGAATCAAACCTTACCTTCCATAAACGAGAAAGGCCTCTGAAGTTATCAGAGGCCTTTCATTTATAGAACTATATTTTAAGTTACTTCTTTTCTTTCTCCGCACCGGCTGAATATACGATGTTTAAAGCACGTGCTTTACGAAGCTCCTGCTTCACGTCAGTCACGATACCCATCTGAACATCCTTATCAATCTTAAGAGACATCTTCATGAGAGGCTTGTCTCTCTCAGCCATACTCTCACGCTCTGCTGAAACGAATTCACGTATAGCCTCGGGCTCTGCGAAATTCTCATTTAGCTGAATACGGGGAGCGGCACCAAGAGCGGCACGATACTGCTTGGAGGGAGGACCGATGTAAATATGTGACACCAGTGACTTTCTCTCAAGCTTCTCAATCTCTGATGTTCCGTTAGGTGTCTTTACCTGAACCTTTACCTCAACTTCACGCATTGATGTTACCATCATGAAGAAGAACAATACGGTAAAGATAAGGTCCGGAAGTGACGAAGTATTCAACTCCGGCATTTCCCTTTTTCCGTTACTTCTGAATTTACTCATTGTGCAGTACCATATTGTTTAGGTTCAGCCTCCGAAATCTTGGAAGCATACACTGCTCTGGCAACAGGCTGTTCGGTTTTCTCGTCGCATAAGTCATACTTTTTACCGAAAGTCTTTCTTGCCCAAGCATCTCTCAACTCACTATAAGCTTTTGACAGCTCATGCTGGACCTTGAAATAAACCTCATAATTGGTAGTACGGTCTGTCTGGAGGGATATCACGTGTCTTACGGTAGTGATTACAACGCCGTAATCCTCAATGTTGTACTCCTCTTTGATAGGAAGATTAGGATTGTCATCGGGGTTTGCAATAAACTCCTTGGCGATATCCTTAAGCTCCGTAATATCAATTACACGATTTAATACGCCATTCTTGACATAGATCTCATTGTTCTTGTTGACCTGGACCGTCATTACGTTACGCTCCTTGATCTTGAGTTCCTGTTCAACTGCATCCGGATCCCACTCTGGCAGACGACGGGGCAGACCCGAGTCAATATCCATTGATGTGGTCACCAGGAAGAATATGAGCAGGATAAATGAGATATCCGCTGTCGAAGACTGGTTCAGTCCGGGAACTTTTCTTTTACCTTTTCCCATAACTCTGATTTTTCAAGTATCCGGTTATCTCTTAGCCTTGAAAATACCAAGCATTGAAAGTACTGAGCACAGTACTGATACTATCACAAGTCCGTATATTGAATACAGGCAGACATCAGAAAGCTTGAGAACCCATGTGGTATCAACTATTGAGTTGTCACCAAGAGTCACAGGATTGGTGCTTGCCAGGAAATATGAAACAACGATCAGGGCAAAGGTGAAAACGAACACCCAACCGGCGAAACCGGTCCTCTTTTGACCTGAAGACTTGGTCTTCATATTTCTGAATGCGGCAGCGATACCAAAACCGAGCACTGATAAGATGCACAGACCTACAAGAATGTAGAGCCAAATGATCAGCAGTCCGGTGTTAGCAGGATCTGTCAGGTTCTTTCCGTTGCTGTAAGTGGTATTTCCATATCCGAAGCCATAGAACATGATAAGTACTATAGCAGATATGATAAAGAGAATACCAAGAGCCCAGGAAGAAGCCTTTATTTGTTTATTCTCGTTTTCCATAATTCGGGGAAATAATTACTTTTTAAACTTCAGGTTGTACTTCATGATGATGTCGAGCAGAGTGACTGATGAGTCCTCCATATCTGTATTCAGAGCCTCGACCTTACTCAAAATGTAGTTGTAGAATACCTGAAGAATAAGAGCAACGATAATACCGAAAATGGTTGTGATAAGAGCCACCTTCATACCGCCGGCAACAACGTTAGGTGAAATATCACCTGCCTTCTGGATATCATCGAATGCCTGTACCATACCGATCACAGTTCCCAAGAATCCGAGTGAAGGAGACATTGCTATGAACAGGGTAATCCATGAGAGGTTCTTCTCGAGGTTTGAAGCCTGAACGCTACCGTAAGAAACTACTGAACGCTCTACTACGTCAAGACCCTCATCGATTCTCATCATACCCTGGTAGCAGATTGAAGCTACAGGACCACGGGTGTCGCGGCAGATTTTCTTGGCACCTTCAACATCACCGTTCTCAAGAGCAGCCTGAATATCCTCAAGGAGCTTCTTGCTGTTGATTTCTGAAAGGCTCAGGAAGATGATACGCTCGATGCAAAGAGCAAGACCGAAAATCATAGCGATGGCAACGAGTGACATAAAGCCTGCGCTACCCTCAATGAACTTGATCTTAATGGTCTTGTGGAGGCCCTGAGGCTCATCCTCTTCTGCGGCTGCAGGAGCAGCAGCCTCTGTCTCGGCGGCAGGTTCTTCTACTGCAGCTGAATCATTCTGAGCAACCTCCTCTGCGGCAGGTGCTTCTGTCTCTTGAGCATTGATTGTCTGGCTAACTCCAAATGTAAGGAGTCCCATCATTGCAACGAATGCAAATACCTTTTTCATTTGAGATAATTTTTAGTTATTGGTTATATTAGTTGTTTCAAAATCTACGTATCAAAAAGCGGAAAGACGGGGATTCGAACCCCGGATACGCTTTTGGCGTATACACGCTTTCCAGGCGTGCCTCTTCAACCACTCGAGCATCTTTCCCTTCAGGCACTATTATCCCATAGCGTCCAAAACGGGCGCAAATTACAACATTTTTACCGAATATAACAACCAAAGGTTATTAAAACATGTAAAAATGATGCCTCCAACTCTTTCAATTCAAAGCCGACCTCTACAAAAGCACTCAATATCCTATATTTTGTGTACTTTTGTCTCAATCAACACCCAAAGGTAATAATATTCGCGGATAAATGGAACAAGCCTTCAAAATATTTGACATACTGCGTCCGCTGGGATGGCTTTACGGCCTTTCAACCGGAATCAGGAACAGTATGTATGACAGAGGCTTGCTCAAAAGCGCCGCATTCAATATCCCTGTTATAAACGTAGGTAATATTACCGTAGGCGGCACCGGTAAGACTCCGCACACTGAATATCTGGCAGCATTGCTTAAAGACCGTTTCAGGACTGCTGTCCTAAGCAGGGGTTACGGCCGGCACACTAAAGGATTCATCCTGTCTGATTCAGGCTCCGGCAGCGTTCAGATAGGTGATGAGCCCCTGCAGATCAAACGACGTTTCCCGGATCTGGCAGTAGCAGTATCTGAAGACCGTGCCGCCGGCATAAGAAGTCTCATTCAGAAATGTTCACCTCAGGTAATCATTCTGGACGATGCTTTCCAGCACCGCAAGGTCACTCCATCCCTGAACATCCTGTTGGTAAACTATAACCGCAACATACTGGATGATGCCATGCTGCCTGCAGGCCGTCTGCGTGAAACCGCCAAGGGCCGCAGGCGTGCAGATATCATAATCGTGACCAAGTGCCCCGGTGATATCGGTTCCGCCGCAATGGATCAATTCGCCTCCAGGCTGGCCGTCAGACCTCAGCAGCAAGTATATTTCACAACCCTAGAGTACAGCGGTCTCTACCCTCTGAGCGGTAATTCATCGGCCCCGGCCCAAGACAGTCCCGTACTTGCCGTGACAGGCATAGCTGATCCCGCCCCCATGGAGGCTCAGCTCCGCAAGAGCCATAGCGTGGTGAGCATGCAGTCTTACCCGGACCATCACAATTTCAGCAAACGTGACATCAGCAATATTGAAAACCGTCTTAAGTACATGCCTGCGGGAGCTGTTATCGTAACCACAGCCAAGGATGCCGCAAGACTGTCAGGCATGGATCTCAGTAACACCCTGAAAGAAAGAATCTTCATACTGCCTGTCAGACCCGCGTTCCTGCGTGACGCAGACAAGTTTGACAGAGCCATCATCAATCACATAGAAACATTCAAATAAGACAATATGTCCCAGACAAAACGTACAGAAATAGCGGAGCTCGGTGAGTTCGGACTCATAGATCATCTTACTAAAGACCTCAAGCCACAGAACGCCTCCACCCTTTACGGAGTGGGCGATGACTGCGCCGTGCTTGATTATTCAGGAAAGGACAAGGAAGTACTGGTAACCACCGATATGCTTATGGAGGGAGTGCATTTTGACCTTACATATGTGCCTCTCAAACATCTGGGTTACAAATCTGCCATGGTGAATATTTCCGATATATATGCCATGAACGGGACCCCGCGTCAGATGACCGTATCCGTAGCCTTGAGCAAAAGGTTCTCAGTTGAGGATTTGGAGGATTTCTATGCCGGCATGCTGCTGGCCTGCCAGCGCCACAACGTGGACCTTGTGGGCGGTGATACCACCTCTTCACTGACCGGTCTTGCCATAAGCATAACCTGCATAGGTGAGGCTGAGAAAGGCAAAGCCATATATCGCAACGGAGCCGGTCAGAATGACCTGATATGCGTATCGGGCAATCTGGGAGCCGCTTACATGGGCCTGCAGTTGTTGGAACGTGAGAAAGCCGTATTCAACAGCACCCCGCATAACGCAGATGAACCGTTCAACCCCGATTTTGCCGGTAAGGAATATCTGCTGGAACGCCAGCTCAAGCCTGAGGCTCGCGGCGATATCATAAAGGAACTGCGTGAGGCAGGCATCCAACCCACCGCCATGATGGATATATCCGACGGTCTATCATCAGAGCTCATCCACATCTGCAAGCAGAGCAACACCGGCTGCAGCGTATATCAGGAACGTATCCCTATCGATTACCAAACCGCCGTCATGGCCGAGGAACTCAACATGGATGTCTACACCTGCGCCCTGAACGGCGGTGAGGACTATGAACTCCTCTTCACCGTCCCCCTTACCGACCACGACAAAATCATCCAGCTAAAAGACGTCAAACTCATAGGCCACATGACAAAGCCCGAACTTGGTCGCCACTTAGTAACCAAATCCGGGCAGGAAGTAGAACTCAAAGCCCAAGGCTGGACGAGCAACCTTTAAATGCTTTTTTCGATATTCCAGACGAACGCGCGCAGGCCTAGCTTCTCTGTAGCAAGATCCATTGCGTGGAGCTTGTCAAGGATTATGTCCACCTTGTCATCATCGACCATGGTGATGATACCCGAGCACATGGAAGGCCAGGCATGATTGCCGTAGTGGGGCTCGCCCGTTTTGGAGCCACGTCCCTGCAGCTGCTCCACCATGGAGAAGCCACGGCAGTTATTGGTGGTGAGCAAGTCAATTATACGCTCAGTATATGACTGGTCAAATGTTATCAGTATTGATTTCATATTATTTACTTTGGCTTTGGCATTAGCTTTGGCTACCATCCGGCTCAAGAAAAGCCAACGCCAAGGCCAACGCCAACGTTAATTATTTCTTAGTGGTCTTGTCATGGATGAACTGATCCTTGTTCTCAGCCCAGAAAGCAGCCAGTTCAAGCTGCTTGCGATGCTTACGGCGAGCCTTCTTGATACCCGTACTCTGGAATATGCAGTACAGCGTAGGCACAAGCACAAGAGTAAGGATGGTAGATACGGTAAGACCGCCTATAACAGAGATACCCAGCGGACGCCACATTGCTGAACCTTGTCCCTGGCTCAGAGCCATAGGAATCATACCCAGGATAGTGGTCAGAGTGGTCATGAGTACGGGGCGCAGACGGCTGCGTGCTGCGGTAACGGTAGCCGTGATAGCTGACATACCACGCTCACGGCACAGTCCCGTATAGTCAATAAGCACGATACCGTTCTTAACCACAATACCTATCAGCATGATACCACCCAGCGCACTCATCAGGTTGATTGATGTGCCGGTAAGCCACAAAGCTATCAGCACACCACTCATAGCGAACGGAATAGAGAACATGATTATGAACGGCAGAGTCAACGATTCAAACTGTGCAGCCATCACAATGAACACAAGCATTATAATGAGCAGTGCCAGAGTTGCCATATCAGAGAACGACTCCTGCTGATCCTCATAGTCACCTGATATCTGAACGTTCACGCCTTCCGGCAGATCCATTCCGGCAATAATCTCCTGACCGGCCTTAACCACATCACTAAGGGCTGCACCACCTGCTATGACGCATGTTACGGTATTGATACGCTGACGGTCCTTACGCTGAATGGTAGGCGGAGTGAACACCTCCTCCAGGTGGCCTACATCCCTCACACGAACAGCGCTGTTGCCGCTGCCGTAAAGCAGAATATTCTCAATATCCTCAAGCTGGGTACGATACTCGGGAGCATAACGCACCTTGATGTAGTACTCCTCACCGTCCTCACGGAAATATGATGCGGTGGCACCGTAGATACGGTTACGCAGATATGTAGCAGCCGTTGAAAGGTTCAATCCGTGCTGGGCCAGCTTCTCGCGGTCAAACACGACCTCATACTCAGGCTGATAGTTGTCACGGCTTATATAGGCCTCACCCACACCCTCAACATCCTTCATGGCTTTGAGGAATGCGGCGGCCACCTCATCAGTCTCATTGAAATCATAACCGTAAATCTCAAACTCGGCAGTTGACTGACCACCCATGCTCATGCCACCACCGGGGGTAACCATGAAACGGTCTATCTCCGGGCGGGCATTCAGGTCAGCACGCATCTCTGCCACAACCTGATCTGATGATATGCTGCGCTCACCAAGTTCTTTAAGAGAGATTGTAAATGATATCACATGAGTACCGTTGGTTTGCATTGACGCGAATGTGTTGTTCTCATCGGCAGCACCCACGCGGAAGTTACATGTCACCAGGTCATCGGCATAACGCTTCATCCAGATATCAGAAAGTTCCTGAGCCACGGCCCTTGAACGGTTGGTATTGGTATTGATAGGCATATATATGGTTGCCGATATACGTGACTGTTCATCACTCGGGAAGAACTCTGACTTAAGAGTGCCCGCTGAGAACAGAGAAAGAATAAACAGCAGCAGGCAGGCCAGCACCACCATCTTACGATGACGTACCGCATGATTGATGCGGCGTGAATACCAGCGGTCCAGACCGTCAAGAGCCTTCTGGATAGGACGATACAGGAATGTATGCAAGCGGCTGCCCTTCTTCTCCAGCTTAAGCATTCGTGAGCAGAGCATCGGGGTAAGTGTCAGTGAAACAGCCAGTGAAATTGCAATGATGATGCAAATCATACCGCCCAGCTGCTTGAACATGACACCAGCCATACCTGACATCATAGTGAGCGGGAAAAACACCGCAAAAATGGTCATGGTTGATGCTATTACGGATACAGCCACCTCATTGGTAGCATGTATGGCAGCCTGCTTGGGACTGGCACCGCGTTCAATATGTGTGGTGATGTTCTCCAATACTACTATTGAGTCATCCACCACCATACCTATCGCTATAGTAAGTGAACTCAGTGAAATGATGTTCAGAGAACCGTCTGTCACAAACAAATAGATGAATGAGGCTATCAGTGAAAGCGGAATGGTAATAGCCACAACCATAGTGGCACGCCAGCGTCCGGTAAACAGATAAACCACCAGCACCACAAATAGCAAAGCATAGAGAATAGTCTCTGCCAATGAGTTCACTGTCAGGATGATATCCTGTGAACCGTCATTGATCATGCCGATCTTGATGTCACTGGGCAGGTTCTTCTCCAATTGAGGCAGAGTCTCGTTTATCTTGCGGCATATCTCTACCGTATTACCACCGGTCTGCTTCTGGATAACCATCATGGCACCCTGCACACCGTTGTTGTATGACTCCTGTGCACGCTCCTGGGTGCGGTCCACAATCTCTGCAATATCCTTCAGATAGACGTTACGACCCTGGATTGATGCCACAACCAGATGCTGCATGTCACGCGGATCCTTGAACTCACCGTCCACACGCAGGGCGTATGTCTCATTACCTACATCCAGGTTACCGCCCGGTACGCTGCGGTTCTCCGAACCTATCATCGCGGCTATTGCCTCAATGGTCAGGTTGTAAGCCTCAAGCTTTGCGGGATCGCAATAAACGTAAATCTCACGCTGCGGGGCACCGGTTACAGACACCGTACCAACACCGGGAATACGAGCCAGCGGGTTCACCACATTCTCATCCAGAATCTTGTAGAGGGCGCTCTGGCTCTCACCGGCCTGCACAGAGAGCAGCATGATAGGCATCATACTGGTATCAAACTTGAATATGATAGGTGACCCCGCACCGTCTGGCAGCGAGTTCGATATCATACTCAACTTGTCACGCACATCATTGGTAAGGTCATCAATGGAGTGTCCGTACTCAAACTCCAGCGTAATCACAGATACGTTCTCCGATGAACGTGATGTAATATGCTTTATATGCGTGCAGCTGTTCAGGGTGTTCTCAAGCGGACGGGTCACATTGTTTTCAATGTCCGATGCGTTGGCACCGTTGTAGTATGTGAACACCATGATAGTGTTTGACTCAATGTCAGGCAGCTGGTCAATAGGCAGTTTGGTGTATGAGAACACACCGAACACCACAATAGCTACGAAACAGAGAGCTGTAAATATTGGTCTTTTAACCGAGCCTTCGTATAAACTCATTGTCCTTTTGTCTTTTTACTTTTCAACTTCAACCTCACGGCCGTCAGAGAGTTTTGACAGTCCGGCTATAACAATCTCAGCTCCGTCAGGTACACCAGAGATAAGCTCATAACGGTCACCCAGGCGCTGCCCCAGCTCAACTTTGCTGTAAATAACCTTACCGTTCTCATACACATAAACAAAACGGTCACCTGAGCCGGCACGTTTCTCAATAGCCAGGTCAGGAACAACCACGTGATCCAGTGTACCCAGATTCAGGGTTGCGCGGGCAAACATACCGGGACGCAACTTCAGATCAGTGTTGGGCACATTTATTTCAACCGGAAAAGTATGTGTCATGGCGTCTATGGTAGGATAGATAAGAGACACCTTTCCGGTAAAAGTCTCACCGGGATAGGCATCCAGCTCAATGCTCACCTCATCACCCTTCTTGACCTTAGAGTAGAACTGCTCTGACACATTTATGGTCAGCTTTACAGGAGCTATCTTCTGTACCGCAAGAATAGCCTGACCGCCGTACAGGTCACCATTGTCATAATTACGTGCGGTAACCACACCGTCAATAGGGCTGGTCAGTTGGGTATTCTCTTTCAGAGTCTGGAATGACTTGCGTGCCACCTCCAGCTGAAGGTTCACGTTATCCCATTCTGACTTTGATACGCCACCCACCTTATAGAGCTGGTCTATACGGTTGAATTCAGTCTCCAGATTCTTGAGCTGCATCTCCTGCTGGCTCAAAGTGGTCTCATCCATCTCCACCAGAATCTGTCCTTTGCGTACGTTATCACCTACTTCAACCCTTATCCTGCTTATGCGGCCGGGGGTGGAAGGAGCGATATTGTTTTTAATCTCGCCCTCAATGGTGGCTGAATATACCTGAAGCTGTGCCACAGGCTCTTTAGTAACCTTAGCCAGTTTCACTTTAGGTTTAGCCGTAGGATCAGGGGCCATCGGACCGTTTGCAGTCTGTTTCTTCTGTCCGCAGGCTGCCATGAGCAGCACCAGGCAGATTGCGATTCCTGAAAATCTGAATGCTTTCATATTGTATTTCTTATTTGTTTCTGAATGTGATTATTTCTCTTGACCTGCCACATATGAATCCTTTCCCAACACCTTGTCAAGATCAGCCTTGGCTGCCAGGTAATTGTAGATGGACTGGCTATAAGTAAGTTTGGCCTGTGTAAGTGATACCTCTGAGTTGTTCAGTTCCAGAATGGTACCCTTACCTATCTCATAACGCTTGCTTGCAATCTCACGTCCCTTCTCAGCCTGCTCAATGGCTTCACGGTTACTGGCCACCTGCTCAGCATTGGCCTTCATGTTGTCCACGTAGCTGCGGACCTGCATATTGAGCTGTTTCTCAGTATATCCTATATTCTCACTGAGCTGGTTTATCTGCAACTTGGTGCTGCGCAGTTTGGTAAAATTACCCATATGGAAAATGGGAACTGACAGTGACAATACTACTGATGAACTCTTGGCCCATGTATAGTCAAACACCTTCCAGTTGTCATTGTAAAGTGACTGGAATGCGTATGTGCCTGACAAGGCAAGTGTAGGCAGGAAATTCATTTTCTGCATACGGAGATTCTGGTTGAGCATGGTTTCACTCAGCTTGAGTTGACGCAGATTGGTATTATCGGCCAATGAATAGTTGCCGGCCCCTAAAGCTTCAGCATACAACTGATCCTCAAAATCCTCAAGACTACCCTCAATCTCTATCTCTGATGCAGGATCCACACCCATAAGCACCATCAGTTGGAGTTTGGCCATTGTCACGGCATTACGTGCCTGAATAACCGTAGGATTGAGTGAGCGCAACTGAACCTCAGCGCTTATCTTGTCATATTCACTGGTTCCGCCCAACTCATAGAGAGACTTTACGACATTGTAGTTTTTCTCTGCCTGCTCATAGCTGCGGCAAAGAACGTCATAGCTGTCCTGGGCAAGAATAACCTGATAGTAGGCTTTAGTTACCTGATTAACCAGATCCAGTTTAGAACTGCGGCTCTGTTCAACTGCGTTTGCCAAATCCGTCTCAGTAAGATTCATTGTGGCATACACCGTAGGCGCAAACACCGGCAGGCTTACCTGGAACTGACCGTTCCATGTACTGGTGTTGTCCTGACCCATCTTGAACTCCATACCGTTGAGCTTCATCACTGCAGCCAGCACGGTGTACTGCACTGTTCCGCCAAAATCAACGCTGGGCAGAAGTGACTGCCAAGCCTCATCCTTGCTTACTTTCTTAATTTCAATCTGCTGTTCGGCAACTTTAATGGTAGGATTATCACTCAGTGCCACTTTAATCGCATCATCAAGCGTAACTTTGAGCACTTGACCTGGTTCCTGTGCAACCGCTGCTGTTCCCACAGCCATGCTTGCTGACAATAGGACCGATACCATCCTCACTAAAAATCCTCTATTCATTCCAAGTATATCGATTTGATAGTTTTCTTTAATACAGCCTAAATAAATATAGTCCACCTCATTAGAGTGTGCAAAAATAAAGAAAACTCTACGCAAAGCATAGAGTTTCCATCTCAAAACGGCTTTCTGTTAGTCATTTTTAGCATTTAACCACCTATCAGAAATAATATGCTACCCTCACGGGGAATGAGTTTACACCTACGCCAACCACAACGCTTCCTGGATTGGTTTCGATAACATACGGATTATCTTTGGAATACGCTTCAGGAATATTAGCCATTGCCTCTACTGATACGAGAGAGATTTGGAACCCCCAATGTTTGTTATCTGTCAAGTATTCAAAAACAAAAGGTTCTATCAAGAGGTCATTAAATCTGCCGGAATATCCGCTTTGCGATACTGACATGTAACGATAAGAAAGCGCAAACATCCAGTTACAGTTCCTGAAAAGAGATGATGTTTGATATACTCGGACGCAAATAGCAGATATACTTTCTGTGAACTGATCATTATCCTTATTGAAACTGTAGTTACCAAGTACTCCAAATTCAATACCTGACCCGCTTGGGAAACGATATCCCAGACCCGTTGATATCAAAGCCGTATTCAGCCTATAGCTCGTAACATTATCAGTTTTGGATTTATCGGAAGACAGTTTGTCAAAAGTAAAACCGGTAGTAACAAAAGCATCGCCTGTATAGAAATACGCACCTGTATGTTGAGCTATCACTTCGTACGAGGTTAAGCAACACAAAACAACCAAAACAATTCTTATCTTTTTCATAGCACTATCATTTAGAAATATTTGACAAAAACTAATGAGACAGAGTTGAGGTTAACTGAATACAAAGACTTAAGGGGCGCAGCAGTTCCCGCTACAGGGAAAGCCATCCCAAACTCTCCTATACCCGCCCGGAAGCCCCACATGCTGTCATCAGCCCTGTACTCAACCATCAATGGAGCAAGTGCCAGACACATAAAATTGAAATCTGTAGCATCGGCCGAATAATTTAAATAATCAACCTCAAACTCTGGCACATAATACAAATTTCGGGCCAACGGGAGGTGATAGGCTAATGATGCCGACAAACTCTTGCCTATAACTTTAATATCAGGATCAGAAACATATGATGTCGACGAATAACTGCCCCCAAGTTCCAAACTCAATGATGGCGTGACAAAATATCCAACTCCTAACGCGAGCACAAATGAACTTGAGCTACTTTTAGCACTATAAGCAAAATCCGCCTCACCTCCAAGAAGAAGATAAGCATCACTATCTCTTCCTGTATCGCCAGATACGGCAGGCATTTGGACCAAGCCGGAAGCCTGAGTATCAGCATATAAGACATCGACTGTATCAGATCTGTAAACATCAGAATTCATTATATGTATATCAGACCTTAACTCCTGGCTGGAATAATTTTTAATCCTGACATACTCTGCTCCGTTCTTCCAAGCCTCATTACGTGTCAAGTCAATCATCTGATTATAACTACCTCTGCCATTGACCTGAACTGAGCCCATCCATTCTGCATCAGCCGGAAGCGGTTCTTTCTCACCAAGCAACACCACTTGATCAACTGACTCCAACGGTTGATTCCTGTGAATAATATTTGATGTGACAACAGGAGAACACGATGTTATTGCAAACAACAATGCTATCAAATATAACCTCATTTTCATATTCACTTTAAGAAGAAATATTAATAAAACTACTTCATCACTTTATCAGTACCAGCCCACGACAGGAGCATCACAGTAAGACGTGTAATAAGGAACATCACTCTTATGGTAAGTTATTTCTGACCATCCCCATGGAGTAGTCTCCCCATTTTCATAAAAATCAATATGGAATTTTCCTTCATAATTGATAATACCTTGATCTAAAGTATACAGATGAACCCAATAATAATCAGAGTATCTGTAACCGTCAGTCTTTACAATAACAGAATCACGGATTTGTAATAAAGTAGAAATTATATTGACCGAATCATGATTGTATTCATTACCTTTGGTAAAATGGAATACTGCCATCAGAGTATCTTTCAATACTGAAGTTGTTGTAATGTTGTCTCCAACATATCCACCATTTTTTGTACCCTGTAAAGTATCAGCAGGAAGAACCACCTGACGCAAAGTGTAATTGACATAATCATTAGCCCACGTTCTGGACAAAGCCTTCAGTTCTGCTTCTGTGTCCCAATCATTGCCCCCGCAGGACATAACACCTGCCAGGCCGACTATCAGCAAATATACAGCGAACTTTTTCATAACAATCAGAATAAATAACTGGCACCTGTCCTTATACCTGGAATTAAAGCAAACTTACTTGTAGAATACTCCGTACCATGTCCAAACTCTACATATACGCCAAGCCTGCTGTTCCTCTTACCAATCTTAGCTCTGAACCCGACATAGGTAATCTGGAAAGACATTCCGTTCAATTCTACGTTATATTCGTCCAACCTTTTCTCCGTAATATCCCAATAAAGGGATTTATCTCTAATCTCACCCCCAGCCAGCAACTGTGAGTACACATCGAAATATAAAGATTTTATCATATAAACCCTGAATCCGATCAAATAATCAATTTTATAAGACTTCTCCTTAGTAACATTTCTTGTAGCAAGATCTTCATTCTCAAAATCAACCATATTGAAGCCTAACATTCCAATTAACGACATCCTTTTTGTAAACCCAGAATCTGACAGTTTATAAGAAAACTCAACAGACAAACCTGGATATAACCTGGAGCGGTAAGACTCAAGATATATGTCATGCAAATACTTGTCACTATAATGGTTATGTGTAATTATTTCACCATTCTCTTCATATTCATAAGGTATCTTGAAATTTATTATATCCCTATCTGCACGACAGTGTAATCCAGGCGATGATATTCCCACATTGATTTCAAACTTCCTGTGTTCCTGCGCCTGCATCCCAGCCGGAATGAGTGCCACAAACAATATGATTATCAGCAGTCTTTTGATTAGTGACATATTAGAAATGTTAATACGAATTCAAATATAAGTATTAATTTAGTTCCTGAAAAACAGAGTAGCCCACTCATCAGGAATCTTCTTCAATATGTATTGTTTCAAGCGGCCGGAGTAGTTTGCTGAACGGTTTATGAGTTCCATACACAAACGCCAGTTCACACCCAGATAGCGATAAATGCAGTACATAACCTCCGTATCAGACAATGTGACTATCACACTTTTCATTATAACTATAGGCTTTTCAAAGTAGAGTTCAGTATCGTGTCTTATAACTGACAGTTCCGATGATTCAGGCGCGCGGTCAACAACTGACAGTTCCTGCAGCAAAGTATATCCTGCGCTGTTCTTAAAGAGCTTGCACGATGATTCCAATGAATTCTCAAGTGTGTCCTCAGGGATTTTACCTGCTATCTGACGACGTATCAATGAGTCACACAGAAGGTCATACCGCCTTCGTCTCTGGTTTTCATGATATAAGTAAATCAATAACAACACCAGAACAACTATGAGTATTAAAGAAACTGATATTATCAGATAACGTTTCCTGACCTCCCTGTTAAGCATCTCATATTTCTCAAGGTTATGCCTCAAATTAAGGGCAAATATCGAATCCTTGTTATAACGTTCCTTCTGTCTCTCAAGACAGTCCTTGTATTTTTCTATATATGAGGCCGTTCTGTCCTCATTGCCAAACATTAGTGAAAGTTCAGGCAAGCGGCTGTAGCTGTTACTCTCTGTGCTCAAATCAGTTTCACACTCAAGTGAGCGTTGGTAATAATAATAGGCCGAATCATACCTTCCGGCAGCATAAAAGATATCGCCCTTTATGCTGTAACCTGCCCCTGATTTGAAATCTACCCCGTTAATATAACGGTTCACATAATGAAGCGCGGTTTCTGTATCGCCATAGTGGTGCAATTGTATCTTGGAAAGTTGCAGGTTGGTCTCTGTACGGAGCAGTTCCGGCAGATATCGGTTCCCTTCAAGCTGGTTGAAAGCTGCCCCAGCCTTTTCAAACCGCTTTTCATACAGGTCTATCAGCGCGATATTGTATTTGGAGTATGCAGCGATCACATTATCGCCTATAGTCTGAGCATTCTTAAGTGAAAGCTCAAGAATAGGCTTGGCCTCACTATACAGATGTCTTGCCAGATATTGCTTGCCGATATTGTGCTCACATATCACATAATAGCGGTTAAGCGTATCAGGGAAAAGGTCACGAGCTGTCAGGTAAGAACTTATTGCACCAAGGTCATCATCAGTAAGTGACAACACACAGCCCCTGCTGTACCAAGCCATTGCAGCATGATAGCTTTTCTTGCGTGACCCGTAATAGTTGCAGGCTTGGCTTATCAAGGCATCATCAGGTATATCCTTGTAGTTCTTATAATCAACTTGGGTACGGAGTACTGCATACAGAGCCCGCAAGCGTTTCCCCTGAGGCATTTGAATGGAACTGAGCATAGTATCGGCTTGTGCCGGATTGGTTTCAAGCAACCGCTCCGCCTTAGTAAGCATACGGTAATGCCCGCCGCATGAAACGGCGGCCATTGCCGTCAACAACACTATGGATCTGAATACTCTCATTATGCCCGTTAGTTTTTCAACGCACCACAGCCTTTCTCACAGTTCCGTTCCTATACTTTATTATATGTAGTCCCGGAAAATCGGCCGGAATCATACGTCCATCAATACTATAGTGAACCTCTTCATCAACATTTGAATCAGAATCAGTTGTTTCAATTGTTTCCACTCTGGTCCTTATCACTTCAAGCTCCGTTCCACAGCCAAGGAAAGCAGTCTCTGCTATTAAAGGATCTCCCTTTATCACTACACGCTTAAGATTGCCGCAATAAGCAAAGGCATTCTTATCTATCAATTTCACTCCTGCGGGTATTGTTATTTCCGTAAGGCCTTCACATCCAGCAAAAGCACATTGCCCGATGCAAAGTACTCTTTCTGGAATTTTGATACTGACGAGAGATGAACAGCCATAGAACATAGCGACAGGAATTTTCATAACAGCTGAAGGTATATTCACTGTACACAAAGCACTACATCCAGCAAAACAGCCAAAACCTATGTGATTAACACTCTCGGGTATGTATACAGACTCAAGTTCTTCACTTCCAATAAATGCATAGTAGTTTATTCCTGTTACAGTATAAGCTGTATCATTAGCCGATACTGACTCCGGAATAACTACATTGCCAACATAATGAGTATAATATAACGAATCTGTTTCTGTCCCATTACTCCTTATTGTTGAACGAGGTTGTAAACCTCCTGCATCCGGGTCACGTGGTGTAAGAGGTCCGTCAAAGCCCATTATTTTGTTGAAACTATAACGGTTTATGGCTTTAGCTGACACTGCAGCCCCGTCATCCTGAACAGTATAACATATGGTGTCTTCTTCAAAATCCGATTCGTATTCCATATCTGGTAAAGAGTAAAGAGAACTGAAACGGGACCAAGTATCTGATGCCGCGTATTTTTCAAATGCCCCATTAGGAATTGAGAGCATAGCATTCTCATATGTCCGACTTGAGAATCGGTACCAAGCTTCGAACGTTGTTTGTTCATAGTAATGGTATCCTTCTGTTGGTGGTATTTCGCTATATAGGAATACCGAATCTATGTAACAATCAGCAAAAGCGCCTTCATATATGATAGGACTTCCTTCTATCACTACTTTTTTTAGTCTTATACAACCATTAAATGCCCAGAAATCAATATATTCGACCTTTTTAGGAATAATAATCGATGTGAGATATTCACAATTCATAAAAGAAGCTTGTTCTATTCTTGTTAACTCACCGCCTAAACGGACATATCTAAGAGTATTCCTGTTCCAACGTGCTATATCTCCAAGCGAAAATGACACCTCTGAATTCCAAAAAAGAGAATCTATGTTCTGGCACAGCTGGAAAGCAGCAATGCCTATTTCCCGTACACTTGAAGGAACACTTAAAAGATGCATAGCGGTACATCTGTCAAACGCAAGGCTATCTATGATCTCAACACCATCAGGAATGTATATAGTTTTGAGACTGGTACAACCTCGAAAAGAAGCAACACCAATTTTCTTAAGTTTTTCCGGGAAAGAAATAGATTCCAGGCTTGAACAGTACATAAATACCGTTCTTTCTATAACAGTTAATAAAGAAGGCAATAGCACATCTTTCAAATTTGTACAACCATAGAAAGCAGAAGGACCTATGTGTGATACAGAGTTGGGAATAGAAATGCTGTCCAAATTATTGCATCCTTTAAATGCAGCATCATCTATTCCTATTATATTATAGACAGTATCGCCATACATGACTGTCTCAGGAATTGTTACCGTTCCATAATATGAACTGTTTATAATTACTTCACCTCCGACGTCTCCTTTACTACCAAACAAACGTTTCTCAGCAGAAACATATACGCCGTTTTCATGAATTGTATAGAATATGCTGTCAACCTGAAAGTCATAAACATAACCCTTAGTATATGTTATCCCGTTGTACACTTCGGACGTAACAACTCTTGCATACAAACTGACCGGCATAATCATTGCCAGCAGTAGACCTATTAATAATACAAGATTCCTTCGCCTCATTTCCTCCTTGAATAAATTTGTACTATTTCCAATTTGTGATTACACTTTCCGTCTGTTCCCTGTATCTCATCATCTCCATCGGGATTTTCTATAGACCATCCATATATATCAGATTGTATTTTATGTACTGCAATGTTGCCTTTTTCTAAAGTTGATTCTACCTCAAGTTCACCCACCTTAATCTTTATTGTGTTGCCTTCCCTTGAATAAGTAAATTCATGTTCTTCATCGCTGAATTCTCCCATTCCAAAAAGTTTACCGTTTCCACCTTCTTCAAAAATAAAACCACCTTGAGAAACAAAATAAAAATAATCCATATAATAAGGATCTGATTCTGGCGATGTAGGCCAAACCCCTATCTCCCATCCATTATAATTTAGTTTGGTTCCGTCATAGATATATTCTACTTCCGAAAGGTCCCATGTTCCAATCTCACTGACATACTCTGCTTTTTCATCGGGATCATTCTTACATGAAATTAAAGACACTAATCCCATCAAACCGATACAACATACTTTACTAAAACTTCTCATTGCAATTTAAAATTGGTTCTACATATTGCAAAATTAAAAATATCATATTCATATCTATGTGCTATTTTGTGCTATTTCACCTTATCTGAAAAAAAGCTTACGACAAACTGACAAAAAAAGAAAAACCATCTCCCTGGTTAGAGAATATTTTTTTCTAACTAAGCAGTAAAAAAAGGTCCCCGAAAAATCAGGGACCCTTATGTAAAACAGTTACTATATTTACTCAGCCAGCAGGTCTTTGAGGAATGTGTCCAGTTCCTCATCAAGACCCTGCATGAGACTCTGACTCAGGAGGGTTTTGTCCTCATCAAAAAGCATCAGTTCAGCCACGGTCTCACCGTCATCATCCACCAGCACGAATGAGAACGGTTTCCATATGGCAAGGTTCTCAAGAGGCTCCTCTGCATCAATGTCCTTGAGGATATGGCGCAGCGCCTTTTCCATCACCTGATAGAAATCCTCATCGGGTATCTCTACCAGATCTGACAGGCGGGTGGTAGCCAGAGTGTTGTCATCATCACTCACTGTTACCTCGCCCGTCTCACGAATGGGCATGATGTGTATATCCGTCACTACTGACTGTTCCTGAGGACGGCGGAACTCGTTTATCACCCCTGTCAGGAGTGTCTTGATTTCCTGGAATGATGATTCACTTAATCTCATAGCTGTATGGTTTTATCTTGTTTTACAGACCTTGTCCGTGACAGTTCTTGAACTTCTTGCCGCTACCGCACGGGCATGGGTCATTACGGCCCGGTGTCTTGTCCACACGGATGGGCTCACGTACCTGCTGACGGGTATCACGGGCTGCGGCGGCACGCTGATTGGGATCAGACATGTCTGTTCGGTTCTCTGTATACTGACGGCGCTGCTGACGGTTCTGAGCCGGCGCCTCACGTACCTGATCGGGATCAGGCTCCGGTATCTGTCCGCGCATCAGAATTGATACTGTCTGGTCATTCATCTTGTTGACCATATTGTCAAACAGGGTTACAGACTCCAGTTTGAATATGAGCAACGGGTCTTTCTGCTCATAGCTGGCATTCTGCACGGAGTGTTTCAGTTCATCGAGCTCACGCAGGTTCTCCTTCCAGCACTCATCAATGGTATGCAGCATGATGGCTTTCTGGAAAGATGTAACTACGCTCTTACCCTCGCTTTCATATGCCTCTTTGAGGTTACACGGAATCTGATAAACACGACGGCCATCGGTAATCGGAATCAGAATATTCTCATAGCGGTCACCCTGCTCCTCAAATACCTTCTTGATGACAGGAGTAACAATCTGGGCCAGACGGTCACACTTGCGCTTGAAGTTCTCCATTGCGGCATTGAAGATGCGATCGGATATCTCATCCTGCTTCATCTTGTCAAACTCCTCCTCAGTGAACGGGAGCTCAATAGCCAATACGCGGAAAGCCTCCATCTGCAGGCTCTCGTAATCAGCACAGTTCTCGGCTGCACCGGCTGAACGGTCCCAGATCATATTGGCTATATCCATGCCTATGCGCTCACCTATCAGAGCGTGACGGCGCTTCTCATAGATTACGGTACGCTGCTTGTTCATCACGTCATCGTACTCAAGCAAACGTTTACGGATACCGAAATGGTTCTCCTCAACCTTCTTCTGAGCCTGCTCTATGCGTTTTGTGATGAAGCTGTTCTCAATCATCTCATCTTCCTGCAGGCCCAGCTTGTCCATAAGCGGAGCAATACGGTCTGAACCGAACAGACGCATCAGGTTATCCTCAAGAGAGATAAAGAATACTGATGAACCCGGATCACCCTGACGGCCGGAACGACCGCGCAACTGACGGTCAACACGACGGCTCTCATGACGCTCCGTACCCACAATGGCCAGACCGCCGGCTTCACGTACCTCAGGCGACAGCTTGATATCGGTACCACGACCGGCCATGTTGGTGGCAATGGTTACAATGCTCTTCTGACCGGCTTTGGCCACGATATCGGCCTCCTTCTGGTGCAGTTTGGCGTTCAGCACGTTATGCTCAATCTTACGCATGGTAAGCATACGGCTAAGCTGCTCACTTATCTCGACCGATGTGGTACCTACCAGTACCGGTCGGCCCTCACCTACCAGCTTGACAATCTCCTCGATTACGGCTTTGTACTTTTCACGCTTGGTCTTGTAGATACGGTCATTCTGATCGATACGTGCTATGGGTTTGTTTGTGGGGATAACCACCACATCCAGCTTGTAGATATCCCAAAACTCACCTGCCTCTGTCTCAGCTGTTCCGGTCATACCGGCAAGCTTGTGATACATACGGAAGTAGTTCTGCAGGGTAATCGTAGCAAACGTCTGGGTGGCGGCCTCAATATTGACACGCTCCTTAGCCTCAACAGCCTGATGCAGTCCGTCACTCCAGCGGCGTCCCTCCATGATACGGCCAGTCTGCTCATCAACGATCTTTACCTTACCATCTTCTGTAACGATATAATCCACATCGCGCTCAAACATACAGTATGCCTTGAGCAACTGGTTGATGGTATGTATGCGTTCACTCTTTACAGCGTAGTTGGTAAGCAGTTCATCCTTTTTGGCCAGACGCTCCTCCTGACTCAGGTCAGTCCGGGCCTCAAGTTCGGAAAGCTGGCTGGCTATATCGGGCAGAATAAAGAACTCAGGATCCTGGTTGGTGCCGCTTATCAGCTCAACACCCTTATCGGTAAGGTCAACGCTGTTCAGTTTCTCGTCAATAACGAAATACAGGGGCTCAACAGCCTCAGGCATACGCTTGTTCTGCTGCTCCATGTAGATTTCCTCTGTCTTCTGCATGCCCACCTTAATGCCCGGCTCGCTCAGGAACTTGATAAGAGCCTTGTTCTTAGGCAGGGCCTTGAAGCTGCGGAACAGAGACAGGAATCCTTCTGCCACCTCATTCTGGTCTTCTGAGTGCACCTTTTTACGGGCATCGGCCAGATATTGTGTAGCCAGACGTTTCTGAGCCTCAAACAGCTGCTCCACCTGGGGCCTGAGCTGCTCAAACTGCTGATCATCGCCCTTGGGTACGGGACCTGATATAATAAGAGGTGTACGGGCATCGTCAATGAGCACTGAGTCAACCTCATCCACAATTGCATAATTATGTCCGCGCTGAACCAGTTCATTGGGATGACCGGCCATATTGTCACGCAGGTAGTCAAAACCGAACTCATTGTTGGTACCGAATGTAATATCGGCACGATATGCGTTACGGCGGGCCTCTGAGTTAGGCTGATGCTTGTCAATGCAATCTACAGAGAGTCCGTGGAACATATAGAGCGGACCCATCCACTCGGCATCACGCTTGGCCAGATAATCGTTCACTGTTACCACATGTACGCCGTTGCCGGTCAGTGCGTTAAGGAATACCGGCAGGGTAGCCACCAAGGTTTTACCTTCACCTGTAGCCATCTCGGCGATCTTACCCTTATGCAGCACCACACCACCAAACAACTGAACGTCATAGTGGATCATGTTCCAGACGGTATCATTACCGCCGGCCACCCAATGCTGCTGCCACAGCGCCTTGTCACCGTCTATGACAACAAAGTCATGACGGGCTGCCAGGTCGCGGTCAAAATCAGTAGCCGTAACCTCCACCTGCTCATTCTCGGTAAAGCGGCGTGCCGTCTCCTTTACAATGGCAAATACATCAGGAAGAACCTCATCCAGAACCACTTCATAGCGGTCCAGAACCTCCTTCTCCAACTTATCTATCTGGTTGAACAGAGGCTCTCTTTCTTCCAGTTCAGTCTGCTCAACCTTGGCCTTAAGTTCCTCAATACGTTTTTTCTCAGGTATGACAAAATCGCGCACCTTCTGCTTTATCTGCTGTGTTGCGGCGCGCAGCTCATCATTGGAAAGTTTTTCATACTTAGGATAAGCTGCCTTGATCTTCTCCACCCACGGCTGAATCTCCTTTATGTCACGGGTCTGCTTGTTACCAAACAGCTTACCAATAAACTCGTTAAATCCCATTATGCGGTTTTATGTTTTGTTACTAATGCAATATACACGGCAAATCCCGTGCCAAAATGCAAAGGTAGTACTTTTTTGCATATTTTGCATAAAACTGTTTTGTCCTATTTATAAAATAGGTATCTTTGCGGTCACTTTAAAGAACATGATAATGTATAACCTGTCAGTAGTATCTGTCATAGTAGGCGTGGTGGTCGTTGGGCCGGCGCGTTAAGGGAGAGGTTTACCTGACATTTATATACAGGCCCTTCTCCCACAAGGAGAGGGGCTTTTGATTGAATATATATACAAAAAGATAACAATATGAGGATTCCGTTACGCAGTGATCAGTGTACCATAGGGCGCCGCATGGCAGGAGCCAGAGCCCTCTGGGTAGCCAACGGCATGAAACCAGGGCAGCTGGGCAAGCCTATCATAGCAATTGCAAACTCATTCACACAGTTTGTACCCGGCCATACCCATCTGCATGAAGCCGGCCAGATTGTCAAGGCTGAGATTGAGCGACTGGGCTGCTTTGCCGCAGAATTCAATACCATTGCTGTTGATGACGGCATTGCCATGGGTCATGACGGAATGCTCTACTCCCTGCCCTCACGTGACATAATTGCTGACAGCGTTGAGTACATGGTAAATGCCCACAAGGCCGATGCACTGGTTTGCATAAGCAATTGTGACAAGATCACTCCGGGTATGCTTATGGCAGCCATGCGTCTGAACATCCCCACCGTATTTGTAAGCGGCGGTCCCATGGAGGCCGGTGAACTGGGAAGCGCACATCTGGACCTGATTGATGCAATGATCAAGTCTGCCGATGAGAGCGTATCGGATGCCGATGTTGAAGCAATAGAGCGTGCAGCCTGCCCTGGTTGCGGATGCTGCTCAGGTATGTTCACCGCAAACTCAATGAACTGCCTTACCGAGGCACTGGGTATGTCACTGCCCGGCAACGGAACAATCCTGGCTACGCATAAAAACCGCGTACAGTTGATGAAGGATGCAGCCGCCCTGGTTGTAAAGAACGCATTCAAGTACTATGAGAACGGTGATGAAAGCGTTTTGCCCCGCAGCATAGCACAAAAGAAGAACTTTGAGAACGCCATGAACCTGGATATAGCCATGGGCGGTTCTACAAATACAATATTGCACCTGCTTGCCGTAGCATATGAGGCCGGTGTTGACTTCAAGATGGATGACATAGACCGTCTGTCAAGGAACATTCCGTGCCTTTGCAAGGTAGCACCCAATACCCAGAAGTATCACGTACAGGATGTAGGCCGCGCAGGCGGTGTATTGAATATCCTGGCCGAATTAGCTAAAGGCGGCTTGCTCCACACTGATGCCAAGAGTGTAACCGGATACACTTACGGAGAGTTGATTGATAAGTATAGCATACTCAAGGATATTATTGACCCTGAGGCCAAGCGCATCTACTCAACCGCACCTGCACGTAAGTTCAGTACTGAGTTGGGTTCACAGGATTGCACATACAGTGAGTTGGATACTGACCGCGCAGAAGGTTGCATCCGTGACCTGCAGCACGCCTACACCAAGGATGGCGGTCTGGCCATACTCAAGGGCAACATTGCAGTTGACGGCTGCGTTGTAAAGACCGCAGGTGTTGATGAGAGTATCTGGAAGTTCTCAGGCCCCGCCAAGGTATTTGACTCACAGGAGGATGCCGTTGACGGCATACTTGGCGGCAAGGTTGTAGCCGGCGATGTAGTTGTCATCACCCATGAAGGCCCCAAGGGAGGCCCCGGTATGCAGGAGATGCTTTACCCCACCTCATATATCAAGTCACGCCATCTGGGTAAGGAGTGCGCCCTCATCACCGACGGCCGTTTCAGCGGCGGCACATCAGGCCTGAGTATAGGACATATCTCACCTGAAGCAGCCAATGGCGGTGCCATAGGTAAGGTCCTGGATGGAGATATAATAGATATAGACATACCCGCACGCAGCATAAACGTACGCTTGAACGATGCAGAACTTGCAGCCCGCCCCATGCGTCCGCTCACCCGCAAGCGTGTTGTTGCCAAGAGCCTCAAGGCATACGCCAACATGGTAAGTTCTGCCGATAAGGGAGGCGTAAGAATAATAGAATGAACGTTATGACAGAACATATTTGTGGAGCCGAGGCTTTGCTCCGATCACTGCTTGCCGAGGGCGTTGACACAGTGTTTGCTTACCCCGGCGGCTCTATCATCAAGGTATTTGATGCACTTTACGGCCACCGCACGGACCTTAAGCAGATTCTGGTACGTCACGAGCAGGGTGCCACCCACGCCGCACAGGGCTATGCCCGCGTATCGGGCCGTACCGGTGTGGCCATCGTAACCAGCGGACCGGGTGCCACAAACACCATAACCGGCATCAGCGATGCCATGCTTGACAGTACTCCGATAGTAGTGATTGCAGGTCAGGTAGGTACTGATGCCCTGGGAACAGATGCTTTCCAGGAGATTGACCTTGTAGGCGTAACCCAGCCTATCACCAAGTGGAGTTATCAGATACGCCGCGCCGAGGATATAGCCTGGGCTGTGGCACGAGCTTTCTATATAGCAGGCTCAGGCCGTCCGGGCCCCGTAGTGCTTGACTTTACCAAGACTGCACAGGTGCAGCAGATAGACTTCAAACCCGCCACAATTGATTACGTTCGCAGTTATATACCTGCACCTGATCCAATAGAGTCACAGATTAATGATGCTATAGCACTGATAAACAGTGCCAGGAAGCCGTTAGTTCTGGTTGGTCACGGTGTAGAGCTTGGTCACGCTGAGAAAGAGTTGGCTGAGTTTATTGAAAAAGGTAACCTGCCCGCAGCACGCACGCTGCTTGGTCTTGCCGCCCTGCCCAGCGAGCACCCTCTCAACATGGGTATGCTTGGCATGCACGGCAACCTGGCTCCAAATGTAAAGACAAATGAGTGTGATGTGCTTATTGCAGTCGGTATGCGTTTTGATGACCGCGTAACAGGCACACTCTCCACATATGCCAAGCAAGCCAAGATAATACATCTGGATATAGACAAGTCAGAGTTCGGCAAGAACGTAAAGCCCGATGTAACCGTACTGGGCGACTGCCGCCAGACCCTGCAGCTCATCACCGAGCGTATGGACAAGGCCGATCACAAAGAGTGGATTGACAGCTTCAAGCCGCTTGACAAGGAGGAATATGACAAAGTGATTGACAGTGCCATACATCCCAAGGACGGACCTCTCAAGATGGGTGAGGTCGTGACTGAAGTAAGCAATCAGTCTCCTTCAGACTCCGTGCTGGTAACAGATGTAGGCCTGAACCAGATGTTCGCATCACGTTACTTCAAGTACCGCTCACCGCGCAGCATAGTAACATCGGGCGGACTGGGCACAATGGGATTCTGCATGCCGGCTGCAATAGGAGCCACATTCGGTGCGCCTGAACGTATGATACTGGCATTCTTTGGCGACGGAGGTTTCCAGATGAACATTCAGGAACTGGGTACCATAATGGAGAACCAGGCACCCGTCAAGATGATTCTGATGAATAACACCTATCTTGGTAACGTGCGTCAGTGGCAGCAGATGATGTTTGAGAGCCGTTACTCATGCACCCACATGATGAACCCTGACTACAGCAAGATAGCATCGGCTTACGGAATACCCTACATACTTGTTACTGACCGTAGCCAGCTAAAGAATGCCGTAAAGCAGATGATAAATGCCAAGGGGCCGTTCCTGCTTGAAGCAGCAGTTATGGATGAGGAAAATGTTATGCCGATGATTCCGCCCGGAAACTCGGTAGATAAGATGATATTTGAAATTTAAATAACTTTGGCATTAGCTTTGGCTTTGGCCACCATGCGGTGCGTAAAGCCAACGCCAAGGCCAAAGTAATAAACATATATGGAAAACGAGAAAAAACTATATACGCTGATTGTTCACTCGGAGAACATAGCCGGTATCCTGAACCAGGTTACCGCAGTGTTCACGCGCCGTCAGGTAAACATTGAGAGTCTGAACGTATCAGCCTCATCAATACCGGGCGTACACCGCTATACAATAACCGCCTTGGCCGATGCTGAGACCATAGTCAAGATTGTGGATCAGATTGAAAAGAAGGTCGATGTACTGCAGTGCCAGTACTTTACCGATGCTGAGATATTCATGCAGGAGGTAGCCCTCTACAAAGTGGTTACCAGCGTGCTGACTGAGAACCCTGAGATGTCCAAGATCATACGCCGCTACGGAGCCAAACTGATTGAGGTGAACTCAACCTTTTCCGTCATTGAGAAGACCGGCCGCACTGAGGATATCACAGCCCTTAATCGTGAGCTTTCTGCACAGGGCGGTCTGCTACAGTTTGTAAGTTCCGGCCGCGTGGCCATTACACGTGCCCGCATTGAGCATGTAAACGAGTATCTGGACAAGATGGAAGCCCGTTACGGTCGAAAAAAACCGTGAATAACGTTGGCATTGGCGTTGGCTTTTTTAGCGACCCTTCGGGTCGAAAGATTACGCACCGGATGGTAGCCAATGCCAAGGCCAAAGCCAAAGTCAAAGCCAAAGCCAAAGCCAAAGTCAAAGCCAAAGCCAAAGCCAAAGTTTTAAAAAAACATATTAACTACATAATAACAACAAGAAACTATGAAAATGAATTTCGGCGGTGTCATTGAAGAGGTAATGACACGTGAGGAGTTCCCGCTGGAGAAAGCCCGCGAGGTGCTCAAGAATGAGACAATTGCAGTTATAGGTTACGGCGTTCAGGGTCCTGGACAGGCCTGCAACCTGCGTGACAACGGTTTCAACGTAATTGTTGGCCAGCGTCAGGGCAAGACCTTTGACAAGGCTGTTGCTGACGGTTGGGTTCCCGGCAAAACCCTGTTCTCAATTGAGGAGGCTGCCCAGAAGGGTACAATCATCTGCATGCTTCTGTCCGATGCAGCTCAGATGCAGCAGTGGCCTAACATCAAGCCTTACCTGACTCCCGGCAAGACTCTCTATTTCTCACACGGATTCGCAATCACCTGGAACGACCGTACCGGCGTTGTTCCTCCCAAGGATATCGATGTTATCATGGTTGCTCCCAAGGGTTCAGGTACATCACTCCGCACCATGTTCCTTGAGGGTCGCGGTCTGAACAGCTCATACGCTGTATATCAGGACGCATCAGGCAAGGCTCTTGAGAAGGTTCTGGCTTTCGGTATCGGTATAGGTTCCGGTTACCTGTTTGAGACCACATTCATCCGCGAGGCAACATCTGACCTGACCGGTGAGCGCGGTTCACTGATGGGTGCTATCCAGGGTCTGCTCCTGGCTCAGTATGAGGTTCTCCGTGAGAACGGTCACACTCCTTCTGAGGCATTCAACGAGACTGTTGAAGAGCTCACTCAGTCACTCATGCCTCTCTTTGCTCAGAAGGGTATGGACTGGATGTATGCTAACTGCTCAACCACAGCACAGCGTGGTGCTTTGGACTGGATGGGCCCGTTCCACGATGCAATCAAGCCCGTTGTACAGAAGCTCTACGCAAGCGTTAAGTGCGGTAACGAGGCTCAGATCTCAATTGACAGCAACTCAAAGCCCGGCTATCGTGAGGGTCTTGAGAAAGAGCTGGCTGCCCTGCGCGACAGCGAGATGTGGCAGACCGGCGCAGTTGTCCGCAAACTCCGTCCTGAGAACAACTGATCCAAAAGGTCATACAAAAAAGAATCCCTCGGAAATCTCCGAGGGATTCTTTTTTGTATAATCAGTATCGATTAGAAAATCTTGTAGCGGTTATCAACCACCTTAGCTTCATAATAGAGAGCATCCAGGATCTGGCCGGGTATCTGACTTGCGGAAATAGTCTGAAGACGAGCCTTCTCAGCCTTTTCATCAAACTCTGCAGAATACTCATCGGCTGAAATCTTTTCAGCTACATATACGCAGTTTTCACCAACCATAGGAACTGTCAGTTTACCCTGCTCAAGGTTCATGACACTGGGACCAAGTGTAGGCTCATTTGAATAAACTGATGCAATATAAGCTGAGTTGGTAAAGTTGAGGAATTTTACAGTATCAACGTTTGCCTCAGGAATAGCCTTGATCTCATCAAATGAGAGACCTGCCAGCTTATCCTTCAAAACATCTGACTTCTTGTCCTTAATAGCTCTGAGTGAGAGGACCTGAGTAGCATCATCTACACTGCGGTAACCACGCGGATGGATCTCATCAACAGCAACCACCAGAAGATGATCATTCGCATTACCTACCTCAAATATGCGTGAGACCTCACCCTTCTGAGCACTGAAGACCCAGCGCAGAGCCTCGTGGCTCTTGGCCACGCCACCTACATTATAGCTGTAGTTCTCAAAGCCAGGATAATAAAGCAGGCGGAAATCTGAATCCTCTGCATTTTCCTTGAGCTCATCGATGGTGCTGTTCTGTGCAACAAAGAGGCTCAGTTTATTATAAGCATCATTGCTTGTCTGTTCACTGAACTCAACTGGACGCTTTACAATAGCCAGATTGTACTTCTTAAGAGGAGTCTTGTTATCAAGTATCTTGATGATAACGACACCGCCCTCTACCTTAAGGCTGGATGACTCACCCTTCTTCATGCTGTTGATCTTATTCAGATAAGCAGCATTGTCACCACTTAAAGTAGCAGGCTCATATGTATCGGCTGCAGTCCATTGTTCAGAAGCCCTCTGACCGTAGCTCTCAGCGATAGCCTCAAAGCTTGCTCCCTTCTTGAGGGCAGTGAGTATGCTGTCAACACGCTTGTCGGCAGCTGCCTCATCGCTCATTACAACCTGCATCAGCTGAACTTGAATTGAATCATAGCCGTTAACTGTGCCCAAAAGCTTGAAAGCGTTGTATGTATCATCATCCTCGCAATAATAAGGACCGAACACACCGTTTGCATTGACAGAATCAAGTCTCTCAGCTACATCCTCAGGAAGGTTCTTGGCAGAACGGGCAACCTCGCTGAATGCTATCTCTGAACCGGCACGGCGCAGGAATGCAGCATAGTCATCCATATCATCCTCAAGCTGGGTTGTTATTTCATTCACCTCAGCCTTAAGAGCTTCGCGGTCAGCCTGACTCGGCTCTATCTCATAATCTATGTAATAGATGTCACGATTCTCAGCGTATGTGTACATTGACTCCTTGTTCTCAGCATACACCTTCTTGATATCTGATTTGGTCAGCGTAACGTCTGCATCGGGAACTGAAGTGAAAGGAATTGATGCCATAAGCACATCAGCTCTTTTGATACGGTTCTCAAATGAGTTCTTGGCTGCAATGGGATTTGATACAATTGATCCCTTGACAAGAGAGAGATATTTAGTGTAAAGCAAACCGCTCTTTATGTCATTCTCAATAAAGAGCCAGTATTTGTACATGCTCTCATATTGGCTGTACTCCTCATAAGAGATGTTCTCTTTGTCCAGTGACTGATAGAAAGCCAGGAAGTTCTTAAGGATATCAGCATCAAACTTACCGTTTTCATCATTGAACGGTGTTCCTGACAGAATAGGATCTGTACCGCGCTCAATGGCGTCTCTTACCTCAGCTTCAGTAACAGTAAGACCTATGGCTGAAGTCTCCTTCTCAAGAATATTGTTGCGAACCATCATAGCCCACACCTCATCCCTGAGTGAGTTCATCTGATCTTCTGTCAGATCATTTGTCTGATTGACAAACTTGACTACCTCAGTGTAATTCTCCAGCTCTTTCTGGAAATCCATGGCTGAGATGTCATTGCCATCAATTGATCCTACATACTGAACGCCCTGGTTAGGACGGATAATCTTCCATGCATCACCAAGGATAAAGGCCAGCATGGCAAGACCGATAACGATAAGAAGCAGTGGTCCTTTGCTTCTGATTTTCTGTAATGTTGCCATTTCTTATTATTGTTTTTATTCGTTTTTGCCTATTAAAAACCGCCAATGCGGATAAAAGCGCACAAAAGTACTAAAAAATGTTGTTAAACAACCAATATACCCTTATTTATTTAATGTTAGCTCGACCAGTTCTATCTTGGTTTCACCGCGTTTGAGAATACGGAATGAATAATCGCCCACAACTATCTTCTCATTGACCTTGGGGAACCCCTTTGCCTTGCTCAAGATAAGACCACCCACAGTCATATACTCATCTGACTCAGGAATATCAAGCCCGAACATTGAATTCACCCGGTCAATCTCCATCCTGCCTGACAGCAGATAACCGTCATCCGTCTTCTTGGCTATCAGGTTGGTAACATCGTGCTCATCCTGGATATCACCCAGAATCTCCTCAATGATATCCTCAAGTGAAACTATGCCTGATGTCCCGCCAAACTCATCAACCACCACGGCAAGACTCTTCTTTCGGGCCATGAGCTGTTTCATCAGCTTTTGTGCGGCCAGGGTCTCAGGAACAAAAGGAACTGTCTGGATATGGTCTCGCCAGTCATTCTTATGGCGGAACAGCTCTGAGGAGTGGATATAACCTATGATGTGATCCATATCCTCTTCATAGACAAGTATCTTGGAGTAGCCCGTCTCTATGAATCTCTCACGCAACGCATTCAATGACACCCCTTTTTCAACCGCACATATCTCATTGCGGGGTACCATACAGTCACGGGTCTTGACATTTGAGAAATCAAGCACATTCTGGAATATCCGCACCTCTGAATCCGGCTGGTTGTCTTCCTTGACTCCTGATAACCCGGACTGCACAAAATAGTCCAGATCAACCTTTGAGAACGCCTTGACAGTATTCTCCCTGTCAATCCTTACCCCCAATATTCTGAGCAGGATGCGTGAAATCCATGTCGTGAACAGTGAAATGGGATACAGTATGATGTAAATCAGGTAGATAGGGAATGCCAGAAAATTCAGTTTGCCGTTGGGATTGGAACGGAAAACAGTTTTGGGCACAAACTCTGCTATCACAATCACTATGGCTGTTGAAACAAGCGTTTCAAGCACAATGAGAAGGAATTCGTTACTTATCAGTCCCTCCGGCAAAATCATCTCAATGAGATGAGCCATCATGGTGCTGTACAACACTAGCGCGATGTTGTTGCCCACCAGCATTGTGGAAATATAGATGTTGGGGTTACGGAAGAACCGCTCCAAAAGCCTGGAGCTGAAAGTATGCCGTTCAACATCCATCTCAAACCTGAGCCTGTCAGCTGACACGAAAGCTATCTCGAGCCCGGAGAACAGCGCTGAGAAAAACAGCGCCACAAGCATTATGACCAGAGTATGGCTCATTTGGTATCGGTGACAGGGAAAACGCCTTCTGTCTTGCGGATGGTATATTCAGTCAGATTGCTGTTGGACTCAAACCCATGTCCTATTATTACCTGCTTTTCTTGCTTGATACGGATCAGACTGTCTGAATACATCCTGTTATTGCGGTTGTTTACAAACAGTTCCTGCGTGTCAAACTCCTCTTTATTTACATTTTCAGCATGTACATCATGCCTCAAACGCCACAGTTCCTCATTATTCATGTAATATGCAGTGTCTGCCATCAACGTGGACTCAACCTGCATAAGAGTATCCAGAATCTCAAGTAGGACGCCTTGTTCCATACTGTAGAACGGAGGATCCATCTTGTCAAAAATCTTCCACTCCTCAGCTATCACATGATAACGTATCACACCGTTTTCAGAGATAAGCATGTCTACCCCCCGGGTGGTAATGACCGATGTCGAATCACGGTTGGTAATGGCTGTACCCAACTGCTTGTCCTTGTTTCCGCAGGATAAGCAGAAAAACGACGAGACAACCGCCATAATGACGGTTGCCAGGTACGTTTTATATCTCATCGGTTCCAGACCGGTGGTTTGTATCATTTATCTGATAGTGGTAGTCTCGTTTATCCATCCCTTGATCTCAATCTGATCACCGACTTTGTAACCGAGCATGAACAGGTCATCGGCCTGAGGAGTCTGCTTCTTGTAAGAGCTGATAAGTTCGTTTGCCTTTGCAGCAACTGATGAATCAACCCTCTTGGCCTGCTCCAGCTTGTCGATAACAGCAAAGTAAGCGCAACGGTTCAGAGCGGGCTCGCTTGACCAGTCATGCTTAACAGCGTACAGCTGAGCCATGAGGATGTATGCATCACCTCTGTTGGGGTTGTTCTGCAAGCACTTCTGGAGGCATGTACGGCTGCGATCATAGTTATTCTTTGCGAAATAGAGAGTAGCCATAAGATAATAGGTACCTGCGATGCTGTTCTTATCTTCGTCAAGCTCAATGGCCTGGTTGTAATACTCAATGGCCTTCTCGGTATCGTCACGCTGCTTGTAGTAAAGAGCGCCAAGAGCCTTTGCTGTTCTTGCTGAAGGAGTGATGGCATGAGCATACTCTGAAGCTGCAAAGTAAGCGTCGCTTGAGTTGCACTCAAACATCTGCATGATCTTAACCACCTTGGTAAGATACTCCAGATTATCCTTATTCTCTTCAATCTTGGGACCGTATATGCTCTGCAATGACTCGCAGTCTGCGGCACCGCTCTTTACAAAGTGACCGTCGATGTTCTCCTTAACCTTGGTTGCCTGTTCAATGACCTTGTCATCAGTCTGTGAGACAAGGAACTCATCAATATAGCCTGCGCAATCCAGATAATCCTGAAGCAGGGCATCGCGATACTCCTCATTGTCCTTCTTGTTAATATAACGCTGTGAAGATACAGCCATCAGGTCATCCAGCACATAATACTGAGTCTCACCCTTACCCAGATCAACAGCCTTGCGCAGAAGCTCATATGACTTTGATATGGATACTTTGGGATTATAGGTCCTGAAGTCATGTGCATACTGTCCCATGACATCAGCTTCAGTAACCTTGTTCTGGGCACGGGCATTCAGTTGATCCAGATACTGCAGACGCTGCTCATAAACCTTCATCAGATCATTTGAGTATTGGGTCATGAGTTCCTCATTCTTCTCCTTTCTGGCATCGTTGTACAGAGAACGGAGAATCTTGACACCATAAGTGTAGGTATTCAAAGATGCCAACGGAGCCTTTTCAAATACATATTTCCATCCGTGCTCATATGCATCCTTGAAGTTATTGGTCTTGTAATACTCCGTATAAATACTCATGTTGCGGAGACATTCTACTCTATCCTCAGGTGTTTCACCGTAACGAGGATCATCTTCAGGTTTAGTCTGTGCTCCTGCACCGATTGTAAAGAACAGTGCCAGGGCAATCATTCCAATCTTTTTCATATTCTTTAGTTTAGAATTCTCAATAATAAGATACACAAAACATATTGTAAGTTAAATCAATCCACCATCAACTTCATAAACCAGCGCTCCATGAAGGTGACTCCGATATTGAGCCTTATGTAATTTTCCGTAATCATCCCCTTCTCCATGGGCTGCACACGGACATACTCTCCTGACACATGCAGATATGCCATACTGTTGTAATAAGAATTGATAGGCATGGAGAATCCGGCACTCACTCCAAACTGCATAGGTCCTTTCTTGCCGCCCACGTTGAAATATGGCTGTGAGAAATTCAGACCCATCTGGTATGAAGTGCGCTTGAACAGATTCTTGCTTGAATCATCGGGACGGATCATAAATCCCGCAGCAGCCGACAATCTGTCACATCCGGTCTTCTCACCAAAGAACTTGGCCTTGGACCAGGTCTGGTATGAGACGTCGGCACCTATCATACGGTTTTTCCATTTGTAAGAGAAACCGGCTGAAATAAGTTCCGGAAGCGCAAAGGCATCCGGGATAAGCAGTGTATCACTTACAGAATGGGTATCAATCACATATGTTTCACTCTCCAGCTTTTGTGCAGGAGTAAACGTCATTCCCAGAACAAGCTTGTTATCTCTCAACGGGATTGTGCCCTGAACACCGAAATCCAGTTTCAGTGCCGACATATCGGTAGAGTAAGACTTGATTCTGGACTGCACCTCCGATGAAGAGTAACGGTTGCTTACGGCATGGGATATATCACCTGAAAGATACGATGCGTTAAGGCCCACTGACAGCCATTCTGTAGGACGCCAGCCCAAACCGGCCATAAACTGTCTTACACCACCTGTTCCGGCATATGTATTGGTTGCTGTAATCTCACCGTCCTCATCGCGACGTATCAGCTGTGACTCAGAGAATGAATACCCCACATTGGAGAATGGCAGCACGCCTACAGTCATTCCCACCTTGGGCAATATCCTGAACTGCATGGCCATATGGGTGAAACTGGCATTGCGGGCATTAACCTTGAAACCGTCCTCGTTGAAGTTGCAGTTCTGCAGCGAAAAGCCCAGGTCAGCTATGAAAGTCAGAGTATCAACAGCAGAGTATGAAGCAGGATTCTTCAGGTTCAGAGTATTGTCATAACGGAAACCGGCACCTAGTCCGCCCATGGAACGTGCCATTCCCGTTGACTGGTCCGCCATGACACCTATTCCGTATCTGGAGTAAGGGGAGTTGACTCCTGTTTGAGCTGCAACAGAGCCGGAGCCGACAATACAGAGTATACACAGGGCCAAAGAGGCCCATATGATTTCAGAAACCTTTTTCATTATAATCAACTATCCGGGCAAGTCCTTCAAGAACCAATTCCGTGACCGCAAAAGTAGTGCTTTTACCTTTTATATCAAAGAATTCAGCATCACCTCCGGTTAAAAAAACCAAAAGAGAGGGATACACTCCTCCCATTTCTTCTATATACCCGTTCACTTCATTGCGGATTCCCCTAAGAACACCGCTCCGGATTGCCGATTCAGTATCATACCCGAACATGGGGGCATCGCCCTGAGCCGACACCAGCGGCAGAGCTCCCGTATGTTCATGCAATGCCTTGAATCTCAGTTCTATGCCAGGTGCTATATTGCCTCCGTGATATACTCCGTCTGCCGATATGAAATCTATAGTCAGGGCTGTTCCGGCATCTATTACAAGCATATCATGACCGGGATTCATTGACCATGCTCCTACTGCGGCAGCGAGACGGTCCATACCCAGAGTCTGTGGATTGGAGTATGAATTTACAATAGGCACCGGTGTCTTATATGTCAGTGCCGACAGGCCCAAACCGCTCATCCATCGGATTATATCGTCAGGTAAAGGATGCACGGAGCACCACATTCCGCCACTTATCCCCTTACCCTCCACTGCATCACACAGGGATGCGGTATCTACAGGTCCGGAATAGATACTTTGCACAGCGCCGCCATCATAAACGGCAGCTTTGACACGAGTGTTCCCAAAATCAAGCAATAGTATCATAAGTGATTGCAAATTTACTAACTTTGCACTGATTCAAAGTTATTTTTATGCAAAAGAAACTACGGCTGCTGTTCATGCTCATTGCGTTGTCCTTTACGACCGGACTCCGTGCCCAGACAGACAGCCTTGAGATAAGCCTTCTGACTTGTGAACCCGGCAAAGCCATCTATGAGTTGTACGGCCATACCGCCATACTTGTGGAGGATCTCACAGCAGGAACCGTGGTGGTATACAACTACGGCATGTTTGATTTCAATACCCCAAACTTCATGCTCAAGTTTACCCGTGGGCATACAGACTACGTACTTGGCACCAACCGGTTCACCTCTTTCACCAGGGAGTACAGCATGAGAGGCTCCAAGGTGTTCAAGCAACCGCTCAATCTGTCACAGACAGAACTCCGTACGCTTGACAGCCTGCTCCGTGACAACATAAAACCTGAGAACCGTACCTACCGCTACAATTTTCTCTATAACAACTGCGCCACAATGGCGCTTGACAAGATTGAGGAGAGCATATCCGGCACGGTAACCTACCCTGAGCCCGACACTACACAAACCATCCGTAATATTCTCACGCAGCACACTTCTGTTCGGCCGTGGAGTGAATTTGGAGTTGATATCATTCTGGGCGCAGAGATTGACCGTCCGCTTAAATACCGTCAGGAGGCGTTCGCACCATTGTACCTTATGGACTTTGTTTCAAAAGCCACAGTCACCGATACCTCAGGCATGGCGCGTCCACTTGTACTCCCGGCCGTGACAATAGTTGAACCGGACCATTCCGTTGATATGGGAAAGCCTCTTTTCACCCCTATACAGGTAGCCTGCATTCTTGCAGCTGTCATACTGTTGCTCACCTTATTAGGCTGGTACAAGGAAAAACGGTTCTGGCTGATTGACGCACTCCTTTACGGAGCACAGGGCTTAGCCGGAATAATCATAACGTTCATGTACTTTTTCTCTGAGCATCCGGCAGTAGGAACAAACTGGCTTGTACTGATTTTCAATCCCGTGGCACTTTTACTGATCCCCTTCATGATCAGGAGTGTCCGTCACCGCAAGGCCGGTCTGCTTGTCATTTATGAATTCATTATCTGTACGGCATTCTTAGTATGTTCTCCTTTGATTCCCCAGTACATTGAACCCGCAGTTTATATCATAATAGCAGCATTCGCAGCAAGAGCCCTGCTCACAATACTCTTCTGGATTCATTCCCGTTCATGTACCCAGGCAACTCCGTCGCATACAGTTAACCGCATTACCGTATGGCTGCTTCTGATTTCAGCCATTCCTGTTGCGGCGCAGGCTGCAAATGAGAAACGTCCCAAACTGGTGGTAGGCATTGTCGTTGACCAGCTGGACCGGCAGAATGTTGAGATGATGCTGCCCATGCTGTGCAATGATGGTATCAAACGGATGTGGTATGACGGATACAACAGGGATTTTACGAGCTTTGATTATGATGATACCGACAGAGCATCGGCCATAGCCTCCATTTACACAGGAGCTTCACCGTTCCAGCACGGCATAGTGGCGGAGAGATGGATGAACCGCAGTACGCTTATGCCCTCATCATTATTGGATGACGGTAACAGTAACGGAATCAACACGATTGAACACACATCACCTGAGAGGCTTCTGGCAACAAACCTGGCTGACGAGATGAAACTTGAATCAGGAGGCCGTTCGCGCGTGTGTGCCATTGCCATTGAGAGAGACGCCTCCATTCTGGCTGCCGGACATGAGGCAGACGTTGCCATCTGGCTTAACCATGAGAACGGAAAATGGTGTTCATCTGATTTTTACGGAAATCTGCCCGCATGGGTTGAAAGTCTCAATGAAAGCCAGTCCCGCAAATATGAATGGCAACCCCTGCTGCCTGCTTCTGATTATATCCGCATATCAGTCAAAGACGACCGGGAGCCGTTCTCATATACCGTAAAGCCTGATAATTCATTGGATATGTTTACATCACCCCTTGCAAATGACATGGTAACCAATGCAGCCCTGATTGCGGTTGATGCCATGAAGATGGGAAGTGATGACACCCCCGACCTGCTTGCTCTGACTTATTACGCCGGAAACTTCAGGCATGAAAACAATTCCATCAGTTCATTTGAACAGCAGGATATCTTTTTGAGGCTGGACCGTAACATATCAGAACTGATCCAGGCCATAAATGACAGGATAGGACAGGAAAATGTCCTGTATTTTCTCACTTCAACCGGTTATACGTATGCCAAGGCTCCTGACCTCAAGAATACCAGGATACCCTCCGGTACCATGAGCATGGAGAGAGCTACCGCTCTGCTGAACCTTTATCTTTCAGCAAAATACGGAAGTGACAAATATGTAGAGACCTATTACTGCAATCAGATATACCTTAACCACAACCTGATAGAAGATAAAGGGCTGTCACTGCATGAAGTTCTTGAAAACTGTGTTGACCTGCTTGTACAGGTAAGCGGCATCAAGAGCGTATTCCTGATGCGTGACCTGATGTCAAGCGTTCCGGATATGGAGACTGCACGTAAGCGTAATGCCTACCACAGATACTCCAGCGGAGATATTGTAATTGAAGCCATCCCCGGTTGGGGCATTTCCGATGAGAATGAAGGCACCACTTATTATCGACGTCCTGTTCCAAAACCGTTCCCCATGGTTCTGTACGGAAACGGAATACGCGCGGAAATAAACCACGAACCTGTCTCCATCAGCACTTTGGCACCCACCATCTGCAATATCATACGTTGTGATGCCCCGAACACCAGCTATGCCCAACCTTTGAGCGGAATCAAATGAAAAATTCACTAACTTTGCCCCCCAAACTTTAAGAGATGGAAAAGAAATATATAAGTCTGACTTATGACCTGATGCTGAAAGACGCTGACGGCCAGTTATACAAGTATGAGAGCGCTACCCGTGAGCGTCCCTTCAAGTTCATAACCGGCATCGGATACGCCCTTGACCTGTTTGAGAGCAACGTGGGCTCAAAGGCTGTAGGTGAGAGCTTTGAGTTTGAGATTCCCGCCGACAAGGCCTACGGAGAGTACAGCAAAGAGAACGTACTTGACCTGGACAAAGGCATATTCCTGCGTGACGGCGTTTTTGATGACGAGCACGTAAAGATAGGTGCCATCATTCCCTTGAGCGACGGCCAGCAGACATTCAACGCAACCGTAACCAATATTACAAATGATAAGGTTACCGTTGACCTCAACCACCCCCTGGCAGGTGAAAACCTCACCTTCAAAGGTGTAATCCTTGAGTCACGCCCCGCTACACAAGAGGAGATTGACGCCATCCTGCACCCCAAATGCAAAGGCTGCAGCGGCGGATGCAGCAACGGTGAATGCAAAGGCGGCGATGATTGCGACTGTGAAGGCGGTGGCTGCGGAGACTGCAAAAAATAAACTGATATGAATACCCTGGGCCAACTCCTTACCCTGACCACATTCGGCGAGAGCCACGGCCCCGCCATAGGTGGTGTGCTTGACGGATTCCCTGCCGGAATTACCGTTGATACTGATTTTATTAGCCAGTGCATGCAGCGCCGCCGTCCCGGACAGAGCACTGTCACCACCGGCCGTCAGGAAAAGGATGAAGTCGAATTCCTGTCAGGATTGCTTGACGGAGTATCAACCGGAGCGCCCATAGCCTTTATAATAAAGAACAATGACCAGCACAGTTCAGATTACGATGAACTGAAAGATCTGTACCGCCCCTCTCATGCAGACTATGCATGGGAACAGCGTTACTGCATACGTGACTGGCGCGGTGGAGGCCGGTCATCGGCCCGAGTAACAGCCCCGATATGTGTTGCAGGTGCTTTGGCCGCATTAGCTTTCAGGAAACTGCTCCCAGAACTTCAGATCAATGCATTTACATCACAGATAGGCCCCTACTCCACTGATCCCGCCAAGGATGTGGAGTATGCAGGCGTCAATGTTGACAGCAATCCCGTAAGATGCCCGGACCAGAAGCTGGCCTCACAGATGGAGAAGTATATCCATGAACTGCGCAAACAGCAGGATTCTACCGGAGGATGCGTGACCTGCATTGTACGCGGTATGCCTGCGGGAATAGGCAATCCTGTATTTGACAAGCTGGAGGCCACGCTTGCCAAGGCTATGCTGGGTATCAACGCTGCAAAAGGCTTTGAGTACGGCGACGGCTTTTCATCAGCATCACAGCGCGGCTCTGAACACAATGACGCATTCCGCATGGAAAACGGCATGATAACAACTTTAAGCAATCACAGCGGAGGCATACAGGGAGGTATAAGCAACGGCCAGCCTATAAGGTTCCGCGTGGCATTCAAGCCCACACCAACCATCGGGCAGGAACAGCAAACCGTTACACGTTCAGGCCAGAACACCACCGTAGCCGCCAAGGGCCGTCATGATCCTTGTGTAGTACCGCGTGCAGTACCCGTTGTTGAAGCGCTCACCGCTCTGGTTCTTCTTGACCAGTGGCTTGCTTCAGGAAAATAATCAGAAAAGAGTTTCAAATCTGTCTGCCAGCTCCTGCATGGAGTGCATAAGCATGACAGGACCTTCTTTCTGCAGGATCTCATCCTCCAGCGGACCGGTATTTACCGCAATGGTATCTATTCCGGCAGCAACAGCTGCACGTACACCAAGCGGGGCATTCTCTACCACCACAGCCTCACTTGCGGATACCCCTGCAATCTCAAGTCCTTTAAGATATGGATCCGGATAAGGTTTGCCGCGTGTTACCTCAAAGGCGGTAACCATACGGTCTCGTGTAATCAGACCTTCAAAATCCCTTTGAACCCTCTCAATCAGGTTTTTCTGCCCTGAACCGGTTACGATAAGAATCCTTAAACCGGCTGTCGCAGCCTTGTGGAACACCTCAAGTGCTCCCGGCATTACACGCGCCTCAGGCATGGAGCGGAACAGCGACGCCTTATACCCGTAGATATCATCAATCTCACTCTGTGTTGCCTCATAGCCGCGGTCACGCAGGCTTATGCGTACCACTGTGTCATGTCCGGTGGCTCCCTCGTTCAGATATACATCATGAGGAGTCATGTGCATACCGAACTTTTCCATAGCCTGACTCCAGGCTTTGGAATGATTTGGCATTGAATCATACAAAACGCCATCCATGTCAAACAGGATGGCGCTTTTGTTCTTGAATGAGAATGACATCTGTCCTCCTTTATTTTAAACGGGCCAGAATGGCTTTTGACTCCTGCTCGTATCCCGGTTTGTTCAACAGAGCGAACATGTTCTTCTTATATGCCTCCACACCCGGCTGGTTGAACGGATTGACTCCAAGCACATAACCGCTTATGCCGCAACCCTTCTCAAACATATAGATAAGCTGGCCTATCCAGTACTCACTTAGTTCAGGAACGGCTATGCGTATATTTGGAACTCCGCCGTCCACATGAGCCAACTGAGTACCAAGTTCCGCCATCTTGTTAACCTCATCAACATGCTTTCCGGCCAGGAAGTTAAGACCGTCCAGGTTCTCGTCATCATAAGGAACAAGAACAGAATGCTTTACCTTGTCAACTGAGATAACGGTCTCAAATATTGTGCGCTCACCCTCCTGGATCCACTGTCCCATGGAGTGCAGGTCTGTAGAGAAATCAACTGAAGCAGGGAATAAGCCCTTGTTCTCCTTACCTTCTGACTCACCGTAAAGCTGTTTCCACCACTCGCTCAGATAGTGCAGCTTGGGCTGGAAGTTAACCAGTATCTCTATCTTCTTGCCGCTGCGATACAATGCGTTTCGTGCAGCAGCATACTGTGCTGAAGGATTCTCACCGAATGCCACTGAACTGGTGGTCAATGCCTCCATATCGGCTGCGCCCTTGATGAGCTGACGGATATCAAACCCGGCAACAGCTATCGGCAACAGGCCTACAGGAGTAAGTACAGAGAAACGTCCGCCCACATTGTCAGGAATGATGAAACTGCAGTATCCCTCCTTGTCAGCGCATACGCGGGCTGCACCGCGCTTGGCATCGGTAATGGCCACTATCACCTTGCGGGCCGTATCCTTTCCGCGCTGCTGCTCACACTGTTTCTTGAGCAGACGGAATGCAAGTGCAGTCTCCGTAGTAGTACCGGACTTGGATATGTTTATTACACCGAATTTCTTACCCTTAAGATATTCAGAGAGTTCATACAGGTAATCCTCACTGATGTTATGACCGGCAAACAGTATCTGCGGATTCTTGCTGTCAGGAATGGACTGGCTGAAACTGTTGCTGAGAGCCTCAATCACGGCACGTGATCCAAGATAGCTTCCGCCTATGCCTGCCACTACCACCACTTCACAATTCTGACGCAATACTCCGGCTGTCTCCTCTATGGCATCAACAAGACTTTTGTCAATCTTTGATGCCAGATTCATCCAACCTATAAAGTCATTACCGGCGCCACTGCCATTCTCAAGTGCAAGAACAGCATCCTTCACTTCAGGTTCAAGCGCTGCGATTTCATTTTTGGGAATGAAATCCAGAATCCGTGATATGTCAATCTTAATCATTAGTCCTTTATTTGAAAGAATCGGTAAGGAGCTTTATCTCTATTACCGGCGAAATGTGTTCATACAGAATATTGTAAATTGCATCAAGGATAGGCATATTGACACGGTAATGCTCATTTATCTCCTTCATGCACATGGTACCGTAATAACCCTCAGCTATCATCTCCATCTCCATCTGAGCAGCCTTTACAGAGTAACCTTTTCCCACCATAGTGCCGAACACACGGTTACGGCTGAAGTTTGAGTAACCGGTCACAAGCAAATCGCCCAGATATACAGAGTCATTCACAGCACGGCCCGGCATAGGGCGGGCTGTTGCCAGGAATGTGTTCATCTCCTGGATGGCGTTTGACATAAGCACGGCCTGGAAGTTGTCACCATACTTAAGTCCGTGGCATATTCCGGCTGCAATGGCATATACGTTTTTAAGCACTGAACTGAACTCTATGCCTGCCACATCCTCTGATACTGATGTCTTTACGTATGAATTGGTCAGTTTGTGAGCTATAGCCTGCGCATTTTCCAATTCCTGGCAGCCTACAGTAAGATATGACAGACGCTCCAGAGCCACCTCCTCAGCATGACAAGGTCCGGCTACGACAGCAATGTTCTCCGCTGGAACGCCATAGTAGCGGTGGAAATAGTCAGACATGAGCAGATTGTCATCAGGCACGATACCTTTGATGGCAGAAACCACGAACTTGTCGCGAAGCTTGACCTTAAGCTTCTTCATATGGCTCTTGAAGTAAGGTGACGGAGTTACGAACACCAGCACCTCAGAGTCATTAACAATCTGGTTTATGTCCGATGAGAAATTGATCCTGTTCACATCAAACTGCACACCTGTCAGGTATGCGGGATTGTGACCAAGACGCTTGAAATCAGCAATACGGTCATCACGGCGGATGTACCAGTTGATGGAATCCTCAGTTGACAGCAGTATCTTGGCTATGGCTGTTGCCCAGCTGCCGCCACCCATAATTGCCAGTTTTCCCTGTGGAATTGCCATATATTTATGTTTTAATCCTTGCTTTCAGGTTTCATCTGCGGGAAGAACAACACCTCCTGAATGGCCTGCTGTCCTGTCATAAGCATAACCAGACGGTCTATGCCGATGCCGATACCGCTAGTGGGAGGCATGCCGTACTCCAGAGCGCGTACAAAATCCTGATCTATGAACATTGCCTCGTCATCACCCTTCTGGCTAAGACGCAGCTGATCCTGGAAACGCTCGTACTGGTCAATAGGATCATTCAGCTCACTGTATGCGTTTGCCAGTTCCTTGCCGTTCACCATCAGCTCAAAACGCTCAGTAAGACCGGGCTTGCTGCGGTGCATCTTGGTAAGGGGTGACATCTCAACAGGATAGTCAGTAATGAATGTAGGCTGTATGAAAGTACCCTCACAGGTCTCACCGAATATCTCGTCAATGAGCTTGCCCTTGCCCATGGAAGGTGTAACCTCAACGCCGCACTTCTTGGCCACCTCACGCATCTCATCCTCTGCCATGCCCTCCAGGTCATAGCCTGTCTTCTCCTTGATAGCCTCAAGGATAGGCAGACGGCGATACGGAGCCTTGAAGTCAACCTCGTTGTCACCAACCTTTACCTTAGTGGTGCCGTTGGTCTCTATTGCAATCTTCTCCAGCAACTTCTCTGTGAAGTCCATCATCCAGTTGTAATCCTTGTAAGCTACATAGAGCTCCATGCAGGTAAACTCAGGATTGTGGGTGCGGTCCATACCCTCGTTACGGAAGTTCTTGCCGATCTCATACACGCCCTCAAAACCGCCTACGATAAGACGCTTCAGATAGAGCTCTGTTGCTATACGGCAGTACAGATCAATGTCAAGGGTGTTATGGTGTGTGATGAACGGACGTGCGCTTGCACCGCCCGGAATAGACTGCAGGATTGGAGTTTCAACCTCAGTATAACCGGCCTCATCCAGAACTGAACGCAGGGTACGGATAACCTTGGTACGCTTGAGGAATGTCTCCTTAACGCCCTCGTTTACCACCAGGTCAACGTAACGCTGACGGTAACGCAGATCAGGATCATCGAACTTATCATATGCCACACCGTCCTTGTACTTTACGATAGGCAGCGGACGCAGTGACTTGGACAGGACCGTGAGCTTCTTGGCGTGTATGGTAATCTCACCCATCTGAGTGCGGAATACGAATCCTTCTATGCCGATGAAATCACCTATGTCAAGGAGTTTCTTGAACACCTTGTTGTACATCTCCTTGTCCTCCTCATCGGGGCAGATGTCGTCACGGGTAACATATACCTGAATACGGCCGGTAGAATCCATCAGTTCAATGAACGATGCCTTACCCATGATACGGCGGCTCATCATACGGCCGGCCACGCAGACCTGGCGGGGCTCTGCTGCATCATCCTTAAAGTTCTCTTTTATCTCGGCGGCAAAAGCGTTTGTGGGGTACATCGCTGCGGGATACGGATCAATACCCATCTCCCTCAACTCCTTCAAACTCTCACGCCTAAATTGTTCCTGATCACTTAATTCCATGTTCCATAAATTATTTCAACCGGCAAAGGTAATAAAAATCAACTAAAGAACTGCAAACAAAAACCCCCGCTGTTGGAGCGAGGGTCTTATAGCAAATCAAATGTTCCTATTATTTACTGAACATGTTGAATATTGTAGCCAGTGAAGAGAGAGTGTTTGAAACACCTACTGTGGTCTCAGTGAGAGCCTGAACTGTGTTTGCAACATTATTGGTTGTAGTAGCAGCCTGCTTAGCCTGCTGGCTCTGAGTTGCAGCAGCCAGACCGGCAGCGGCAATAGCCGTAAGGTCAGTACCTGTAGCAAGAGTAGCCAGAGTGTTGGTTACAGGATTTGATGTCTGCTGGGTAACAAGATTGTTTGAGCCCAGAATCAGTCCGGTAGCAAAGTCAGAATAGAACTTGCTCTTGTCATCAACGCCCTTGAGGCCCTGGATTCCGTTTACAAGCTGAGCCATGCTGATCACATTGTTCAGATTAGCCAAATCAACCTTACCGTCACTCTTGTACTGTGAATAGAGGCTCTTAAGAGCTGCACCTGATGCCTGGCCGTTTGTTGAGCCGTTTCCGGCTGCGCCCAAACCAAGAACGCCACATGATGCTGTAAGCACAAATAGTGCCATGACAGCCAGAATAGTTGATAATTTTCTCATAACGCTAGTATTAAAAAAATGATAGTCACTTCATAATCATAGTAGCTCCGCTGGGCTGCATCTCAAACTGATAAGGCTTCTTGGTCTTGAGTTTGAGAGTGCTGAGCGTAGGCTCCAGAGTCTTCTTGTCATCAGTGTAGAACTTCACCTCACCGTCACCCAGGAATGAAAGGTCAATCTTTGACTTGATAACCTCCTTGGTAGCGTTGAGACCTGCCACGAACCAGCGGCCGTCTGTGCTCTTGCGTGCCAAAATCACATACTTGCCGGGATAGCCGTCCAGGAAACGTGTCTCAGTCCATGTGGTTGGAGCATCACGCAGCCAGTCCATGCAGATTTTGGGAGCATCCTCCAGATTGTTGGGGCAAATGGCAATGTTCTGTATAGGATTCTGGAATATAACCTCGGTTGCTATCTGGAATATCGGAGTGGTCTTGAGTTTTGAGCCGCCTCCGCTGTTGGCCTTATTAAGGATACGGTTCATAAAGCAGCCGCCAAACTCCATGCAGCCCACTGTGTTGCGTATGAACGGATGCAGGGTAGCCTTGAATGCCTCCTCATCACATGAGCCCTGACCGAAGAACATGTTCTCAGATGCCAGCACGGCCTCTGACCCAACATAGTTGGGATACATTCTCTCCCATCCACGAGGCAGCGTGCAGCCGTGGAATATGCACATGATACCGTGGTCGTTGGCATCAGAGAGGACCTCCTCATAAAGACGGATGGTCTCCTGCTTGTCACCGCCCCAGAAATCAACCTTGATTCCCTTGCAGCCAACCTTCTCAAGCCAAGCCATCTCCTGCTTGCGGATAATGGAGTTGTCCATCTTGCAGATGGGGCTCTGTACTATATCGTTCCAGTAGCCGCTTGAGCTGTACCACAGGAATACGTCCACGTTCTTTGAGTTTGCGTACTTGATAAGCTGCTCCATGCGCTCATAGCCTATGTTCTCATCCCAGCCGGCATCAATCAGGATATACTCCCAACCCATGGCCGATGCCAGGTCGATGAACTTGACCTGATCATCCCAGTTGCATGATGCATCCTGCCATACAATCCAGCTCCAAGTGCTGCGACCGTACTTGAAATCATGGTGTGCCTCATACAGCGGCTCCACATAATCCCACATGACAGTGGTCTCAACGATAGGCTTCAGGTCGGCACCCACGGTGATGGTACGCCAGGGTGTTGAAGCGGGAAGACGGAATGCGGGGCATACGGTTCCTATTCCATTATTCTCATCGGGCATGGGGAACTCAATCTTATAGGTATTGTCCTTGCAGTCACCCAGACGTGAACCGCAGTAGCTGCTGCTAACACCTGTCTCTGAGAGCAGGACCCAACCGTTACTGCCCACATGGAACAGGCCTGGGAATGTATAGCCGTGACCGTACTGTGAGCGTACGTTCATCTGACCGTCATTGGAGTAGCCCTCTTCATAGCTGGGCTTGCTGCGCTGCCAGCCTATCATAGCGTCACTCTGCGGGGTGAGGAATGTAGTGGTGCCGTCAGGGAAGCGGAACCCGGTATTCTCAAACAATACACGTGTGCTTGCACGCTGACGTGGTTTGGGTATGTTATAGCGGATAGCTATGTCATTGTTACTTACGCGGAACTCAAACTCTATGTTCTGGTTGGCGGCATTGCGCAACCCTATTACAGAAACATTGTATGCGTGGTTTACATGAGCCGTCTTGATACGGTCCATGGTGTAATCCACCTGGGCGCTCTCTGTCTTGCACTCCACAAGAGAAAGGTTCTTTGTAAAGTCACCGTTTCCGGCTTCACGTCCCTGAGGCAGTCCCTCAAGAGTAGGTTTGCTGCCCATATCAAGCATAATGCCTATGGGTGAATCCTCCAGCATCTGCTTTCCGTCATATTTTACGGAATAGGTGGGATTCTCTGTTCCTGTAAGGTTGAACGATACCACCAGACGGCCATCCGGACTGTAAAGGTCAGGAACACCTGCGGTATCCTGGGCATGAGCACCCATAAAAGCCAATAACGCGGCTGCACATAAAAGCAATCTTCTCATAACAAATATTCTATTGTAAGTTTTCATATCAATCGGTCATATTAAAACATACGGAAACTGAGACGCAGTGTCAACTGAGGATATACGGGATACCTTTCAGCATATTCAATGATCTCCTTGGCATCATTTCCTAAACCCTGAGCTACATCCATAATTGAGCCTACCTCATAGTCCTGACAGTACAGAGTACCGTTCTGATAAATCATGGCACCCAGTTCAAGCTGCAAACCTATGAAGTAATCCGGAATACAACGCCCCAGGCCCACACCTGCATAATACTTGATAGGATCCATCTTGAAATCCGCCTGCATATATCCGCAGCCGTCTTTCTCTATCACCGCATACTTCTCATCACCTATCTCAAGAGCCATTTCGTAATCGTTGTTACCCGTCTTTTCACGGAGCTCCATCAATGCGGCCCAATCATTATCAGAAGTAGGGCCGCTCAGCCTTATAAACGGATCATCCCTGCGATTGTCTGGAGTGTAATAAACACCTCCTGCAAAATAGAGGCGTCCCCAATAGAAAGGATACCAGTTGAACATGACCTTATAATTGGTCAGGCCCATCTGTAATCCGGCAGTGATAAGTGCTTCATTACCGAACTCATTCTGAAACTGATAACCGGAATAAGAGCTGTACTGTTCCTGAGCCTGGCGCAGGCTTTTGGTATCAAGTGACAGATCCGTATTGAACAGATTTCTTGACGGCACCCAGTTGTAACCTGCCTTAACAACAAGATGTCGGCTTATAGGCATAGCAACCTCCACGCCCAAACCGTGAAGCCCCACCTCGGCACCGACAGAAAGATGAGAGAATCCCTCCATATTGTTCTGTGCGAATACACTGAATGCCATACCGGCCGTAATTATTGTGGCAAAAAGCCTCCTCATTTTCTTGAAATAATGTTGGTAAAGCCCGTTTGCAATTAGGCAAGTGCAAAAATAATCCAATATTATTCAGCAAGAAAATAAATCCCCAAAATAATTACGTACCTTCGCGCCCACTACGGCCCCGTAGCTCAGTTGAATAGAGCGTCAGATTCCGGTTCTGCAGGTCTTGGGTTTGAGTCCCAACGGGGTCACAAGCAAAACTAAAAGGTACGCAGTACCTTAAAAAAAAGTAATCACGTGACAGGGAAAGTTTACTTTCACGAGCACGTGATTACGTTTTTTTATTCAGGACAGCCGCGCTGTCCTGAATGTTTTGCTTGATCTGACAGTCTCCCTACGGGGGCGGGATGCGACATCACGTGAGTGATGGCGAATCCCAAAGGGGGGACAAAATCACTCCTCATCCTTATCCCTTACAGGAAGTATATTAAACCCATAATTACCTGATACTACATCTGTTCTGGGCTTGTAATTAACGTTCTTATAATCGTCAGGATAGCTGACTACATAGTACCATTCATCCAACCAGTATCCGGGATACATATAAGTGGCACCCTTGTCGGTAACTGTTTCTGTCCTTTCCTCAATCAGCCCCAATGCGAGCAAATCACTTACATACAAGACATCATGTGTTTCTGCATAAGCCTCAAACTCATCAATTTTATCTTGAACTACATAATAGCCGGTAGTCGTATAAGTTGAAATGGTCTGTGATGAAGAGTAGACATAGAAATAACCATATGGCCTGTTGTATGTCAATGTCAGGCTGCCGTTAATTCCGCCCCAGGAAGTGGCGTAATAATAACCCGTCTGAGGGAGTATAATCCTGTCATTGGTCCTGTTTGATTTAATGACCATCTTGTTGGTAAGTCCGCGATCCTGCCAATCAGGACCCTCCTGAACGGTAACATTGCTGCCGCAAATCTTTATAAGCTCTTCAATCTCGGCGACAGTGGGCATACGCCACTTACCACCCAGTTTCTTGCGGGCAGCATCATAATCAGGGTTGCCGCTTATTTCTTCCACATCAGGCTGAACATATGGCTTAGTGCTAATAGGCTCAGTCTCACCCCAACGGTAGTAGTCACCTACACCACCATCCTCCTCAGAGCCAAGCAGATATTTGGACCATAGTACGCTGGTACCCATATCAATAGCCATCTCATCGGCATTCTTGGTGCTGAATGTCCTGGTCTCACCATAAATATATTCCTTGTCACTCTGAAGCATAATATATGGACGGCAATAATATGTGGTGGCCAAATTCAGTTTTTCAAACTTGAATTTATACTGTTTTTTTGTAACTCCGGTTGAAAGCTCTATTACCTTTCCGTCCTTAATTGTAGGATTCTCCTTGCTTGATACCAGAATACCGAAAGTTACACCCTTAAGGTCGGCATCATCAATATCTGCAATTGTAGCAGACACCTCACTGCTATAGAAATTAATCTTGACGGCACCGTCATTGGTAAGAGTAATCTTGAATTTGCTGGTAGTGAATTTATCAACCTTACCTATCTTGCGTACGGTTTTGTCAGATGATTCAAATAATGGGCAGTAGCTGTACTCGGTTTCAGGCTCCAGACCATCGATGGTTGCGGTCATACGGCCGTCAGCCTTTATTGAAGGTACTTTCTTGTAACCTATTGTCCCAATGACGGAATTGTCACCATCCTTCCATTTTTCAAACAGTGCCGCAGCATCATTTGATTTGGAATACAGCACTCCGAAAGTGCCATAGTTCCTGTCTTCAAGATCAAGATTTGAAAAGACTGTTGAAACAGTAGCAGTCAGGGCTGTTGTCTTTACAGACTCATTGACAATTGAATTGTCAGGACCAAGGTCATCGGTACCATTCTGGCAAGATGCCAAAGCAAACATTACTGTACCGACAACTGCAAGCAAAAAGGGTTTTCTCATAATTTTAATTATTTGTAAAGTTGTTAGAATCGTCTTGCAAAGAAACGAAATAGAATCGTTATACCACTCTTTTTTTCCCTAAAAAAACAAAAAAGGCAATTTTCACCATTCAATAGGGCTCTCCCCATGGCTTATCAGCCAATTATTTGTCTGGCTGAAATGGTGATTCCCAAAGAACCCGTTGTATGCTGATAAGGGCGATGGATGTGCTGAGCTGAGCACCAGATGACGTGAACGGTCTATCATAGCGCCTTTCTTTTTGGCATATCCTCCCCAAAGGATAAATACCAGTCCGTCACGGCCTGCATTCAGTTCACGGATTACAGCATCCGTAAACTCCTCCCAACCACGTCCTTGATGCGAACCGGCCATTCCGGCACGTACAGTCAGGGTTGCATTGAGAAGCAGAACGCCCTGACGGGCCCAGCGTGTAAGGTCACCGCTTGGCGGAACAGGCTTGCCCAGATCATCACTTATCTCCTTAAATATATTACGCAATGAAGGCGGAAAAGGAACACCGTCATTAACTGAGAAACAGAGACCATGCGCCTGACCGGGCTCATGGTAAGGATCCTGTCCTATTATCACCACCTTGACCTTGTCAAAAGGACACAGGTCAAAAGCGTTGAAAATAAGCTTGCCCGGAGGATAGACCGGTCCATGGGCATATTCATCCCTTACAAAGTCTGTCAGAGCCTTGAAGTACGGCTTGTCAAACTCCGTCTGGAGATGCTCCTTCCAACTCTGATCTATCCTGACCTCCATCCTTAAATCAATTGAATGCCTGCCTTGGTGCACTCAGTACGCATCTCCTCAGGCCAGATGCTGGCCTGGATCTCACCTATATGGGCCTTCTGCAGGAACAGCATACACAAGCGTGACTGACCTATGCCGCCGCCTATTGACAACGGCAGTTCACCGGCCAGCAGCTTCTTGTGGAAATAGAGATCCTTACGCTCCTGCTTGCCGGAAAGGTCAAGCTGACGCAGCATAGATTCCTTGTCTACACGGATACCCATTGAAGAGAGCTCCATGGCACGCTGCAGGATAGGATTCCAAACCAGCAGGTCACCGTTCAATCCCAGGAAACCGTCCTCATTGGGAGTGGTCCAGTCATCATAGTCAGGGGCACGCAGGTCATGTTCCTGACCGTCGCCCAGCTTGCCGCCTATACCCATGATGAACACTGCACCATGCTCACGGCATATAGCATCCTCACGCTCCTTGGGCGTCTTGTCAGGATAGAGCCGACGCAGTTCCTCAGAATGGATAAAGAACACCTCGCGTGCCAGGAACGGTTCCAGTTGCGGGTAAGTCTCATTGATGAGATACTCCGTACGCAGCATAGCTGAATATATCTTACGGACTATACGTTTCAAAAAGGTTATGTTGCGGTCATCGGCAGTAACGGTACGTTCCCAGTCCCACTGATCGACATAAAGTGAATGCAGATTGCCCAGACTCTCATCGGCACGGATAGCATTCATATCGGTATAGATGCCGTATCCCGGCTTGACATTGTATTCAGCCAGTGTAAGGCGTTTCCACTTGGCCAAAGAATGAACCACCTCAGCCTTGGCATCACCAAGATCCTTTATCGGGAAAGTGACGGCGCGCTCTACTCCGTTCAGGTCATCATTGATACCCATGCCCTTAAGCACAAATAACGGAGCGGTAACACGGCGCAACTGCAAACCGGTAGAAAGGTTCTGTTGGAAGAACTCCTTGATAAGCTTGATACCCTGCTCTGTCTGTTGCATTGACATGAGCGGCTTGTAATTCTTGGGAATAATCAGGTAACTCATAGTATATAATCAGTTTTAATCATCGTACCAATCTATGTAGTTGCTGGAACTGGAGCGTTTCTTGACCTTGAGCAGGTCAGACAGCATGCTCGAGTTAGCCTTGACAGTAAAATTATATGATGTATAGGGTTTTACCACGACACTGCATGACATGTTGAAACAGTGAAGGTCTCTGGTAATGCTCATTGTCGTGGTGGTAAAATCATGATAGTTGAAATCCCAGCCTGAAGAGAAATTGATGTTCCACTTGTTGGTCAGTTTCATGTTTCCTGACATATTGAGACTATGCGTAAGTTTCCACGGATAGCGCATTCGCTTAAGGTTTATCTGTGCCTGGGTGTTCTCCCTCATGGATACGCCGTATGAGATGGAGAATGACCATGGCAGCGTGTATTCCACATAGCCGTCCTCATCAACGGCTGCACTTACGGATTCACCTTTCTTACCTGATCCTGAGTTTGAAGCATTTCTGCTCCTGCCAGCTTTGTCTTCAAGTTCATCATTTTCCTCATTGGAACTCTCTCCGTAAAACAGTCTGTTGAACTTGTCCCTCCAATCTCTTAAGGTATTGTTGTTAAATGTATATGAGAAGTTCTGACTCATACCCTGAAAACGGCCGAACCTGCCGTAAGAATATTCCGTGCGGTCACCCACATACACCCTTCCGTTCTCATCTATTTCATATGCATATGTAGCCCATGTGGCATTGAGGCTGAATGTATGATTCCTGGGGAGTTTCAGCCTTATTCTCGTGGTCAGATTACTCCAGGGCTTAGTCTTTGCGGCAAAATTGTAAGACATTGAAGCACCCAGCTCATCAATCAGGCTATGTACGGTATCCCTTCCCATTTTATTACGCACCTTCATCTCAAGGTTGTTTCCCACGCTCATGGATAGCGTACCGGACTTTCCCTTTCCGGGTACTCCGTATAAGGTTCCCTGATAAGGTGAGTACTCTACGGTGCGGACCTCACCCTGCGCGTCGGTATATGTGTAAGTCTCATAATATCCGTAACGTGCCGCGCCGAAATCAGGTGTCATGCTGTAACTCACAGACGGGGTAAACACGTGGCGTACCGCAACCAGCTTATCACCGAACAGTTTCTTCCACAAATCCGTAGGAAGATACGTTCCGTACAGTTTGGTATTGGCACTCACACTCATATTGTAATCATAAACACGATTGAACCCGTATATGGTATCGCGCACAGCTCTCATCTGAGTTTCATCCCAGGATTGCTTGATCTTGTATGAGTACCAGCGTGAATTGTAATTGAAAGACGGAGTTATATTGATACTCTTAAGAATCTGGAAAGTTGCGCTGACTGGAATGGAGTGTCTCATTCCGTTACGCCAGTCACGCATAATATTCTTCTCCAAAAGTTCACTCTCCTTGCACGATATACTGTTGCTGAGCGAACCTGAATACGTGAATGATATCTTCTCATACCATTTTTCGGAACCAACAACCTTCTTTTTCTTGAACGGATAGATACGCTGCAGAGAGAGACTGAGTGAAGGCAGGCTGACAGACAACGTAGAGTCACGCATATTCTGCGACAGGTTCATGGAACTTGACAAAGAGAGTCCTATGGAAGGGAAATTCCTTGAATAACTCACACTTGATGTCCTGGTGCTTTGCGATGTCAGCGACGGATTGTACAGGCTGCTCAGATTGGAACGTTCATAACTCTGCGTAGCAAAGTTCACGCTGGCTGAGAAGTTCTGGTAAGGATTGGCTTTGGCATCCTGACGGTGAGTCCAGCGCAACTTGAAGTTTTTGGTTACGGAATAGTCAGGAAGGCCCTTGTCACCCAGTTTCGTAGTAAGTGAGCTGGCATAGATATTGCCTGAGAACTTGTATCTTTTCTTGTATTTGGTCTCAGCTGACACGCCCCAGGATCCTTTTGTAAAAATCTCACCCAGAACTTTCAGGTCAAAGTAATCAGATAAGGCAAAATAGTAACCTCCGTCCTTGAGATAGAAGCCTCGTTCCATCTCATCGCCATAGGTAGGTACAATTATACCCGATGCATAATCACCCTCCATGAACGGGAAAAAGCCGAAAGGTACAAACAAAGGCAGAGGAACGCCCATGACTTCAAGGTATGCCGGACCGAACACCACATCACGTCCGGGACGGACCTTGGCACGGGTAATGCGTATGTTGAAATGGGGATCATCATGCTGATCGCAGGTAGTATATATTCCGTCTGCGATGAAGTATTCCCCTTCGGGCCCCTTTTTTGCCTTGTCGCTGGTCATATAACCTTCACCCTGCTGGGTTATGATCTCGTTTATATAACCTTTCTCCGTCTTGAAGTTATAGCTGATATGATTTGATTCATACGGGGTGCTGCCATCCTTGAAAACCGGTGTCCCCATGTATGTGCCCGAAGAATCACGTACACCGTCAGCATGCACAAGACTGCTGTCCATCTGCATCTTTATGACTGCCGCCGTCAGCTCCACGTTCTCATAGTTCACCTTACCTTCACCGTAAAGCGAGGCGTAACCGCCGTAATTCCAAACCATAGAGTCTGTAGACTCATAGATGACAGGAGCATCAAGGGCATTCTTTCTTTTTTCAGGAACAGAATCAGCAGATTCAGCAAGAGATTCCTCAGTCAGAGGAACTGAAATGGAATCAGTAACAGCTATGGAATCAACAGAGACCTGAGCCACCGCATTTCCAGCCGGCAGGAGTAATCCCAACAGTATAGTCAGCCACAGTTTTTTTGACCTTTCCGCCACTTTTTCCAACAATCTTGCCTTGTAACAAACTGCAAAGGTATCCATAAAAATGAAAAAAGCGCCCTGCGCGGGCGCCTTTTCAGTAAATATTAAGTTTTTTATAGATGCTGTTAAAGAAATTCCCTGCACCAGTTACGGAATATCATCACCCCCTCCGGACCGAACTTGGCAATGCTCTTTTCCGCCTGTTCTACCGTTTTCTCCTCGGCGGGACGGGTCTTGCTGAAAAACTTATCAGCAAAACAGACAATCTTCTCCTCAACAGAAACGGGAACCATATCACGGTGAGGAACCGGAAGATTGCGTTCCATTATCTGCTTGAGCGTAAGCCCCGTGCCGGTATGACGCTCAGCAACCAATGCATGACGCGGCAAACCCTCACTGCGCAGAAGATCCGCTCCCAGATATCCATGACACAGATAATGATACTTGCCCTGGCAATGGATAGGCGCGGCATCTGTCAGAAAAATTCCAATATCATGGAGCATTGCGGCCTCCTCGACGAATGCCCTGTCAGCACCAAGTTCCGGATGGGCATCCACTATGGCAAGAGCCTTGTCTGCCACCAATCTGCTATGCAGCAAAAGCAGCGATTTCAACGGAGGATTGTCAGAGTAATATTTGTCAATCAACCCCGTCCAGAGAGATTCTCCGCCCTGAGTCATCTTACCGGAGCAATAACAAAGCTGTATGAATAATCACCATAGTGCAGTTTGTACTGCTCCAGCGGAGTTGCGCCCCAGCTGTTCACACAAGCCAAACCATACTGAGCCTTGTCAATATGGACTACAGTATATGGACGCGGAGTCAGGTCACCCGCATGGATGCTCTGTTTCTCAGAACCGCCATCCAGATCGGCAGTAGTGTAATTGAGTGATGACATGCTCAGCGGAGCGTCACTATAGAACTGCAGGCCTTTACCATCAGCATTCAGCACCTTCCACCAGCGTACATCAGTCTTGTTACCGTTCTCCTGCGGGCGTATATAGGGATAATACTGATCTGCCACTGAACTGGAGTAAACTCCCAGGAACTGTGAACTGTTGCGGTCAGAGTAGTTCTCAATGGGGCCGCGGCCATAGTACTCAACACGGTCAAACTCCATGGCCATTTGCATTGTCATTCCAAACTTGAACAGATCAGGCATACTGCCCTGTCCACGCTGACCACCACGCTGGCCGGGACGCTGCTGGGCTGCCTGTGTAGCAAGAGCCTGGGCTGCATCATCCGGGCGGGTGATCATCTTCTGGGTAACGTGCAATTCACCTGTACGGGTAAGCACATACTCCAGTTCAAGCGATGCGTAAAGCTGTTCTATCTCATATGTCACCTTTACCTTGCCCAAGCCGTCCTCAACCTTGCATTCAAAAGCCGTCCTTCTCAACGACGGATTTCGCCAGACCTGCATACGGCGCTGCAGACTTGCACCGTAATCATTATCAGTTGGCGCACGCCAGAAATCACTCTTAAGCTGACTGCCGTTCTGTGTTATCTGTTTGCCGTCCACATCAATGTAATCAATCCATCCAGTGTTCTTGTTGAAGGTATAGACAACTCCTGCAGCTTCAAGCTTTACGTATGCCACAGCCTCATCAATTTTCACGTTTTCACCGGAAGTTTTGACATCAGCAACAGCCTCAGCGGCTATTGCAGGGAATGAATAATCTGATACCTGAATCTGGTTGCGGGCTACAATGAAATCCTTCTCTAGGAGGGAGGTTGCCTCTTTCAGTTTGAACTCCACGCCAACCAGAATCTCGGCTCCAGTCTGGGGCGCATTCCTGATTGCCTTTGATATACCCGGAACGGTTACTTTCACCTTTTGCTGCGGTGCCACCTTAGGTAGTTTGAACTCCCCGCGTGAGCCCTGAACTTCAACACCGTTCACCTGAAGGAAATACTCCATCCTGTAAGCAGACAGATCTGTGTAGAAATTCTCATTGTATATCTCAATCTGACCCTTCCTGATATCAACAGGCGCAGCCCAGATATTCTGATAGAAATACTGCACCTCATATGCGTGCGGGTTCCAGCGACGGTCAGGCGCAATCAGTCCGTTGCAGTTGAAGTTCTGGTCCGATACGGGATAGCGGCCGTCATCACCTCCATACATAAAAATCTCCTTTCCATCGGCGTTTTTACCATAAACAGCCTGATCAACAAAGTCCCAGATGAAACCACCCTGAACTGAACGGTTGGCACGTATTATATCCCAGTACTCCTTGAATCCACCCTCAGAGTTACCCATGGCATGCGCATACTCACACTCTATCATCGGACGCGGATCATTACCTCTTTCATGACGTTCCATTGCTCCGTAGTCTGCATACATGGGGCAGTTTATGTCACAATGGTCTGGTGAGCCGGTTGCTCCCTCATACTGAACGGGGCGGGTCTTATCATACTCCTTTATCCACTTGTAGCAGGTTACAAAATTCTGGCCGTCACCATCCTCATTACCCATTGACCATACAATGATTGACGGGTGGTTCCTGTAAGTTATTACGTTTGACTTGTTACGCTCCAGGTGAGCCTGCTCATAATCCGGATTGGCAGCCAAAGGATGCGGTCCGTACATCATTCCGTGCCCCTCAAGATTGGCCTCAGCCACCAGATAGATGCCGTACTCATCGCACAAATCATACCAGCGGGGATCATCGGGATAGTGGCTGGTACGTACCGCGTTAATATTCATCTGCTTCATAATCTGTATATCCTGAATCATACGTTCCAGCGATATCAGATAACCGCCATCCGGATCCATCTCGTGACGGTCTGCACCTTTAATAAGTATGGGCTGTCCGTTCACCAGGAGCTGGCGGTCACGTATCTCAACCTTGCGGAATCCAACCTTCTGAGGTATCACCTCCAGTGCCGTTCCGTCAGATTCCATAAGTGTCATATACAATGTATACAGATAGGGTGTCTCAGCAGTCCATTTGTAAGGATTCTTAACCATAAAATCCGCACTTGCAGAACCGCCCTGGACAGTCACTTTACGTTGTGCGATCTCACGGCCTGATGCATCCTTGAGATTAAGCAGGAGCTGTTTGCCGTCAGCACCTGCCAGAGTTGCGTTGTATCTCAAAATGGCGTTCTTATACTTGGTGTCCAGGTCAGATATTATGGTAAAATCATCAATTCTGGCCTCGGGACGCGCGTAGAGATAGACCTCACGGGCTATGCCGGTAAAACGCCAGAAATCCTGGTCCTCAATGTAACTGGCATCGCACCAGCGCATAATCTGCATCGCAATGAGGTTTCTTTGGCCGAACTTAACATAGTCAGTAATATCAAATTCAGCCTCCATCTTGCTGTCCTCACTGTAGCCCACATACCGGCCGTTTACCCAAACCCACAGGTTAGAAGTAGCTGAACCCACGTGAATGTAGACACGGCTACCTTTCCATTCTGCCGGTATCGTGAAGTTCTGGCGGTATGAACCCACATAGTTGTCACGCTCACCCACTATCGGCGGGTTAATGGGATACTCATTGTTCCAAGGGTAGCTTACGTTAGTATAGATACGGTCTCCGTAGCCGTTCATCTCAAAAAGTCCCGGTACAGGAAAACTTACCCACTTGCTGTCATCATAGCCTGTTTCATAGAAATTCTCAGGCTTGTCATAGGCATTCTTTACAAAGTTGAACTTCCAGTTACCCTCAATTGACATAAATCTTGAAGACAGGCTCTTCTCACCCTTTTCAGCCGATTTCAGATCCTCATAGGCAAAATAATCAGCCACATCAGGCTTTTCATTTTCACTGTTAACCTTAGGATCAAGCCATACAGGCTGTTGCGCCAGAGCCGGAAGCAGCATCATCTGCATCAAGGCCCATACAGTTATTCTTTTCATAATGGAAATGTTGTTTCAATTGACTATCCGCGAAAATAGCAGTTTTAAGCCTTACAGTTATAAAAAGAGAGCGAAAAATGTTATCTTTGGGGCAATTTCACACACGCACACGCGCGCGATACTTTACTTATATATGACCCCCGTCATCAGGAACAATTCAAAAGGGCTGTCCGAGCGCCTGTTCAAGGTGCTCCCTTATATTCTTGCAGTGCTGCTTTGGGCGGTACTGGTTATTCGCGGACACTATTTCCTTAAGAAAGTTGAGGACCTTTCAATCTTCATGTTTGACTGGCTCTATTTCAAGGAGGCACTCCAGATTCCCGGAGGTTTTCTTGGGGTTGCAGGCTCATTCTTTACCCAATTCCTGTATCTGCCATGGCTCGGCTCACTTCTTTGGGTAATCCTTTTGCTGCTCACCTACCAGCTTACAGTCAAAGTATTCAATATACCTGACGGCCTTAAGATTCTTGCCATCATTCCGGCGGTGCTAATGGTTATAGGGAATATGTCACTTGGCTATGGGGTATTCATTATGAGAGAGCAAGATCATTTCTTTGCTCCCGTATTGGGATACATGACAGCACTTATTCCTGTTTTTGCAATAAACCGTATAAAAACCCTTGGAGGCAGGATGCTTTTTCTGGCCATATGGACAGCGGCCGGATTCCCTCTGTTCGGAACATTCGCCTTTGTAGGTACGCTCGGTGCATCACTCTCTGTCCTGACCGGAAAAAGCGATACGCGGAATAATCGCATTACACTCTTTGCTACAGGTATCGGACTGGTTCTTTTAGTCCCTCTGATTGCATACAATTTCTACACCACATATCGCATGGCTGACAGCTGGCATCTGGGGTTACCCTCTATATCAGATGACGAATGGACCCATGCCGTCAGAACTCCGTTCCAACTGGCGCTGCTCTTTATCCTGATTATGAGTATAGCAGCACGCTGGCTTAAAGAAAGTGTTCAAAGACCCGTTCTACAAGCCATAGTATCTATTGCAGCCATACTGTCAGTATGGGGTTTCTGGTTCAAGGATGATAATTTCCGTACGGAACTGGCCATGTCAGAGGCTGTTGACAGATTTGACTGGCCAGAGGTAGTCAAGATATACAAAGAGGCTGTCCGTTCACATGCTGCATCCGATGAGAAAGCATACGCGGCACGCACCAGGAAACTGTCGGGCATTAAAGACCAGAATACCATAAATGAGATTGTTGACAGCTATAGCGGGAAGTTTTTTGAACCAACCCGCACCATGGTCCTGTACCGTGACCTCGCCCTGCTTAAGATGAACCGTGCTCTCGATGAAGCATTCACCATGAAGGACGGCAGCCGTCTGCAAAAGTCCCGTACCCAGATCCCTATGGCTTTCCAATCAGGAAAACAGCTATACCTTCAGTACGGACTTGTAAATATGAGTTACCGATGGTGTCTGGAAGATGTAATAGAACACGACTGGAGCTACAGCACTATAAAATATCTGGTTATGCATTCTGTCATTATGCAGGAAACCGAATTTGCCCGCAAATACATAAACAAACTGAGCAAGACTATTTTCTACCGCAAATGGGCTTTTGAACAGAGCGCATTGTCCAGGGACTCCGCCGCGATGGCTTCATCGGCTCCATACAAAGAGATACTCCCGTATATGTGCTTTGAGAACCGTATGTCAAATGACCAGGTCAAGAGTGAAACATTCCTTATGCGTCACTACGTTGAGCCTGAGCCTCCCCATCCTACTCCTGAATATGACCGCGCCGCCCTGTACTGGACCATGCGCATACAAAACATACCGGAATTCTGGAAACGTCTCTATTATTATCTTCAGACCAACAATCCAAAAGAACTGCCGCGCAGTGTCCAGGAGGCCGCAATACTTTACAGTGACTTGGAGAAGGATGGCATGCAGCTACCCTATAACAAAGCTGTTAATGACAACTACACTGCATTCAAACGTTATGTAGAGTCACACCCTGTCCGTTCGCTTAAGGAATCAGTCTATCCCTACTCTCAAAAATTTGGAACAACGTTCTACTATTACTACTATTTCATGCGTAACCTACAGACCTATTGACCTATGAGAAAGCTTATCCCGCTCATCATCCTGACTCTGATTGTCGCCTGCGCCCAGATTCCCGGGAACTCAGGTTCAACAGATACTTATCCCGCAATCTTTCCTGATTATACGGACGTGACCATCCCGTCCAATATCGCACCCACCAATTTCCTGATTGATGAGACGGCAGATGATTACATTACCGTTTTGAAATCAAACGGATATGAGGTAACCGTAAAAGGAAAAAAGGTCCGCATTCCACAATCCAAATGGCAGAAACTGACAGAATCTCCTGAGATTACCGTCCAGGTTTACAGCCGCACTAACGGGCAATGGACAGCATACCGGCCATTCAAGATGACCGTTTCTGATGAGATTGACCCATATATCTCATACCGTATCATTCCGGTTGCTGTTGAATCATATGAAAAACTGACCATACGTGAAAGGAATATTACCAACTATAAGGAAAAGGTGATTGTATCCAACACCATGATTCAGGACAACGCTCATGGAACCTGCATCAACTGTCACCACTACAAGAACGGAGATACGGACAATATGATGTTTCACGTACGTCAATATAAAGGCGGAACTATTCTTGTACTTGACGGAAAACTGCACAAGGTTAACATGAAGACGGACTCCACAATCTCAGCAGGCGTATATCCTTCATGGCACCCTACTCATGAATACATTGCTCTCTCCAACAACAAGACACATCAGTCTGTCCATGCAATGAGCCATGATAAACTGGAAGTAATTGATGAAGAGAATGACATTATATTGTACAACACACATGACAACACCGTAAGTGTCATTGAGAATGATTCTTCAGAGATGGAATGTTTCCCCGGATGGTCAGCTGACGGACGTACGCTATTTTATGTTTCAGCTCATTATGAAGCTCCGTTCGAGCCCAACAGAAAAAGCCAGATGTTTATTGACAGGGAAAAGCTGCATTTTAACCTTTACAGCAAGTCATTTGATCCAGATACCCGCGTATGGGGGCCCAAAAAGCTAATCTATGACGCAGCCGCAATTGACAGCAGTATGACCTGGCCCCGCACCTCACCCACCGGACGCTGGATGGTGTGTTGTGTAAGTACGCACGGAATATTCCCGCTTGACCAGATTGCATCGGACTTTATACTGTTTGATCTTAATGACAATTCATACCGCTATGCTGATGAGATCAACAGTCCGTTCGCCGAGAGTTACCATTGCTGGTCATCAAACGGCAAATGGCTGTTGTTCAGCACACGACGTGAGGATGGCGTTCACACCCGTCTCTACTTCAGCCACATTGATGAAAACGGTCATTTCTCAAAACCCTTTGCCCTCCCGCAACGTGATCCTGAATTCAACCGCGAATACCTCAATGCCTTCAACATTCCGGAGTTCATGACAGAGCCCGTCCACATAACCGCAAAACAATTCGCATCATTCATTTCAAGTACTGATGCAACCCCATCAAAATATGAATCAAAAAGAGGTGAATGAGAAATCATAAACATATACTCAGAATTATTATGGCGGTGTTATGCCTGATGGCCGTAACGCCTGCACATGCTGTTGACAAAGACGGAAAGTTTGTCCTGGTGATTGATCCCGGGCACGGAGGTAAAGACCCCGGCGCCATTAACGGCCGCAATCAGGAAAAAGCCATTAACCTGAACGTAGCCATCAAGATGGGTAAGCTCATTGAGGACAACTGTAAAGACGTCAAGGTTATCTATACGCGTAAAACTGATGTGTTTGTTGAATTGTACAAACGCGCCGATATAGCCAACAAGGCCAGTGCTGACATGTTCATTTCAATTCACACAAACTCCGCAAAGAACAAATCCGCCAACGGTGCCGAGACATATCTGCTTGGCGTAGAGGAGAACAGGACCAGCGCCAACCTGAACGCCGCCCTTGAGGAGAACAAGGCTATTCTACTGGAGAATGATTATCAGGCACACTATGAGGGCTATGACCCCAACAGCCCTGAAAGCATGATTATATTTGAGTTCATGCAGAATGAGTACCAGAAAGAGAGTCTAAAAATGGCTACATTCACTCAATCACAGATGGTAAAGTCAGCCAAACGCCCTGACAGGGGTGTACACCAGGCCGGCTATCTGGTTCTATGGAAGAGCACAATGCCCAGCATACTGGTAGAACTTGGTTTTATCTCAAATGATGCAGAGTGTAAATATCTGGTATCACAAAAAGGCGTTGAAGAGATGAGCCAGAGTCTTTACAAAGCTTTCAAGGAGTATCTTGACTATCATAATAAACTGATGGATAAAGCTGTTCCTGCCACACAGGCAATAGGAAATGACGGCAGCAAAAAAGAAAAGGACAACAGTACGGCCCAAGCAGTTCCGGTTTATAAGGTCCAGTTCATGTCACTTAAAACTCCGCTCAAGGATAATGACAAAAGACTCAAGGCATACTCCAACGTCAGCTACTATACGGAGGGCGGAATGTGCAAGTACACCTGCGGAGATACATCTGATTATGATGAGATCCTGAGGACGAAGAATGAGGTCCAGAAAAATTATAAGGATGCATTCGTGATTGCGGTCTATAAAGGGAAAAAGATAAGTGTAAAAGAGGCAAGGGAAATCACGTCAAAAAACAAATAATTCCAGTATAAATATTCGCAATATCTTTTCCATAAATTAGATTTTATCCAAATAAGACAGATTTGTGATAAGGAAAACGGCAAAAAAACAAACTCGTTTCTGACATGCTATAAAGGGGGACAAAAAGGGTTGCAAACGTATTGCCCCAAGAAGTTATCAACAGGCCAGAAGTCTAATTATCAAGGAATTACAAAAAATCAAGAGGTTGTTTTCAACCTTTTTAGGACTCTTTTACAAGTGGCTTATTCCCAATGCGTTACAAATAAGCATTTTTTAGGCTTATAAAAACTGTTTGCTCAAATAAAATAAGATTCTCAATTTTGCATTGCAGACAGTAAGAAATCGATTCCGAATTAATGATTTTGTAACCGGATTCCGACACTGACCGTAATGCTTATTAGTCCAAAAATAATGACGGGAAAAGAATTAAAGAATAAATGGGACCTTTGTCTGGAGTTCATCCGAGACAACGTATCGGAGGTTGTATTCGAGACGTGGTTTACCGTTACTGATCCCGTTTCATTGGAGGATGGAGAGCTTCTCATTCAGGTTCCCAGTTCATTCGTATATGAGTATCTTGAGCAGAACTGTCTTGACGTTATCAAGGCCGCTCTGACAAAGGTGTTCGGAAAGGGCACCAGACTCATGTACAGCATCCTTACTGATAAGGATAACAACATCAATCAGAATGTCAGTTCAGCAAACACCTTAACCAATATTAAAGGAACAGCTGATACCGGAAACAAGGCTCCTACTGTCAACGATGCACCTCTTGTTCAGGATCTCAACCCGCAGCTTGATCCCAACTACAGTTTTGAAAACTTTGTAGAGGGAATCAGCAACAAGTTGGCTCGTACCGCAGGTGAGACTATTGCTCTTAATCCTGCAGGCAGCGCATTCAATCCACTTTTCCTGTACGGTTCATCCGGCGTAGGCAAGACTCACCTGGCAACCGCAATAGGCAGAAAGGTCAAGGAACTTCATCCTGAAAAGAGAGTGCTCTATGTTTCTGCGCACCTGTTTATGGTCCAGTATGTGGATTCAGTCAAGAACAACACCACAAATGACTTTATACATTTCTACCAGTCAATAGACGTTCTTATCATAGATGATATGCAGGAGATGGCTGGTCAGACCAAGACCCAGAACACCTTCTTCCACATATTCAACTACCTGCATCTCAACCATAAGCAGCTTATACTTACCAGCGACCGTCCCCCAAAGGATATGAAGGATCTGGAGGAGAGGCTCATCACCCGCTTCAAATGGGGTTTGGTTGCTGAGCTGGAGAGACCTGATCTGAATCTCAGAAAAGACATCCTGCGAGAAAAGACCAGACGTGACGGATTAAAGTTCCCGGAGCCTGTAATAGAGTATATCGCTGATAAGGTAAGGGATAACGTTCGTGACCTGGAGGGTGTAATCGTTTCACTCATGGCCTATTCTACAATCTACGGAAAGGAGATTGACCTTAATCTCACACATGAGGTAATTGAGAAGAGCCAGCACCATGAGCAGAAACCTATCACAATTGAATCGATAATCACAAAAGTCTGTGACTATTATAACATTGACGAGCAATCCATTCAGACCAAATCCCGCAAGCACGAGATTGTACAGGTAAGACAGATAAGCATGTACCTGGCTAAGAAATATCTGGATTACTCCACGTCCAAGATCGGTGCCTATATAGGCAAACGCGATCACGCCACAGTTCTGCATGCCTGCAATATGGTCCGTGACCAGATTCAGGTTGACAAGAACTTCAAGGCCGATATGGAAAATATCGAGAGCGGCCTCCGCTGCTGATTATATGACAATACTGGAACAGGCTATTAAGATTGACGGCCTGAGAATTTACGCCTATCATGGCGTTGATCCTCAGGAGGCAATTGTCGGTGCATGGTACACGGTAAGCATTACGATGAATGCCGATGCTACTGCTGCCGTACTCTCTGATGACCTGGACGGTACCGTCAATTACGCAAAGGTTGCGGATATTGTAAAGCAGCAGATGCTGGTCCGCTCCGCCCTGCTTGAGCACGTTGCCGGACGCATTGCCAATGCTCTGCTGGAAAGCATCCCAGCAATCAAATCTATTACAGTAAAAGTCTGCAAAGAACACCCACCGATATGCTCCCCATGTGAAGCTTCCAGCTTTATCCTCACTGTTAAGAGGTAACAGCAATTCTTCAGTGAAGAATTGCTGTTACGTGCACCTTGGATTCTTTTGCGGCGATTGGTACCAAGTTTCCTGATATAGTTTTACCGTCTACTATAAGTTCACTTAGACCGTGTTGGGAACCTTTGGGGTTCTGGATGTTGATGATGTAGGTGACGCCGCGGAAACGGCGGGTTACAGTGAACTCTTTCATATCGGGACTTATGCACGGATCTATCCTAAGTCCGTCATACGTAGGTTGAATACCAAGGATGAACTGAGTAATGGCATACCAGTTCCAGGCCGCCGTGCCGGTGAGCCATGAATTCTTGCCTTCACCCGGACGGAAAGCATCCTTACCGGCCACCATCTGCGAATAAACGTAAGGTTCTACCTTATGCAGCGTCTGATCCTTGATATAAGCCGGACATATCTTGCGCCAATATTCCATGGCAGCCTTGCCGTTACCGCGAACCGTTTCACCAATGATGACCCACGGGTTGTTGTGGCAGAATATGCCCGCATTCTCCTTATATCCTGCAGGGTAACTCGATATCTCGCCGTACTCGATATAGTATTTGGTAAAGGCAGGATTATTCAGCACAATACCATGCTCAGAGTCAAGACGCTCCTTCACTGAATCCAGAGCTTTATCGCAGAGACCATCTTTAAGACCAATCCCAGCCATTGTACACCAGCCGTTTGATTCAATGAATATCTTACCCTCCTCATTTTCATGGGATCCCACCTTGTTTCCATAGTAGTCATATGCACGCAGGAACCAACTGCCATCCCAACCGTATTTCTCAACAGAATTCACCATTTCATCGATGTATTTCTGTGCCCGGTCAGCCTCACCATTACGTCCCAGGTGGCGGCAGAGCTCTACATAATCACGACCGCAGAACACAAACAGACCGGCTATCATCAGGCTCTCAGCCTTGCTGCCCTCGGTTTTGTTCTCCGTGGTCTGGAAACTCTCATCGGGATCATTTGAGAAACAGTTAAGGTTCAGGCAGTCATTCCAGTCTGCCCGGCCTATCAGGGGCAGTCCATGCGGCCCCAAATTGTTTATCACGTGATCAAATGATATGGTCAGGTGCTCAAACAGGCTCTTCTCACTGCCCGGAACATTGTCAAATGGAACGGGTTCATCCAGAATACTGAAATCACCTGTCTCACGCAGGTAGCCGCAAACGCCGAATATGAGCCACATGGGGTCATCATTGAATCCGCCGCCAATACCGTCATTACCACGCTTGGTCAGGGGCTGATACTGGTGATAGCAACCTCCGTCAGGAAACTGGGTTGAAGCAATATCTATTATACGCTCACGTGCACGCTCAGGTATCTGATGCACAAAACCTATCAGGTCCTGGTTGGAGTCACGGAATCCCATTCCACGACCTATGCCGCTCTCAAAGAAAGATGCGCTGCGTGAGAAGCAGAAGGTGATCATGCACTGGTACTGGTTCCAGATATTGACCGTACGGTCCAGACGGTCATCGCCACTCTTGACAGAGAATATCTGCAGCAGGTTATTCCAATACTCACACAGACGGTTGAACTCCTCATCCACCTTGGCCACCGTATCAAGACCTGAAAGAATCTCACGGGCCATGCGTTTGTTGATCACACCCTTGCTTTCCCACTTGTCATCCTGGGCATTCTCCACATATCCCAATACAAATATCAGGTCACGGCTCTCACCCGGCTTAAGATCTATCTCCAGATAATGTGATGCTATAGGTGACCATCCGTGAGCAACGCTCATGCGAGGCTTGCCCTCAAGCACGGCCTGAGGCGCATCAAAACCGTTATACAGCCCCAGGAATGATTCGCGGTCAGTATCATAACCCTGCACGGGAACATTCACTGAATAGTATGCATAGTGGTTGCGGCGCTCCTTGTATTCAGTCTTATGGTAAATAACTGAGCCGTCAATCTCAACCTCACCTGTAGAGAAGTTACGTTGGAAATTCTCCATGTCGGTCGATGCATTCCAAAGGCACCACTCCTGGAAGCTAAACAGTTTCAGTTTCTTAACCTTATCGGTAGTGTTGGTCAGTGTCAGTTTCTGGACCTCGGCCCATGTCTTGAGCGGTACAAAAAAGAGCACCTTTGCGGTTACACCGTCCTTGCGGCCCTCAATCGTGGTATAGTTCATGCCGTGACGGCACTCATAGAAATCAAGCGGAGTCTTGCAGGGCTTCCAACCCGGGTTCCACACAGTATCACCATCCTTTATGTAGAAATACCGTCCGCCCGCATCCATGGGCACGCCGTTGTAACGGTAGCGGGTGATGCGGCGGAACTTGGCATCCTTGCAGAAACTGTAACCGCCCGCGGTATTTGAAATAAGACCAAAGAAATCCTCAGTACCTAAGTAGTTTATCCAAGGCCATGGGGTACAAGGGTCTGTAATGACATACTCCCTGGCCGCATCATCGTAATGTCCGTATTCCTTAGCCATACACCTCATTTCTTGATGGGGAACTTATATGCCAGGAATCCCATGATAAGGGCAATAACAGCGGGTATCAATGAGAAAAGAGACCACACCATGGTACGCACAGATTCTGTAACTGAAGCGGGATCTATTGACATATTGCCAAAATCATCAGGAATCATACGTGCGCCGGCCAAACCCAGCAGCAGTGCTATGAGTGAACCCGATATGGCGCCGCCCAACTTCTGGGCCATTGTGCCTGATGAGAATATCAGACCTGTTGATGAGGTTCCGAACTTCTCAGTGGCAAAATCGGCTACATCGGCATACATAGACCAAAGCAGAGGTGAATACAGGCCCACTCCCACTGACGTGAGTATAACCACAGCCACCATCAGCCAGATATACTTCGGATTCATAGGAATAAAGAAGAACAGCACTGAGAACACCACGCAGATTACTGATGCCCACACAAAAGCCTTATGCTTAGAACCCACCCACTTGGTGAACTTGGGTGATACACCACCGAATATCATGCACGTTACCTCACCGAACGCCATCAGCACGGTATAGTTGATGATGAGACCGCCCACGGTTACGTCACCGCCCAGGCAGTATGATATCATATAACCGGCCACAGCATAGCGGAATCCGTTGAAGAAGTTGGTACACAGTCCTATAAGTGTAAGATAAATCCACGGTTTATTCTTGAACAGGTCAACAAACTGACGGAAAGAGTATTTCTCTGCCCTTACAGGTTTGAGCCTTTCTTTGGTCATCAGGCCGCAGGCAAGTGTCATGGCAGCGGCAATAATGCCGAACACAGCACCCAGCACTGCATACTGGTGTGCATCTGTCCCACCCACCATCTTCTGCAGATACGGGAATGAGAGCAGGGTAATGAAGCCCATTGCGTATGCACCCACCATTCGGTATGATGAAAATTGGTTCTTCTCATTGTCATCGGCCGTCATTACACCTAACAGAGAGCCATATGGCACATTGACCATAGTGTAAACCGCCATCATAAGCAGGTAGAGCACATATGCATAGACACGCTTTCCGGCGGGCCCCAGATCAGGGGTGTAAAGCAACAACGCAAACACCAGGCCGAACGGGATGGCACCGAATATGAGCCACGGGCGATAGGTTCCCCACTTGGATTGGGTGCGGTCAGCCAGACTGCCCATAAGGGGATCAGTAACCACGTCAAACAGACGGGCTATAAGCATAAGGGCGGCAGCATCGGCAAAAGTAAGTCCGAATACATTTGTAAAAAACAGAGGGAAGGCAATGGACATGATTTTCCATGTAATGCCACCGGCAGCCGCATCGCCCAGTGCGTATGCGATCTTCTCTTTGACAGTAGGTTTGTGGTTACTCATAATTGAAAAAGGTTAGTTTAGGCAAATATCAAACTTCAATAGGCTTATACTTAGGTACAAGCAGTTTCATCACGGTCCAGCCAATCAGATAAGCAACGGCGCAGATGCAGAACACTATCATGTATCCGGCCTCCTTGCCTTCAAAACCAAGGAAACTGAAAGCAGAACCCAGAGCATCACTCTTGGTAAAGAGCATTCCGGCACCCTTGTTAATCATAAATGACGCCAAACCGCCCATTGTGGTACCCACGCCGGTAATAGTTCCTATAGTAGACTTAGGAAACATATCGCCGATGGTTGAGTAGAGGTTGGCTGACCATGCCTGATGTCCGGCACCGGCCAAGCCGATGATGATGGCGGGGAACCATGCGCTGTACTTACCCAGAGGCTGGGCAAAGAGGGCCAGCAGCGGGAAGAAGGCAAATATGAGCATGGCCTTCATTCGGCCTGAGTAAGGCTCCATACCCTTCTTCTCAACAAAATACTTAGGCAGATAACCGCCGCCTATACTTACCACTGTAACAATCAGATAAAGTACGAAAATGAGCTTGATTGCCATAGGAGAATCCGAGCGGTAATGATACTGGTCACTGAAATAGGCAGGTGCCCAGAACAGGAAGAACCACCACACGCCGTCCGTAAAGAATTTTCCGCAAATGAATGCCCATGTCTGACGGAACGTGAAACACTTGAAGAAAGGAATTGACTTCTCCTCCTTGACAGCAGCCTCGGCAGCCTTGGCAGCAGCCAGTTCGGCAGCATCATCCTGATGTATATACTCAAGCTCGGCCTGGTTCACGAACCTTGACTCCTCGGGCTTGCTGTAGAGACCGAACCAGAAGAACATCCAGACAAAGCCCAGCGCACCGATAATGATAAACGCCATCTCCCAGCCACACTTGGCAGCCAGAATAGGAATGCAGGCAGGGGCAGCCAGAGCGCCTACCGATGCACCTGCATTGAAGATGGATGTTGCGAATGCGCGGTCCTTCTTGGGGAAATACTCGGCGGTAACCTTGATGGCTGCGGGGAAGTTACCCGACTCACCCAGAGCCAGCACCGCACGGCAGAACATGAACATATAGACTGAAGCCGTAGTAACCAGCAGCATGATATCGGCCGAATTCTTGGCAGCCTCCATAGACTCGGCACCGGCCCACTTCAATGCAGCCCATCCGCAGGCAGCGTGCATGCAGGCACCTACTGACCAGATGAATATGGCCCACAGGTAACCCTTACGGGTACCCAGCTTGTCAATGAACTTACCGCTGAACAGACATGCAACGGCATAGAAAATGGAAAAGAAACCGGTAATGGTACCGTACTGACTGTCACTCCAGTTGAAATCAGCAGAGATAAAGTCTTTCCAGGTAAGTGAAAGCACCTGACGGTCCAGGTAATTGACTGTTGTGGCCACAAACAGGAGGGCGCACAGTACCCAGCGGAAATTAGTCATCCGCAAGGCTTTTGAATCAGAATTGTTTGTCATATTATAATTCAGGTTAGTTATTTTTCAAAAAGCCAAAGCCAATGCCAAAGCCAACGTTATTCCGTATAGTAGACTCTCTTTACACGGATTGAAACGGTCGATATTATCTCATAAGGTATGGTGCCAAGTATATCGGACAGCAAATGTACCGGCAGGTTGGGACCGAATATCTCAACCGAGTCTCCCTCCTGGCAGTCAATGTCCGTAACGTCAATCATGCAAACGTCCATGCATATGTTGCCCACATAGTAAGCCTTCTGTCCGTTCACAAGGCAATATGCCTTACCGTTACCCAGATGACGATCCAGACCATCGGCATATCCTATCGGTATGGCTGCGATACGTGAAGGCCTGGTAATCTTGCCCTTGCGGCTGTAGCCCACTGTCTCACCCTTGTCCAATTCACGTATCTGGAGTATGGTGGTCTTGAGTGTGCATACTGTCTCCAGCGGCTGGTTGTCAAGCGGGTTGATACCGTAAAGACCAAGTCCCAGACGAACCATGTCATAATGAACATCAGGGAATCTCTCAATACCGGCAGAGTTGCAGATATGCCGTATGATGTGATGCTTAAAAGCAGCCTGCAACGTATCGGCGGCCTCATTGAACCGCTCAATCTGCAGTTTTGTGAACTTGTCAAATTCCGCACTGTCACTGCCCACAAAATGAGAGAATACAGAACACGGTATGACGGCAGTCTGTCTTTGCAGCCTGTGTAACAGTTCCGGTATATCCTGGGGCGAAAAGCCCAGACGGTGCATACCGGTATCAATCTTTATGTGAATGGGGAAGTTTGTCACTCCGTTATGCTCTGCCGCACGTATTATCAGGTCAAGCAGATGGAAACTGTAAACCTCCGGCTCCAGTTTATAGTCAAACAGGGTATTGAACGATGTACGCTCCGGATTCATCACCATGATGCTGGTGGTTATGCCCGCCTTGCGCAGTTCGGCGCCTTCATCAGCCACTGCAACCGCCAGATAATCCACCTTGCGGTCCTGAAGCGTTTTGGAAACCTCAATCGCGCCTGAGCCGTATGCAGAAGCCTTGACCATGCAGACAATCTTTGTCTCAGGCTTAAGCATGCCGCGATAACGGTTCAGGTTATCAGCAATGGCCTGCAGATTAACCTCCAGAATAGTCTCATGCACCTTGAGTTCCAGGCGTTCAGCTATCCTGTCAAATTCATACATACGAGCGCCTTTAATCAGCACCAGTTCATTATGGAAACCTTTTATCAGGTCTGATTTGAGGAAGTCATCGGTCGTGTTGAAGAAATACTTTTCAGGAACATCAAACCGTTTGGATTCAGAAGTGATATCCTCACCTATGCCGATGAGTTTGGTTATGCCGCGGCTTTCAACCAACTGTGCCACCCTGCGGTACAGTTCATGCACAGACCAGCCCGACTGGAGTATGTCTGAAAGTATAAGTGTTTTGTTACGCGATTTGTCATCCTGACGACGCGCCATGAAATCAAGCGCAATACCAAGTGATGATATATCGGAGTTGTAACTGTCATTGATTATAATGCATCCCTGTTTGCCGTCCTTGACCTCCAGACGCATGGCAAGTGGTTCAAGGGTAGCCATACGTTCGGTAATCTTCTCTGGTGGAACCATCAGATAGATGCATACGGCCAGGCAGTGCAAAACATCCTCAATTGAGGCATCATCAATGAACGGGATCGTGAACTTGTTTTCCAGGCCAATGTAACGGTATGTTATCTCCGTTGAACTGACTCCCTTTACTACCGATGAGATAAAGAGAGGTTTGTCCTGGTTCTTGCGTGACCATGCAATCTCGCGGGCTGTCATTATGGACTTGTCAACACAACCCTGGATCAGGTCGTTGTCACAGTTGTAGATAACCACATCACAGTCCCTGAACAGTTTGAGTTTCTCAATGCATTTGTCCTGAAGGGACTGGAAGTTTTCCTGATGCGCAAGACCTATATTTGAGAGGACGCCTATGGTAGGCTTTATTATCTTCCAGAGCTGACGCATCTCATCCTTCTTGGAAATACCGGCTTCAAATATGCCTATCTCAGACTGTTTGTTGAGCAGCCATACTGACAGCGGTACGCCTATCTGGGAGTTGTAACTTTTGGGAGAACGGGTAACGGCATAATCGGGTTCCAGAAGCTGATAAAGCCACTCCTTTATCATGGTCTTGCCGTTACTGCCGGTTATGCCTACTACAGGAATGTCAAATTTCATACGGTGTGCGGCAGCCAAAGTCTGCAGGGCGGACAACGTATCCCTTACGAGAAGGAAATTAGACTCCTGATAGTCATCCATGTTATCGGGCAGGTAGCTCACTACAAAATTCCTTACACCACGGTTATACAGTTCGCGAATATAGTTATGCCCGTCATTGCGCCTGCTCACCAACGCGAAGAAAAGCGTTTCAGCAGGAAAACAGAGTGAACGGCTGTCAGTAAGCAGCCATGATATGGAGCCCGGACAGAAGCCATGTCTCTCCGCCCCTATCATGGCGACAATATCATCAATAGAGTATGTCATTAACCTTTAAAAAACTTGATTGTCAAAGATAACCATTATTCCGATAAAGTGTCCGCAAATAGGCCTCTACGTTAGAAAGTGCGGTCAAAAAACACCATATTATTTAAAAATGGGCTTTTTTCACTCAAAAAATGGTACATTTGCCTTTTGAACAACCAAAAATCAGAGGATGGATAACGTTGAAGCGGAAAAGACAAACAACGGAATACTGAACAGTATCAATTCGCCCAAGGACCTCAAAAAGCTCAACCTGGAGCAACTTCCACAAGTTTGCAGCGAACTGAGACAGATGATAATAGATGAATTATCACACAATCCGGGCCACTTTGGCTCCAGCCTTGGTACCGTTGAACTGACCGTTGCGCTTCACTACGTTTTCAACACCCCTGATGACCGTATCGTATGGGACGTAGGCCATCAGGCATACGGACACAAGATCCTGACCGGCCGTCGTGACCGTTTCAGCACCAACCGCAAGTTCGGCGGACTCAAGCCCTTCCCTTCACCTCAGGAAAGTGAGTATGATGCCTTTACGGCAGGTCATGCTTCAAACTCCATATCGGCGGCACTAGGAATGGCTGTAGCCGATAAGCGCAACGGCAACCGCTCCCGCCGTGTAGTGGCCGTTATAGGTGACGGCGCCATGAGCGGAGGTCTGGCTTTTGAAGGCCTCAACAATGCCTCAATCACTGACAATGACCTGCTCATAATATTGAATGACAACGATATGAGCATCTCACAGAGTGTAGGCGGTATGCGCAGTTACCTTACCCAGCTTACAACTTCGCGCTCATATAACAAGTTCCGTTACTATGCTTCAAGAGTTCTCTACAAATTAGGACTCATGAATGAGCAGAAACGCCGCGAGACAATACGCCGCCACAACCGCATCAAGATCAAGCTCACCCATCAGAACAACATGTTTGAGGGTATGGACATTCGTTACTTCGGTCCTGTTGACGGACATAATGTCCAGAATCTGGTGCGTATTCTCTCCAATATCAAGAATATGCACGGCCCCAAGCTGCTGCATATCAAGACCATTAAAGGCAAGGGATATAAGCCTGCCGAGAAAGACTCCGCCATATGGCATGCCCCCGGCCTTTTTGACAAGGAAACGGGTGAACGCATAGTCCGCAACGGTGAAGGTATGCCCCCTCTGTTCCAGGATGTGTTTGGTGAGACACTGCTGGAACTCATGAAAGAGAACTCCAGAATCATAGGAATAACCCCCGCCATGCCCATAGGATGCAGCATGAACATACCCATGGATGTATATCCTGACCGCTGCTTTGACGTAGGCATAGCTGAGGGCCATGCCGTAACATTCTCAGCAGGTCTGGCAAAAGAGGGACTGATGCCGTTCTGCAACATCTACTCCTCATTCATGCAGCGTGCATATGACAACATCATACATGATATCGCCATAGACCATCTGAATGTGGTAATGTGTCTGGACCGCGCCGGTCTGGTAGGTGAGGACGGTCCTACCCATCACGGCGCATTTGATCTGGCATACCTGCGGCCTATTCCGGGTCTTATCATCTCATCACCCTATGATGAAGTGGAACTCCGCAACCTCATGTACACCGCGCAGCTGCCTGACCAGGGGCCCTTTGTAATCCGATATCCCCGCGGCCGCGGTATCCTTACAGACTGGCGTAAACCGCTTGAACCCGTTGTTGTGGGCACAGGCCGCAAGATTCTGGACGGAACTGACGCTGCAGTACTTTCCATCGGTCCCATAGGCAATCTGGCAGAACATGCCATAATACAGTGGATGTCACAGACAGGAAAAACGGCAGCCCTGTATGATATGCGTTTCCTCAAGCCTATCGATACCGCTATCCTGGAAGAGGTAGGCCGTAAATACAGCCGTATCATCACTATTGAGAACGGTACGGTTACAGGAGGTCTTGGTACAGCTGTTATGGAATATATGATGGATAACGGCTATTCACCTGAGATAATACGTCTGGGATTGCCCGACCGATTCATTGAACATGGCTCCACGCCTCAATTGCTGCATCTGTGTCATATTGATGAAGATGCCGTAATCAGCGCTCTCCAGAGCCTGACCGATAAACCTAAAAGAGAAACAAAATGAAGATAGTCATTGCAGGAGCAGGAAATGTAGGTATCCATCTGGCCAAGCTGTTGGCCGGAGAGAATCAGGATATTGTCCTCATTGACGAAAGTCCTGAAAAGCTGGCCCGCCTTGATTCCAGCTTTGATCTGCTTACCATACAGGAATCACCTGTATCGCTTCACGGCCTTAAGGAGGCCGGTGCCGGCAGTGCTGACCTTTTTGTGGCAGTAACCACCGATGAAAGCCGCAACATTATCTCCGCCCAACTGGCCCACTATCTCGGAGCCAAGAAGACCGTAGCCCGAATCAACAACTATGAGTACCTCCAGCCCAAGCATATGGAGTATTTCAACAGCATAGGTCTGGATTCACTCATCTATCCTGAACTTCTGGCGGCCAAGGATATAGTTGACGGAATGAAACTCAGCTGGATACGCCAGTGGTGGGAGTTTGCCGGAGGTGCCCTGGTCATGATGGGTATTAAGCTGCGTGACAATGCCCAGATACTGGATAAGCCGCTGTCGCAACTGGGCAAGGAGAGGCCATATCATATCGTTGCCATTCTGCGTGAGGGTGAAACCATTATCCCAAGCGGTAATGACACCATGCAGGCAGGTGATCTGGTCTACTTCATGACAATGAAAAAGCACATCCCGCACATCCGCAAGATTGCCGGCAAGGAAGAGTTGCCCGATGTACGTGACGTGATCATAATGGGCGGCAGCCGTATTGCCGTACGCACCGCACAGCTCATGCCTGACTACATGAACCTCAAGATAATAGAGAGTGACCTGGACCGTTGCAACAAACTTACCGAGCTCGTTGATGACAAGGTGATGATCATAAACGGTGACGGACGTGACCCCAGCCTCCTTAACAGTGAGGGCATACAGCACACAGAGGCCTTTGTGGCCCTTACAGACAACTCTGAGACCAACATCCTGGCCTGCCTGGCCGCCAAGCGTTTCGGAGTGACCAAAACCATAGCTGAGGTTGAAAACATTGACTATATAAACATGGCTGAAAAGCTTGATATCGGTACGGTAATCAACAAGAAGAAGATTGCCGCCAGCCACATATACCAGATGATGCTGGATGCTGATGTCACAAATGTAAAGTGTCTTACATTTGCCAATGCCGATGTTGCAGAATTCAATGTCAAGGAGGGTGCCAAGATAACCCGCAACCCGGTAAAGGACATTTCCATACCTCGCGGAGTGACCATAGGCGGTCTTATTCGCAACAAAGAGGCTATACTGGTAACCGGTAACACACAGATTGAGCCCGGAGACCATGTAGTGGTATTCTGTCTGGAAGGAATGATTAAATCCATTGAAAAATATTTCAATTGATAAACATCAGAATCATACACCGTATAATGGGAGTCCTGCTTCTGATTGAATCAGGAATATTACTGCTTTGTGCCCTTATTTCCATTTTTTATGGTGAGGATGACCTGTTCGGATTTATAATGGGCTCGCTCACATCGGCCTGCGTCGGCATGATAGCCCTGCTCATAGGTAAAAGCACAAAACACAAGGAAGGAGCCATGACACGCCGTGACGGTTATATTGTGGTAGCTGTCAGTTGGGTATTGTTCTCCATATTCGGTTCTCTCCCATATTACCTGAGCGGTTATATACCCACATTCACTGATGCCTTCTTTGAGACCATGTCAGGATTTACCACTACCGGGGCCACAATCATACAGGATGTTGAGGTAATTCCGCACGGACTGCTGTTCTGGCGCAGTCTGACACAGTGGATAGGCGGTTTGGGAATAGTCTTCTTTACGGTAGCCGTACTGCCTATTTTCGGTGTGGGTGAGGTTCAGCTCTTTGCCGCCGAAGCCATTGGTCCCACGCAGCACAAACTCCATCCGCGCATAAGCACAAGCGGCCGATGGATTCTGACTGTTTATGTTTTGATAACGGTTCTTTGTGCCGTAGCCCTGAGATTATGCGGCATGGGTATCTTTGACAGTATAAACCATGCTCTTACTACCGCTGCCACAGGCGGATTCTCAACCAAGAACGCCAGCATAGCATACTTCAATTCACACACCATTGAGTATGTCATTACATTCTTCATGTTCCTGTCCGGTGTCAACTACGGACTGCTGTTTTTTGTGGCATTCCGCGGCCAGTTCCATAAACTCATTGAAGACACGCAGTTCAAGTGGTATCTTATGTTCCTGATGATCTTTACGGCAATAGTGGGCATCAGCCTTTTCATATCAACCCCGTATAACGCATCTGCTTCACTACGTAACGCACTGTTCCATGTGACAGCCATAATCACCACCACCGGATTCACATCAACTGATTATACTCAGTGGCCTCCGTTCATATGGATGACTCTGGGCCTGTGCTTCTATCTGGGTGCCTGTGCCGGCTCCACCTCAGGTGGTATGAAATCCATCCGCATAGCCATTCTGATAAAGTCCATGCGCAATGAATTCAACCGTATACTCCACCCCAATGCCATACTGCCCGTGCGCATAAACGGCAAGGTTATACCGCCATCCACAAGACAGAGTGTCCTCACGTTCAGTATATTCTTCTTTGCACTGGTGTTTGTGGGATGGTTCTTCTATCTGGCTATAGGCATTGACATTGCTGAGGCTTACGGCATATCACTCTCCTGCCTGAGCAATATAGGTCTTACGATAGGTGACCACGGCTGCAATATCCCGTGGAATGACCTGCCCGTAATAGGCAAGTGGTTCTCAACCTTCCTGATGCTGGTGGGACGTCTTGAGGTTTTCAGTGTCCTTCTTATCATCACCCCCTCTTTCTGGAAGCATAACTAAGAAATTCCTTACATCCTCCCTCATGCGCTCATACAACTCACAGTCCCTGTAGTGTGTGTTTTTCCGTATGGCTTCGGCAAGTCCCATCTGACTATGCTGATAGGCGCTTATCTCATTGCGGTACTGCTGGTCATGTACTGCATACCTGCGTATCTCGGCTTCACGTTCCTGACGCAGGACAGTGCATACCGGTACAAGCAGTTTAAGTATTACATTCTCAATGAGGTGGTGCCCCTGCAGGAACAAGTAAGTATTGCTTTCATTTACGCCCATTGTTTTCAGTTCCTCCCTTAATGCCTCCACCTCAGGTATAGCACCCGGGTAGTGGTTCTCCAGCCATCTCACCTTACGAGAGACACGCTCCTCGACACCCGTTATCGCTCCCTGGGGACGACGTACATCAACACTCTTGAGACGTATGTCAATGCTCAGGTCCTGCATGCTGAACTCATTATGCAGTTTCTTGCGATAGAACCAGACATTCCATACAAACAGAGGGTAAACAGCCTTTGAATATATCTCCATAAAGGCCGGGAAATCAATCAGACGGTGGTCATTGAGAGTGCTCTGGACACATATCTGGTGCAGGCTGCCCGCCCAGCACTGATAGTTCTCAATGGCGTAGGTGTAGGTCTGGATTACATATGGATTGTTTATTATCTCCCTTGAAGTCTGAGTAACTCCCTGCAACAACCAGTCATAATCACTGTCCACGCAGGCAATCAGGCTCTTGCCCAGCCCGCTGCGGTCAATGCAAGAGCGCAATGCCGATTTCTTGCCTTTGGTAAGCCCGCCCCTGTCAGGCAGCATAATCTGAAAATAATGGCCCTCCGATTCAAACTCATCCAACAACAACCGCCAGAAAGAGACATCATCATAACTCTCCACGAAAGCTATGATACGGCCCCTGCGCTTACCGGGCAGAAGCTTATCGGCAGCCTCAAAATAACGGGAATTTATGTTGTCAGTGAGTCTCTTCATAAAGAAAGCCTGTCACTTGACGGTAATATCCTCTACATCAGTCACAGCTTCCATCCAGCCATCCATGATAAGTGCCGGAGAATGAGTGGTCATTATTATCTGCACATTAGGATTAAGTGAACGCACACGCTGTATCAGTTGTTGCTGCCATTCAATATGGAGTGAAATCTCCGGCTCGTCCATAAGCAGCACACAGGGATGCATATCCTGTACAAGCGTGGTAAGCATAATGACCAACAGCTGTTTTTCACCCGATGACAGGTTATACGGCTGCAGTGTCACGCCAAACTGGTCAAACAGTATCTCATTGCTGGTACGGTCTATCTTCTTGCCGGTATCAATAAAGAGTTCATCCATATAATCCATGAACCTGATGCGCGGAGCCGATATCTGCTGTGCCTCCTTTAGTTTCTCCGGATCACCGGATGTAAGTAACTGGATGGTGCGGTTGCCTATGTTCACCTGATAATCAAGATAGCGCCTCTGAAGCTTGTAGAGCTGCCAGTCCAGCTCAGATACCACACTCTTGTCTGACATCTTTTCAAGCAGATTGCTGTGCATAAGCGGACGGTCAATACTGCGTATCACATCATATCTGAGTTTATCTGCACCGTCTGGATAGAAATCCACAGTAACCTCCGCACTCTCATCCTTTCCCTCACCAGACAGATAATCCAAGCGGGATACCGTCTTGTTCAGGATAGTGCTCTTTCCGGTGCCGTTCACACCACTCAGAATGTTTACATCAGGTCTGAGATTCCAGACAATGTGCTTCCTGCCCCAAAGGGAGTTAATCTCAATCCGGCTTATGCCTTCAGCGTACCTGCTTTCCATAATGAAAATCTGTTTTGTTCCGTAAAAGTATAAAAAAAAGAAGAGTTACCTTCAGGTACCTCTTCTCTTTTTTGGCGGCGCGTGATTCACATCAAACGTAACCCAATGATATTTATAAAAAGGACTATCTTACTACTTTATACGACCGCTCCACAGATACCCTGTTTTGCAATCGCGCTACAAAGTTATTCTTTATTTTTTATCTTGTATATTTTTGAGGGGTATTTAAGTGAATTTTGCAGATTATAACACTTTCCTAGGCCACTTTCTGCAAATCCGTGTATATTTATTCACTTAATCCTCAGACCGTCAAGAAGTTTCAGATAACACGGTACAGCCTGCTCCAGTTCAGCCAAGGTTACATACTCATCAGCCGTATGTGAACGGGCAGATTCGCCCGGTCCCAACTTAAGCGAAGGACAAGACAATATGGCCTGATCCGAGAGTGTGGGTGAGCCGTACGGTTTCAGTCCCAGACTTACGGATTTGCGGATCAACGGATGATTAACGTCAATCCTTGAAGAGTTCAGATTAAACGAACGGGCCTTTACTTCACAGTATTCAGGAAGTTGTCCGCTTATGATATCAAAAACCTCTTGGTTGGAGTAAAGTTCATTTGTTCGGATATCGGCAGTAAACGTACACACATCTGGAATGACATTATGCTGTGTTCCCGCATTTATCATCGTTATTGTAAACTTGACCGTACCCAGCAGATCCGATACCTTGTCAAACTTGAAAGTACGCAGTTTCTCTATCAGTTCAGTGGCACGATACAGAGCGTTTATTCCCTCATTACGTGCAGCATGACCGGCCTTGCCGTGAACAATAAAATCAAGCACCATAAGGCCCTTCTCTGCCACTGCAGGCTGCATACCTGTAGGCTCACCTATCAGCGCAACATCAATATGAGGCAGGCTCTGTACGGCCAGTTTCATACCGCCCTGACCGTTCACCTCCTCCTCAACGGTAGCCAGGAAAACCGGATTGTAAGGCTGGGGCTTGCTGTCCAGTATATAGAAAGTATGGAGTAATGAAACAAGACCTGCCCCGTCATCATTGCTGCCAAGTCCGTACAGACGGCCGTCTTCAATAACAGGAGTAAAAGGATCTTTTGTCCAGCCAGCCACAGGCTTAACCGTATCAATATGGCTGTTCAGCAACAACGTAGGCTTGGCGGAATCATAACTGTGGCCATAGCACAGCAGGTTGAGTCCGATGCACTCAGGCTTATAGCCATGACTCTCCATATCGGCCTTGATTATGGCCGATGCCTCCTGCTCCGAGCGGGTTACTGACGGAGTGGCTATGAGCTTCTTAAGCAGCTCCAGTTGCTGGCTGAATGTCTGTTCCATGCTGCGAAGGTAGTTATTACTCTGCAAATTCTCCCTTTTCACGGGCTGAAAGTTCCCTTATTATGCTGATTGCAAAGGGCAGAGCTATCGAGAACGTAATGACATCGGCTGTAGCCATCGTGGCCTCAAGGCCCTCAAGACCCCATATTGCAGGCAGTATAAAGAATACGGGATAAAACGCAAATCCGTGCCGACTCATAGCCAATATGGTGGCCCTTCCGGTACGGCGTATGTTCTGCAGCAGCATATTGGTAGGTGTAGTCAGGCCAACCAGCGGGAAGGCCACGCACTGCCAGCGCAATAAAACGGCACCTATGCGAATCAGTTCCGGATCTTCATCACGGAAGAATGAAATAATCTCAGGCGCAAATATCCATCCCAATGTTGACATCACTACCAGGACTATCACGCAAACCTGTATCGTAAATCTGTATGACTGTCTTACACGTCCATACAGTCTGGCTCCCCAGTTGAATCCGCATACCGGCTGGAATCCCTGGCCCACGCCAAGAATCACCGCCATTGCGCATTGCATGATCCTGGCCACCACAGTAAATGCGGCTATGGTTGATGCCTCCTGTCCCTGCAGCGCATAGCTTGCGGCCGCCCAGTTCATACATATGGCCGATATACTGGAGAGTGACTGACGCATGAGTGAAGGCAAGCCTCCCGCTCCTATCTCACGATAACGCTCCAGTGAAGGGGCAAAGTTGCGCAAACGGATATGCACATTACCGTCAAAGGTGCTGGCCCACAGCAACAGGCTCCATGAAATGAACTGGCTTATAAGGGTGGCCATTGCGGCTCCGGTAACGCCCATATCCATATGGTTTATGAGCAGCCAGTCAAAGAAAATGTTGAGTACCATACCTGCGGCTATGCCTATCATGGCCATCATGGCGTTACCCTGAAGACGCAATTGGTTGTTCAGCGTCATCTGCGACACCAGGAACGGCGTGGCTATCAGTATCCACTTAAGATAAGCGTTTGAGTAAGGAACCACATCAGGCGTAGCTCCCAGCAGACGTGAGAGCGGAGTCATGAACACCATTCCCGCCACCATAAAGAACAGGCCTGTCAGGAATGATGAAATGAATCCTGTGGCAGCCATCTTGCCGGCCCCCTCAGCATCCCGAGCACCAAGCGCACGTGACATGTAATTGCCTGATCCGTGCCCGAAAAAGAAACCTACCGCCTGTATTATTGACTGGTATGAGAAAGCCACACCTACACCCGCCGTGGCGACAGTGCTGATGTGGCCCACAAACCATGAATCCACAATGTTGTAGATGGCCGATATTGACATACTTATGATGGTAGGCACCGCAAGACTTAATACCAGCCTTGGCACCGGTGTCTCCGTGAGCCTGCGATAGCGGGCTTCACTCTTCAGTATGTCACTTTTATCGCTGTGCACCAGAGTCTGTTTAAAAACCTGGCACAAAAGTACTACTTATTTATAATACTCTGTACTCTGAGGAGTCCAACCGATTACTACTGCAGCATTACCCTCAACCTGGCCCTTGGCCCAGTCAACAAATACCTTCAAGGGTTTGTCAAACAATTCAGGAGTCTCAATTGAATCACGCAGCAGCAGGGCGCTCATAACGCAGTATGCTGCACTCTCCATCATGCGGCGGCCGCAGAAATCAGTAAACTCCTGCTCCTTGTGTGAGGTAGCACTCTCGGTAATGGCATCCAGTTTTGAAACCATACCAAGAACAGCGCTCTTAACAGTTGAATCAGCAAGAGGCTCAAGTATATCCTTGGCAAACTGTGAATAGGTTCCACCGGTTACATAACGCAGTGCGGCAACTACCTGCAACTGGGTTGTACCCTCATAGATTGAGGTGATACGTGCATCGCGGTACAGACGCTCGCAGGCGTAGTCACGCATAAAGCCTGAACCTCCGTGAATCTGTATGCTGTCATATGCGTTCTGGTTGGCAAACTCACTTGTGATACCCTTTGTGATTGGTGTCAGTGCATCGGCCAAACGGCTGTAACGCTTACTCTCCTGACGCTCCTCAGGGGTGAGTGTGCGGGTCTTGGCAATCTGGTCAAGTGACTTGTAGATATCAACGTAACGTGAAGTCTCATACATGAGTGAACGTGAAGCCTCGATCTTGGCTTTCATCACTGCCAGCATCTGATAAACTGCCGGGAATGTATCGATGGCACGGCCGAACTGACGGCGCTCTGCAGCGTATGCAGTAGCCTCACGCCATGCTGCATCCTGTATGCCCACGCTCTGGGTGGCTATACCCAGACGGGCACCGTTCATGAGTGACATCACATACTTGATAAGACCCAGGCGGCGGTCACCGCAAAGTTCAGCCTTGGCATTGTTGAACACCAGCTCGCAGGTGGGTGATCCGTGAATACCCATCTTATCCTCTATACGGCGTACGGTCACGCCGCCGTTACGCTTGTCATAGATAAAGAGTGACAGGCCGCGGCCATCGGTAGTACCCTCTTCGCTGCGGGCAAGAACCAGATGGATATCACTGTCACCGTTGGTGATGAAACGCTTTACACCGTTCAGACGCCAGCAGCCGTTCTCCGGATCCTCGGTTGCCTTGAGCATTACGCTCTGCAGGTCACTGCCTGCATCGGGCTCGGTCAGGTCCATTGACATAGTGGCACCCTCACTGGCCATCTTGAGGTATTTCTCCTTCTGCTCAGGGCTTCCGAACTCGTTGATGGTATCGGCGCATGACTGCAGGCCCCATACGTTCTGGAACGATGCATCGGCACGTGAGATCATCTCACCTACTGCGCTGAATACGGTTACAGGCATGTTCAGACCTCCGTACTGACGGGGCAGTCCGAATCCTGACATTCCGGCCTGGTGCATCACCTTGAGGTTCTGTGCTGTGCCAGCTGAATACTGTACGCGTCCGCCGCTGCAGTGTGAGCCCTCACGGTCCACAGACTCGGCGTTGGGTGCAATAACCTCATCGCATACGCTGCCGGTCAGTTCAAGTACGCGGTCAAAATTGTCCATTGCATCGGCAAAATCGGCCGGTGCGTAATCGTACTTATCGGCCTCGGTATAGAAGTTCTCCTTAAGCTCCACTATGCGCTCCATAAGCGGAGAGTTCATGCGGGCTTTCAGTTCAGGGGTATCCTTATAGTTGTTCATTTTGAAATCTCCTTTAAGTTACGGATCATTTTGGGAATCACATCCTCAACGCGGCCAGTCACAACGTAATCGGCAATGGCGTTGATGGGAGCGTCGGGGTCCTGGTTGATTGACATGATCAGGCTGCTCTCACGCATACCTGCTATGTGCTGGATCTGACCCGATATACCGCATGCAATATAGAGCTTGGGGCGTACGGTAAGACCGGTCTGACCTATTTGACGGTCATGATCAACAAAACCTGCATCAACTGCGGCACGGCTGGCACCTACCTCGGCGTGCAGTACATCGGCCAGCTTGAAGAGCATGTCAAAGCCCTCGCGGCTGCCCATTCCGTAACCGCCGGCCACTACAATGCTGGCGCTGTCCAGATGGTGTGAGGGTTTCTGCATATGACGCTCTATAACACTAACAGCAAGGTCTGCCTGGCTTATGTAATCACTTACCTTATGCATTACAATCTCACCCTTATAGTCTGCCTTAAGAATCTCATTCTTCATCACACCCTGACGTACAGTTGCCATCTGGGGACGATGGTCGGGGTTGACGATGGTGGCAATGATGTTACCGCCGAATGCGGGACGGATCTGATAAAGCAGGTTCTCATAAACCTGACCAGACTTCTTGTCCTCATACTCACCAATCTCAAGGTTGGTGCAGTCTGCAGTAAGACCGCTACCCAATGCCGATGAAACCCTTGGTCCAAGGTCACGGCCTATTACGGTTGCGCCCATCAGGGCTATCTGCGGCTGCTCCTCCTGAAACAGTTTTACAAGGATTGCAGAATGAGGTGCAGTGGTGTAAGGTGCAAGGCACTTGTCATCAAACACGTGCAGTACATCAACTCCGTAAGGGAGAATCTGTTTCTCTATTCCGTCCAGATTGCTGCCTATTGCAATGGCCTCAAGCTTAACGCCAAGCTGATTGGCAAGCGAGCGGCCCTTGGTGAGTAGTTCCTGACTGACGGGAGCCACCTGGACTCCTTCCAGTTCGCAATATACAAAGATGCTGTTCATGGCTTATCCTATTATATGGTTAACGGCCAGTTCCTCAATCAGAGCGGCTATCTCCTTTTCATCGGCACCATAGCGTTTGCTCTCCTTGGCCTGGAATACTATGTTCTCAATCTTCTTTACCTTGGTGGGTGAGCCTGACAGTCCGCACTTGGTGGGATCAGCGTTGACATCGGCAACGGTCCATGCGGGTACCTCATAGTTCTTGCGACCCATAAGCAGACGGGCGTTGCGGGGGCGGCAGGGTGCTGCACTTCCGTTCACGGTGAGCAGGCAGGGCAGCGGGGCCTTGACGGTTTCTACACCGCCTGTTATCACGCGCTTTACGGTAACACTCTTGCTGTCCATATCAAGTATCTCCTCAACATAGGTTATCTGGTTGAGTCCCAATTTCTCGGCTACCTGGGGACCTACCTGAGCGGTATCACCGTCAATGGCCTGACGGCCGCCTATTATAATGTCAAACTTGCCTATCTTGCGGATGGCGGTTGACAGGGCGTATGATGTTGCCAGTGTATCGGCACCCGCAAACAGACGGTCCGTAAGCAGATAACCGCCGTCAGCGCCACGAAAAACACCCTCCATCACTATCTCTTTTGCTCTCTCAGGACCCATTGTGAGCATGGTCACCGTACTGCCGGGAAAACGGTCCTTGATGGCAAGGGCCTGCTCCAGGGCATTAAGGTCCTCCGGATTGAATACGGCCGGAAGTGCGGCACGGTTTATGGTGCCGTCGGCATTCATGGCGTCCTTACCCACCTGACGTGTATCAGGCACCTGCTTTGCCAAAACTATTATATTGAATTTATCCATAGGTCTATTGAGTTAATCCTCAAGCATTGATTTCTGGTTCTTGCGCTCCAGATAATGGAACTCTGAATCACTCTTGGCCTTAGCTATCGTGGCAAGCACCACATTGTATAGCTCACTGCCCTCACGGTAATCGCCCGGACAGGCAAAGTTAACGCGGCCACGGTGTACCAGATTCTCGGCCTGCTTGCGGCTGCTCTCATTCTGCGGTTTGTATATGGCTATTGAGTGACCGCCTTCAGTCTTGACTATTCGCATGCTGGGGATATCGGTCTCTCCGTCACCAAAATAAATCATGTTCTGGAATGGCACCGGACGGCCTTCATCGGGCATGGAATCATTTATACGGGCATTCTCCCAGATATTGTAGATTCCCTTGTTAATCATGAAAATGAACTGGGTCTTTGATGTAAAATCAACTGCCACAGCGGGCCAAACAGCCTTATCATTCTCATACATGAACGAGCAGGCGTATATCTTCTTGAAATACTTTGCTATTGATGTGCCTTCAATGAGTTCTTTCAGGCCCGATGAGATTATGTAGTGCTCTACGTTTACTCCCATCTCGACACCTTTGCGGTTGATGAGGTCGAACCACTGCTCTACTCCAGGGAAGAAGCCTATTCCGCGGCCGAATTCCACGAACTGCTGGCGGCGGATGCTGATACCGTTCTCCTTGGCCTTATCGACCATGAGTTTCATGTAGGCCAGGATTGTACTGGACTGGCACTTCTCTGCCAAACCATGTGACTCCTTCCAGAATGACTCCTTGTCAGTGAGTCCTATGGCATCCATGAAATCGTACTCCTGCATATATGACGGTGAAAGCGTACCGTCAAAATCATACATCAGTGCAACTGTAGGTCTTTCCATATCAAACTCTTCTAGGGATTGCAAAGATAGGCTTTTACGCCGCCTCACCCTATTTTGCTCCGTATCAAAAAAAGGGCGATTGCACAGTCGTTCCCATTTTGTGTAATCAGGGAATCAGCAAGGAGGAATCGCCGTAACTCAGGAACCGGAAACCGTTGTCGAGGGCGTAGCGGTAGATGGTTTTCCAGTCACCGTTTACAAAGGCGGAGACTAGCAGGAGCAGGGTACTCTGAGGCTGGTGGAAATTGGTAACCATCATCTTTACTATGTGGTACTTGTAACCCGGAGCAATAATGATCTGGGTGCTGGTCTTGAGCACATCAAGATGATGGCGGTCCAGATAATCAAGAATGTATCGCAGAGCTTCTACTGATGACATTGTGGGGTTGGTGTCGTAGGGAGTCCACTGGTTTACGTGCATATCCTCCTCAGTAGCATCAGGATGGGTGCTCAAATAAACACCTATGTAATAAAGGCTCTCAATAGTGCGGACTGATGTGGTTCCCACAGCAATGGTCTCACCGCCATGCGCAATCAGTTTCTCAATAGTGGAACGCTTTACAGCAATAAACTCGGTATGCATCTCATGCCCGCTTATTTCTTCCGATTTTACCGGGCGGAATGTGCCTGCACCCACATGCAGGGTAAGCTCTTCACGGTCAATACCGTGAGCATCGAGATCCTTGAGCACACGCTCTGTGAAATGAAGTCCAGCCGTAGGAGCTGCAACGCTGCCCTTAATCTTGGAATATACTGTCTGATATGTAGTCTTGTCACTCTCCTGCGATGCTCGGTTCAAATAAGGAGGAATGGGAATCTCGCCCACAGCCTCCAGCAGTTCAGCCCAGCTTATGCCGCCGTCCCACTTGAAATCAATACGGTAGCTTGTACCATGCACTGGTCCACGTCTTGCCTCAAGGGTAATGGTACGGTCACCTATCTGAACAGTTTGGCGAAGCACCGGGGTATCATCTTTCCACCTCTTCAAATTGCCCACCAGGCAATACCAACTGCAAGAGGAAGTTTGAGTGAACATAACCTGATAATCAGAAGGCTCCGCCGGCTCCAGAAGGAAAATCTCAATCAGAGCGCCCGTTGATTTAGGCCCACCGGTAGCCTCCTTGCGGAAATGGAGCCGAGCCTGAATGACCTTGGTGTTATTGAATATCATCAGAGCCCCCTGCGGCAGATACTGCGGGAGGTTGCGGAAAACATCATGAGATACCTTTCCATGCTTATACAGCAACAGTTTGGAACTGTCTCTCTCCGCCAGCGGAAACTTGGCAATCCGCTCATCCGGAAGCGGATAATTAAACTCACTAATCCGTATATGTTTAACGTTCTCTTCCATTTCAGGCTGCAAAGTTAGTGCAAGCCGAGAGTAAAAACAAACCTGTTTTTTCATCAATTCACAATGTGGAGGAAACAAATATATTTGTTTACGACAAATTGGGAAGTGATATAGACAAAACCGAGTTTTGTCTTTACCGAGGCGAAGCCTATTTTCAACGTCAGTTAAAGTTACTAAGATTTTGTTAGCGCAAGGGTAAACACACTGACCTTGAGGTCCGGGATGCTCTGTTCCATGACATCAATAAGTGAGCACAACGTTGCTCCGGTAGTTATGACATCATCGATTATCAAGGCGTGTTTGCCTTGCAGGAGCGTAGTATCAGCCACCTTGAACAGATCCTGCGCATTCCCCCAGCGCTGATACTTACCCAATCCGGCCTGACGGGTATGTTCATTCTCCCTGACAATGGCATTGCGGATTATAGGAAGCCCTGTAACCTTGCGTATGCCCTTGGCTATAAACATACACTGGTTATAACCGCGTCGGATCTCTTTCCTGCGTGTAAGAGGCACCGGCACAATGCAGTCTATCCCTTCAAAAAAGCCCTTTTCCATAAGTTCCATTGCTCCTAAGCGCGCAAGCCAAGTTCCTACCTTGGGATGGTGCCAGTATTTGAGATGAAAAAGTATATTGCGATACTCGCTCTCCTTGTTGTATTGAAGCAATGAAACGGCACGAACCAGACTCTTTTCAGTTATCAGAATCTGCTCAGTAGGGTTGAGCCGTTCCATGGAATACTCAAGCCGCGGCATGCCTAAGAAGCATGTGATGCACAGCTGCTCCTCGGACGGATCAAGCCTGTGCCCGCAAACCTTGCAATAGTGCGGGAACATAAACTCCAGCAGCATGCGTACCAGTCCGGGACGTCTGTAACGATGCGGACTGCCATAAACAGGATCATTCATGATTGTCAAGACATCATGTCAGGAGCATCATGCATATCCAGAACCTTACGTACAAGTGAGGGTTCATATCCGCGCCCGCAGACTGTTTTCATGGTTTTCATTTTACGCTCATACTCCGTAGCTCCCTTTACGGTACGGTAACGGGACTTTACTACATCCTTGAGAGCATTCATGTATTCCTCATCGTCAATAGATGATATTGCCGCATCTGCAACATCCTGAGATATGCGTTTCTGCCACAGAGCCTGGGCAATCCTGCTCCTGCCCCACTTGGCAAACCGCACCTTGTCATGTACAAACGCCCGTGCGTAGCGCGATTCATCAATATATCCTTCTTTAACAAGATATTTGAGAATGCGGTTAATTTCCTCGGGCTCAGCCTTGTGTCTCTCAAGCATCGCCCTTACCTCCTGGCAGCAATGCTCCGCGCCTGAACAGTACCGTTCAGCCAGTGTTTTCCCTTCAGTTTCAGTCATAGTATTGCTTTTATCATACGTTGTTTCCCAAAAATATCTTTTCTGATTTCCATATCATGATATCCCGCTCCTGACAGCAACTCCATCATCGCCTCAGACTCCAACGGGTTTATCTCAAAATACAGTCTGCCGTTTTCACTTAAAGCCTTTTTACCGAACTCCGCTATAGCCCGATAGAACAGCAACGGGTCATTATCAGACACGAACAGCGCCGTATGCGGTTCATGCTCTAACACGGTATCCTCCATCTGCCCCTTCTCTGATTCAAGCACATACGGCGGATTGCTCACTATCACGTCGAATCCGTATGACTCCACAGGTACCTTCAGAACATCCACCCTCTTGAACTCCACATCCGTTCCGTTCAGGCGGCTGTTCTCACGTGCCACCTCAAGAGCGTCGTCGCTTATATCCCATCCCTGCACTTTCCAATGCGGCAGATTATGAGCCAACGTTACGGCAATGCATCCGCTTCCTGTACCTATATCAACCAGGCTACCACTCTCTCCTGCATCCTGCGCCACCCACTCCACCAACTCAGCCGTCTCAGGACGGGGTATCAGGACCCTGGAATCAACCTTAAACTGTAATCCGCAGAACGGTGTTAAACCCATTACATATTGCAGCGGTTCACCCTTGGCCAAACGTTCAAGCGCCTCATCCAAACGCATATCACGTTCAGTGTTCGGCTGTAAAGTATCCTTTGTATAATATGTAAGGACGCTTACACCGAGCAGTTCAGTGCATAGCGCCCTTTTTATTGTTTCAAGCTCTGCCGCAGCATACCGGCCGCCCAGTGCGTCATCTATGCGCTGCAGCAACTTTTTCATCTCTTACTTTTAGGGATTGATCTTGATTGTACCCGATGCACTTGCTCCACCTATCAAAGCACCGTTTGCGTCTGTCATTGAAAAATTGAACTTTGCATTCATGGTGACAGTGAAAGATCCGGATTTTTTGAATACCCATTTGAATGTAGGAGCCTCAGTAATTGTTTTTGAATTATCCGGAGCTGTCTTTCTGACCGTCTGTTTGAACTGATCACTGCATTTCCAATAATAATCGGCATGATATATGCGATTTCCTGCGTCAGGAACCTCAACCTTGAGAATCACAGTATCACCTACCCGAGGATTTGAAGTAGTACAATATATCTTTCCATAGACAGCAGGTCTGGCATACTCTTTCTCCCTAATGCAACCGGCCATAATCAGCAACAATGCCATCAGGGCCATCAATAATAAACTTCTCTTCATATTTTTATGCTATTTCAAGTGCAACCCTCATCATGTTTGTAAAGCTGGAACGGCGTTCCTCAGTCGATGCGTACTTTCTATGTACAAGCTGGTCCGATATGGTGCAAATGGTCAGAGCCTTCTTGCCTGCAGCAGCAGCGTTGATATAGAGTCCGGCCGCCTCCATCTCGACAGCTTTCACACCGAACTTGCCCCACTCCATCTGGATGTTTGACTCATCATAGAACACATCGGCACTGTATATGTTGCCCACTTGGAACGTGAAACCTTTCTCACGTGCCACATTCACAGCCTTTTCAAGCAGTTCAAAACTGGCTATCGGAGCAAACTTGGCAGGGAAACCGTACTGATGTCCGTAGTCAGAATCCGTGCATGCAGCCTGTGCAAACAGCATATCACCTATCTGCATATCCGGGCTCATGGCACCGGCAGTACCAACCCTGATTATGTTCTCGACATCAAAGAAGTTGAACAGCTCATATGAGTAAATACCTATCGAAGGAATACCCATACCATGTCCCATCACCGATACACGTTTACCGTTGTAATAACCGGTAAATCCCAGCATACCGCGAACTTCATTGAAAAGAACAGAATCGGTAAGATACTTCTCAGCTATGAACTTGGCACGAAGCGGGTCACCGCACATTATAACTGTTTTGGCTATATCATCATACTGCGCTGCAATATGAGCTGTGGGGGTATCTTCTCTACTCATAAACTTAGATTTTTTCTTCAAGTGCCGGTGAGACCAGACAACCTTCTATGTAATCAATCCTGTTAACCTTGGCTGTGGCAGGAGCAACATTAATCTTATGCCCTGTAACACTAATACGCCCCTCGGCAAACCACTGTAGCGCCTGCGGGAAAATACGATGCTCCATACGGTGAATCTGAGCCTCAAGCTCATCGACCGTACCGTTTACAGGCACAGCAGCCTGTATTATCACCGGACCGGCGTCCAGCTCAGGGGTTACCAGATGAACTGAGCAGCCGGTTATCCTTACACCATGCTCATATGCATCAACAATGGCGGTGGCACCTTTGAAACTGGGCAGCAGAGCGGGATGCAAGTTCAGGATCCGCTCTTCATATGCATTGACAAACACCTCACTCAATATACGCATCCAACCCGCCAGCGCAATGGTATCAACACTGTAACGTTTCAATGTCTCCACCACAAGAGCATCATACTCCGCACGGTTCCTGTGGCCTTTTGAAGGCACTATTTCAACAGGAATACCCAACTTGCGGGCACGTTCTATAACTCCGGCATCCTCCTTGTTTGTCAGCACCACGGCCACATCGGCATCAAGCTTACCGGCACGCACAGCCTCAATAATGGCCTGCGCATTGGTTCCGTTGGCCGATGCAAGTATCGCTAATCGTATCATAATCTGCAAAAGTAGACAAAAAAAGTAATAGTGCCACCCTAAGACGGCACTATTACTTTTTTATACGATGGACGATGAATTACATCATACCGTCCATTCCGCCCATTCCGGGGTTCATGGCAGGCATAGGTTTGTCATCCTTCTTTTCAACTACCACGCACTCGGTTGTCAGGAACATACCGGCTATTGAAGCGGCGTTCTCCAGAGCTACACGGGCTACCTTGGCGGGATCGACAACACCGGCCTTTACAAGATCCTCATAGCGGTCATAACGGGCATTGTAACCAAAGTCACCCTTACCCTCCATAACCTTCTGGACAACTACTGAGCCCTCCTTGCCTGCGTTGAACACAATCTGACGCAGAGGCTCCTCAATGGCGCGACGTATGATCTGGATACCGGTCTGCTCATCGGCATTTTCACCCTTAAGCTTGTCAAGAGCGCTGATGGCACGGATGTAAGCTACACCGCCACCGGCTACAATACCCTCCTCAATAGCAGCGCGGGTAGCGCACAGAGCATCGTCAACACGGTCCTTCTTCTCCTTCATCTCGGTCTCGGAGGGTGCACCAACCTTGATTACTGCAACACCGCCTGACAGTTTGGCAAGACGCTCCTGGAGTTTCTCCTTGTCATAGTCACTTGTGGTGGTCTTGATCTGAGCCTTGATCTGGCCTACGCGGTCAGCAATCTTGGCCTTCTCACCCTTACCGTTTACGATAGTGGTGTTGTCCTTGGTGATGGTGATCTTCTCAGCTGTGCCAAGCATATCCATAGTAGCCTGCTCAAGCTTTACGCCACGCTCCTCGCTGATTACGAATCCACCGGTCAGAACGGCTATATCCTCAAGCATCTCCTTGCGACGGTCACCGAATCCGGGTGCCTTTACGGCGCAGATCTTAAGACCTGAACGCAGACGGTTGACAACCAGAGTGGTCAGGGCCTCAGAGTCAACATCCTCAGCAATAATGAGTAATGGACGGCCGCTCTGTACTGCGGGCTCCAGGATTGGGAGCAGGTCCGTGTGGTGTGAGATCTTCTTGGCATGGATAAGAATCTGAGGTGTCTCCAT
>JAGBPB010000076.1 GCA_017633615.1 Bacteroidaceae bacterium | reverse complement strand
GAACAAGGTGGTTTTGCCGATGTTGAAACTGATTACGATGATGAGCCTCGCACCATTTCTGTAGGAGAAAGTTTATTCCTATGTGCTCCCGGAAAATCCACAGCCGTGAATATCCGGATCAAAGAAAAAGGTAAGACAGATTATAAGATTTCACTTGATTAATAATAAAAAAGCTATATATGAAGAAGACTTTGTTTATCGGTTTGGGCGGTTGCGGTCTTGAAACCGTTGCCCTGTTAGCCAAGAAACTTGCAGTTCAGGAAAATGATGATGTCAAGTACATGTATCTCTACATTGATACAGATGAGGAGACCCGCAGCGACATCAACGAAAAGGAGGGGAATATCATCTCCACCACTGATTTTATCAATTTAGGCGACACTAACCCCTACAAGGTGTATGACCAGGCGTCAAAAGGTGCTGTCGCCAAAGGAAATGATCCTAAATACAAAAGGATTCTTGAATGGGCTTCAACACAGGAACTGGGACATATAACTTTCCCGAACCATTCCTTGGCAGACGGTGCCATGGCACAGCGCATGATAGGCCGTATGGGACTTGCCAAACACTCAGAAGCCATAAAGAAAGCACTTACCGACCGTCTTGTGCAATTTCAGACTCACAAAGATGCCGGTTCACGAACTGTTGAATCTGATATATGGGTGGTGGCTTCTTCCTGCGGAGGAACCGGCAGTTCCCTGTCGCTGGACTTGTTATACCTGATTAACCGCATCACAAATGAGCAGCAGACCAAAGATGCGTACGTGAAGCTGGTTCTTTTCATGCCGGAACCATTTATTGAGCACAACAAAGGCAAAGCTCACGAGGTGAACAACCATATAATGAACGGCTATTCCTATATATGGGAACTTAATGCTTTCAAACAGCGTATTGTAGATGGAGGAAAGGATATCTTCAGTTATTTCAGTGCTTATCCATGGGGCTATAGACCTGGTGAGCAGTATGACCTCTGTCGCTTTGTCATACCCGTGGACGTGGAAACCAACCGCAATACCAAAATTGGCATGAACAACCTCTACTCCACCACAGCAGAAATGATGTATTATCTGAATGTGGGTTCCGGTGCCCGCGAGATTGTATCCAGGCTATGCAACGACATTGTAAAAGCCAGCAAACCATCAACTGACCTCACAAAGTTCTCTGACAGTCCCTATAAATGGGGCACTTGGCTTGTTCCTTATGGTTACCATGTCATCCGCAAGGCCGATCTGGAGTTTAAGGACTATATGAAGACCCGCGCCACGCTTGAAATCCTGCGTGACGGACTCCTGGGCGAAGGAATGGGCAATGACCCCAAACTTGCAGATGAAGCCCGGAAGAAGTTCGCCGCAACTTATATTCTGCCTTTTCTAACCGATGTTGACGGCATAACAGCTGCTGAGGATAGTGTTCAGACCCATATAGATGAAGAGTTCAATGTAGGTAAACTGAATCCTGAAGATTTGGACGCTACACGTGTTAGGAATTATGTGCGCAAGGTGGATGACGCGTTGGATAACACCACCGCTATCCAAGATGAGTATCTTGAAAAGATTAAAACCGCTATTAATACCGGCATAGGTAAGGAGGTTGCCGAACATGGTCTTAAATATACCATCACACTTCTTAATCATGTTGATGACATCTATTTGACCAATCTCAATAGCGGCATTCTTTCCAAAATGGAAACTGAGGCCGAAAACAATTCTTTGGCGCTTCGCGCCGAACTGGACGGTTTTATTGGCAAGGGTATAAACAAGAAAAACGCATCTGCCGCCGCACAGACTGGAAAAAAATATTATGAAGCCCGCAAGAATGCAGCCTGTATCAAGATTACTCGCAAAATCATTGATGGGCTTACAGTTTTTCCCGAAGGCTATCTTGAGCAAGTACGTAAAGGCAACGGAGTGGACCGCTCCGGCTTGCAGAAGTTGTGTGATATGGTCAGTTCACGCGTAGTTGAAGCTGAAACGGCTTATTCCACCCTGGCCAGACAATTTATCGAATCTCAAAATGACGCTCTTACACTATATCTTCCATCGCTTGTGAATATCGCAAATGGCGAAAACGGCACATGGGCACAAGATAACGAGTTCGAGAAGTTGTATTATACAAGTATTCTGGACTACGATCATGAACGGGCACGTGGCATAAATGGAGTTCGCGTTCCTGCCCGTCTTAACGGAGGATCCAACAATCTGACCTATTACATCCAGCAACTGTTGTTGAAGACCGATACAGCTTTGTTCGTAAACTTAGCTATGGAAGACCCCGTTATTTGCCAGAACAAGTTCGATAAAATAATCAACGATGTTCTTTCACAAGTGCTGGACAAGGCTGTTACTGCAGAAGGTACACCGGCTGATATTTGGCTCAAGCGCAGTCTTGAAGAGTATATTACCATCAACAAGAAAGATATCGACTTTGAGACTCTCACCAACCCTGACCTGATCCCAATACTATATCCGATGAAGGCCGCCCACACTGATGCCACCCTTACAAGATATCTGTATGTAGGTGCATCCATGTCTCTTGCTGAGAAGTTCGGATTCGTACCAAACGCAGAGAATACATCTTTTGAACAGGACAAGAATATGTCAGACCGCTTCCAAATCATAAAGATTCCAGTTGGTCTGGATTTCTATTCATACAAGTATTTCGATAAAATCCAGGACCACTATTTCCAGCATCGTGAAGGTGTTTTGGCAGAGCGTGAGGGATGCCATATCCACAAAGCTTTCCGATTCCTTGATCTGGACAAGAGCCTTGCCGCTGTGCGTGAACCAGCCAAACTGGAAGCTGTACGATACTTCCTTAAGAATCTTTTTTACCAGCAAGTTATACTAAAACTCAAAGAGAAAGAACCTGTTGCTTACCGCGACTTGATGGGATTATTTGATGTCTTTGACTTTACGGTTTCCAATTCTAATCCTACTCCCACTCCTAATTCAAATCAGTTGGATATCAGTGAATTCCTGAGTGGTGCTCCTGCATCTGAACCTAAGGACAATGTCGTAGAACTGGGCTCTGGTACGGTACAGGATGAATTCTTTAATGCCCGTCTTCAACTAGTTAATCCTCTCGGAATGAATATCACCATGCACAATGCCGGAGTTGACACAAGTTGCCACTTCTTTGCAGAGTTGGCTGAAGAGACTTACACGCTTGCTGATGTCCGTACTCCAAAACTTTTTGCAGAAGCACTGCTTGATGCCGTATCTTATCCATCAAGTATTTCTCTTATGACTATGATGGGAAAAGTTGATGAGATTGAAAAAGCCTTGCAGCATTCCTCTATCAAAGATGCTGTTTACCGTGTCAAGAGTGATGCCCGTATAGCATTCCTTACGGCTGGAGACAAGAATAATCCTAATTTTGCAGTACTCCTAAATGCATGGATCAAACAAAATCACTCTGAGAATGAGTTGTTACTTAACGAAGTCAGACAATTCCTTAACAACATTATCCGATGAGAACACCGCTCTGGATCATAAATTTCAATAAAGAAAGCCGCATTCAAGAATTTCTGGACCGGTGGTGGAAAGCCTATGGCCAGAATTCCGAAAAAGCCCCTCTTACGGATGACCTCTGGTACTATATCACTCTAGCCGACGGTAAGTCCTTTGACGACATCCTGTACGATGCCGGACACTTGACATTGATTCGCGACGGCCGTGACCCATTGATTCCGGCTTTCAAAAAAAAACCTACCCCACAAGAATTGAATGTTGTTTTTCTAGGAGATGTAACGGATGAACAACTGACCATCCCATATTTCCATTTCTGGGCTGCAAGACTACGTCTTGCCTTGCTCAAGGAGGAAACACAATGGACAACTGTTACCCGCGTCCACTTCTACGGTATGCTCTGGCGGCCAAATACAGCAGCCGTCGCACCTGGCGTATCGTCAAAAACACGCGGATTCCTGCAGGAACTAAATATGTTCATGAGTCAGGACATAAACCACGCCCCTTTCCGTAGTGTGGCTTTCGTGGAATCTCCAGACCGTCCTGAAGACAAGTCCGCCGCTTTTGAAAAGATGAATCTTGCAGTTTTGCATCTATCAGCACATGATTATCTGGACGATGATGCACACAGACGATTTGTTGATTTGTCGGCCACAGGCGTTTTCTATGAGGCGGCTGTTCATACAGAGCAAGGAGAATTCCTTTTATCTAATGCCCTGATGGACAAAATAGTCAATAGTAAGGACAGCGAATTCTATAATGCTTCTGCTGCGCAAAAATTTGTGGATGGAAACCAAGATTTCCTGGACACATTTGCCTGTGACACTCTTGTTGGAGAGTTGACAGATGAGTGTCCTTCTCCTGACGGCAAAACCTATGCCTATGACCTTGTACCCAGGATTTCACCTTGGTCTTCCAAACTCAAGAAGGTTTGGACTGAGTATTATTGCGATTTCATCCCCAATTACAAAAAGAATCTTGTCAATCGGGTAAAGCGTAACCTACAAACTTTTGCACGAGATTATAGGGAAAAACTCTACATCAACCAGAAAGATGCAGTGACAAGGGTCGCTGGAGGACTCCAGAAGCAGGTTTTCCGCATTTTTGTAGATGGAAGTGCTTCAGAATACGTGAGTTTGGCCCAAGCCGAGGAGATTCTTTCACGTTACAAGCGAAAAATCGAAGACGTTGCCTCTGGAGCCGACAATGAAAAAGTCACTCCGTTTGCCACACCTTCAGAACTGAAGAATGCCGCAAGACAGGCCCAAGCAGAAAACCGTACTCCACAGGAAGCCATAGCCGTTCTGGAAGATAAGATTTCACACCATCCAGTGGCCGTCTTTGCGCTTCTGGTTCGCGCTATCGTACTAGGATTCCTGTTAGGCTTTCTTTCATGGACCCTTCTTCCTGTACTTACAGGTCAAACCGTCGCAATGGCCGTCACTGCCGGTTTGGGACTTTTTCCTTTGTGTATTTCATTGCTTCAATTCCGCACCATGCGTATCAGGATTGAAGCCTTGAAACAACAATATGTGGGTATCATGTTGCTCCGCTGTGAAGAAGAGTTACGTGTAGACATTCTTAAATGCCTACAAGTAACTTACCAGGAACTGCTACAGTATTGTGACTGGTTGAAAACCAACAAACTTGATTTCCTCAAAAAACATTTGTCGGTTCTATCCCCATCGGATTTCTCGTTTGTGGAGTCTGCTGTCCTACAGCCACTTCTCAAGGCTGGAAATTCCAATACAAATGAAGAGAATTTAGTCTTGATTCCTCCCGTTACACTGGATGCTATTGATGACATTCAGTTGTCCGGTTCTTTTGGTTATGAGCCTTTACTGAACTTCGATGCTTCATCACCCATGCATCAAATCAATGTAGAAGGTATAAGTTATGATATCAAAGCTGTTGTCAAAAACAACAAATATTTGAGCAAGCTAGTCAAACAGCTTATGGAAACCAGAACAAAAGTCAATAGGAGTATCGAGCGTGAGACTACTTTTTTATCCCGCGATGTTCAGGGAAAGACGCTTCTCCTTCTGGACGTATCAGGCAGTATGTCAGGGCAACCGCTTGAAGACCTCAAGAAAGCTGTCCATAGTCTAAAAGAGTCTTATGTAGTGGAATGGATTGCCTTTGATGACAAAATTGTAGCTTCCAGCTTTGATAATAACGATATTGACAAACTCCACAGCGGTGGTGGAACTAACTTCATTCCACCTCTGACTATGGCTGTTCAAAAGGTCAAGGAGGCTATCTACGATGATATCATCCTAATCAGCGACGGCTGTCCGTTTGAAGATATAAAAGATATTCTTGAAGTAGCTTATGAGCTGCAACAACCGCTAAACACTATTTCCATTGGAAATGATGGTGCTTCTGTTATGAAGGAACTATCTGAAAAGACAGGCGGCGTGCAAATTGTAGTAAATGAAGTCAAGGAGATTATCCACTGGGAAGGAAAGATGCAATCCATCGTCCAACTGGGAGAGAATGGCGAGTTCTCATTTGGCGAACTCATTGCCAAGTGTCATATTCCGGGATGCGCCCGTGCATTACACATCTTTACTTCATCCCGGATTCTGTCCGAGGCAGCCAGTCTGCCTTTCCTCATTGCACGCTATCCTGGCAAGGGACTTTACGAATGGGCTCATGTTACCCAACACGGGGCCTCTCTTTCCCAGACTGCCGATGTACTTGATGAACAATATCTACTTGGTTTAGATAAAGAGGCTATAGAAAACAGACAGTTTATTTCTGTTGTGGAGGAGAAAATAGGCAATCCTGTCCGGGATGCATTGGAAGGTCCTCTGATGCTCGCTACTCTGATTTTAACCAGAGGTGTTGTTTTACGGGATTTCCTGTGGGCCGGACTGGATGAGAACTGCGCCGATCTGAATGACAGAGAGCAGCTCAAATCTTTACTTTTTGGGAACCCGACCATTTGTAATTTGTATGACAGACCTATCCGATAAGAGCCATGATTGAATCGTTATCGCATCTACTACAATCGCTGGGAGAAATTCTCGGCGCAGTTTTACTCATATACCTGCTCTTTTTTATACTGGGCATGTACACGGTAATTTATCGGGTTATGCCTTCCGGCCAAAAAAAGAAAGTGGGCTATCTTTGGCGCATCAAGGGGGAATACGTATTGTACGATTCTCTACTCCCGCTTTTCAGTTCCTCCAGAATAGGCTTTATAAAAGGATATGAAATCCGCCCTCTAGTGGTAAACGTACAGCAGAACAAAGTACAGAAAACATTGGGAACTTTTACAGATGACGGCAAGGTTTATGACCTGAATGGAAATCCTGTGGCACATTGCGAAAACACTCAAACCAGGACAACAGCTGTTATTGACAACAACGGAGACAAAGTGGGATTCCTTCGTGGAGCCCTGAGAGCCAAACAGGATCTGATTGTACGCGGTGCCGGTTTCGCAATCCTACACGAAAAAGAGGAAGGAGATCGTTCTGTATTTGATGTCCGCGTAGGATTTAAAGATCTGATGCTCCCCGCTGCCCTTGCCTTTATGGTGCTATTCTATCCTTTCCGCCTGCTCACTGAAACATTTACCAGTAGTTATTCTGCGTTGTATATGTTGGTAATGCTTCTTTACTACGTATTGATGGTTGGTATACTCTATGTCATCAAATACGAGAAAACCATGCAGAACCAATCCATTGATTACGTCATCGGGCTGATAGACAGAAATGTTGGCGTAAAATGGCTGAATATTCTCATCATTATTACGGCTGTGATAGCTCTGCGGATTTCTACTCCGGCATTACTGCCTCTATTCGCGGTAATTCTGGCGGGATTCCTTTTTAACCTTGCCTGTTTCAACGGAAAATGGTATCTTGAGCAACCTGGATCCAGCTGGTCAGGCCGCATCCCGGTAATTCCCATTCCTCAAAATCCTGCCCCGGCAAGTTCGTCCAAACGGATAACACGTACTTTCTCATGGGCTCCCATTATGGCTTTAAAGGGCTTTAAGGATTGCAAAGATGAGATTGAATTGTCTTTCGCTGAATCAGATTTCAATGGAGTCAACTCTCTCGTCAGAATGGCCAATCCATTCCGCAGCGGCCCTGTCAATTCAGAAGATGATCTTTCTAACCGGGCAAAGCAGGTGATTGCCGGAGCAAAGACAGCCGACGGCAGTGAGGATTCCGCTATTGCCAAAATTCTTAACAGTGCATATCAACTGACGCTCCAATACGGTCTGGCAGATTTTGAGATGTTCGATCTTGTGCTGGGTTTTGTTCAGGCAAATGTCAAATATGTCATTGATGAGGAATCTGAATCCATTGGCAAGGTGAGAGAGTATTTCCGCTATGCCAGCGAAACACTTGTGGACCGCGAAGGAGACTGCGACTGCAAGTCTGTTCTGGCATATAGGATGTTTGAAAAACTTGGCGTTGATGTAGATATGGTAACCGTCAAATCAGGAGGAAAAGACGTGTACAATCACGTAGCAATTGTCCTGAAAAACAAGGCTGACGCCCCGATACAACTTCCTCCTGAATATGTGGAGTTCTATCCCGGGCAAGGTGTATATTGTGAATCCACAGGGCATGGATTCCATCCAGGCGATGTACCCAAGGACGTTGACAAAGATTCTATAATAACAATCAGTTAATATCTAAACAGCCATTATTGCCTTAATTATCTGATCAATACAGCAACCTGATAATATCCTCAGGCCCCATTGTATTACCTACATCCTCTACAGGGGGCAGCTTGGTGAATAACACTGTTTTCACATCCTTTCCTTGCGTAAAAGGAAGGGCGGAGGCTATTTTATCCAGACGCTTTGTGAGCAAACGTCCGTTTTCACCTGTCGTCCATTTGCATTCTCCTATCAGAATTGTTTTCTGGTCTAATGATTCTGCCACCAAATCCAATTCAACATCCTCCCATTCATCGTCTATTTTTACCTTTCCCCACCATCGTCGGGCTTCGCCGTAAAGGACACCGTTGATGGTGTTACCGGTAATGGCTTCGCGGCAAAGATGCTCCCACCAATAGCCTACATGTCCAGAAAAACCATTCTCAATAGACAAGTCAATGGGCCCACGTCTTTCTAATTCTATAAATGAGCGGTTGGGCACAACAAACTTATAGTAGAAACTGAGAAACGGATCCGCAATGCGGTACAGATTCTTTTTACTGTTCTTGGAGGATTCACCGAACGGAGTCTCTTTTTCCAGATACCCCAAATCCACCAACTTTGCAAGTGGACGGGAAAGATTGGTTGCGGGTTCTTCTAATCGGGAAGCAATCTCGCTCAGACGATTAACACCACTGCCCACAATTGACATGATTGTAGATACCTTTACAGAGTCTTTAATATCATCTTTGAATAGTCTCTGAGGCTCTTCATAGAGAATTCCCAACGTTGAGAGAATATGCATATCTATGGCCTGGCGTACACTGGCAGTCCCTTCTCTGAGTTTCCAATATCGCGGCACACCACCCCATACGGCATAATCTTCAATAGTCTGAACAGCATCCAACCCCAAAGCTTCTCTCAAGTATGGCAACTTTATGGGACGCATATTGAAATCAGAATCACCTCGGCCATAGAGTGGGGACTGTTCATCGTGAGTGAGATTGTACATCATTGTCTGGGACGATCCGCACAGAATCAAATGATATTTCAGACCATTGTTTTCCAACAGTCCCTGTATAATGGAGGGCAGTGCCGGAGTATTTTCTACCAGATAAGGAAATTCATCAAGACAGAGGGTAAACCTTTCAGTCACACGATAATTCAATGCAGTTAGAAGTGCTCTCCAATCCTTATATTCAGCATCGGCAAAACCGGGAAGATGTGCAGAAATAACTTGGGCACACAATCTAATCTGCTCTATAGCGTCAGTACGGTCTGCCTCAAAATAGATATCTTTTTCTGTCAGCACGCGACCAATCAGTGCCGATTTTCCTATCCTGCGACGCCCTCTGACAATTACGAAAACAGGTCTGTCACTACTTAAAAGCGCATTTAGACGCGTAAACTCCTTTTTTCTGTCTACGAAATTCATCTTGAAAACAATTATGCACTGCAAACATAATGTTTTAATTACATAATTCCAAATCAAGAACAGGAATTCAATAACCTACCCGACCCTTGCGGCTATTCCACTTGAAGGTCTCAATATCTGCCAACTGAACCTGATGCTCCTTAGGACGGCGCGTCAAGCCGGATTCACGCAGGATAACCTGTTGGTGGATGGTGCGGGACATCAGTTTCATGGTGCGGGCGTTAGCCTCATAATTGGAACTTAGGGTTGTAATGTATTTTCTTATGTGAGCCTCGGCTGCAGGGGTGAACGTAACCTTGAATTTCTTCAAGCAGTTACAGAGTATCTCAAAGAGTTCATCGGGGGTAAAGTCCTTGAATACCAGGGTGTGGTCAAACTCGTAGATTCCGGAATCCGTCATCTGCTCCGCAACGGTCTTGTTGGGAGCATCAAGTTCTGCAAGAATAAGGGCGCATTCACCGCCGGATTCAATGGTCAGTTCCTCCATCTTGAGGCGTATCTGCTCTACCATACGGCCATAACCGTCCATGCTCATGCCGAACTTGGTTTCATCGGCATCAATCAGGATAAGGCCATTGCAGGCTTTCTTTACAGCGTCTCTCAATACCTCATAACTAATGGTGTTATTACCGATGAAAAGGCGCTCGGCCTTGACTTGGGTGATATAGCTGTTTGCTATCAGATGCATACCCTTGAGAATGCGGGCCATAATCTCGGCCACAGTGCTCTTGCCTGTGCCGGATTTACCGATGAAACGCCATGAAAGCAGTCCCTTGCCTACGTATGGCTCACCAATGGAATGGAGGTAACGGGCTGACTGTACAAAGTTATGGATGGCTTTCTTTACGGTGCTCAGACCGGCCAAAGCATCAAGGCTGGCTAATGCAGAATCTATGGCCAAGTCATCAAATTCTACGTCTTTATGTCCCTTGCCTATTACTACATCCTCAGGCAGGATGGTTATAAGTTGTTCTTTAGTGGGACTTTTGATTGAAGCAAGCCTGGATCCCATGGTGGCAAGGACCTGGTTCTGAATAAGATTTGATACAAAACGGCCGTTGCCAAACCGTGGTGACGGTTTCTTGCTCTCCTCATCAATGATGGTGCGCAGATTTGTCTCTGCTCCCTTGGTCAGCTCAAGCCCCTGCTGCTTTATCATTATCTGGGCTATGGCCATGAGTTCATCAGTAGTGTAATCCTCAAAGTTGAATACGTTGGGGAATCGGCTCTCTATACCTTCGTTACTCTCCAGCAGTTTCTTCATGGGAGCAGTATATCCGGCCAGGATTACAACCAGGTCAGAGTCATCATTGCCCAGTTCAGTAAGCAGCGAGTTCATCACAATGCGGCCGTGGTCTCTTTCCATACCCTCTACTATGAGCTGATAGGCTTCATCTATGAACAGCACATTGCCTCGGGCACGCGCCAGCAGGTTACGCATCTTGAATTCCGTCTCACCTATGTACTGACCTACCATCTGGCTCTTCTCAGTGCGTATTACATGGCCTGTTGACAGTATTCCCCATGAGGCGAATATCTTGCCTATTATCTGGGCCACGGTGGTCTTACCTGTACCAGGATTGCCTAAGAATGCCATATGCAGGCGTGGCATCTTGGTGGGCAGACCTTTCTCCATACGCAGATTTACCAGACGGATAACATTCAGGTAGTCATGGATCTTTTTCTTAAGGCTACCCAGACCTATCAGGGCATCCAGTTCAGCCATAGCTTCGCCGGCCTCACCGTTCAGTTCAGGGATGTCCTCAAGCTCTATAAGTTCCATCTCAGTGGCAGTGGGCTTTTCAATGGCGTCAATGCGCTTGAACATGGCCGGAATTATTTGGTCATCAAAGATGCGTCTTATCAGGTCAACGTTTTCATAACCCACGCTGCTGTGTTTCTGCTTGTGGTCTATGTACATCTCCAGCTTACGCTTGGCATCGGGTGTTATCTTGAGACTGAATTCACTGCATACGGGATCAATCAGCTTGAACAGCTCCTGTGACTTGAAGTTGTTTATGTATATGGGCGCCGTAAAGAAACCTCTCAACTCCGGATTGGCTGCAAACAGGCTCTCCAGGCCATCTTCATAACCCGTGAGTACCATCATCCAGCCCTTCTTGTTCCTGGCCTCGCGCAAGGAATCTATAAGGGCTCGTATTATCTGGGGCTCGGTGTCCAGATATTTGTATTCAGGCTTGAACAGTTCATGCGCGTTTTCAAACAGCAGTACTCCTGAATATGAATCCCTTATCTTATGGGTAATGGCATCGGCACCTCCGCTGCTCATGCTGTCTGTGAGAAGTGTTGTCACGTTGAAAGTCTGGACCTCTGTGCTTGACAACAAGCCCAGTGACTTGTAGATATCGGCCAGGATGTTGACGCAGGCTGTCTTGCTTGTGCCTATGCCGCCTATCAGTATTGTATGCAGGGACGGATTAAGCACCGGAAGCCCCGCATCCATACGGGTACGGTTAACCCTGCTGCGTACCACCATCTCATCAACACGCTTCTTAAGGCTCTCCATTCCGGGCATGTTCCTGAGGTTTTCAAGTTTCTCCTCAAGATTGGTGCCTCCTTGATAGAAACTCTCATTTGGCGGCCAAGGACCTTGCATGATAACCTCATTCTTAAGTATCTCTATGCCTTCTTTGAACAGTTTCATGATGATGGTATCAGTCTTGTCCGGTTCCAGCTTGTAATCTATATAAACCATATCCGATATACGGAACGGAGTGCAATGAAGATGGTTCCCGTCACGGAACATCATAATTGAGTTTGTGTCCCACGCATTCTCAAAACGTCGCTGGTCACTGGCCATAGTAATCTCCACCTTAAGGTCTTTCTCCTCATGTGGATATGGCACTTCAAGATCAATATGGATATAGGTGTCATCAAGCGGACGGAATGACTTTATCATGCCTTGGACAGGGAATTCAGCCGGAGAATCATCTGTATCACAGTGAAAACGGTATGAATACAGGCTTACGGAATCACCAAACTTCTGTTTCAGTTCCTCTTCAGTCATATTAGCGTCATTATTTTCAACATCATCTTCTGTAATGGTATTTTCATCTGAAAATGCTTCAGAAATGAATTTATCCAACATATAGTTGAACATTTCATCATTTTCGCCTTTATCCGATTTTGAAGTATTGGATCGTTTCATAAGAAACTATTTTGAATACAAGTAATTACAAATATACATAAAAAAACAAATGTCAGAACAGATCATCAAAATCATCACCAAAATCATCGTCTGAATCATCATCTGTAGCAAGTTCACGGTAATAGTCTGCGTTCTTCTGGTCACCCATCTCGGAATAGATTTCTGCCAGGTTCTCAAAAATCTGTTCCTTGCTTGAATCTCTTGAGAACAAAAGTTTGTCAGAATATTCTAAAGCGTTTTTGTATGACTCTATAGCCTTTTCATGCTCTTTCAGATTCCAGTAACAACCACCCAGTCTGCTATGGATACGGTTTAGCCATTTATCCCTCTCTCCCGTATCAGGAGCTTTCTGTAATGTATCAAGCGCGGAAAGATACTTATCCAATGCTTTTGCGTTGTCACTCATCATTGAATATATATTGCCAAAAATCATGTATCCATCGGCTCTTTTTATGTACTCTGGCTGCATTATCTGCAAGTAATACATCATACGTTCCGCTATTCTGACTGCATGTTCTGAGTAACCTTCAAAAAATGGAGACTTAAGTTCCATAAGGAATGCGTATTGATGATATAAGTTTTCACGTTCCTCTACTCCGCAATCATGCTGCCGGGCATAGCATTCTGCCTGTTCAAACATATCAATCAGCTCCTTGAACTGAGCAAGCGTCATACGGTCTCTATTATAATCTAACAAGGTGCCCTTGATTTTGTTTATCATCTCATTCAGAGTCCTATTAAATACAATCCTCTCCTTACCAATACGTTCTAAAGAGAGCCTATATGTATAAAAAGCACTGCTACGCAAATGCAGGTCATTTTCTTCAAGAAATCTGGTTATCTGCTGCCGGTCGTCCATATCACCAATTAGTACGTTCATATCCTCAACTGTAATCTGCATGAGGTCGGCCAGACAATTAACCAAAAGATAATTCAAAACATCGCGTGCATGTTCAGATATTGGCATCTCTCTGCGCGACATAAGGAACAGTGGATGATCCTGTGTATATACCTTGAGTGCATAAAGGCCTACAAATTCCTCCCAAGAATAATAAGAGGAACCTCCTTTGATGCAGTCCCTGTACCCTTTACGCAACTCCTCATCAGAGCAGTTACGGCGGAAATCCAATATTATTTCTCCTAACCAAGGATTGACAGGTTCATTTTCCATAAGTCCTTTTTGCTGTTGATAAACACAAAAATAAACATTTTTTGTAACTTAGCAGAACTATAACACATTATTGGTCGTGGCAAGACAGACCCAACTTGACATTGCAAAAATGAATCCTTGGCTTGAAGAGAAAGTCCAGGCATTTCATGCGACTCATAGTGATGATGAGTTGAGCAAGGATTATAACAAGTTGTATGGCAAGACCAAAGACCTGGGTTGGAAGGAGTATCTGATGTGGAGAGCGCTCAAGGATGCAATAAATCAAGACCCGTTTCTAGCCGTACACCGTTATAACATGGATTTGGATTACAATCTAAAGAAATGGCTGTATTGGAACAATGTTGACCGGGTGGTTGATCTGATCCAAATGACAGATGAAGAATTACGGGCAATAACCAAAGAACAAACCGATTACTACGACCATATAACAAGTTATCTCTCTTATCACGGATACACCTTGCTTCACGGTTCGGAGAGAACATTCAAGATTTCATCAAACAGTTCACTGCAGGCTGAATACGCCACAAAACTTGATAAATGGATTATCAAAGCACCAGGAAACATAAATACATTCAATCTGTCAAGACCCACATCATACCCTGAATGGGTTGATGAATACTACAAAAGGTACGAATATGCTAAAGAAGAGAAAATACTATCCCGGAAACTGGTACCTGTCACTGTCGGTTTGATGCGTGACGAGATGCCCTCTGATTTTACTGATTATTTTATAAGTCTCAAGGATTTACTGGAAGCCCATCACGCCATACTTGACAAGTATAACATTAAACCTGTTTTTCAGACCGTTAAGATTCCTGAGTCATTTCAAGACCTCAAGACCTTTCCGCTTGATGATTTCATTACGCTTGAGAAAGATGCCATAAGCGCTTTTGTTTCAGATCTGGAACAGTTATCAATAATGCATAGCTGTTCACTGGAAGAGTATTTTAACGCTAACAATGAAGACAAGGTGGACGTCTGTGAAAAAGAAACGAATAAAGAATTACAGTTATTGATGGTACAGCATATTACCATGCGGATGGATTATAGAAGTCTTATCTTGTATTTTGAGCTGTGTTTCAAAATAAAGGACAAGCCTTGGAATGAGTGGCCTTTTAACCCGTGGCTGCAGGAAATAATAATGGAATACCGGACACCATTCACTGATGCTGAATTACACGATCAATACAGGGAATTTTGTGAAAACAGGAGACGCAAAAAATGGATGGATTTCATCACAGAACAGGCTTTGGTCAAAAAAATAAGAGACTACCCTGTTCTGCTTACCACCATTGACGATATGGAACTTGACGATGTAATAAAAAGGACCCTAAAAATATATAACATAAACCATCTTGCTCAACTTATACAGTTCACTGATCTTGAGGTGAACCACATGTTCTACTATGACAAATTCAAAAGAGAAGAGATTGCAAGTAGTCTGGAGAAACAGGGATTTCACTTATATCACTCTGACACTTTCACCTATAAGACACAAATCCCTGATATGCAAACAACAAAACCGTGGTGAAAAGGCTTTTTTTCACCACGGTTTTGTTTATAGATTACTTGGAATCAGTCTTTCAGCTTGGCTACGATGAACTCGCGGTTCAGGCGTGCAATGTTGCTGATAGAGATGCACTTGGGGCACTCGGCCTCACAGGCGCGGGTGTTGGTGCAGTTACCGAATCCCAGTTCATCCATCTTGGAGAGCATAGCCTTGGCGCGGCGCTCAGCCTCAACCTTACCCTGCGGGAGAAGAGCAAGCTGGCTAACCTTGGCGCTCACGAACAGCATAGCTGAACCATTCTTGCAGGCTGCTACGCAGGCACCGCAACCGATGCATGCTGCAGCATCCATAGCCAGATCAGCCTTCTCCTTTGAGATAGGAATTGCGTTGGCATCGGGTACACCACCGGTGTTGATTGATACGTAACCGCCGGCCTGCATGATCTTGTCATATGCACGGCGGTCAACCATAAGGTCACGGATAACCGGGAAACCGGCTGAACGCCACGGCTCTACGGTGATGGTCTCACCATCCTTGAAACGGCGCATGTAAAGCTGGCAAGTGGTAGCACCTGTAGCGGGGCCGTGCGGATGACCGTTGATATAGAGTGAGCACATACCGCAGATACCCTCGCGGCAGTCGTGGTCAAAAACCACGGGTTCCTCACCGGCATTGATGAGCTGCTCGTTCAGAATGTCAAGCATCTCAAGGAATGAAGTATCGGTGGGGATATCCTTCATTTCATACACCTTGAACTGGCCCTTCTCCTTAGGACCTCTCTGGCGCCATATTTTCAGTTTGAAGCTTATAGTCTTTTCCATATTGATGCTTATTTATCAGTTCTTGTAATTACGGGTCTGAACCTTGATATACTCGTAGTTGAGAGGCTCCTTGAGCAGCTCAGGTGCCTTGCCCTCACCCTGATAGTTCCAGCAGGCTACGTATGAGAACTTGTCATCATGACGCAGTGCCTCGCCTTCAGGTGTCTGATGCTCCTCACGGAAGTGACCGCCGCATGACTCCTCACGGTTAAGACCGTCATAAGCCATCAACTTGCCTATCTCGATGAAGTCAAGCAGACGCAGAGCCTTTTCAAGCTCAACGTTAAGAGTCTGGGCATCGCCGGGAACACGCAGGTCTGACCAGAAGGTCTTCTCTACCTCATCCAGTTTCTTGAGAGCAGTCTTAAGTGACTCCTCTGTACGGCCCATACCTACGTACTCCCACATAATGTGGCCAAGCTCCTTATGGATAGAATCAACAGAACGCTTTCCGTTAATGCTCATTATCTTGGCAATCTTCTCCTTGACAGCCTTCTCTGCAGCCTCGAACTCAGGCAGGTCTGTGCTGAAGCGCGGAACCTGGATCTGGTCAGCCAGATAGTTCTGGATGGTGTAGGGGAGTACAAAGTAACCGTCAGCAAGACCCTGCATAAGAGCAGAAGCACCCAGACGGTTTGCTCCGTGATCTGAGAAGTTGCACTCACCGATGGCAAACAGACCGGGAATAGAGGTCTGCAGCTCGTAGTCAACCCAGATACCGCCCATTGTGTAGTGGATGGCGGGGAATATCATCATGGGGTTCTCATACGGATTAACATCGGTAATCTCCTCATACATGTCAAACAGGTTACCGTACTTATCAGCAACGGCCTGCTTGCCCAAACGCTGGATAGCGTACTTGAAATCCAGGAATACGGCCAGACCGGTG
>JAGBPB010000075.1 GCA_017633615.1 Bacteroidaceae bacterium | reverse complement strand
TCAATGCAAAGTTGGCAGTAAGCGCGCTGTCACTGGTAACATTGAAATTGTAGGTGGCAGTAGTACACACCACAGCACCCTGCGCGTTGGTCCAGTTGACAAACTCATAACCTGTGGCAGGGTTGGCTGTAAGCTGCACTTCCGCACCATGGTTGAAGCTGCCCGTTCCAGTTACCGAACCGGCATTGGCTGGACTGACAACCGCAGAAACAGTATAGGTGATATAGCTGAAGTAACCTGTCACCGTCACGTTGCCTGCCGGCATGGTAAACTTGTTATTCTCCACAGTAACCGGGGAGCTGGCTGAGGTATTCTGTACAGTCCAGTCGCCGTCGAATTGGAAACCTTCATTAGGAGTGGCGATCAGTGTCACCTCAGTGCCCATCGTAGCGACATTAGCCGGAAGGTTGTGGCTAAGCGTACCGCCCGACACTACGCTCATCGTGATGGTGTACTCCTTCAGTTCAAAGTTGGCCGTAAGCACACTGTCGCGATTGACAATGAAATTGTAGTCGGCATCGGTACTCACCACAGCACCCTGTGCGTTGGTCCAGTTGACAAATTCATAACCTGAGGCAGGAGTGGCTCTAAGCTGCGCTTCCGCACCATGGTTGTAGCTGCCCGTTCCTGATACAGAACCGGCATTGTCTGGACTGATAACTGCAGAAACAGTATAGGTGATGGGGCTGAAATAACCTGTCACCGTCACGTTGCCAGCCGGCATGGTGAACTTGTTATTCACCACTTCAACCGGGGAACTGGCTGAGATATTCTGCACAGTCCAGTCGCCGTCGAATTGGAAACCTTCATTAGGAGTGGCGATCAGTGTCACCTCAGTGCCCATCGTGGCGACATTGGCCGGAAGGTTGTGGCTGAGCGTACCGCCAGTCACAACGCTCATTGTGATGGTGTATTCCTTCAATGCAAAGTTGGCCGTAAGCGCACTGTCGCGGGTGACGATGAAATTGTAGGTGGCAGTAGTACACACCACAGCACCCTGTTCGTTTGTCCAGTTGACAAACTCATAACCATTATTAGCGCTGGCTGTCAGCGAGGCCGCTCCTTCGTAGGAGTAAGTGCCGGTGCCCGTTATAGTACCACCTGCTGCCGGGTTGGCAGTAGCTGTAACTGTGTACTCAATTGCGGTGAAGGAAGCGTGAACCTCAACATTGGCGGCAGGCATGGTAAACTGATCGTTAGTCACTTCAACCGTTCCGCCAGTAGCAAGATTTCTCACTTCCCAAGACTCGAAGGTATATCCGGCATTCGGAGTAGCCGTCAGCGTTACGACAGCACCTGCGGAGGCAGTCTGTGCAGGATCGGAACTGATAGAACCGTCTGCAGGCTGCACCAGCGTGATATTGTAATTGACATCGCAAACAGGATTGCTGTTGTAAGTATTCACAACCGGATTAGACAGCTTGTAGAGTTGGATGGCAGATTGACCACCTTCGTAGCAAGCGAAACGCGGAGAACTTGTGTTGTAACGAATCTTTCGTGTGTCCTGGCTGATATTAGCAATATCAGCATTACCATCATTATCAAAACTAATACTCCAAGAAGAATTATCAGTCACTGAAGAGGCTTTATTCAAGCTGTTTCCAGATGTCCAAGTCAAGTAATTATCATCTGATGTTTTCAATGAATAAGACGCGGCAGCAGTTCCTGCAACAACAGTAAGTGGGTAAACACCTGTGGGAGCAACTGAATAAGACACACGCTCACCATATTTCGTACTCGTAGTCGATATACCAGAGAGTTCATATTTACCTGTTTCATATACAAGCACCATCTGGTCACCGATAGCTATAGTATTGGCTTTCTGCCAAATTGCATCACCACTTCCGCCCTCGCTCTTCACATACACTGCATACAGTGTGGTGTCGCTCGTCGGGGAGATGGTGGTCACGAAATCAGGAGCGTCGTTAGTTTCCGCTACAGCTGCGGAGCTCCAGCCGGCGAAAGTCCATTCGGTACAGTTGTTATCCAGCTCGGGCACCAAATTCGCCAAGTCAACAGAATGAGTACTGTTACCGGTCAGTTGGGCGGGCAGTGTTATGGTGCCTGCACCGGCGTTCAGCGTCACCGTGAACATAGGCTCGTTGACGGTAAGATGCACATTGAGAACGGAATCACAATTGACGGGATCTGCCTCAATTACGTATGAGAGGTTGAACTCACCATAGCTGGTAATGATGGTATCCGGTTGACCTGCCATAGTGAAGGTGAACGGTAAGGCATGTGCAACGGTCGTGTCTTTCGTTGCCAGACGACGATTATCGATAAGGCGGTAAATTGCAAGAGTGTGATAGGCATTACCAGAAGTAGATGAACTGTAACAAGAGATAATAGGGTTGTTAGTATTCTGATTATATAACATAGTATTACGTGTAGCTGTACCCTGCGCTACAATGGAGGCAACGTTGTTTGAAATTGTAATACTCCAATTCGCATTACCATTGTTATCAACAGCATTTTCAGTTTTCAAGTGGTTATTGTTACTAGCACCTGCTGCATATAGATAACCATTGCCAGTATTGAGAGTCCATGTGTTATTGGTAGCCACAAAATTTGCAGTCAACACTTGAACATCATCAGAAATCGGCAATTCCAGCGTATTACCTGTAGCATTTTTATTAATGTCAGCCACTCCCCTGTTATTGGTTTTCTGCTCGCCCATTGCTTTATTAAGATCTGAAGCGGCGATTATGATCTGGTCGCCATTCTGCAGATCATTGGCGCTGGTCACGAGTTGCCATTCGTGGCATGTCACCTGAGGTTCAGCCTCGGTGGTAAAGGTTCCCAGACTGCTCCAATCGCTGGTAAGATTGGCTCCGCACGCAGCCTGCACCTGCCACTCATA
>JAGBPB010000074.1 GCA_017633615.1 Bacteroidaceae bacterium | reverse complement strand
TTCGTCTCTGCCTATCACGGCTTCGCCCAGCTGGGCAATGAACACGTTCCGACACCGCAGCCGTATCCGGAATTCCCCTCTGCAGCACTTGAGGTTCTGGAGATAATACCAGGTGCTGGAGTAGGTGACACCGTAACCATCCGCTGCCGCTTAACGCTGGCAGACACCGTTCATCCTGAACGCTGGCATCTGTCCGCCCGCATCCAACTTACAGCTGCGGGCGTGGGCTGTGATCCTGGCAAGATGCGCGGCTGCATGGGAAGAACGCATGATAATGAAGTAGAATTCAGTGTTCCTAATTCAGGTAATAATAACTGTCAGGCCCACATCCGCTACCGCCTCATAGATGAGGTAACCGGCTATCGCAACAACTGGTGTAGATAATCTGAATCAAACATCCTACATACATAATGCATAGGTCATATTACGTTATTTTCATTATCTAGCAGCACCGCATCCACATCACCTGCACTTATCAGAGCCGGAATAAGCTGAGGATCACTCACTGCCACCACAGTCTTGAACACACTCTTGAGAACAATCTTAAGCGTGCTCAGCACAGCGGTGTTATCATCAATCACAAGAATCTTTGCATCCGTCATAATACAAACTTAACACAATTCTTTGGATTAATCACTCGGTTTCAATATATTCCACAGGATTGAGTTTCATTATGCCCTTTATGCTGCTCCAGACGGTTAAGGTAATCACAATCAGCATGAAGATGATTCCTCCAGCAACTGACAGCCAAGGAGAAATATCACTGGCCGTCAAATCTCCTTCGGACATCTGTATAACCGCATTGTTGAACAGGATGGCTATAGGTGCCGAGATGAGGATGCTGACGACAGCAAGCGTAATATAGAGCCGCCCGAACATCATGGCAACATCACTCTTTCGGGCACCATTTACCTTCCTTATGGCAACCTCCTTGCGGCGAGCACGGATACTCATCAGCAGAGTGCTGTATAGGCTCATGGCGCAAATAATCAGACAGATGCCGGACAGTATCAATGAACCTCCCCTCATGGCATCCAGCATAATTACCTCAGCACCTATTTTGTCACGGAAGTTGAACACATTGGGATCAACTAACTCAGGACTAAGGTTGCTCACCACCTCCTGAACATCGGACAAAAGAGCCTGGTACTGTCCTTTCTTGGGTACCATGATGTAATAATCATATATCCTGTCCTCTCCTGGTGTTATAACCGCTATACCTATCCTTTCAGACACCAGTCTTGAATAGGGTTTGGCAGTATAGGTTCCCAGGACCGGCAGCATACGGCCATCCGAAGTGCTGCTCATATCGGGTATCGGTTCCCCGGACTGGGTGTAAAGGTCACTGTAGCCCTCACTCAACAGCACATAGCTCTCTCCCGGCTCCGGCATCCTCTTCCACCGGATATGCATGCCATAGAATCCGAACAGTGAAGTATCGGGCAAATGATAGTTCCTGATGTATTGCATACGCATTTCATCAAGCAACTTGCCGACCGGATCGTCCAAGTCATTATGTCTCTTTTTAAAGTCCCCGCTGTAAGGTATGACCTGTTGGGCCAGCCTGGAGTTCTGCAGTTCTCTGTGTAATGCTGCCCTGTCATTTATCATATAGGATTGAACCAGGATACATTGCTTATAGAACCGTTCATTGTCGGGAATATTATACAGTTTGGATTCTCCTGCCACGAACTGCAGCAGAGACAGCGTACCGCTTATGAAAACCATACTTATTACCGTTTGTATGGCAAGCATGATCTTGCGCATCAAACCTCCTGAGTCACGGATATTATCCATAAGCGTATAACCGCTCCGGACGGTTGTCTTTACCCATATAGCAATGATGACCGTACAGATGGCAAGCATAGCCGCACCTATGGTCAGTATAGTCCTGTATATTCCGTTCCATTCCCAGTTGAATTCACTCAGGTATCCTGCCAGACGGCTGTCAGCAAAGCCAATCAACAGCTTTGTCATCACCAATGAAAGCAGCGTACACAGAAGTACCGTAATGGCATACTCCACAAAGAGCATCAGGAACAGTTTTGAGGCCGATGCCCCGTTAACCCTGCGCAACGCGAACTCCCGGCCACGCATTCTGATCAGCTGGACCTGCATCCTTAAGAAACTGATGAGCGCGGACAGCAATATAAGTGATCCTGCAAGCCAGATGATGCCGCGCGTAACATCCGATATAGAATTACCACTCCCTTTCAATGATTTGACCTCAACCGTCAGTCCGCAAGGTTCAAGTCTTGCATCGGCCTCGGCCTTGAGTTGCTCGGGAGTACACCCCTCTTTAAGCATGACCTCTACGTAGGGTATCCATGCGGCATTCCAGTCAAAATTGTCATCATCATAGAAGCTCAACAGCAGATGATGGTCCTCAGACTCAGTAAGCGGAACGTCCTCAAACACATCGGCCAGGACATAATCACGTTCCTCATTCCGGAACTGGAATGACAATGTGGCACCAATGGGATTCTTGTCAGCAAACACTTTCCGGGCCATAGACTGGCTGAGCAACACCTCGTTCTTGTGCAGCACCGGAACCTTACGGCCGGTAATGGCAGAGCGCAATCCGCGGTAGTTGGGATAATCATTCTTAACCAACTCATAGTCCAGCGGCTTACGGCGATATGAGCCGTCATCCAGAAGAAAGTTCACATAACCGCTCTCAGAAGAGCCGTTCTTGGGGAACAACCTTTCCACACATGACATTCCTCCACCATTTGACAGAAGATCCGCATGGGTGGAAGTGAAATTGTATGTCTTGCCAATCCCATCCTTCTCATTCTTGAGCCATATTGTGTAGCATCGGTCCGCATACGGTTCAGAATACACCGCCGGCTTACGGATAAGGAACATCAGGCATTGTATAACCGCAAGTACGGTCATGCCCACAGCAAGTGAAAAAACACTTATAACAGTCTGCGCCTTGTATTTGGCAAGATTGCGCAACGCTATTGTAATGTAATGAAGGAACATATCTATTGCTTTACAACATTACAGCGGGAGCTCCTTCACGATACTTCCGTCAAACAGGTTGATGATGCGGCTGGCATATGATGCATCGTGGCGGCTGTGAGTTACCATTACAACGGTGGTTCCCTGCTGGTTGAGTTCCTTCAGAAGATTCATCACCTCCTGACCGTTCACTGAATCCAGGTTACCGGTAGGCTCATCGGCCAATATCAGTTTGGGACCTGCTATCACGGCACGGGCTATTGCCACACGCTGCTGCTGACCGCCGCTCAACTGGTTGGGGAAATGCTTCTCGCGATGTGAAATGTTCATGCGCTCCATAACCTCCTCAGCGCGTTCACGACGTTCTTTGGCCGGAACACCCATGTAAAGCAACGGCAGTTCAATGTTCTCACGCACATTAAGTTCATCTATAAGGTTAAAGCTCTGGAACACAAAACCTATAACACCCTTGCGCAGGTCTGTACGATGGTTCTCATCAAGATCAGCTACCTCAACACCCTGCAGTTTGTAGCTGCCTTTGGTGGGATTATCAAGCAAACCAAGGATATTAAGAAGGGTTGACTTACCGCAACCTGATGGGCCCATAATGGCTACGAACTCTCCGTCAGCAACATTGAACGATACATCGTTAAGAGCCCAAGTCTCAACTTCCTCTGTACGGAAGATTTTCTGCAAATTGTTAACTTCAATCATGACTATTATATTTAAATGTTATTACTCACTTTTAATTACTTCTGCCGGATTCTCATGTGCGGTGGTGAGCACACGGTTGATTACTGTGGCTACAATGACCAATGCGGAAAAGATAAGCACGGATAGATAGATCCACCAGCTGACTGTAGCCCTGTAGTAGAACTGCTGCAACCAGTGGTGCATTACTAAAAATCCTGATGCAAACGCTATGGCCGATGAAATAAGGAATATTACACCGTATTCTCTCGTAAAGATGTTCAATATATCACTGACTTTTGCCCCATGAGCCTTGCGGATGGCAATCTCACGCTTGCGTTCGGTGCAGGTAAGGGTTATCTGTGACCATATTCCGAACTGGGCAATCAGGATAGTTGTTATGCACAGTATAAGGAGCAGGATGGAAAGATGCCTGTCTTTGGACAGATGTTCAAAGAATCTTTCTGTGGGATATTCTATCTTATATTCTATCCCAAGTCCATCCATCAACTCCTTGAATGATGATTCAAATTTCTCTTTTGTGCCAGGTATGTATTGGACAGACAGTTCGCCCCACATTGAACCGCCAGCCCGGTCAGAACCATAAGTGAATTCAGGAACCAGATAGCGGTTATGGAATCCGCATAAAATGATAAACGGAGGTATCTCATCATAGCTGTCCAGATGGATATTTTTTACTACAGCCACTATGCTGAATGGTTTCGTAGCTCTTGCACTGTCACTTAAAGTGAGATATACCGGAGGCAAATCATCTAAACACGTTCCGCCCATTGCCTTCAGCAGGTTTTCAGTAATGATAATCTCATCATCTGTAAGACCCTCTTGTGGTATGGCACCATCAAGAACAGTCAGCCCTAAACGGTCAATCAATCCCGGATATATGTAATCAAAAACTTCGGCATGAAAATAATCCCTGACTCCTTGAGCTGAAATGCCATTCATATTACCATAATGACGGCTTATTGATATATCCGCATAATTCAGATATACACCAGTCACGCAAGGTATGGCTGATATTCTCTCTTTAAGTCCGTAACGGCTTTCCAAATCTTCAAGAAGCATATCACCCCAATATGGCTTCCCTTCATCTGTAAGATTATAGTCCTGCGTTAAAAATACTACGGCAACATCCTTCTTCTGCGTACCCCAGTTAAGATTCTGCATATAACTGAACTGATGAAACATTGCAATCAGGGCAAACATGAACATCATACCCGATGTTATTTGTATGCCGACACTTATTTTCCTGAACATGTCATTGTTGCTCTGACTGATTCCTGATTGCATTGTCCTCCGGTTCATTAAAATCACCTCTGATAAACCTATCAGTATTGATACAGCCATTACAATCAGCATAATGATTATGCTTCCTTTAAGATAATATGAATCAGTCATCCCGATATCGGCAAGTTCCATATATGGCCTTTTCAAAAGCAATGCTGCCAGCAGGCCCACCAAGAGTGCCATCAATACAGGTATTGTACTTTCTGTTACCATCTGTATGGCAATACTACCGGTTGACGCACCATTTACCTTACGCAGTATCATCTCACGCCGTCTGCCTCGCAGATAGTTCAGGAAAAATGTAAAATGATTAACTATGGCACATATAAGTATTAGGAGACTAGCCTTGGAAAAGAGATCCAAACCATTATACTTGACAAATGTTTCCTCATCATTTTCATCAATAGTCTTATAAACTTCTCTAAGTGGCACTATTGTCTTGCCTCTCATCAAATAGTCCATTGACATTTGCGGCATAAACGTTTCCAATGCTTTCTCCCATTTGTCCAGCATATCCTGAACGGTTAAGCCTTTCTGCAACTTAAAGAACAGTCTATTGGAATGGTTAAACAACATATCACCCTTCCTGAGCATTTCAAACTCTAAGAATGAATGGTCAAAATCTTCTACCACAGCTCCTATGGTATACATTTTGCTCCTGAACCTTAATTCCTTGCCTATTGGATTGTCATCGCTATATTCTTTATGAGCAAATGAACATGTTACAGCAACCTTTCCCGGATTATCCAGGAAAGATAAATCACCAGCCACCAGAGTTGGGTTAAAGTAATCTATGAAAACTGAATCTATGCAGAGACATGTTTTTTTCATATTATCCATACTCTCTGATTCCTGATGATAGTACATGATTGACTCCAATCCTAAAGAATCAAGCCGTCCTCTCTCCTGATAAGTACGGAACAGATCATCAATCAGATAGCCTTCGGCCAATCTGCCACCATATCTGCCAACCATAGTTTTTCCATCCTCATAGAAAGAGAATGTATATATTCTGTCCACATCCTTATGGTAAGTGTCATATGAATCAACATAACCCATCCAGAGTGATGAGAGTGCAAAGGCCACAAACCCTGTGGCCAGACCTATTATGCTGACCATGTTCTGGAGCGCATACTTGCGTATATTTCGGAATGCAATCTTTAGATAATGGATAAACATATTGAGTAATTTACGTTTTTTACAAAGCAAATCTATTCTTTCACCAAACCATTCTCCAAACCCCAAAAGCAAAATCACACATTTTTACTCAAAATTGTCTAATTTTTTGACACTCTAAATTCAGGTATGAACTATCCATGCCTTTATAAAGTCAAAAAAGCAATATCTTTGCAGTATAACTAACACCATGAACCATGCCCAAATTCCATCCCACACCCCTAATCCAAGACTGCTGGTCTTCAATAGGCAACATAACCTTTTTCCACCGCAACGGCCAGTGCTACTACAAGCGAAAGCCCTACACCCACTACCAGGCACCACCGCCCAGCTGGACCAAGCTCAGCTCCACCACCGCGCCATCCTCGCCTGGCAGCAGCTGCCTCACTCCGTCCAGCTGCAGTGGAGAGAGCTTGCCAAGTCCGTTCCGTCCCATCGTCCACCGTATGACAACAATCACCACATCAGCGGCTACAATCTCTTTGTCTCTGCCTATCACGGCTTCGCCCAGCTCGGCCGTGAACACATACCTGAACCGCAACCATTCCCAGAGTTTCCATCAGCAGCATTGGAACTCCTGCAGATAATACCTGGTACTTAAGTGGCAACCCTCCGCTGCCGCCTCACGCTGGCTGACATCGCCCATCCAGAACGCTGGCACCTAACTGCCAAGATCCTGCTCACCGCTCCAGGCGTTGGCTTCAACCCTGGCCTGATGCGCACCTACAGACCCACATCCATCAGCCTTGTGTCCGTCGGCCCAACCACAAACACAAGGGCCGTGACCTTCACAGTCACAGCCCCTAATAATATGAATGTGTATCAAGCCCACATCCGTTACCGCCTCATAGATGCCGTTACCGGCTTTCGCAACAATTGGTGTAAACTCCAAGGAAAGGTTATGGCACAGGGAATATTCACGTCCGAAATCACTTTATAAACTCCTTAACTGGAATGGCATACATCAACTCTTCACCAATATTGACGCAGTACAATGACTTGGTCTTTTCATTGTAAGCAATACGGTGTATTGCAGTATTGGTCTTAAAGCCGCCCACGTAATTGCCATCCCAATCAAATGCCAGAACCTCACATACGTAGTCCGCGTTTGGATTGCTCCTGCAGTTATAGAAATAGAAAGTGAAATAGTAATCATCTGATGCTGTAGCATCGCCAAAATGGAGTAGATTGGGATTTTCAGTAACCTCTTTATCAAAAGTTTCGGCCCCATTCTGATGAATGGCGAATGACTTGTCGGTGTCAAGGTCAAAGAACAGTACATAATTCAGATACGCCATGGAATAAGTCATTATGTTCCTGCTTGGATGTTTCATAAGGACTCCTGAATAATAATTGCAAATGGCGAACTGGTCGCTTCCGTTCATGACATCCTGGAAAGCCGGAACATCTGTTTTCTGCTCATCGGCCCCCTGTATGTAAAACTTGACAGGTTGGGCCGGTTCGGCCGATGACAGTTTCAGGTCCGATACAAACGTCCTTGAAAAGTCATCGTCAACAAATGCAAGGTGACTGCTGGTATTCTGGATACACGGAGCGGTCCTGTTGATGACCGTCTTCTGCTCATCTAGGGATTTTGTTATATTTATTTCTTTTAATGTGCTTTGGTTATCCTTTATGGGCAGCATAATCTCGCCGTCAACTGTGTATGCCTGTTCGGAATTAAAGAAAATAGGGAAGTTGAATTCGTTGTTTGCTCTACCTTGCTGGCACAGCGCAGCCACCTCGGCACCTTTTTCTACGTCGTAGACCCTGAGATATGCGCTTTTGTTCTGGGTGATGAAAAACAGGTATTTGTCATATGACATAATATCAAAGACGCCCATGGGACAATAATCCATCTTGACAGGCTCTACGAACCCTCGTTCCTGGTCGGCAAAAGATATATCCTTAACTTCAGGAATGATGTACTGGGGTTTATTGCCACATGAATAAACTGACAGCAAAACTGCAAGGAATAAATAACAAACAAATTTTCTCATAAGAACTTGAACTTTGTTTTTTCTTTATGCTATTTGGCGCAGTGAATTATAATCTGCGCCTGAATGGATTTGCCGGGCAACTCGGCACCTACCTCATCATCGGTGGTAAATGCGGTTACAAGTTTGTTGCCTATTTGGCAAATGGGAAAGAACGGAAGCTCTCCTCCGCCTATGCCTTGGGCGATAAGATTGCAGTTTTTGTCATAATACGCGTAATCTCCCTTGCCGTTTGTGAAATAGTTGACCAGGATGTTTCCATTCGGTGAAAATATCTGTTTTATGTAAACGCCAGGTGTACCTAATAAATCTTCGTCAAGCTTGAACTGGCATTTCTTTACCAGATTCTTACCATCATACAGATAAACTGCATCGTCTTTTGAGTTGTGGCAAAGCACCTTTCCGTATGAGTCTGGGATAAAAAACTTTTGCGTAAAATACATTGTTGCCGATGCAACGCCTCTAGGACTATCTTCACGCGGTGTCTTTAAATAAGAATCTTTAAGTCTGCATCTTCCGTCTGTTATTATGAACTTACCGATACTGTCATTTTCAAATGAATTCAGAAACACATAACCTTCTTTTATCTTGCAAAAAGAAGCGGGTGAAGGTATGCCGTCCAGACTGATTTTATCTTGATGCTTAAGGTCAAAGTCATATATGTGAACATTGCTACCGGCATCCAAAAGATACAGATACTTATCATCGCCGCATATACCCAATGGATACAGATAATCCTGCGGACCTCTTCCCTGCTGATGCAACTGGGATACTATTTCGCCCGATTCCAGATCAATCTTAGATATACTTTGACTGTAATCCAGTATGAAAGCATATTTTTCAGTAACGTGTATATCATGTATATCGGACAAAAAGTATTCGCCTTCGGCACTTACATACACCCTCTTTTCCAACCGGAAAAAATCATTGAAAGGGAATATTTTTTCACCCGGGTCATTAACCGTAATGATGACATCATCAGTTCCATTTTTATTTGCGTTGCAACTGGTCAGAGACACTATTGACAATCCGCATACAATGGTAATAAGGGACAAATTATGAGATAACCTATTCATCTTTTTTATACATAAAAAGATTAATATGGTGTATTTTGACACATCTGGATCGTTTCCCCCTTTGACTTGTGTTTTATTACAGAACTTTCTTTAATCCCTTAATCCTGAATATATAGTTGCTGCCAGAGATTGCCCTTTCTAGTGGCCCTGTATGAGATATGGAATATACTTTTCCTTTAATGCCATTTATTGTATATCCATCAATTTCAAGTGTGTTACCTGTCTTGTATGATGAAATCATATTCTCAATTGCCTTAATAGCTTCATCTTTTGTTCCTAACTTAATTTCAGCAACACGTCCTCCTCCTGATGGTACAACAATCAATGAATAGATATCATCAGTGATTCCTATCGCTGTAAGACATTTTTTGTAATAGTCAACGTGAATTGATTTATCCCAAAGGCCTATACTTGACTCTTCTTTTTCCATGACTGTGTCATATGAAACTTTGTCATTAACAAAATTAGGAGAATATGACTCTCCGTTTACAAGAACCTTTGAAACCGGTTTGCCGTTGACTGTTATGCTACTGTCATCATCAATTTCTACACCGGGGAGTTTTCGTATCTCTTCTTCGATATTCGCGTCATCAGAAAGGGAGAGACTGATATTCACTTTTGCAACGTCATTAAGTCTCGGGTCATTGGCATCGGTTTTAAACATACCACTGCTTATGGACATACTCTTCCTGCCGTCGGAGATCGTGCTATATATCGTATCGGTATAAGATACATACTCCTTATCTTTGGTATAATTCATACGAATGGTATGATCAGGGATTCTGGAGTCTTTATTTTCATATACAGTCTTTCCGTCCATCAGCACTTTTGAAACAGGCTTACCGTTGACGGTAATGTTGGCATCCTCATCAAACTGTACTCCAGGTAAAGATTTGATAAGATCGTAGACGGCCGTTCCAGTAAACTCCAGTGAGTCTTGATTGAGAGTGGCCTTGATGACTGTAACTTTGGGGCTTTGGTCCGCCTGGTTGTCATTGTACACGTAGTTGATCTTAGTTTGAGCATTGAGTGCCAATGAAATGCAAACCAAGGGGAGAAGATAGAGTGCTCTAAGCAGACTCCTTCTGGTTGATGTTTCCTTTTCCATCATAAAAATTCGGTTTTTTAAAATACTGTGATTAAAGTTATTAGCTATTGTATATCCGTTCATTGCGGCCGCTTTGCTAATGAGCAGATACTGATAACTGCGTAAGTCGGTGCCGTCACGCAATACAGTGTCATCGGCCTCGTATTCATGGACGGCACGCAGGTCTATGCGCAACATCCAGATGGCGGGGTTGAACCACTGCAGGGCGGCTATAAGATCGGTAATAAGTACGTCGATTGAGTGGCGTAGTGCCACATGGGCTTTCTCGTGCCTGATGATTGCGCTTTCGTTGTTGTTCCAGTCAGCCTCAGATATTACAATGTGTCCCATCCAACTGAATGATGCTGCATTGCCGGGCATGATATAGACCACGGTGCCATCGGCCATAACCTCCTTACGTGCGTTCCTTATTATACTGCGTACGCGCAGGATTGATGCTGCAATCCTGAACAAGACAAAGGCTACGCCTACCAAATAAACTGATGTCAATGCTACATGCCACCATGGAACAAAGGATTGGGTAACCTCTGCTGTACCGTGAAAGGTTAACGGCTCAAGGGTATTGGCTATGTGTATGACCTCAGTCTTGTGGATTGTAATAATGCAAACAGGGAGGAGAAATGACAGCAAAGCCGTACTCAAGAGAACAATCCTGTTGAGTCTGTGCCATGCATCCTTGCTCAGGAACAGACGGTAGAATATGTAGAACACGGCCATTATGACCGCAACCTTAAGCTGGTATGTAAGAAACGTCATCATAATTACACTGGAATTATTTGTTCTGACTGTTCTCCAAGTGTTCAATAAGTTCTTTCAGTTCATCAATGGAAACCTTGCCGTCACCTACGAATGCCGATACCGCATTCAGGTATGAGCCAAAGTAATTGCCTATGAATCCGCCCATGGAGAACCGGCTGTACTCATCACGCTTCACGATGGGGAAGTACTGATAGGTGGGACCGTATGCCTTGTGGTCCAGGAAACCTTCAGTCTCCAGCTCACGTACCTGTGTGGAGAGCGTATTGAAATGGGGCTTGGGCTCGGGATAGAGCTCGCGGAGTTCACGTACAAACAGTGCTCCTTTATCCCAGAAGTGGTTCATTATGACCTCCTTCTTTTCACTCAGTTTTGTTATTTCTGTCTTACTCATAATCGTTGTGTAACTATTGACGATTCAAATATAACTATTAAAATAGTTACTCAACGGTTTATTTAGTTAATAAATGCTAACTGCATTAATAATGATTTTCTACTAGGCAGATCTTATGGTATAATACCTTAAAAAAGAACAGATAATAAATCTCTCCGCGTATCAACAAAACTGCCAGTGCCCCAACAGGACACCGGCAGTTTCCATATTAACAAGAATAAAATTCTAATCATCATCCGGCTCAATCTCCTCCAGATAAACCACCAGGTCCAAATCCTCATAAACGTCAATGTTCCTGTGGTCACCATCATAGTGAGGATCGTCGCTCCAGCCCACAATCTTCCAGCCTGCAGCCGGGGTAACATCCAGCTCCACGCTCTCTTCATAGTGGACTGCCTCCACGCATCCCGTTACGGTACCAGCCTCTTCAGGCTCGCAAACCGCCCGCACGTGATAGGTCGCATCGCTCTCCAGTATGGCCTCAAAGTACCTAGGCGTGTAGCGGTCCACATAGAACCTACGCACCAGCTCTGTTTCATTGTCATCATCATCCCAGTGAACCATATGGAATCCCTCATTCGGAGTAACAGATATCTCTACCAGCTCACCAAGGTGATACGTTCCGCTACCGGTAGTCTCACCATAGTAGGTGTCCACTGATATCCGCTTCGTCTCAGTCTTGTGCCTGAACTCCGCTATGATATCATAATCCCTGTTGGCCACCAGAGTACGCGGGTTGGCCGTGTTGCCATCACTCCAGCGCACAAACTCGTAGTTCTCGTTTGCCGGTACTGCAGTAATAACAACCTCTTCGCCACGGTCAAAGGTACCGCAGTCAACATCATCCTCACTCTCTACGTCGCCAAATCCGTAAACGTTCACGTTCCAATACAGGTCGTAAGTGGAGCGTATGGCCACAAATACTGCAGTGAGTGAAACATCGCTGTTCATCACCACGTCACGCTCCGGATTGTGGTTATCCGGCTGGTCCTCCCAATGGTCAAACTCCCAGCCATTAGAAGGCTCGGCTACAACATGTGCAGTCTCGCCCGGGCGGTACATACCGCGTCCGATTATCTGGCCACGGTAGGTGGGGCTAACATTACCGGTAAGCCTGTAGTGCTGGTCATACACGAACACTGGCTGTAGCACATAATCCCTGTCCATAATCAGGTTACGCGGGTTCACAGTATTACCGTCACTCCAGCGCAAGAACGTGTAGTTCTGGGTAGGATTAGCAAGAAGGCCAACAATGCTACCCTCATTGTACTCATTAACGCCCAGATGTGAGACAGTTCCCATAGTAGGATCCGGATTGCTCATATCCAGTCTGTACTTCACCGGCTCCGTAACAGAGTAGAACGCATTGATAAGCTGCTCGCCGCTCTTCTCTCCAGTAGTAGGATTCACATAGAAGTATCTAAGGAATACCTTTGGTTTTCCCGCATTAGGCATCCCAAACTTGGCTGCATACTGCTGAAGCAAGTTCACCGCTCCAGCCGTAGGTACCAGCGGTTCACAGAAAGTAGAACCGCGGCCCACGCCCGTTACGGTTCCCACAGTCTGCGGCCCGGTTGCCATAATAACCAGTCTCAATCCTGCAGCCTGTTCAGGAACAGAGTTCAGTCGAAACATGAAGCTGCCGTTACTAATAGCCGCCGCAGCCACCGCCGGCTGCTCAATACCCGTCAGCGTAGGCGGCAAGCTCAGCGGCTGCCCGCCGCAGCGCACCACCCAGAAATTCAATCTCAAATACAAATTGGAACCTGTCAGCTGAGCCTTCTGCCCCAGAACCCTGCGGCCGCTCTGACTCTTGGCCGCCTGGTTCCAAGCCTGGATCTGGTCCGGACTCAAATTCTTCCAGCTCTGGGTAAGTAGCCGGAATATGCTCTTTATTACAGACTGGTCCGCGGTACGCTTCTTAGTACCTTGCCCCCGGGTGCGAATAAAAATCGCACCCTTGTTACTGGATGCCGTCACGCCCTTAGCAGACCCCGACATCCTGTCAAATGCAATAGAAGGTTTGTATCTCATAATAGTACGTATTAATAGTAAAACAAAAATCCCCGGCAGGGACTCATCTCTGCCGAGGACTTTCCCCTAAAGGGTTACTGTGTTGATTCACGTGGAGGGTTAACCTTCGTCGTTAACATCGCCGGGATTGCCGCCACCGTTGTTACCGCCGCCACCAAGGTTCTGCTGGCCCTCGTTGAAAGGATCATTAGTCTGACCCAGCTCCACCTCGCGGAGGATATCGGCAGACTTCTCACCGGTTACAGCGTTCACAAAGAAGTAACGGAGGAAAATCTTAGTGCGGCCAGCACTGGGAGCTCCGTACTTGTTATCGTAAGCTGCCTTGATGTCCATAGCCCCAGCCACTACGCTGAACGGGTCAGCAAAGGCACTTGCCTTGTCAAAGGCGTTGCTAACACCACGGCTGGTAGGAGCTGATGCCTCAATAACCAGACGCAGGTTGGCCACGTTCTCAGGAATGCTGATAAGCCCAAACTTGAACTCCTGCTCAGTCAGCTGAACAGTGCAAGCAGCCGGAGCATCCACACCCACCAGGGCAGGAGGATTAGCCACAGCGTTGCCGCCGCAGCGAATAATCCAGAAGTTGAGCCTCTGGTAAAGGTTCAGACCGGATATCTTGGCGGCATTACCCAGGATAGAGCGGCCGGCCTGACTCTGAGCCAGGTTGTTCCAGGCACTGATCTGAGCAGTGGTCAGGTTCTTCCAGCTCTGGGAGAGCTGCTTAAAGATACCCTTAACGGTTGACTGACTGGCGGTAGTGGTCTTCTTGCCATAACCGCGGTTACGGAGATACTTGCGGCCCTTGGCCTTGGCTGCGGTCACGCCCTTTGCGCTACCACTCATCTCCTCAAATGCAATAGAAGGTGCATACTTCATAGTAGTAAATGTTTTAGATGGTTGATTAATAAGTTTGTTTTTCTCTTGGTATATCTTGAGCTCATAATACCCGTAGTTAAAATGGTTGCGGAGG
>JAGBPB010000073.1 GCA_017633615.1 Bacteroidaceae bacterium | reverse complement strand
CAGGGATGCTATACAGGAGTGCCTTACGGTCTGTTCCATTATTCCGTGGCGGGCATCTACAAGGATCACTGCAAGATCGGCAGTCGATGCGCCGGTAACCATGTTTCTGGTATATTGGATATGTCCCGGAGTGTCGGCTATTATGAACTTGCGCTTGGGGGTGGCAAAGTAACGGTAGGCCACATCTATGGTTATGCCCTGCTCACGCTCGGCACGCAGGCCGTCGGTAAGCAGTGCCAGATTTACCTCCTCGTTGCCGCGGCTGCGTGATGCCTCCTCAACAGCTTCAAGCTGATCCTCGAATATTGATTTTGAATCATATAACAGACGGCCTATGAGCGTGCTCTTGCCGTCATCAACACTGCCTGCGGTGGTGAATCGCAGCAGTTTCATTTCCAAATATCCATTGTTTTGCATAGATTCTTTACGATTAGAAGTAACCCTGTTTCTTTCTGTCCTCCATTGCTGTTTCGGAGCGCTTGTCATCGGCACGGCCGCCGCGCTCGGTAATGCGGGTTGATGCAATCTCGTCAATTATCTCCTCAAGTGAGTGGGCGTGTGATAGTGTCAGACCGGTGCAGGTCACATCGCCTATGGTGCGGCAGCGAACCTCGCGTTCCTCAACCACCTCCTCGGGGCGGCGGGGAATGAAATCGGGATCAGCGGCAAGCCACTGGCCGTCACGGTAGAAACATTTGCGCATGTGGGTGTAGTAGAGGCTGGGCAGTTCTATCTTTTCCTGATAAATGTACTGCCATACATCCATTTCGGTCCAGTTGCTGATGGGGAATGCCCTGAAATGCTCGCCCATATCCTTTTTGGCGTTGAATATGTTCCACAACTCGGGGCGCTGGTTCTTGGGGTTCCATTGTCCGAACTCGTCGCGGTGAGAGAATATGCGCTCTTTGGCGCGGGCCTTCTCCTCATCACGGCGTGCACCTCCGCAAGCGCAGTCAAACTTATGCTCGGCCAGGGTGTCAAGCAGCGTTACGGTCTGCAACTTGTTGCGGCTGGCGTTGAAGCCCTTCTCCTCGACCACCTTTCCCTCATCGATTGATTTCTGCACGGAACCTACCACGAGGTCCGCGTCCAGACGCTTTACCAGGTCATCGCGATAGACCAGAGTCTCGGGGAAATTGTGCCCGGTATCTATGTGTACAAGTGGGAATGGTATCTTAGCAGGGTAAAAAGCTTTGTAAGCAAGATATGTAAGAACAATTGAATCCTTGCCCCCCGAAAACAGGATGCAGGGTTTCTCAAACTGGGCGGCCACCTCACGTAGTATGAAAATGGATTCAGCCTCCAGTTCGTTTAAGTGTGTAAGCTGATTTGAACTCATTTTTATATTCAACTGAATAAACCTGAAAGATATCTTTTGGTAAGCTCGTTCTTGGGTGAGCGGAACACCTGTGATGCATCGCCCTCTTCAACAATCTCGCCCAGATAGAGGAACACCGCATAGTCCGCTATGCGTAGAGCCTGGGGTAGGGTGTGAGTTACCATTATAATCGTGTATTTCTCCTTAAGCCTTACAAACAGCTCCTCAATGGTCTTGCTCGATATTGGGTCGAGGGCGCTGGTGGCTTCATCGGCCAGGATGAAATCAGGCTCAACGGCAAGACTGCGTGCCAGGCACAAACGCTGCTGCTGGCCTATTGAGAGGCGGGTGGCCGGACGGCGCAGGCGGTCCTTTACCTCATCCCAAAGGCCTACCTCGGTCAGGTATCTTTCAACCGTCTCATCCATTTCATGCTTGCGGGTGTGCATCCCGTGAATGCGGCATCCGTAGGCT
>JAGBPB010000072.1 GCA_017633615.1 Bacteroidaceae bacterium | reverse complement strand
GCAAAGTCAGTCGTCGTAATCATAGGCCGGACAGACTGTCGGATATACAAAAGCGTTTATCTCTGAGCACTGTTCCTCCAGTTCAGGGTACATGCAGCATGTCAGGCGCACATACTGTTCTGTGGCAGTCAGCGAGTGATGGCCGAGAGCTGTCGAGAGTATCGGCAGGCACGTATAGAGATCCATGCCTGAGCGTCCCATCTGTACAAGGGAGTGTACGGCATAGGTATGTCTCAGGTCGTGTACCCGTGGGCCATGATGATTACCGAAATGGGGTATCCCGCACATATCGAGTATTTTCCGGAAATTCTGATATACGGCTCCCTGGTTCAGGGTCGTACCATCGGACTTTACAAAAAGCAGTCCGTCATCAGACGATATGCCTTTAACAGGCATACGGTCACGGTAGCCCATATATTGTAGGAGTACTGCTTCCAATGATTCACTCGCAGGCGCGATACGTTCACTTCCGTTCTTAGTCTTACGCAGATGTATATAGTGTTCATCAAGATGTACGTCTCTGTTCTTTATGGAAAGAGCCTCGGATACCCGCATGCCAGTACCATAGAGCAAACGAAGGATGGCCGGTATGGATATCAGCGCAGTTCCCATGCGGATGTCATAGAGCCGGAGACTGTCTGCGGCAGTAAAGATGCCAGACATCTGTTCCGGAGTGAAGATATACGGTGTAAAGTCGGGCTTTGGCTGTTTGGGCAGTCGCGGTATGAAACACTCACATCCGCAGCGGGACATAGTCCTGGTAAGCTGGGACCACACGGAGTATTTTGCATAGAGCGTCCTGTCGCAGTCTGCGATACGGGTAGCCCGCCACTTCTTGATAAATGCCTCGGTGATGTGTGCATCGGAGAGTCCTTCATTATTAGCAAAGTCATCAATCTCCTTCAGTATCCACTTCGTCCTGTGCGCACTGATGCCTTGAGACAACTTGACCTCAAGCAAATGCTTCATATATGGTGCAAGCACGCTGCTATAGTTAAACTGCTCAGCCATAGAACGCACCTCCTCTCTGCATATAAAAACAGTCTGCAATCTCAGGAACAGGCAATGCACACTTCTGTAATGAGCGGATGTCTATTTTCAAGTATGCCAGAGTGGTCTGGGTGCTGCGGTGTCCAAGCGACTCGGATATGACAGGCATCATGGAGCCTCCATTGAGCATGGCACTGGCAAGGGAGTGGCGAAGTGAGTGGGGACCGTGATGTTTCCCGGATGTGTCCACCCCTGATCTGAGGATTATCTCATTGATGGCAGCACATACCACACCCTTCGTCGCAGCCACATATGGAGCATTGCCCGAAAGGAATACATTTTGCGAATCTGACTTGGGACGCCCATGACGCAGATAGTCGATAATAGCATTGCCCACGTCTGCAAGCAGAGGCAGCTCTATAACCTTCTTGGTTTTCTGCATGGTGAGTGTTATCATGTTTTTGTCCCAATCTATATCAGAGAATTGCAGGTTGGCGATATCGGATGCCCTCAAGCCGAGACGTGAGGCCAGAAGCAGCATCGCATAGTTACGCTTTCCGTTAGCACTATTGCGTGAAACGCTCTGCTCGATTCTCATCACTTCATTGGCTGCGAAATAAGACGGAATACGCTCCGGCTTATGTGTCTTGTAAGTATCAAACAGCTCTTCAAAGCGGTCGTCAACAATATGCTCTTCCCTCCAGAAACGGAAAAGGACACGCAGAGCCGACACTATATTGACCTTGTTCGTCGGATGCGAGGAGACAAAGGTCAGGATATCTTTCTCTGTAATGGCAGACACATGCTTGACGTTACGCTCATTC
>JAGBPB010000071.1 GCA_017633615.1 Bacteroidaceae bacterium | reverse complement strand
TGATCATTAAATGTGGTTTTAAATAGAGAGAGGCCGACTAAGATTCAGTATTAGCCGGCCTCTCTTGTTGTTAACAGTGAAAAACTACTCGATGATGTATTTGCCTTGGTAGGACTGGCCGGTGGAGAGGGTCAGCTGGAGGTGATACTCTCCGGGGTCTGGTGAGGCGGTAATGGCCAGGGTGTTGGTGGCGGCGGCATCGGACCAGACCTGGTTGTCACTGTAGCGCGTCACTGATGCGTTGATGTAGGTGATGGTGGCATCGGCATCGATGTACACTACTCCGGACTGAAAGTAACATTGCGGTGCCTGTGCGGCGCTGCGGGGGCCGGGATTGGGGAATGGCTTCGGCTCCGGTGTGATGGGGATGGGAATGGGCTCATCGGGGACGAGACGCGGACGGGAGCCTTCGAGAGGTATGCCTATGGGCTCATCGGATCCGGGTTGGACTGTTCCTCCGCTGGGCTGGGCCATTACGCTGATTGATAAACTGGGCATGAGAGCCAATGCGATCACTAAGAGTTTTTTCATGTTGCGTTTCATGATAATAATGGTTTTAGATTAACAGTACAAATGTAGTGATTTATTCGGGGAATGGCAAGAATGTGGGGAATTATTGACTATGTAAAATATATAATGCACATTTTTTGTAGTTGTGTGTAAAATATTTGGGAAAATGCTTGGAAACGGGGATTTTGTGTTGTAAATTTGTGGGTGTAAGGAATTACAAAAATCGGACATAAAAGATCTGATACCATGAAAACACGCACTTCAATTGCATTTGAGGCTTTAACTGGCACTGCGGGCAATGTTACTGCCCGCAGTACCCGTTTTGGGACGGTGCTGAGCGGACGCTGCCGGCAGCCGCGGAAGGTTACTCCGGAGCAGAAGGACCAGCGGGCCCTGTTCGGCCGTGTGGGACGGAGCTTTAAGCGGCTGACGCCTGAGCAGATTACTGCTTGGGCTGTGTTTGCCGGGGCGCATGGGTTTGGGTCTCGGATGCGGACTCAGAGCCCGGCTGTGAATGCATACGTTACACTGAACTGCAACCGTGCGCTGCTTGGACTGGACCTGCTGGAGGTTCCACCCACTGAGCTGCCTGCCATTCCATCCGTACAGTACCATAATATTATAGTAACCCCGAACCTGATTCAGTTGAGCCGTCTGCAGAATCCGGGAGCAGGTCACAGACTTTCAGTAAGAATGAGCCCGGCCGCCAGCCAAGGTAAAACCTACGGCGGCGGGCTCCCGGTACTGATTGATGCTGGGTTTATTCCGGAGCGGACGTTTGCCGATGTCACGCAGGTTTATGTGGACAGGCTTACTGTGAAGCCTGTTGTGGGCAGCAAGTATTTTGTGGAGGTCTGCTGGATGAGTGTGGCTACCGGGCTGGCCGGGCCCACGCGGACGGACAGCAGGATTTGCCAGAAGGATTTGAGCGGTGGGGATAGCTTTGTTATTACGCCTCCGCAACCATTTTAACTACGGGTATTATGAGCTCAAGATATACCAAGAGAAAAACAAACTTATTAATCAACCATCTAAAACATTTACTACTATGAAGTATGCACCTTCTATTGCATTTGAGGAGATGAGTGGTAGCGC
>JAGBPB010000070.1 GCA_017633615.1 Bacteroidaceae bacterium | reverse complement strand
GAAGATGCTCTCAGACATTGAGAATGTATGCCGCGCCGAGAATCTGAACGAGGATGGCAAGACCGCCATGATTGAGGACCTCAAGGATGAGTACACTGAGAAGTTCAGCACAGTACTGGTTACCGCTCAGAATGAGGTTGCTATCAACAGCATCCCGATGGAATACATCAACGCCCGTATAGCAAAGTAAACAATAAGGTTTTAAAAGGATAAAAGGTGGAGAAAGCCGGGCACATCAGCCCGGCTTTCTTTATGCCTTCTCGCTTAACTCGAGCCAGCGCATTGTGATATCGTCAGTCCGTTCCATGATCTGGCCTATCCGGGCTGATTTCTGTTGGAGCCGGTCATAGGGCAGGGAACCGCTGTTGAGTTCCTCTTCAAGCAAGGCTTTCTCCTGCTCCAGTTCTTGGAGTTCCTGCTCAATCTGTTCCATCTCGCGTTTCTCCTTGAAGGTGAGCTTGGCAGGACGGGCTGATGCGGCAGGTTGAGGTGTATCTGATGCTGGCTTGCTTTTTGCGGCGAGAGCGGCAGCAGCGGCTTTCTCCTGATCTTCCTTGAGTACCTTCCACTCCATGTAGTCACTGTAGGCCGACGGGAAATCAGTCACGCGGCCATTGCCTTCAAACACAAGCAGGTGCTGGGCTGTCTTGTCCATGAAATAACGGTCATGCGATACTGCAATTACGCATCCCTTGAACTGCGCAATATACTGCTCCAGAACCTGCAGTGTCATGATGTCAAGATCATTGGTGGGCTCATCCAGGATAAGGAAATTGGGGCTCTGCATAAGTATGGTGCAGAGATAGAGACGACGGCGCTCACCTCCGCTCAGCTTACCTACGTAACTGTATTGGGTCTTGGGCGGAAACAGGAACTTCTGCAGAAACTGTCCGGCTGACATGCGGCGGCCGTCATCCAGTTCAATATGATCGGCAATGGCGGTAACGACATCGATTACACGGGCGCTCTCAGGGAAACTCAATCCCTCCTGTGAGTAATAACCTATCTTAAGGGTTGTGCCGCGCTCAATGATACCGCTGTCAGGCTGTTCAATGCCCAGAAGGAGTTTAAGGAAAGTAGATTTGCCTACGCCGTTCTCACCAACAATACCCAGTTTCTCATACCGTGTAAATATGTAGCTGAAATCCTTAAGAATGACTTTGTCGCCGAAAGCCTTGTTGAGGTGTTCAATGACAAATATCTTTTTACCAATATATGATGCTTTTACGTCAAGGGCCACGCTGCGTTCATCACGACGGTGCTGCAGGCGTTCCTCCAAATCATGGAATGATTCCTTGCGGTAGCGGGCTTTGCCTCCGCGGGCGCAGGGCATGCGGCGCATCCAGTCCAGTTCACGGCGGTAAAGGTTAAGGTCACTCTCGCGTTGTGAGGTCTCTGCGTCAAGCCGTTCCTGGCGTTTCTCCAGATAGTAGCTGTAGTTGCCCGAATAGGAATAGGTACGGAAATCATCAATCTCAATAATACGGTTGCACACGCGATCCAGCAGATAGCGGTCATGCGTTACCATCAGAAGCGTTAAGCGGCTGGCCGTAAGGTAATCCTCAAGCCACTCCGTTATCTCCACATCCAGATGGTTGGTGGGCTCGTCAAGTATCAGGAAATCAGGCTCTGACATAAGTACCTGCGCCAAAGCCACGCGCTTGGCCTGACCGCCGGAAAGCTGTTTGACAGGTTTGTCAAGATCAGCAACACCCAGTTTTGTAAGCAGCTGGCGGGCCTTAAGGAGCAGCTCTTCATCATGTGAATTGCAGCAGGCATTCAGTACGTTTGACTCCTGCGGGAACTGCGGTGTCTGCACCAAGTAGGCAGTCTTGATGTCGCGGCGGAAAACAATGCTGCCGCTGCGGTAATCGGCATTGCCGGCAATAACGTCCAGCAGTGTACTCTTACCCTGTCCGTTACGGGCTATAAGACCAACCTTCTCACCCTGATTTATATTGAGTGAGAGGCCGTCAAAGATTATCCTGTCTCCAAAGGATTTGCAGAGATTATCTATTTGCAGAATACTTTCCATCAGCTTGCTATCACGAAGCTCCAGCAGCGACGGCGTCGGTGGGTGTAGTGCTCAAAATGTTTCCAGATGTTCTGCACGTTGGCGTTGTCCTCAAGCATGGGGCCGGTCTGGCAGTCTATGCCTCCGTGTGATTGGATAGCTATGATTCCGTCACGCAGAATGATGCATTCCACGCCTTTTTTCTGATCTTCAGGCCTTACACCTATCATGTAAAAGTCAATATGACGGTGATCGTTCAGGTCACTCAGAACTCTTAGGGTAGAGAAGAGCCCCAGTTTTCCGTGACTGCTTCGGATTCCGCGGCTTATGGATGGAGCGATGAATCCGAATCCTACAAGCTCACCTTGCTGGTTCTGTACCATAAGTGAGTATTCCGGACGGCCTACCAGCATGATAAGGTGCTCCATGTTGTCAATCTGCTTGTCAGACAGAGGCACCACGCCGTGCAGTTTTGCAAAAGCGGTATTGATTATCTCCATAGCCTTGCGGATATAGGGACGCACCTCTTTCATGTTACGGAACTTTTTGATTGAGTAGCCGTAGCGTTTCTCAGAGATGGCGGCTATCTGGTCCATCTTTTCAGGTACACGGTCAGGTACTATCACCTTGGTCTCAGTCCAGTCCCATTTTTTGGTCAAGCCCAGACGCTCCATGTGCTCTATGTAGTATGGATAGTTGTAGAGCGTTATGTACATATCCAGTTGGTCAAAACCATCCACAAGCATTCCCTGCTTGTCAAGGTTGGAGAATCCCAGCGGACCTACCACCTCATTCATACCAAGTTCACGTGCCCATGCTATGACAGTGTCAAACAACGCCTTTGATACCTCAAAGTCATCGATAAAATCAAACCTTGTAAAACGCAGTTGCCTGACGTTGTCTTTCTCATTGGCCGCATGATTCAGGATGGCTCCGATGCGTCCCACAATCTTTCCGTCACGCAGAGCCAGCCACAGACGGCTTTCGGCGTAGCTGTATGCTCCGTTTTTCTTGGGATTGAAAGTGTCCATCTCATCGCCGATGAGTACAGGCACGTACATATCACAATCCCTGTACAAGTCAATGGGAAACTTGAACAGCTTCTTTTTGTCCTTGTCAGTAAGGACTTCCTTTATTTCAAGCATCTTGAATTCTTACCAACAGATACCTATGCCGAGCATATTTCTGGCTTTGCCCAATTCATCAGATACCGGCTCCTCATGGTTGAGCATATAACGGTACTGAAAACGATAACTTAGAACTACTCTCCATATACGGATTGCTACTCCTGCTTCAGGAGCAAGTGCGTGCATCAGGTGGTAGCTCTTTTCATACTCGGGTTCTGTGGCATTCTCTCCGCTTATGTCAATTTTGGAGTAGTATCCACCTGTTGCATAGCCAAAAGGTGACAGAAGGGCCCAAACCTTGGGGATATACTCTTCCTCGCCCTGAGTGTAAAGCCTGATTGTCCAACCTGCGTTTACAGAAGCCTGATACATGGGTTGGGCAGGGGTAACTGCAGTCTTGGTTTCGGGATTAAAATCTGTTACAGGATCAATATTGTTGGAAAGTATGTCAATGCAGCCCTTGTCAAAACCAAATGAGAAATAACCTCCGGATTTATCGGGTTTGAGGCTGGCTGTCATGAGACCTATGGGCGCGTTCTTTTCATAAATGTAGGATAAAGAGCGTGTGTGGTTATCCTTTTTGTAACTTCTCAACTTTATATCAGCCAGGTTAATGCCGGCCTGAGCTGCCTGCGGGTTGTTCTGTGCAATGGCATGCTCATAAAGGGCGCGTGCCTCCTCATAACGTTTTGATTCATAGTAAGCCTGAGCCACCTGCATATCATGTGTGCTTACCCTGTTGAAATTATCATTTGCATCAGAATAGAGCTCGCGTGCTATTTGGCAGTTGGGATTGTCTCTCAATATGTTCAAATAGATTGTTCTGGCATTGTAATAATCTTCTTTTGCGGCATATTCGGCAGCTTGAGTTGTCCATTCCTTAAAAGTTTCACATTGCTTGATATACTCTTCCAGATGATTTGGAGTATCGGGATATTCTGGACACTGCATTGCTATACGGAATTTGTCGATAGCTGCGTCATAATATCCGTCAGACATCAGGCTGAGACCCTCATCTGTGGCTGTGTAAAACAGGCTGCGTAATTTTGAATAGGGGTCAGATACCAGGAATTCCAGTTTCTCCTTGTCATTCAGGTTCAGTGGAATATAGTGCTTCTTGAATCCTTCTGCCACAATTGAAAGCTGACGACCCTTGAATGAAGTACCTTCCTCCTTGGTCTTAAATACTATGCTATATACTTTTTCCGGACCCTCTTGTGTGACGCTGAGGTCCAGGTTTGCATCATAGTTTGATGCCAGTACCAGGTCAAAAGGCTCCTGGCAGCGCAGGATAACCTGTGCCTCATGCCTGTCACCGCATGGATAGACACTCAACTCAGGAGTAATGTTTGTTATGGTCAAATTCTTGAGCTGACTCTCTCTCTGTGCAAATGTATTCGTGGAAACAGCGAATGCCGCCATTGCCAAAAGGATTCTGTATGCTCTCATTGCGATGTTATTTTAGTCTGTTAGAAATAGTTAAGTATAAAATCAGATGCTGAACATATCAAGTGAGAAAACCTCATCACGCGGCAGAGGCTTGCCGTTGTATTTGTCAGGCTGCCATGTGCGTACCTGGATGCTGGGATTCATCTCATCTTCAAAGTTAATCATCAGGAAGAGGTAACCTACGTCAGAGTAGTTTGATGAATTCCAATGCTGTTTGAGTGTAACACCGAATATGTCATCGCGCTTGGGGTGACGCATCACCTCAATGTCATCAAATATCAGGTTTATGTAACTGTTGTTCTTGAAGCACTTCTTAAGGTTGGTGATGTACTCCTCCTTGGTTGACTTCTGATACTGGATCTGCTCGTTGTTGAGTGACTGGGCGGTCAGATCCTGCTTTTTCTTGTCAATCTTGACAACCTTACCGGTTATGATAAGGGCGTTGTCGCTGAACACATTGTTGATGTAGTCAATGTCCTTGCGGTTATAGGCGGTACGGAAATTCTCCACAAAGTCAATTATTGCCTGACGACGATGGAAATCCTTAACGCTTATCTGGGCATTGATCACATCCAGATAACGGTGCTCCTCCAGCGCAATCATAAGGTTGTCAATCTGGCCTTGCTGGTTAAAACAAACCACCAGTTCCTGCTCGCAGTTGTCATCATCGGCGGCAAGCAGGGTGATGGGGATGTTCCGGACCTGGACAGTGCCGTTCTGCATGGAGATGCCTTTTTCAGTTATCTGTGAAACGGGGCACATCATCGCGCTTGATGCCCACATCTCATCCAGGCACTTGCGGCCATCCTTGGTAAACAGCTGCTCGCTCTCTTTGTCAAGTTTGATCTTTGACTTTCCGGTAATAACCGTGTTGTTGAGAACTGAAAGCATTGTTGAAGTGCTCTTTTCAACTCCCGCCTTGAGAGCGGCATCAGAAATACCGTCAGAAACGGTAAAGCGTACAACATCAAGTTGTGCGTGTGCTGCCACTGTGAAGAATGTCAGTGCTGCAGTCAGTAAAAAGTGCTGTATTCTCATAATTGTATGTTATTTTTCCTGAAAGAGGTTCTTAATGTTATGTTGGGGTATGAATGTTGAAAGATCAGCTTTGATTGTCTCCGCCTTTTCTGATTCAAGCTGATCGGGAGTGAAACTTACGGACAGTAGGTGCAGGTAGTTGTAAACGGGGTGATACATTGCCAACAGGCACTGGCACTTGTCTCCGTTACGTCCTGCATCACCGGTATAGAAACGGTATCCCTGCTGCTGTACAAAACCCATGAAACGGGACATCGTGGTCCTGAAACCCTTGATGTCACGATTGTAAGTGTGAGGGGTTATATCAAGATAGAAATTTTTAGCATCCTTCAGATCAACTGCGCTCATCATCAGGTTGCGCATACTCTCCTCGGGATATTCTGAACTGAATACGATTATTTTGTCCTTGGTGTAAAAGACATCGTTACGCAGTGAATCAATCATGTAGCACTCACCTCCGGTTACCAAAAGTCCGTTATCAGTATTTGTGAAAACAGTTGATTCCGGCAGAGCCTGCTTATAACCTGCCCGGTTGTTTAACATGTCGTTTATGAATATTTCCTCATGCTCTTTCTTGTCATAGGAGAACAAGAGGTCGCGGCTGGCGGGTATGTAGATATGCAGCGTTGATCCTGCCTTGTCACGCATGAACATGTCAATCTCATTGCCTCCTGTGGTAATGGAGAGCGATGAGAGATTGTTTATGACATCAAGAGCCTGGCCCAGTTGCTTGAAACTGCCTGAACCTAAGGGGTATCCTCCCAGTACCATGCGCACTCCGTACTCCTTGAGCAGGCTGGATTGTGAGGCTGTTGTCTTGCGCAGCAAGAGCTCTACCCACAGGCGTTCCACAAAACTGATTATAACCGGATCATATGATGTGCGTACCGCATCGGAGAACAGGCGTGCCCCCACCTGAATGGTGACGCCGCTGTATGCCTCAGTGTAGAATTGCAAGGTGCCGCTCAGTTCAGGGCATCTGAACTGTCCGGCTGTGGGGATACCGGTTGCAGGTATGCTTTCCAGCATACGTGTTATGCGTTCAGGTGTCTTTATCTCAATCCCGTTCTGGGCAGAGACGGCAGGCATGAATGCCAGCAGTGCAACAATGAGTATATGTCTAATTTTAATGTTCATCATCTTATTAAACGCTTGGGAAACCATAAAGAGTCAGCACGTCACGCCATACATTGTTCTTGAGGTAGAAGTAGCTGCGTCTTACCTGCTGGGCCATATCCACGTCACGATCCACGCCTATGCCCCAGAAGAAAGCTGTACTCAACTCATCGACAGCTTCAATGGAGCCGGCATCTATTGCCTGGAACAGGGAATGGATATACTGGTTGTAATCAGCTGTTACGCCGAATCCGTTCTTGTAGGCCAGTGCAATCTGCCAGTATGCGTCAGCATAACCCTTCTCGGCCGATTTCTTGAAACACTCCAATGACTGTTCTGCATTACGGCTCTTTATCACACCCTCCTTATATGCTTTGCCCAGACAAAAGAGCGAATATGCGTCGCCTTGCGATGCGCCTTTGTCATATTCGGCGGCAACCTCCTCAGGATCAGAGTTACCGCTGGCCAGGATGTCGCCGTTAAGTCCGTAAACATAAGGGTTGTAGGCCATAAGCATGGTGCTCATGTGCAGGTCGCTCAGATCACGGAATTTCTTGCGTTGCATACGCATGGGATAGTGCTTCTCATCAATAGAGAGATTGTAGTAGACGGGAATAAGCCAGGCGCTGGCACGCAGGCAACCGTTGTCGGCAAGTTTCTGCATCTGTACGATAGCCTTTGTCAGGCGGTCAGTCTCATCGGCTTTCTTACCCATTCCTGCGCCATAGTAACTCATGTAAGCAAGCGGGAACAACTTGTCCGGATCAGTCTGTGTCTCTTCTTCAAGTTTAGTATACATGGCGCGGTAGAGAGCATTCTCCTGAATGTTGCTGCTGTACTCATATGGAGTGTATGAATCATCCACGCGGAACATGTGGAAGTTTCTCTCTTCAACAAGCACCTCACGTTTGCCGTCGGCTGAACTGTGGCGTTCACTTACCACGTAGTTACATGCAAGCACATTATCGGTTACACTCTTGATGGAGAAGTTGATGGTGGTCTGGAACTTGTCATTGGAGAGTTTCTTGCCGGCGTAGTTGAGCAGGGTGCTGCCTATGCGGCTGGCCACTGCACCGAACGGGATGAATGTGGACAGACCATCCATGATGGTGCGTCCTATCGATGCTACATTGGGCCTGTCTTTTGTCTTGAGCGCAAACGTAAAGTCAAAGCTTTCATTTGAGTATTCTCCGCGTATGGCGGTACCTAAAAGCTCAGAGGCGTCAAAGTCTGCTCCGTCACTTGACCATATGCTCTTAATTGCGTTCCATGATGTTTTGAGCAGATTATTCTTCTTCTCTATAAACAGTCCGGATTCCTTGTCAATCATAACGGTCAGATAGGTACCCACCTGATCTATGTCCAGGATGATGAAATCCCTGCCGCTCTCGGGTTCATAGGTTGATGAAACCCACTTGCCGGTAAGCTCATCCTTGGATCCGAATGCGCGTTTGGGAGTAACCTTTGCGTTATATTGGGCATCACGCTTAAGTTTGAGGTCATTTATGATCTCGGGATGCGGGCTGAAGAGATATGGCGTGTTGCAATCGGCATCATTCTGTGCGGTCGTAACCTGCTCAAGTATCTTATCTGCTTCCTGCTGAATCTCCTGTGTAATCTCGGGTTCAGGTTCAGGTTCAGGTTCGGGTTCTGGTTCGGGCTCCGGCTCAGGTTCCGTGGCCATTGCCACGTCTTGCGGCTCTACTTTGGCAAATGTGGATTCTGTTATCTCAAAGATAGAGACTTCCTCACCTGCGGATGGTTCCGGCGCGGCCTCTGCCAGATTCTCCTTTTCCGGTTCAGGTTCCGGTGAGGTATTGGCCGATGCCACCAGTGCGGATATATCAAACAAAGATGTTGCAGAAGTTGTTACGGTTGCAGCAGTCTCATTCACAGCAGCTGCGGCTGCGGGAGTAGATGCTGCGGTCTCTGCCATCAGTTTTTCAAACTCCTCCTTCTCCTGTTCCTCAAAGGATTTGGCACCTAACTTGGTCTCCAGCTCCTTCATTCTGGAACTGCATTCCGCCACCTTCTTGTCATCCATCTCCAGACTTGTGTAGGTGCGGTACATAACGAGAGCCATCTCACTCTCTCCGCCGTCATCATAAATCTGTGCCATACGGAGATAGGTGTCGGGCAGTTTGGGATACATGGTGGTTATCTCTTCACAGAGAGCTATGGCTTCAGCGTCTTTGCCGCTGTTGTGCAGTTGCGTAATCTGATAGTATTTACGCAGCAACTGGCCGCGCGTCATCTGAGCATCGGCGTTGGCTGTCACAAACAGCAGTAAAACAAGTGAAAGGATATATTTTCTCATAAGAAGGCTTGGGTTATTTCAGTGCTGACCAGACGATGGAGCGCTTGTCATAACTGAAAGGCTTGAAACTCTCTGCAAACTCCCGGTTAAGCTGACGTGCCATCTCTTTGGCCGATGCGTGCAGAACCTGATCTTTGTTCCTGCTGGACGGAGCCAGATACTGGAAATTGTCAATTCCGTATTTGAACAGTTCATTGCCTGACGAAACCTCATTTACAACAATGTCCACTGATGACAGATACTTGTTTATGGGCCATTTGTCAGTTGAAACGGATTCCTGGTCAAGCTTGGCGGCAACTGAGGTCTCAAGTATCAGGTCTGCCTTTTTCTTGTCAGTTACTATAACCAGATCCTTGCGGTCTGCTACCAATTGTCTTACAGACTTGTCGATGACGGAGTCAAAAGGATTTACATTGATGTAAATGTAATTGGTGGGATCAAACAGTTTTACGAACGCCTGTGTGGTGCCTATCTTATCGGCGCCGGCTGTGAGCTGCTTGAATACATAGGTCTCTGGCAGATCATACATTCCATCCTTGTCAATTGAGAATTGTATCTCCTGAAGCGGTTCATCGGTGGCCTTTTCTATGGAGAAGGTGACAACACCGTTTTCATCAGTTATGAAAGAACCGTCAGTGGTGCCTTCATAATCAATTACCACACCAACCTTCTGTACAGGCACTCCGTTCTGGTCAACGGTAACCTGGAAAGTGGCGGGAACTTTCTCACCTGCTACGGCTGGAATCTCATCTAAGGAACAGGTCATCTTGATGTCATCATAAACATGGATATAACTGTTATAGATGCTTGTAAACAGATCCACGTTCTCAAAGTTGTACTTGATGGTGTGCTGAGTGTAAATAAGCGGATGTATGAGGTTCAGAGCCTGTGAGAATGTCTTGGCGGCATTGAAAAGCTGTCCCTCTTTCTGGTATGACATGCCAACGTTCCACATGGTCTGCGCCTCATTGCAAATACTGTCCTCAAATGATTCTATCCTGGTCTGATAATCTTTTTCGGTCATACTGTAATAGCACCAGTATTCCTCGTCATCCTCCCATTCCCCCTGGAGTTTGAGAGAAGGTGTGTTGAGGACTTCCTTAATGAATACTTCGTCAAAAGAGGTGTTGTATTCACCCTTGAGTATAAGGTTGCCCAGCAGGGAATTGGGGTCAACAGCAAGATGGAGTGAACTCAGAATCTTTTTCTGTGCCTCTTTCTTGGCCGTCTCCTTGTACTTGTCATTGAAGAACAGCTGCGAAACAATTATTGATGATATCTGTTGTGCAGAAAGGTTGTCTGCCTGTTCTCCGTCAGGATTCATGGATCGTTTGGAAACACTTACTATACCCACATATGTGTTCTTGACTGTGGGAGCCTTTGTTACCCAAGCCGGTTTTTTTGCAGCTGTCTTGTTTTGTGCAAAAACTGTCAACGGTGCAGATGAAAGCATGAGCCATGATATGGCTGTCAGGATTATAGCGTTTGATTTTTTCATTAATCGGTTTCTTTGAATTAGTTATTATGATGCAAAAATAAACAAATTTTTGCAAACTAGATAAAAATGTACGCGCATTAACGCGCATAAAGCAAAGCATCCTGCCCTCAGGGTAGGATGCTTTGCTGATTTTATCTTACAAATTCAGATCAGAAAGTTGTTGATACGCCAATCATGAACGGATAGGTCTGGAGCGGCTGGTCATTCAGGAAAAGACTGTTGAAAGAGTAACGTGCTATCAGGCCGAAATCACTTATTCCTACGCGAAGCACTGCGTTCAGTCCAAGTGGATTGACGTTGGTTCCTTTAATAAGCTTTTCTGATTTGCCTCCTTGGTATTCCACTATTGATACGTCGCCAAAGCGGTATTCAATCTCAGGTCCAACAGCTATGAACGGTCCGCGGCTGGATGCGGAACTTATCTCCAGACAGAGCGGGACGCGCAGGCTCCAGTATCTCAGATAGCCTTGCTTGACCTCGCGATCACCTATAGGGTCATTAACAAACTTAAAATCCTTGTTGATGTTGTAGTTGAGATACTGGCCTTTGTCAAACCAGTAACGTGAGCGGGTCAGGTATAAGGCGGTATTGACACCTATGTTCTTGGTCATGTGATATCCCCACTGGCCTATTGCAAAACCGAACTCAAATCCCTTGCCGGGTTTCTGGGGCAGGTCTGGTGTCAGTACGGGGGGGCGGTCTGTGCAGAGCAGGTTAATTCCAAAGTAAAAATCAGGGGTATGGCCGGGGCCGTAATAGCGGTAACTTTTGCTTACATTTTTCTTAGCTTTGGGGTCATCTGACTTGCTTTCAGTCTTGTTGCCGTTATTATCATATACTTCATAATATTCAGCACCCATAAGGCCATCCACAAAGTTGTGGGCAAAGCGGCGGGCCCATCCTTCACTACGGCCTACCTTGCCGTACTCATCATACTCGTAAACTCGTTCGGTTTGTGCAAACACAGGTAGTGTGAGCAGTGTCACAATAGCAGTAATCAGATATTTTTTGTTCATTTTTGTTGATGTTTTGCATATTAGACGAAAAAGGTCCGGATTTGTTGGTCCGGACCTTGCATTTTTTTTATTTTTTTTCTGAAAAATGTTCCAAGGCTTCTCTGTAGCCTTCAAAACCGTGTCCTTTAATAACTTTCTCAGCATAAAGTGATACGAATGAATGCCGTCGGAATTCCTCTCGTGCATCAACGTCGCTCAGGTGCACCTCAACAGTTGGTAATGAGACCGCTTTCAGTGCGTCCAGTATGGCTACACTGGTATGGGTATAGGCGGCAGGGTTTATCACAATGCCGTCAAACTTTCCGTAAGCCTTCTGTATGCAATCCACTATGGCGCCTTCATGATTTGACTGGAAACACTCCACCTGCAGGCCCATGTCAAGCCCGCTCTCCAGGATAAATGCCACCAGAGCATTGTAATCACGGCTTCCGTAAATGGCCGGCTCTCTCAAACCAAGCAAATTGAGATTGGGACCGTTTATTACAAGAATCTTTTTCATGCCTCAAAATTAAATAATCTCCTGGTATGTGCCAAAGTATTTGAACTGCTCGCCGCAATGGTCAAGCTCACTGATAAGCGAAGCGAACTTCTTATCGTAGATTGACAGTTCTATGTCAAAATAGAACATGAACTCAAAGTCACGGCCCGGGATGGGACGGCTCTCCAGCTTTACAAGGTTGGCACCGGTTGCGTTGAACTTACTCAGCACTGAGAACAGCGTACCGGGCTTGTGGCTCATGACCATCATGATACTGGTACGGTTGGCACCCGGATAGATGCGTGCATTCTTGGCTATGCATATAAAGCGGGTGTGGTTGCTGTCAAAGTTCTGGATATCCTGAGCCAGAACCTCCATGTTATAGAGGTCAATGCAACTCTTTGAAGATATAGAAGCCGATGTCCTATTGGGATCCTTGGCAACCTTCTGGGCAGCCATAGCGGTGTTGTCAAACGGAATGATCTCAACATCCTTCAGGGCAGCCAGGAAGTGTGAGCACTGGTTGATAGCCTGCGGATGAGAGTAGATGGTCTTGATATCCTGGAAACGGGTACCCTTGGCGGCCAGCAGCTGATGGTCAACGCGCACGCGTGTGCTGCGTACGATGTGTACATTATATCTAACCAGCAGGTCATAGATCTCATTCACAGAACCGGCGGTGGAGTTCTCAATAGGCAGAATACCGTACTCGCAAAGGCCGTCGGTCACCATGCGGATAACACCCTCAAAGGTGTTGTTGAACATAATCTCGGGTACCTCAAAGAGCTTTTCGGCTGCAATCTGTGAGTATGCGCCCTCACGTCCCTGACAAGCCACAACGGCGCGCTTGGGGAACGGGGCGGGATCGGCGTTTATAAGACTTGAAATGGCCTTGTAGAGTGGGGAGTCCTTCTCCTTGTACATAGCCTCATAAGCCTTGCTCACGTCAAAAATCGAACGGTAGAGCACGCGTCCAAAGTCCTCCAGGTCCTCGGGCAGCTGCTTTGAAATGTGTGCCAGCACCTCGCGCTCGCGTGAGCTTGCGCTAACCGGCATATCGTGACTGCGTTTGTATTCGCCGATCTCGTTAACCACTTTCATTCTCTCACTGAAGAGACGGCACATCTCTTCATCGATAGAGTCAATCTGTTTTCTGTAATCTGTAAGGTCCATGTGGTATTTACTGTTGTTTCAGAACTATTCCGCCCAATGCATTGAAATCATCAAAGAAGGCGGGGTATGATTTTGCGGTGCACTCCGCATCGCTTATGGTTATTCTTACATTTTTGGCCGATGCAAGGATGGCTGCAGCCATCGCCATACGATGGTCTCCGGACGGATTGTATGCGTAGTTTTTTGCCGGGCCTCCCGTAACGGTAAGGGTGTTGTCCGATGCAAACGCATATATTCCGGCCATACCCAGGAGTTGAAGTATGGACTGCACGCGGTCGCTCTCCTTAATGCGCAGACGGCGTATGTTGTCAAAGATTGTTGTTCCCTGGGCTGATGCTGCTGCTACTGCCAATATGGGAACAAGGTCCGGAATATCGGCACAGTCAATCTGTGCTGCGGTCAGGGTTGAAGGTCGTGCTGTAACACTCCCTGCGGTCGTAGTGATGTCGGCACCCATGCGGCGCAAGACATCAACTATTCGGCGGTCACCTTGGGCCGAACGCTCGTAGTCCAGACCGGTGCAGGTAACGGGCTTGCTGCCTGCTACGCCTGCGGTTATCCAGAATGCGGCGGCTGACCAGTCGCCCTCTACAGCAACCTGTGTGGCTTGGGTGGTGAACTCCTGGCCTGCGTGGATGTTGTAGCCGTCGGTTACGGTTTGAATCTCAATTCCGAACTGCTTCAATGCATTCAGAGTAAGGCCGATGTATGATGCGCTCTCCTGCTTGCCGGTAACAACAATCTTGCTCTGGATTCCGGTAAGGGGCAGCGCCATGAGAAGTCCTGAAATAAACTGTGATGATACGCCGCCGTCAATGGTGTAGAGTCCGGCGGGCAGTTTTCCCTCACACTTAAGGGGCATGTGGCCGTTCTCAGTCATCTTGACGCCGTGAGCGGTCATCTCCTCGTACAGGGGAGAGAGCGGACGCTCGGGCAGACGGCCCTGGCCCGTGAAGGTGGCATCGGCCCCCAGTGCAGCCGCTACGGGGAGCAGGAACCTTAAGGTTGAGCCGCTCTCGCCGCAGTCAAGGATTGCGCCTTTCTTGACCTGTGTGATGGGCTGTACGTTGAACTTTCCGTCAGCGTATGTGATGTTTGCGCCAAGGGCGTTAAGGCAATTTACCGTTGCCTCCATATCGCGGTTCACGCTCTGGCATACGATTGTGCAGGGAGCGTCTGACAGCGCTGCGCAGATGAGCATGCGGTGGGCCACTGACTTTGAAGGCGGCACCTGAACGTTTCCTGAAACTGCTCCTGATACCTCTAGAATCATAATCCGGCCTTTTTCATCAGTTCAAGAACCTGCATTGCAGGCATTTTCTCAAGAGTGCATGCGCCAATCTGTTTGGGCAGCACAAGTGTAATATCCGCTCCGCTGCGTTTCTTATCAGAAAGAATAACGCTGTAGAGCTCATCGGCAGAGTAGGGACAACTGGTCTCGAAACCGTAGTCCTTTACAACTTTTGTTATCTGTTCCGTATAATCCGTAAATCCGTAAATCCGTGCCACCTTAGCGGCAAGAACCATGCCGCGTGCAACGGCGCTTCCGTGGGTGATGGTGAATCCGCTCAGCTTCTCGATTGCGTGACCGAATGTGTGGCCAAAATTGAGCAGACTGCGCATACCCTTGTCGAATTCGTCCTGCTCCACAACATCACGCTTAATCTCTATGCAGCGGGCAATCACGTCCTTCAATTCAAAACTGTTTGGCTTTGCAACAGTGTCAAACAGTTTGCTGTCCAAAATGATACCGTATTTTATAACCTCGGCAAAGCCGTCACGCAGAACTGACGGATCAAGGGTACTCAGAGTCTTGGTATCCAGATATACCAGAGCGGGCTGGTGGAATGCGCCCACCAGATTTTTGCCGGCACTGATGTCGACTGCTGTCTTGCCGCCCACCGATGAATCAACGGCAGCGAGAAGGGTAGTGGGAACCTGGATGTATGGAATGCCGCGCAGGTAGATTGCAGCCGCAAAACCTGCCATATCGCCTACAACACCGCCACCCAGCGCCAGCACCATATCGGTACGTGTAACCTGCGCCTTGACCATGCAGTCAATGAATGCGGTCACGTTATCAAGGGTCTTGCTCTGCTCGCCGTTGGGAATCACGTGGGCTACGGTCTTGAAACCGGCTGCCTCAAGTGAATCCATCACGGTTTTGCCGTAGAGCGGGAACACCTTGTCGTCACTCAGTATGGCTACCGTGCAGGGCTTGAAACGCTCCGCCGCAGTCTTGCCTATGCCGCTCAAGCCACCCTTGCTGATAAGGATGTCATATGTACCTGAGGCATGGACGGTGATTCGGGCTGTTTCCATATCAGTTCTTTTCTGAAAGTTCTTTTGCTATACGTCCGTCACGCAGCAGTGCGCACAATGTCTGGGCATCATCGGCCTCAATGGCATCGGCGTACTGCGTGAGGTTGTCAATCAGGGTATGTATCTCGCGTAGCAGGTTGTCCTTGTTCTCAAGGAACAGCTCTGTCCACATATTCTCGTTGAGCCAGGCCACGCGTGTAAGGTCGCGGAAACTGCCCGCGCTGTAACCCTTATGCTGTTGGGCCGATGGGCTCTTGATGTATGCGTTTGACACCACGTGGGCCAATTGCGATGTGAATGCAATCATGCTGTCGTGCTGCTCAGGTGTGGTGAATACCACGCGCTTGAGTTGCATCGGCTCCAGAAGATGCTTGATGCGGTCAAGCAGCTGGATATCATCATGTGTGGGCGGGATGATAATCATGGATGCGTTCTGGAACATTGATCCGCGTGAGTTCTTGTAACCTGACAGATGTGTTCCGGCCATGGGGTGACCGCCTGCGTAGGTGAATCCGTACCTGGCGGCGGCTTTCATTCCGCACTCAACTATCTTGCGTTTGGTTCCGCAGTCATCGATCACGATTGTTGACTTGGATATCTCCGGAGCGTGGGCGTTGATCCAGCCGCATGCGGCATCGGGGGTGACTGCAATATGTATAAGGTCACACTTCTTAATGTTGCTGCTGTCCAGCACTGCGTCCAGCGTGCCTTCCAACTGTGCAAAACAGCTCACTGACTCGTTCAGGTCAAAGCCGTAAACCGTCCAGCCGGCCTCCTTGTACGCCTTGGCCAGCGAACCGCCTATCAGACCCAATCCTACAACTGCTACAATCATCTTGTTCTAAAGTTGATTTACAAAAGTACTTAGATTATTTGTTTTAAGGCGTTTACTTTCTTTGCAACCTCGTCAAACTGCGCAGGTGTGAGAGATTGTGCACCGTCGCACAGGGCGTGGGTGGGATCGTTGTGCACCTCGATGATAAGACCGTCGGCGCCTGCGGCAACTGCTGCCAGAGACATTGACGGAACCAGGCGTGACTTGCCGGTTGCGTGGCTGGGGTCAACGATGATGGGCAGGTGTGAGAGCTCCTTGATGACGGGAATTGCACTCAGGTCAAGCACGTTACGGGTGTATGTGTCGTAACTGCGTATGCCGCGCTCGCACAGGATGATGTTCTCATTGCCGCCGGCCATGATGTACTCAGCAGACATCAACCACTCCTTGATGGTGCTTGACAGACCGCGCTTGAGTAGGATAGGCTTGCGGGTGCGACCCAGGGTCTTGAGCAGTTCAAAGTTCTGCATGTTGCGTGCACCAACCTGGATCAGGTCAACATCCTCAAACAGGTCAAGATGTTTCTCACTCATTATCTCGGTTACTATGGGCAGTCCTGTTGCCTTGCGTGCCTTGCGCAGCAGTTCAAGACCATCGGCCCCCATTCCCTGAAAATCGTAGGGTGATGTGCGGGGTTTGAAGGCTCCGCCGCGTAGAAGTGTTGCGCCCGATGCCTTAACGGCCTGTGCTATGGCTGTGATCTGCTCCTCGGATTCTACTGAGCAGGGACCGGCTATCATTGCAAAGTTACCGCCGCCTATCTTGACTTTGTTCTCACCCTCACCAATCTCAACAATTGTGTCGGCGGGGTGGAACCTACGGTTGGCGCATTTGAACGGCTCGCTGATGCGGGTTACTGACTCAATTATGTCAAGTCCGCTCAGCAGGTCGGGGTCTATCTTGCTGGTATCACCTATAAGACCTATTACGGTCTGGAACTGTCCTTCACTGATATGTACGTCTACTCCCTGGCCTTTGATCCAGTTGATAAGGTTTTTCTTTTGAGTCTCTGAGACTCCTGCTTTAAGTACTGCTATCATATCTTTTTGTCTTTATTTCCGTCAAATCTGTATATCAAAAAAAGAACCCGAATCATTGATCCGGGCTCTCTGTTATCTTGTTTGTTAGTAGGCATACAACAAATTACCCGGCATACTGTCTGGCATACCAAAAGTAAAAGTAATATGCGTTGATTGCTTTCATTCCGGGCGCAAAGGTATGTAACATTTCAATTGATTGTTCTGTTGTCGCCTATTTTAACATTAGTTGAAAGGTTGAATCCTTAAGCTTCATTCAACAATCACCTTTCTGCCCTCAATGATATAAATGCCTTTTTCTGTGGGAGTACCCTGATGCCGGCGTCCGCTCAGGTCAAAGTATATTCCGGCAAGTTTCTTGGCGGCTTCAATAGAACGTATCAGAGTGGTATTTCCGTTACCCCAGAAATAGTATTCAAACTCTATTTCATGCTCAGCGTATCCTCTGTCAGTGTCGGACTTTATCATCTTCAGATTGCCGTCATCATAATACTCATTTTCATATATGATGGTGGTAGTTCCCATCACCATGCCAAACATCTTCGTGGTTGTTATCTCTTTAGAAACGTTCCCATGACCGTCATATTCATATGTTGTCATGGTCTGATAATTATATGTTTCTCCTTCCACCTCCATTGTCATGGATCCTTCATCGCTCACCAGGACTCCGTCTTCATTGTATTCTAAATGTCCTTTACCTGCTAATTCCCAGTCGTCATTTTCATTCAATTCGTAAAGATGATAGTCAAGAGGCAGTCCATTATCGTTGAAAAAGATTTCTTGTTTACCAGCAGGCTGAAGGCCGGCTTCTGGATTGTCTTCATCAAGGACGTATATTATGGAAACTCCGGGTTCCTTGTTGATCTCGTTCCATTCAGAAAACACATACTTGGAAGTCATAACAAACTCTCCGGTTTCTTCATCTTTATCGTAAAAAATCTCTGACTCGATGTATCCGTCATTCTGATAGGTGATCTCGGCACGGGTGGACAGAAAGGCTGACATATTCTCATCATAATCGTAGCTCTCCATTGATGTAAGATCTTTGTTGCTGTTATAGAAAAAAACACTCTTGAAAGTGCGTGTTCCGTCAGCAGAGGTGGTGTAGGTGCTGTCAAGCACAAGACCGTTCAAACCCTTGAAATTAGGAGTCTGAGCGTGTGCTGATACCATAAAAATCATTCCGAACAAAAAAGTAGTAGCGGTTTTCTTCATAAGCAGAATCGTTTAAGGTTTAAGTTTATCGGTTGCAAATATATCCATTTTTTGATTAACATCTGTTTTGAAAAATATTAATTTATAAGAGTTTGTCCACATTTGTCGCATTACGGGTTCAATCAGTATTCTCAATCTTAAACAGAGTTTCAATAGTTATGCCTAATATTGTTCCCGCAAAAATAATTTGAAAAAATACATAGTTTGAGATTGTTTGTTCAATTATAATGCACTAATTTTAGGCCACTAATCAACTAACTTAATAAGGACAGATATGAGTTACAAAATTGAACAAGTTGAAGGTATTGGAGCTGCATATGCAGCCAAGTTGGCAACTGCCGGTATTAAGACTACCGATGATCTGCTGAAACAGTGCGCAGCCAAGAAAGGTCGTGTAAAGATTGCAGAGGCTACAGGCATTTCTCCCAAGCTCATTCTTAAATGGACTAACCATGCTGACCTGTTCCGCGTAAACGGAATTGCCGGCCAGTTTGCAGAACTGCTTGAGGCTGCCGGTGTTGACACCATCAAGGAGTTCCGTCACAGGGTTCCTGCTAATCTGCAGCCCAAACTTGTGGCAGTAAACAATGAGAAGAATCTGTGCAACAGGGTTCCTTCTGTTTCTGAACTGGAAAAGATGATTGCCCAGGCCAAGACTCTTGAGCCCACAGTTACATATTGATTCTGTCAAGTAACAACCAGAAGTAAAAAGAACCCCGGGAGTTTTTGTTGCTCTCGGGGTTCATTTTATCATTTTGTGGTGATGACAACCACGCCGGCCCGGGCTTCCTCACCGTAAACTTCAACCGCAGCCTTGTCCTTTAGGACTGTAATGGATTTGATATTTGAGGGCTTGATCTCCTTGACTTTTTCTTCATCAACTTTCTTGTCATTGACGTAGTAGATCACGTTATCCTTTGCCCCGGGTACAGTTTCCCTGATAATTATGGATTCGTTGCTTGGACGGATCATTGTTATACCTGTTGCGGGAGGGATGTTGTTGTCCTTTATATACTTCTCTGTGGTAATAAGATGGTTCTTTATCACCTTACCGTTCTCATTGGTGACCAAAATGTCATAATAGACTATTGATGCCCCCACAAGCTGTGAGCCGTCAAAGTTGGGGATATCCTTTCTGTCAATGTTATAGCGGTTGACAGTATCGGCCTGGGCTGATATCTCTCCAGTGTTGGGAGCGGTTGCGATAAGTGCTGAAAGTAATAACGTAAGCATAATTGTTTGATTTTTAATTGTTTTGTGCAAGTATCCTGGTGGATCCGTCCTTCCAGTTGCGGACCATTATGAAGGTGCTCGAGCTTCCGTCCTTCATGTTTGCTGTCAGAATAACCCTGGTACCTTTGGGCTCTGCAACAATGGATTCAACATCCTGAACGTTCATTTCCATCAGTATATTAATGTTCTCTGCAATCTCTATCGGGGTGAATTGGCCGCCTCGCGGTACGATGAACATAACCATCAGGGCTATGCATGCGGCTATGGCTGTAAAAGCCAGGCTTATGTGGCGGATGTTTTTGCTGCGCTCCGTGTCTGACAGCACATCGGCCTTAGGATGATCCATAAGTATAAGGCGGGCTATGTCAGACTCATCGGCATCGGGCTTGTGGGTCATGTAGTACTCCGCCAGCATAATCTCCTCCTGAATGGTAGTATCGGCCTCCAGGTATCTGGCTATGAGTTTCTGCCTATGTTTCTTGTCCTTTATCATATAGGTTTCTTTATTTGCTCCAGCATCTGCTTTCGGGCTGCTGATATGGTTGATTTTATGCTTGTCTTGGGCTTGCCGGTCATCTTGGCAATATCATCAAGTGACAGGCCAAGTTCGTTTCTCAGTTCCAGATAATGGCGCTGCGTATCGGTGAGTGCCCTATACAGTTCCTGGCGTATAGTGCTGCGGTCATCGACATCAGTAAGTTCAGTGGCCGATGCCCCGCCTTCAATCTCTATGTCTTTAAGCGATACGGTTTCATTCTTATGACTGCGTATGTTTGCTGCAGCAAGGTTCTTGGTTATTCTGACGGATAGTGCCTCAACGTCCTTTACGGGATAGCCTTCAGAGATAAGGCGCCACAGGGTAAGCAGGGATTCCTGTACAATGTCTTCAGGATCATCATTCATGCCGGCGCCGGCCTTGTATCGCCAGGCCAACGCCAGAAGTTTGTTCCTGACAGATACTGTGAATATGTCAAATTCCTGCCTTGTCATTCTTGTTCCCTCTGTATATAGGTTGCAAAAACACTCCAAAAGTAAAACTGATTTCTGCAAAAAAGAAAAAACCGCTTAACTTTGCGGAACAATATATGAGAATTATGAAGAAAATCCTTTCAACTATCATTATCTGCTGCGTAGCCTTAGCAGTAAATGCACAAAACGCCGTATCTCCAAACGGGAAACTGTCCGCTAAAGTCATTGATCAGAAACTTGTCATAAGTTATGAAAATCAGCATGTGCTGGATATGGATAATATACCGTTCAGCGACTTGAAATACGTTAAGAAGGTTAAGACCAAGTACCGCATGCTGGAGGGCAAACGCCTGCGCTGCACCAACTTGGCCCGTGAATATGAGGCACCGATAGGTAAAAACGCAAAGGTGGTGATGCGCCTTTACAATGACGGCATAGCATTCCGTTATGAATACACCGGCCTCAATGAGAGCAGCGTCCCTAAGGAACAGACATCATACATAATACCGGAGGGGACAAAACGCTGGATGCAGCAGTGGAGTGACGGTTATGAGGGCTTTTTCCCCATGTCAACCACTGCCAATGTCAAGAAGACTGGTGGATTCGGTGGTTCCATGACTCTCAGGGATAACAACACCCATTGGGGTTATCCGTTGCTGATGGAGCCTGAGGAAGGAGTGTTTGCCCTCATTACGGAAGCCAATATTGAGCGCCGTCAGAGTGCCTCCAGCCTCTTCAATGAGGGTGAGGTTTTCAATGTGGTGCAGGACCAGAATGACCTGCTTCTGTCAGGTGACTGGCACACCCCATGGCGCGTGGTCATAATAGGTACTCTGGCAGATATCGTAGAGTCCACGCTGGTTACTGACGTGAGTGAGCCTACTCAGTATAAGGATGTGAGTTGGATCCATCCCGGAGTGGTGTCATGGGTTTATTGGGCCTATAATCACGGTTCAAATGACTTCAATATCATTAAGAAATATGTGGATATGGCCTCAACACTGCATCTGCCCTATGTGCTTATTGATGCTGAGTGGGATGAGATGAAAGACGGCAAGACCATAGAGGATGCCGTTGAATATGCCAAGTCAAACGGCATCAAGCCTCTCATCTGGTATAATTCATCAATAGGATGGGTGGATGGCGCTCCCGGCCCCAAGTACCGTCTCAACAAGCCTGAGGACCGAGAGAAAGAGTTTGCGTGGTGTGAAAAAATAGGCGTAGCCGGAGTAAAGATTGACTTCTTTAGCGGTGACACCCAAGCCAACATGGACTACTGTCAGGATCTGATGGAGAGTGCCGCCCGCCATCATCTGCTGGTCAATTTCCACGGCGCACCTATACCGCGCGGATGGCAGCGCACTTATCCCAACCTGCTTTCCACAGAGGGAGTATATGGTGCCGAGTGGTATAACAACGTGCCTTCTTTTACCAATAAGGCTGCCAGTCACAATGCCACACTGCCCTATACACGTAATGTGATAGGCCCTATGGATTATACGCCTTGCGCCTTCAGCGATTCACAGCATCCGCACATTACTTCAAATGCCCATGAGCTGGCTCTGACCGTACTCTTTGAGAGCGGTTTGCAGCATTTGGCTGACCGCCCCGAGAGTTTTCTGGCACAACCTCAGGAGGTTCAGGATTTTCTGGGCAATTTGCCTACAGTATGGGATGAGACACGTTATGTGAGCGGCTATCCCGGCCAAAGTGCCGTGCTGGCCCGTCGCAGCGGCAAGACCTGGTTTGTGGCAGGCATAAACGGAACGGATGAGCCGCAGACTCTTTCTGTGAATCTCAGTTTTATCAAAAAAGGAAAAGCAAAGCTTTTTGCTGATAATGCCTCAGGTCAGTGGCAGATAAGCGACATCACTACACTGCCCACTCAGGTTGAGTGTCAGCCGCGTGGCGGATTCTTACTGGTTATAAGCAAGTGATTACAGCCTAAAAAAGTCATTGTATATGAAGAAGTTCCTTGTATTACTGACAGCATTATTGCCTATAACCCTGCAGGCACAGGAGGTACATGACTGGGAGAACCCCGCTGTACTTGGAATTAACAAACTGCCTTACCACGCTACACTGCAACTGCCTTCGTTGCAGAGTCAATGTGAGGAGATTATTTCTCTTGACGGAGTGTGGTTTTTCAGTTGGGCCAAGGATCCTGAGTCACGCCCGGTGGGCTTTGAGGCTCTGGATTACAATGTGAGCAAGTGGGACAGGATTACTGTTCCGGGCAACTGGCAGTTGCAGGGTTACGGAATGCCCATATACACAAACTCGCAGTATCCTTTCAAACGTAATCATCCTAGCGTAACCAGTGAACCCAACAAGAACTGGTATGCGTATGCCCATCGGAATCCGGTAGGTTCTTATGTGACATTCATTGACATAACAAGGGAGATGCTTGACAAGAACCTTATTCTGCACTTTGGCGGAGTTCACTCAGCCTTCTATGTGTGGATAAACGGTGAGTTGGTAGGCTACAGCCAGAACTCAATGACGCCCGCAGAGTTTGATGTTACAAAATACCTCTGCGTGGGCCACAACAAGCTGGCTGTTGAGGTGTACAGGTGGAGTGACGGCAGTTACCTGGAGGATCAGGATATGTGGCGCCTGAGCGGCATTTACCGCAGTGTGGAACTGTGGGTACGTCCGCTGGTGCATATAGCTGATTATAAGGTGCAGGCATTTCCCAATGCTGATTATTCAAAGGCTCAGGTCATAGCCAATGTCTCTATCTGCAATGTGGGCAAACAGAAGGCCAAGGATATCAAGGCTTACTTTACTATTGACGGTTTCAGGATAGAGCGTAATCTCAAAAGCCTGGGCAAGGGTGATACAACTGTCTTGCGTATAGTACACGTGATTGAAAACCCCCGTTTGTGGTCGGCGGAGAAGCCAAACCTCTATCCGTTCAGTGTTGAGTTGGCTGATAATAAGGGAAACATAACAGAGCACTTTGATTACCATCTTGGTGTAAAACGTGTGGAGATTAAAGGTGAGGTGTTCAAAATTAACGGCCAGAATGTGAAGTTGCGCGGTGTGAACCGTCATGACCATCATCCGCGCACGGGCCGATATGTTGATGATGCCACATACGTGAAGGATATAACCCTGATGAAACAGGCCAATGTGAATTTCCTGCGTACCAGCCACTATCCGGACCGCGAGTATCTGTATGAACTCTGTGACCGATACGGCATTTACGTGATGGATGAGGCAAACCAGGAAAGTCACGGATTTGGATTGCGTAACAGGCAGATGGGCGACAATCCGGACTGGAAGCAGGCTCATGTGGATCGCGCAGTAAGTCTCGTGCAACGTGACAAGAACCATCCCAGCATAATCATATGGAGTATGGGTAATGAAGGCGGCTCCGGCCAGAACATGAAGGCCATGCATGATACCATAGTGGCTCTGGATTCAACACGTCCGCCGTTCAGTGACACGGACCGCAGTCAGTCAGCTATCTATGATGATGCCTATCTTACACCTGATAAGCTGGCATCGGAGGCACGCCGTATCACTGACCGCCCGTTCATGATGCGTGAGTACGCCCATGCTATGGGTAACTCAGTGGGTAACCTGCAGGATTATTGGGATGTGATATATGCAGACAGTAGCATCTGTGGTGCAGCCATATGGGACTGGGTGGATCAGGGTATTGCCAAGCCTATTGACAGAAGTCCGTTGCGTCCGTCGGCAGAACTCTCACTCGCTCCGGATGAGTATTGGGCGTATGGCGGCGATTTTGGCGACCAGCCTAATGACGGGGCCTTCTGCACCAACGGCCTGCTGGCTCCTGACCGTACTCCGCATCCGCATTTCTATGAGGTACAGTATGTTTATCAGCCTCTTAAGTTTGAACTAAATGACGGCAAAATCAATATCATAAACCGTGATTTCTTTACTGACCCCAGTGAGTATGAAATAACCTTTGATACGATTGACAATGGGCGTGAACGCCTTCTCAATGTATATGCAAAGCTTAAGGAGGATAAGCTATGGGCACCTAAGGGTTTTGTTGTGGCCCGTGAGCAGTTTGTCCTTGATCCGTATATGTATCCCTCCACTATTACAGTGGTGACATCAAAAGCACAGGCTGCGCCTAAGGTAACCATATTGCAGGCTCCGGATGAAAAGAAGAGCACATCAAAGAAACAGCAAAGCAAGGGTACGGTTAAGGAGAACCAGTCATTGAAGGTGGAGACTGATGGTGGAACAATGGTTGTAAATTATCTGGGCGCACTTTTGAACTGGACCGATGCTGATGGCACGGAACTGCTTGCCGCACCGCTGGAGCCGTATTTCTGGAAACCGGTAAATGAGAACCAGGCTGCCAATAACTATGAGCGCCGCTTGGGTGCGTGGAAGAATGCAGCCGCTGAGCGTACCCTGAAATCATTTGACTGGAAGATTGAGAATGGGGCAGTGGTAGCCACTATAGCGATGGAGTTGCCCATAGGTGCAGACTATACGCTTACATATACCATCAACAAAGAGGGCTATATAAAGGTTGATGCTGATTACAAGCCCACCAAGACCGGGCTGCCGCTTATGCCCAAGTTCGGCATGAGGATGCGTCTGTATCCGGAATTTGCCAATATTACCTGGTTTGGCCGCGGCCCCTGGGAGAACTATCCTGACCGCAAGCTCTCAGCTATGGTAAATGAATATACTCTCCCGCTCAGCGAGTTCTGCGTTGATTACATCCGTCCGCAGGATAACGGCAACCGCTGTGATGTAAGGTGGCTGGAGTTATCGGATAAAATCAACAGTATTAGGGTTGACGGCTGTCAGCCGCTGTGCATCCGTGCATGGGATTACGGTGAGGAAGATCTCACTGTAGGTCATCCGCATGAGCTCAAGAGAGGTGATTTTGTGAACCTGAACATTGACCTGAATATTCACGGTGTCGGCGGAGTTGACACTTGGGGCGGACGTACTCTTGACAAGTACACCATTGATGCAAACCAGCCTATGTCATACTCGTTCATCCTGAGCTGCAAGTAAAAAGAGCTGTTCAATAGTTTTTTGTATCTTTGCCAATAAAGTTTCTTTAAATGGCACAGACTACAGACGACAAGAAGATTATCTTCTCGATGGTGGGCGTGAGCAAGGCCTTCCAGAACAACAAACAGGTACTCAAGGATATTTACCTTTCATTCTTTTACGGCGCAAAGATCGGTATCATCGGTCTTAACGGTAGCGGTAAATCCACTCTGCTCAAGATTATTGCCGGTATTGAGAAGAGTTTCCAGGGTCAGGTGGTATTCAGCCCGGGTTACAGCGTGGGTTATCTGCCGCAGGAGCCGGTTCTGGATCCTGACAAGACCGTAAAGGAGATTGTGATGGAGGGCGTGCAGCAGATTTATGACACCCTTAAGGAGTACGATGAGGTGAACCATAAGTTTGAGCTACCGGAGTACTATGAGGACCAGGACAAGATGGATGCGCTCATGGCACGTCAGGCCGAGCTCCAGGATATGATTGATGCGACCGATGCCTGGAACATCGATAACCGTCTGGAGCAGGCGATGGATGCGCTGCGCTGTCCGCCTGAGGATCAGAAGGCGGGTGTGCTGTCTGGTGGTGAGCGCCGCCGCGTGGCTTTGTGTCGACTGCTGTTGCAACAGCCTGATATTCTGTTGCTTGACGAGCCTACCAACCATCTGGATGCCGAGAGTATTCAGTGGCTGGAGCAGCATCTGAACCAGTATTCAGGAACTGTAATTGCAGTAACACACGATAGATACTTCCTTGATAACGTAGCCGGTTGGATTCTTGAACTGGACCGCGGCGAGGGAATTCCATGGAAGGGCAACTACTCGGGTTGGCTGGAGCAGAAATCACAGCGTCTGGCCCAGGAGGAGAAACAGGCTTCAAAGCGCCGCAAGACCCTGGAGCGCGAGCTGGAGTGGGTCAGAATGGCGCCCAAGGCCCGTCAGGCCAAGGGTAAGGCCCGTCTGAACTCTTATGACAAGCTGATGAATGAGGACGTCAAGGCCAAGGAAGAGAAGCTGGAAATATTCATTCCCAACGGTCCGCGTCTTGGTAACAAAGTCATTGAGGCTCATAACGTTGCGAAGGCGTTCGGCGACAAACTGCTGTTTGATGACCTGAACTTCTCGCTCCCGCCAAACGGCATTGTGGGCGTTATCGGCCCTAACGGTGCTGGTAAGACCACTCTGTTCAGACTTATTATGGGTCTGGAGAAGGTCGATGCCGGTTCGTTTGAGATCGGTGAGACCGTGAAGATTGCTTACGTTGACCAGCAGCACAAGGATATTGACCCTGAGAAGAGCGTTTATCAGGTGGTAAGCGGCGGAAACGAGATCATCCGCATGGGTGGTCGTGACATTAACGCACGCGCTTATCTGGGCCGGTTCAACTTTACCGGCGCCGATCAGGAGAAGAAGTGCGGCGTGCTGTCAGGTGGTGAGCGAAACCGCTTGCAGCTGGCTATGGCACTCAAGGAAGAGGGCAACGTGCTGCTGCTTGATGAGCCTACCAACGATATCGACGTAAACACCCTGCGTGCTCTTGAGGAGGGTCTGGATGATTTTGCCGGTTGCGCTGTTGTTGTAAGTCACGACCGTTGGTTCCTGGACCGCATCTGCACTCACATTTTGAGCTTTGAGGGTGACTCCAAGGTTGTCTTCTATGAGGGTTCTTACTCTGACTACGAGGACTACAAGATCAAACAGCTTGGCTATCAGGAGCCGAAAAGAATACATTACCGCAAGTTGCAGTAATGTATTCCCTTCGGTTCCTGTTTTTCGACATCATTTTAGTTTGCTCTGCAAACGCGCTCCCTTCAGTCGCTTGCCGGCTTCCAGCCGGGTCCTTCGGACTAATAGCAGAACTGGAGACCTAATTAGAATTAATGTTTGAGATATGAAAAGGATTTTATTACTTTTATTATTTGTACCGGTTATGGCGAGCTGCCAGAATGATCCGTACGTGATCAAGACTACTAATGGTCCGGTGCGCGGATTTGAAGAGGAAGGTACAATGGCGTTCAAGGGCATTCCTTACGCTAAGGCTGAGCGTTGCATGCCGCCGGCTCCGGTTGCCAAGTGGGATACCATACTGGATTGCACTGAGTGGGGACCCCAGTCCCTGCAGGGCGGTCGTATCCAGCCGGGCAGCAGTGAGGATTGCTGCGTGCTGAACGTATGGACCACTGATACCAAGGGTAAGAAACCCGTTATGTTCTGGTGCCACGGAGGCGGATTTGATTCAGGTACATCGGCCTGGAATCCGGGTATGGGACTGGCGGGGAAGGATGTGGTTGTAGTAAGCCTGAACCATCGTCTCAATATAATAGGATTTCTGGATCTGTCCGGCACAGGTGATCCCAAGTACAAATACTCCGGAAATGTGGGTATGATGGATGCTGTAAAGGCGCTGGAATGGGTGCGTGACAATATTGAAAAGTTTGGCGGTGACCCAAACAACGTGACCATATTCGGCGAGTCAGGTGGGGGCGGCAAGGTGGGTACACTGATGTGCATGCCTGCAGCCCAGGGCCTGTTCCACAAGGCGATAATCATGAGCGGAACGATACTGAACGTGAACTATAAGGCTATGACAGAGGAACTTGGCCTGGCTGTTCTGGATGAGTTGGGTATTCCGCATAATGAGCCTGACCGCATAAAGGATGTTCCGTATGATAAACTTTATCAGGCCGGTCAGCGTGCGCTCTCCGCAAGAGGGCTGGTCCGCACCCCCGGCACGCCTATCATGTGGGGATTCGGCCCGGTGCCTGACGGCGAAGTGTTGCTCCAGCAGCCTTTCCAACCGGATTTTGCTGAGATATCCAGTGATATTCCTCTTGTAATAGGAACAACCTTCAATGAACTTCAGCGCGGTCAGTACAACCGTGTGATGACTCTTGATGAAGCTAAGGATGCTGTCAGGGGTACATTTGGTGATGAGACCGATGCTTATGCTGAGGCGCTTGCCAAAGCGTGGCCCGATTACATCCCGCAGGATCTGCCGTCAATAGACTGGCTGTTCCGTGCCAAGACCATCATTACCGCCGATGCCGCATCGGAATCCCAAAAAGCTCCGGTCTATAACTACATGTTCACGTGGAAATCGCCCTCAACTCATGTGTCTGCGCACGGTGCTGAGCTGAACTTCTGCTTCAACACGTTGCATCTGGCCGGGCGTGACCTGCCCAATCCGTCAGAGTCAGACTTGCGTCTGGCTGACCGCATGGCGCAGTCATGGGCCAATTTTGCCTACACGGGTAATCCCAATGTGGAAGGCCTGCCTGAGTGGCATCCTTATACGAAAGAGAACGGTGAGTGCTTTATGTTCGGACCGGAGATAGAGATCCGTCATAACTTTGACCGTGAGCTGGAGGAGATAATAGACCGTCACTGTTTCGTAAAGCTGGATGCTTTCCGTGCCACCGGTTCGCTGAAATAAAAGTTTTAGTTATTGAAAAATATCTCTATCTTTGTGACAAATAGCTTTAACCAATAATTATTGTTTTATGAGAAAGTATCCTAAATTTTTGTTTGTACTGCCCATATTGGCAGTTATGGCGGGATGTTATTCCAGTACCAACCTTGACGGCGTTGAGGTGATTACCGCCGGTGATATTGATGAAGAAGCTGATCTGACAGAGATTGCTTATGATTTCCGCGTACATCGGCTTGAGTGCGATGGGCCGTTGGACGGCATAGGTGGCATTAAGAGTTGGGGTGACGTTATGTTGGCCCGCACAAGTGACAGCCGTAAGATTCTCCGTTTTGACAATTACAAGCTTACCTCAGTCCTGGACAGGCTGGGACGCGGTCCTGGAGAGTATTACTTCATTGAAGATTTCTCTTATGATTCATTCAACAACGCGATTTATATTGAGAATGACTCCAACCTGGTAACGTATGACGCAAATACCCTTGAGTTCAAAGGCAAGCAGCCGGTTAATATCATGATTCAGAACATCCTGAATCTGGGTGACAAGATGCTATACTTTGGCTATTTCCTGGATGAATACAATAAGGGCATAGAGGGCACAAAGATGTATATCCCCAGGGAGTCTATGATTCTGGTTGACAGGGATGAGCGTGATCTCAGAAAAGGTACTGTGCTGTATCGTGAGAGCTCTCTGCAAAGATCTTTCCTGGGCTATCCGGAGCTTTTCTATGTAAATCCCAAGAACCGTTCAACCTGCCTTACCGGTTTTGTGAACAGGATTGTCACATTTGATGATAAGGAGGTCAAGGATGTGTACCGTTTTAAACTGGGAGCAAATGATGTTCCGTCAAAAGCTCAGGCTATATTTGAGAAGGAAGTGCTTAACATTGTGGAGTTGGAGTTTGCCTACAGGACAATATCAGAGGCTGTGTCAGCTACTCCAATGATAACCAATACCTTCAATATCATGGTTGATGACAAAACCGTAAGCTTCAGGACAAACTATAATGCCGATGCATCATTCGGCACTACCAGCCGCTATCTGTACTGGGTTCACAACGATGAGGGTACCAAGGTTTACAAGCATCTGCGTATTCCGGGCCTGGCAAAGGATATTGATCCTACCGGCTGCAACGGCAACCATCAGATAGCTATCATAGAGAATCTGGGTGATGCCGCCATTGATGAGAGCGTTCCCATGTCACCGCTTGCCCAGCAGATCATTGATGAACTCAAGAAACAGAATGATGATAATCCCGTTCTGATAGAATTCCGCTTCAAATAATAACACTTTCAGCAGTTTCTGATATAATGTCCTCAAAGCCTGTCAGAGCTGCAAAAGGAGAGAACTGTGCCGCCCTGTTACAGAGCGGCATCGGTTTTCTTGTGGCCGATGTATGATGCGGCATCTCAATAATTTTCTCGTATCTTTTATCCATATGATTATGCCTTGTGTCCTCCTACCTGCTTGTTACGCTGGCGGGCTGTTGAGCCTTCCTCAAAGTTCATTCCTCTCAATATGGAGTTCTTGCCGTATTTCTTGCGTATGGCCAGCACAGCCTCCTGCCGACGGCGTTCACGCCCATCGGTAGGTGCATTCTCTCCAAACAGATCCAACTGGCGCGGCTGTGCCTCACTTTCGTGGATCACATTCTGAGCGGTCACGTTGAGCCTTCTGACGGTCAGCTTGGGGCTTACTATACGGTTGTACAGTTTTGTTACCGCCTTTAAAATGTATTCAGATGATGATGTATGACCGTTTAGGTCAACTGAGCCGTGTGCCGGTTTGGGTACGTCGCGTCCGTAGTAGTCAGTTGTAACTGGGCCGTCATACTGACAGTCCGGGCTTTCCAGGTTGCCGGAGTCATAGCTGATGTAGAGCGATATGCGGTCAGTTACCAGTCCTTTGCTGACCAGATCAAATACCAGCGCATCAGTCATCTCCTTGGCAATGAGGCGGCCTTTCTTGAAATCATAAGGCTCAGACAATACCTGACCGGAACTAATGCTGTTTACCAGTGGTTTGTAAGCTTTTATCTGGGCCATTGTGCAGGGTTCCCAGCCCCATGCGTGGTCAATGATCAGTTCTGCGTTGACTCCGAACAGGTGATAGAGCTGATCCTCCCATTGCGGGTTGGTGGAGTAGAGGGCTATATCACCCATGGTACGCATTCCAAGACTTTCCAGTTTGGATGCTATGCCGCGTCCTATGCGCCAGAAATCGGTGAGCGGGCGGTGCTCCCACAACTGCCGGCGGTAACTTATCTCATCGAGTTCAGCAATACGCACGCCGTCCTTATCGGCTTCAGTATGTTTGGCCACAATGTCCATAGCTACCTTAGCCAGGTAGAGGTTGGTTCCTATGCCTGCTGTGGCGGTAATACCTGTTTCAGAAAGCACGTCACGAATCATTTGAATGGTCATCTCGCGGGCGGAGCACTTGCGTATCTTCAGATAGTTGGTCAGTTCAATGAATACCTCATCAATGGAATAGACGTGAATATCTTCAGCAGATACATATTTCAGGTAGATGGAGTAGATGAGGCTGCTTACCTTCATGTAATGGGCCATCTGCGGTGGGGCGGTTATGTAACCGAGTGCCACTGTGGGGTCAGACTGCACCTTCAGGTTGTCAGTCTCAGGATCGCCCAGTTTGCGGCCGGGAGCATATCGGCGGCGTTCATTGTTGATCTGGCGGACACGTTGCACAACCTCAAAAAGGCGTGCGCGGCCACCTATGCCATATGTCTTGAGTGATGGTGATACGGCCAGGCAGATGGTCTTGTCAGTGCGTGAGGCATCGGCCACCACAAGGTTGGTGGTCAGGGGGTCAAGCCCCCGCTCAACGCACTCTACGGATGCGTAGAATGACTTGAGGTCAATAGCTGCGTATATTCTGCTTTTCTGCTTCATTGCTTTGCTGTAAAGATACAACATCTCAGTGAATTAAGGCAATAGAAAAAAAGAACGGTTCCTGTCTTTTATCAACAGGAACCGTTCAAAAATATTAATGTTGCGGTTATTCAATTACAACCTTTTTGCCGTTCAGGATATAAATACCCTTCTCTGTAGGTGTTCCGGAATAAGCGTGTCCGCTCAAATCAAAGAATATTCCGGTATTTCTAATGGCAGCATTTATGCCGCGTATGAGAGTAGCATTTCCATCACCCCAATAATAATATAATGTACTTTGCGGAATATTATTCTCAAGAGTTCGTGTAACTTTCTTCAGATTACCGTCATTATAATATTCATTGGTCCAGATTACGACCTCGGTATTTTCATCAGGAACTCCATCTGAGTTGAAAATAATGATACTTTTGCATATCTGATCATGGGAATCATATTCATAACTGTTGATTGTTTCGGCAGTATGATCAATGCCTTCAGGATCAGTATAAATCACTCTGCTTGTTGCTCTGATTACTTTGCCATCGTCATCATATTCAATACTGAGTGTTGCCACTTTATTCCATTCATCTTCCTGCTTTTCATAATGGATAGCTGATCGGGGGTGCTTATTGGCATCCCAATCAGACCATACTACTTTGGATAAAAAATATTTGTCGGGAGATTGTGTGGTGACTACCTGTGTAGTGATACAATTATCCTCATTATACTGGATTTCTGCACGCTCTGATGAAGTTTGTGTACCATTCTCTTCAAATATGGATATGTATTCGGCTATCGGCAGTTTGTTACTGTTATACTCATAGACAGTTTTGGCATATTGCCCATTTGGGTGAACTTCCATGATACTGTCAAGGTAAAGACCGTTTAAGCCTTCGTTGTTCCATAAGAACCCCGTTTGGGCAAAGGTTGAGACTGTGAGCAAAGCTGCAAATAAAAGTAGTAAGGTTTTCTTCATAAGCAGATTCTTTTTAAAGTTATCTGGCAGCAAATATATCAACTATTTTAAAAACAGAGGCATTTTTGCGGAATTAATTATATATCAGCGTCTTGAAGGACCGGAAATTTGGTACGGAAACGGTGGAGCAGCTCCATGTCAAGGGTGGCTGATACCATTTGGGGGCGTTCATCAGTCTGGATAAGGGTGTCTCCGTATGGGCCGATGATGGTGCTGTGGCCGGGATAATCGCCGAACTCATCGTTGCCGGAACGGTTAACTGCTATTGCAAAGCACTGGTTCTCAATGGCGCGGGCCCGCAGCAACGTATCCCATGCAAGGATGCGTTTATCAGGCCAGTTTGCCGGGTAGATTACGGCATCATAATCATCATGGTTGCGGCTGAATATGGGGAACCTCAGGTCATAGCATATCAACAGAAGTATTCTCAGGCCTCGGAATTTCACTACGACCCTGTCTGAACCCGGAGTAAAATGTTGACTCTCACCTGAATATGAGAATAGATGATGCTTGTCATAATAAGAAATGCTTCCGTCGGGAGTGCAGAAACATAGACGGTTATATACGTGACTGTTCTCAGCCACGGGCAGCGTGCCGCACACAGCTGCATCCAGTTGCTTTGCTTTGTTCTGGAGCCACTGTATAATCTGTCCGTTCATGGTCTGCACCACAGGGGTGGGGTCAATGTACTGCCCGGTGGCGAACATCTCGGGCAGGACGTATATATCGGCCCCGCAGCCTTTACCTATCAGCCGGTCCAGTTCTGCAAGACTTTTATCAGGGTTGCCCTTTACAGGGGCGTTTTGTACTAATGCAATTTTCATTGGGGTTTTATGGCCTTTTGAGGCACTGCATACAAAGGTAATCTATATTTGTTATTATATTTGCAATATATTAAACTTGTTAATCATGAAAAAGAGCATTGCTACAGAGAAGGCTCCCGCAGCTATCGGACCTTACTCACAGGCCGTTGAACTGAACGGCATATTGTTTGTTTCAGGTCAGCTTCCCGTTGACCCCAAGACCGGTATAATACCTGATGGAATTGAGGCTCAGACCCGCCAGGCACTCACTAATATAGGCGCTATCCTTGAGGCTGACGGACTGGCTTTTTCAAACATAGTCAAGACCACTGTTATGCTGGCCAATATGGCTGATTTCAGTGCCATGAATGCGGTTTACGCTGATTTCTTCCCATATGGCGATAAACCTGCACGCGTATGCTTCCAGGCTGCCGCTCTGCCCAAGGGCGCACTGGTGGAGATTGATGTTATAGCCGGAAAATAAAAGGTTTATATGATACAGTTGCTCATAGGGGCTGCCACGTCGGGCAGCGGCAAGACCACTTTTACGATGGGGCTGCTGCGTGCATTGTCCAGACGGGGACTCCGTGTGCAACCGTTCAAATGCGGACCAGATTACATTGATACGCAGTTTCACAGCATTGCCGCCGGTAGAGAGTCTGTGAATCTGGATACCTGGATGGCCAGCCCTGAACATGTGCGTGAGGTTTACGCGCATTATTGTGAAGAGGCCGATGTGGCTGTCATTGAGGGGGTGATGGGGCTTTTTGACGGGTATGACCGTATGCGTGGCAGCAGCGCTGAGATTGCAGCCTTGCTAGGCGTACCGGTGGTACTTGTGGTCAATGCACGGTCATCGGCCTACACCGTTGCGGCTTTGCTGCATGGCATGAAAACTTTCAGGCCTGAGGTTAAGATTGCTGGAGTGGTGTTCAACCAGGTGGCATCAGAGTCACATTATGCTTTCCTTAAGGATGCTGCGGCCGATGCGGGCGTTGAGTGCCTGGGGTGGATGCCGCGCGCTGATGGTATTGAGGTTCCGTCCAGGCACCTTGGTCTTACCATTGGAATGGAGCAGGAGATAAGTGCTTTGGCTGACCGCGTTGCGGACTTGATTGAGCAAAATGTGCAATTGGGGACAGTCCCCTTTTGCACACTGAAAACGTGCAAAAGGGGACTGTCCCCAATTGCACATTTTGTGACTGCTGTGGCTAGGGACAGGGCCTTCAATTTCACATACAGGGAGAATATTGACAGGCTCCGGGAGATGGGTGAGGTTGTTTTCTTCAGCCCTCTGGCGGGAGATGAACTGCCTGAGGCCGATCTGGTTTATCTGCCGGGAGGATATCCGGAGTTGTTTGCTCCTGAGCTTTCACTTAACCGTATGCTTGCATCACAGCTGGTGCAGTATGCTGAGAAGGGTGGTAAGATACTGGCTGAGTGCGGAGGTATGATGTATCTTGGAAGATCCGTGACAGATCAGGAAGGGAAGGTGTGGCCGATGGCCGGAGTGCTGCCTATAGAGTGCACAATGGAGGGGGCGCGTCTGCATCTGGGTTACCGCAAGATGACAGTGGGAGGCGTAGAATTCAAGGGCCACGAGTTCCACTACTCAAAATGTGCAAATGGGGACAGTCCCCTTTTGCACGTAGAAAAGATGCAAAAGGGGACTGTCCCCAATTGCACATTTTGCATTCAGTATAATGCTAAGGGGGATAAGGTGGATACTGCTATTTACCGATATAAGAACGTGATAGCGGGCTACACCCATTGGTATTGGGGTGAGACTGATATCAATGCACTTTGGGAATTATGAAAAGAGTATATACACGTACGGGCGATGACGGCACTACCGGGATTCACGGTGGAGAGCGTGTGCCCAAGGATGACATCCGTATTGAGGCAAACGGCGCTCTTGATGAGCTGAATTCCCAGATAGGAATCGTGCGCAGTCTTCTTAAGTCTGATGACGAGTGGCAGAGCGGGCTGTATAAGATTCAGAGTGAGCTGATGACTGTAATGAGCCTGGTGGCTACACCATCGGTAAAGCGTGATAAGAATCCAAATGCCCTAGAATCTGGAATGGAGCGTTTTTGTGAGGAGTGGATGGACAGCATGACTGCTGCAATTGGTGATAACGGATGCTTTATCCTGCCGGGCGGAACGCCGCTTGCAGCTCAGCTGCAATATGCACGTACGGTTGCGCGTAGGGCAGAGCGCAGGTTATGGACTCTGCATCGGGAGGATCCTCTGCCGCAGGAAATACTGAGGTTCATTAACCGCTTATCGGATCTGTTTTTTGTGATGGCCCGGTTTGAGTTGGATCGTCAGAACTGGCCGGAAGAGAAGTGGAAGGAGTTTTCATACAAGAACAAGTGAGCAAGGTTAGATTACATCCGGTGATGCTGGCGGGAACGGGCAGCGATGTGGGCAAGAGCATTCTTGTAACCGCACTGTGCCGCATTTTCAGGCAGGACGGTTACAGCCCGGCTCCGTTCAAGGCGCAGAATATGGCGCTCAATTCATACGCCACCCCTGATGGTTATGAGATAGGCCGAGCTCAGGCAGTACAGGCTGAGGCTGCGGGTATTCCCTGCCATACCGATATGAACCCGCTGCTGCTCAAGCCCAGCTCAGACCATACATCGCAGGTGGTGCTGAACGGAAGGCCGATGGGTAATTGCGGTGCGTATGACTATTTCCGCGAGGATGAGGGCCGTGAGGTTCTGCGCAGGGAGGTATGTGCTGCTTTTGACCGCCTTTCAAAACAGTTCAACCCAATAGTAATGGAGGGTGCCGGAAGTATATCGGAGATAAACCTGCGTGATACTGACCTTGTCAATATTCCTATGGCGCGTCACGCCGGAGCCAAAGTAATCCTTGTGGCCGATATTGACCGCGGCGGTGTTTTTGCAAGCGCCTACGGATCAATTGCGCTGCAGACCCCTGAGGACCGTAAGCTTATAAAAGGTATAATAGTCAATAAGTTCCGCGGTGACCTGCGCCTGTTTGAAGAGGGCGTAAAGATACTTGAGGATATATGCAAGGTGCCCGTTCTGGGCGTGGTGCCTTACTTCAAGGACATACACATTGAGGAGGAAGACTCCATGGAACTTGCCCAGAAACAGCAGTATGCTGTGAGCGGCAAGGTCAATGTTGCAGTCATCCTGCTGCGACACATCTCCAATTTCACCGACTTCGGTATGCTGGAGCGTGACTCCAGAGTGAACCTCTACTATACCAATAATGTTGAAGAGATAGGCAAGGCCGATATCATTATTCTGCCCGGAACCAAAAGCACCATCGATGACCTGTATGATATTCGCCGGAACGGTGTGGCCGAGGCGGTGCTTCGTGCGCACAAGGAGGGAACAACCGTATTGGGCATTTGCGGCGGATACCAGATGATGGGTCTTAGCGTAAATGATCCCGATGGAGTGGAGGGCAGCACCAGGCAGATGCCCGGACTGGGACTGCTGCCCGTTGACACGGTTATGGAGAACAGCAAGGTTACCCGTCAGGTGACATTCCGTTTCAGGGACTCAGACGGCTGTACAGGATATGAGATACACATGGGTCGAACAGAGGCTGCCGCCGATGCCAAGTGCAGCGCACTGAATACATTCTCTGACGGCACTGTCGACGGCTGTTTTGTTGATGAACGTACCATGGGAACATATATCCACGGAATATTGGACAATCCGCAGGTCATTGACAGCCTGCTGGCGCCTTTTGCCGGCAAGCGCGACGCGTCTGCAACAAGTTACAATGATTTCAAACAGCAGCAGTATGACCTGCTGGCAGATCATGTGCGCAGGCACCTTGATATGCCGCTGCTCTACAAGATAATGAGCCAGGATGATTAAGGGACACGGCGATGACATATTCAGTTACCCCGGCATAAAGCTCAACTTCAGCTCAAACATTGTGTGCCGCAAGGATCTGGATGCCCTCTACAGGCATCTCTCCACAGTCATGCCCCAAATCTGCTCATACCCCGAGCCCGATGCTTTATCATTAGCTGCCGCGTGGGCCGCGTCAATGGGAATATCGGCCGATACGATATGCGTTACAAACGGTGCCACCGAGGCCATATATCTGATTGCGCAGGTGTATCGCGAGAGCAGCTCCCAGATACTGGTACCTACATTCAGTGAGTATGCCGATGCATGCCGCCTGAACCGCCACAAGATTACAGAGGTTTATTCCGAATCCGGTCTCAAGCCTTCACCAGGCGGTCTTGTTTGGCTTTGCAATCCCAACAATCCAACCGGAAAGGTCTGGGATTACGCTTGGCTGACATCGTTAATTGAGGCCAACCCTGCCTGCATCTTCATTATTGACCAGTCATACGCGCCTTATACTCTGAAAAAGGTAATTGATGTGGGGTGGGCAGTGGAGCAGCCTAATGTGCTGATTCTGCACTCAATGACAAAGCAGTTCGGAGTACCGGGATTGAGGATTGGAGGAGTATCGGGCAATCCTAAACTCATAAAGCAACTTAGCCTGTTCCGTATGCCATGGTCAGTCAATATGCCGGCCATCGAGGCAGGAAAGTTCCTGCTTACTAATCGTAATCTCTACCGTTTTGACGCCGCAGAACTAATTGCCGAACGAGAACGCGTAGCAGCAGAGTTTGCCAAAACCGGAGTGATTGAATGTTGGCCATCGGATTCCAACATGCTGCTGTCAAAGCTGCGTATGGGAAAGGCGTCGGCGCTGAAGGAGTTCCTGGCCGCGGAGAAGGGCATTCTGATACGTGACGCATCAAACTTTACAGGTCTGGATGATGGCTGTTTCCGCATTGCAGTTCAGAGCCCGGAGGAGAATGATTTGCTTGTGGAGAGCATTAACGAATGGATATTCAGCATCTGATAGCTCTGCTTCCGCTCCTGATAGGAGTGCTGCTGGATGCCCTGATAGGTGATCCGGCCTGGTTGCCGCATCCTGTAGTTGGATTCGGAAAACTGATAGGCAGCGCAGAGCATTTGCTCAACAAGGGTGGGGCACGCAAACTGAAAGGCGCATTGACTGCAATCATACTTATAACCGCTGCATACTTGCTTTTCTTTTGGCTCCGTGGAATCTGCTACGGATGCCATAAATGGGTAGGTATAGCATTTGAGTCCATTTTCATATTCTGTTTTCTGGCAGGAAAGACCCTGATAAAAGAGGTCAGGATGGTGTTCCTGGCGCTTGATGAATCACTTGAAAAAGGCCGCGCACAGGTGGCTCGCATAGTGGGCCGCGACACCGCAAACCTGGATGCACAGGAGATCCGCACTGCTGCACTGGAAACGCTTGCCGAAAACCTGAGTGACGGAGTAATAGCCCCATTGTTCTGGTTCATGCTTCTGGGAGTACCAGGTATGGCCGCCTACAAAATGATAAATACCCTGGATTCAATGATAGGTTACAAGACCGACCGCTACAAAGACTTCGGCTGCTGGGCCGCCCACATAGATGACATAGCCAACTGGATTCCCGCCCGTCTGACCGCGCTGCTTATGGTTCTTTCAGCCGGCCGTCCCAGCCTGCTCAAGTTCGTCCACAAATACGGCCGCAACCATGCCAGCCCCAACTCCGGCTATCCCGAGTCCGCGCTGGCAGGCATCCTGAATTGCCGCTTCGGAGGAACTCACACCTACTTTGGCCAGGAATTCTACAAACCCTTCATAGGAGAAAACTCGCGTGAACTCACCACTGGGGACGCCCGCCGCGCCATCTGCATCAATACTGTCTCAGAGTGTTTGATGATTATACTTACAGCAGCAGTTATCCTAATTATCAATTAAAGTTCAATGCTGATCATGCCGCCGTAGGGGATGAGGTTCTCAAAGGCGGTGCGGAGGGTGGCTTTTCCGGCATAGACGTTGGCGCAGGCCAGGACGCCACCGTGGGCGAAAATCAAGACGTTGTTGTAGTCTTTCTGCTTGAGTTCATCCAGGAAATCGGCTATGCGCAGGTACATTTCGCGGAATGATTCGCCGCCGGGGATGGGGGCATCGACAAAGTTGTTGTACCACTCCTGGATGTAGGGGTCATCTATCTCATCATACATCTGCATCTCCCACCGGCCAAAGTTGAGCTCCTTGAGGCGGTTGTCAAGGCGGGGTGTGGGGTAGCCGCAGAAATCGGCCAGCAGGCGGGCCCGGGTCAGGGGGCTGCTATAGACCATATCGAACTTTATGTCGGGAATGGCGGCAAGTGTGGCAGCAGCCTCCTCACGGAAGGTGGGGGCTACGGGGACATCGGTCTGGCCGTAACAGGTGCCCTTGGGTACGTCGGGCGATGTATGTCGGATAAGGTAAACTTTCATATTTAGAAGAAGGCTTGCATAAGACGGAATGAGAGTTCTGTGAGCAGGAACATGGCTCCGCAGCAATCGCCGGTATAGCCTCCTATCCTTTTCTTGAACAGCAGCACGAGCAGGAAGAATACTCCTACCGGCAGTACGGTGAATACCAGCGAATAGGGTATGGGAACAATACCTAAAAAGCCGATGCCTGTGGGAATGAGAAGCAGAACGCCGAATCCCGAAACAAGAGTTAACGTCTCCTCAAGCGCAGTGGGGTGTGAATAGACCGTACGGTTCTTGCTCTCAGTCTCGGGGCGGGCGTAGGGCAGGAAATAGACTATGTGGCTGCTAACGCATTTGCAGAAAACATCAGATGTAAGAAGCAGGATAGGGATGTACTGTACCTCTGTAGTAAGAATGAGGACGTATGTGAGCAGAAAATAAAAGATGAGTCCGATGGTTCCGTAAGTGCCTATGTGCGAGTCTTTCATTATGCGCAAGGTGCTGTCGCGGTCCGTACCGCCGCCGAATCCGTCCAGGAAATCGGCCAGTCCGTCCTCATGCAGGGCACCTGTAATCAGTACTCTTGAGAACATGGCCAAGACTACGGCTATCTCCAAAGACACAAACTGGTAGAATATTAAGAAAGTCAGAGCAGCCGTGCCGCCGGTAATCCATCCCGTTACGCTCCACCAGCCCGTAACGTGGCTGAAACACTCACTAGGCACCTGCTTTATCTTGTGGAAAGGCAGGCGGGTAAAGAACATCAGTGCAGCTAATAGGTTGTTCATCTCTTAAAAGTATTTGGTTACCGATGCTTTCTTGAACGAATCCATCTCATTTATCATTCTTACGGCAGATTCAACTATCGGGTAGGCACAAACGGCTCCGCTGCCTTCACCCAGACGGAGCCCCAGGTTGAGCAGAGGTTTGGCGTGCAGATATTCCAACAACAGTTTGTGCCCGTTCTCATCGCCCTGATGGCCAAAAACAGCGTATTGTAGAACGTTGGGATTGAGCCTTGAGGCGGCCAGCATGCAGTTGGTCATAATGAAACCGTCCACCAGTATCACCATGCGGAGTTCAGCGGCACGCAGCATGGCACCAACGGACATAGCCATCTCGAGACCTCCAAAATAACAGAGAATCTCCTTGATACTGTGGGCTTTATTATCGGATTTGAACTTTTGGACGGCTTTGGTGAGTACATCAAGTTTGTGGCTTACGCCCTTGCTGTCCAGTCCTGCTCCTGCACCGATGCACTGCGCCAGAGGAATACCTGCCAGCAGTGACATCCATATTGATGAGGCCGAAGTATTACCGCACCCCATCTCGCCAAAACTGATCACATTGCATCCGTCAGCATGAACGCGGTTTACACATTCGGCACCACGTTGCAGACAGAGGTCAAACTCCTGCTCAGTCATGGCGGCCTCAACTGAGAAATCACGAGTGCCCTTGCGTACTTTCATATCTATTATCCCAGAGCCGTAGTCCATATCATGGTCTATACCCGCATCGACCACCATAAGGCGGAATCCGTGCTGGCGGCACAGGAAACTTATGCCTGCTCCACCCTCAAGAAAATGGTATGACTGCTGCCAGGTAACCTCCTTGGGCGATACGCTCACACCCTGAGCCAGTATGCCGTGATCAGCTGCAAAAAGGATATTGAAGGGATTCTGCAGGGTAGGAGTGAGTGTGTGCTGGATAAGGCAGATCTGGCGCGCCAATGTTTCCAGAAAACCAAGTGAGCCTTTCGGCTTTGTCAGGTTGTCTATCTTGTCCTGAACCTTGGATTCAAACTCGGGGTCAAGTGGGTTTTGTATTTGGAACTGTTTCATTAGATACGTTGGCGTTGGCTTTGGCTGCCATGCGGTGCGTTATTTGATTTTTACAGGTATGCCGCTTACCATGAGCATCACCTCATCGGCTCTGGAAGCAATATACTGGTTTACCCATCCCTGCAGATCGGTGAAGCGGCGTTGCAGCGCATTGGCCGATACGCCTCCCATTCCAATCTCGTTGGTTACGAAAATGAATGTGGCATCCTGTGCGGTGAAACGGTCAAATTCTGCTTTGATGTCATCAAGGCATTGGCTGACCCAACCATTGTCCTGTCCGGCTCTCTGCTGGTCGCGGTAAAAGAAGTTGGTACACCAAAGGGTGATGCAGTCAATTACTGCCACACGTCCGGAGATGTCATGTTTGCTCAGTTGCAGTTCCTCCTCAATGTTGGTCCATTCCGGACCGCGGCGCAACTGATGCTGACGGACACGCTCGCGGAACTCATCGTCCCAGACACGGGCTGTAGCCAGATAGACAGGGTTGGGGGACAGAGCCAGCGCCGTATTCTCAGAATAACTGCTCTTTCCGGACCTTTCTCCACCGGTTATAAGGATAATTCTCTTCATAACTACAAAGATAGGAAAAAGCGCCGGTACTCTGATTCAAAGTTTGGTGTTAGGATATCTTTACCCATGGCATCCTTTATCTCCTGCATTGTCCAGAAACGGCCTCCGTCAAGCTCATCGGCGCTGGGGTTGACAGGACCGTCATAAACGGTCTTGAAAGCATAGACCAGCTCCTTCTCTACTTTACTTTCAAAAACGTAATGGCCCATGGGCGTGGCATTTTTGATGTCAATGCCCAGCTCTTCCATTACTTCACGTTTGAAAGCTTGCTCAACCGTTTCACCGTATGATACGTGTCCTCCTACCGCGGTGTCCCATTTGCCGGGCTGGATAGGTTTCCAGTCGGGACGGCGCTGCAGGTACAGTTCTCCTTTGGAGTTGAACAGGTGCAGGTGCACTACGGGGTGCAGCACCTTGCGTCCGTCATGTGCCTGACCGCGCAGTATCTTGCCCAGTACATTGCCCTGCTCATCAACTACAGGGAAGAGTTCATTGTCATTATCGTGATTCATATTTCTTTGATGCAAATTTAAGCTTTCAAGGGGGCTTTATGAAATAAAGATTGACTATTTTTGTATGAATATGTTACAATGCTTTTATGAGTCATAATCCGTTGTTGCCGTATTTGGTTGAGGGCCGCATTGAGGCCGGATGTGATGAGGCCGGGCGAGGCTGTCTGGCGGGACCCGTCTATGCGGCGGCGGTGATACTGCCTCCTGATTTCAGCAATGAATTGCTCAATGACTCCAAACAGCTTACGGAGAAACAGCGATATGCACTGCGTCCTGTAATTGAGCGTGAGGCACTGGCTTGGGCAGTGGGTGTGGTTGATAACCAAGAGATTGACAAGATAAACATACTCAAGGCATCATTTACGGCTATGCATCGGGCTATAGACCAGCTTAAGGTACGTCCGCAGCATCTGCTTATAGACGGTAACCGTTTCATCCCGTATCCCGGTATTCCGCATACTACCATCGTTAAGGGTGACGGCAAGATAATGTCAATTGCGGCAGCATCAGTCCTGGCCAAGACGTATCGTGATGATTTCATGAATAAGATAGCCGGGGAGTATCCGCAGTATGACTGGCTTGAGAACAAGGGCTATCCCACCAAAAAGCACCGTGATGCTATCAAGCAATACGGTACAACTCCCTACCACAGGATGTCTTTCAACCTGCTTGGTGACGGACAGCTCTCACTAAACTTCTTATGATTATGGCAAAAGGAAAGATATATGTAGCCGGAATAGGCCCCGGATGTGAGGCCGATATCACTCCCGCGGTCATGCAGGCATTGCGTGAATGTGATGTAGTAGTGGGCTACAAGTACTATTTCAGGTTTATTGAGAGTTTCCTGAAAGAGGGAACTGAGTGCGTGGATACCGGCATGAAACGTGAACGGGATCGTGCGCAGCAGGCTTTTGAACTTGCCGGGCAGGGTAAGACCGTATGCGTGATAAGTTCCGGTGACTCCGGCATTTACGGCATGGCTCCGCTCATCTGGGAGATGAAACGTGAGCGTAACAACGGGATTGAGATTGAGGTTCTGCCGGGCATCAGCGCATTCCAGAAAGCAGCATCACTGTTGGGAGCTCCCATAGGACATGATTTCTGTGTTATTTCACTCTCTGACCTGATGACTCCATGGGAACTTATAGAGAAACGCGTAATTGCAGCGGCTCAGGCTGATTTTGTGACCGCCGTCTATAATCCCAAGAGCAACGAACGCTACTGGCAACTCTATCGCCTCAAAGAACTGTTCCTTAAGGAGCGTTCTTTTGATACTCCCGTAGGCTACGTGCGTCAGGCCGGCCGTGATGAGGAGACGGCAACCGTAACCACCCTGGCCGATTTCGATCCCGAGCAGGTTGATATGTTTACGGTCGTGCTCATCGGAAACAGCCAGTCATACAACTGGAACGGAAAGATGATAACTCCCCGCGGATATTATGATAACGTTGGCATTGGCATTGGCGATGGCATTGGCGTTGGCATTGGCGTTGGCTTGGGTCAGGAGATAATGATAAAGAGTTTCCGTACCATTGAGAGCCTGCTCAAGCATAAGGACTGGCCTCTTGGACACAAATGGGCACTTCTGCATGCTATCCATACTACGGCCGATTTTGAGATGGAGGATATACTCTATACTGATCCCAATGCTGTTGAGACGCTTTATGTAAAATTCCGCAGCGGTGCCGTAAAGACTATCGTGACCGATGTAACAATGGCTGCATCGGGCATTCGTAAGGGGGCATTGGAGCGTCTGGGAGTTACAGTAAAGTGTTATCTGACCGATGAACGCACGGCTGCAATGGCTAAGGAAAAGGAGATTACCCGCACGCAGGCCGGCATACGTCTGGCTGTAGAGGAACACCCCGATGCGCTGTTCGTATTCGGCAATGCACCCACCGCGTTGATGGAACTCTGCGAGCTTATCCGTAAGGGTAAGGCCACACCTGCCGGCGTTATTGCCGCTCCAGTGGGATTTGTGCATGTGCGCGAGAGCAAATATATGGTAAAGCCCTTCACCGGAATACCAAAACTGATTGTTGAGGGGCGCAAGGGAGGCAGCAACTTAGCAGCTACGCTAACAAACGCCATCCTTACTTTTGATGATGCAGAGCAATTAAAACCCGGCCGCGATGTCTAAGCAACTCTTCCACATAATAGGTATCAGCGATAATCCTGGGCAGGAGCTGACAAAAGCGGCTGAAGCGGTGATTGCAGCCGGAAAGGTTTTTTCAGGCGGCAAACGTCACTATGAACTTATGCGAAGCCGTATACCACAAGGTGCTCAGTGGATTGAGATAACCGTTCCTTTGGCCGATGTTTTCAGGCAGTACAAGGGATATAGGGAGATTGTGGTATTTGCATCGGGCGATCCTCTGTTCTATGGCTTTGCCGCAACTGTCCAGCGTGAACTGCCTGAGGGTGAGATAAAGGTTTATCCTGCCTTCAATTCCCTGCAGATGCTGGCTCACCGCATGCTGATGCCATATCAGGATATGCGCGCCGTTTCACTCACGGGTCGTCCCTGGAAAGAATTTGAAGATGCGCTGATACGTGGAGAAAAACTCATCGGCGTGCTGACTGACCGCACCCGTACGCCGCGTGCCATTGCATCAATGATGCAGGAATATGGATATGACAACTACAGCATAACCATAGGTGAATGTATGGGAAACCCGGAGCATGAAAAGGTCACCACAATGACCGTAGCCCAAGCAATCTTCTATGAGGCCGATTTCCCCAACTGCATGATCCTGCAGATAACAGAGCAGCGGGGCCTCCTGTTCGGTATCCCCGAGGAGCGTTTTGAACTGCTTGACGGCCGCGTCAACATGATAACCAAGATGCCCATCCGCCTGGCAACCCTGGCCGCCCTTGAACTTGGCCGCCGCCGTTCATTCTGGGATATAGGTTTCTGCACGGGCTCAGTATCAATTGAGGCCCGTTTGCAGTTCCCGCATCTGGAGATAACAGCATTTGAGAAACGTCCTGAAGGAAAGGAACTGCTCAGCACCAACAGCCGCCGTTTCGGTGCCCCAGGCATCAATGGAGTAACAGGTGATTTCCTTGAGGTGGATCCCAACCTTCATCCTGCTCCTGACGCCGTATTCATAGGCGGTCACGGAGGTAAGATGAAAGAGATGCTTGAAAATATTGCTCAGGTGCTCCTGCCCGGCGGGGTGATTGTATTCAATTCCGTATCCGATGAGAGCGCAGCCATGTTCCGTGAAGGAGTGGCCGCAATAGGACGCAGCATCACCGGCTGCACTGAGATAAAGGTCGATGACCATAACACCATCAAAATCCTTAAAGCCGAATGAATGCAATAATACAAATATCGGAAAGCTCGCTGCAGTTGGCACGCAAATTGGCGTCAATGCTGCCGGATGCTGAAATATACGGTCTGAAAGAACTGAATGACGGCAACTTCAATCAGTTTGAACATATTGTATTTATCGGCGCTATTGGAATCTGCGTGCGCAGCATAGCACCATACATAAAGGACAAGTACACTGACCCCGCCGTGGTATGTGTGGACAGCATGGGCAAGTTTGTCATTCCCGTTCTTTCCGGTCATATAGGCGGTGCCAATGAACTGGGCCGTGAGATTGCCCAGACCATAGGTGCAGAGGCAGTCGTTACCACCCAGAGTGACGGTATGGGTCTTTGGGCTCTGGATACTCTGGCCCGGCGTTTTGGTTGGCGCACCAGTCTGGACCGCAAGGAGATGAACTGCATTATTGCTCTCTTTGTAGGTCTCAAGCCCACCGCACTGCTGCTTGATGTCCGTGACAAGGGTACGGGTTATCTGGAGAGCACACTGCCTGAACACGTTAAAGTATTCTACAGTTTTACTGACATTGATTTCAAGGAGTTTGAGCTGCTGATTGCTGTCACTCCGTACATATATGATGCACCTGTTCCGGCACTCTTTTTCAGACCATCAGTGCTGCATCTTGGTGTGGGTTGCCGCAAGGGTTGTGATCCTGAAGGCGTGGCTGAGTTTATTGCCAAAGATATGGCAGAGCATAAACTCTCTGCTCTTTCCATAGCAAGCATAGGGAGTATCGAACTCAAAAAAGATGAGCCTCTGCTCAAGTCTTTGGCTGCAGAATGGCCGTGGGCTTCACTGAAAATATGGACCGCACAGGAACTTGCCGACATTGAGGTTCCAAATCCATCGGATAAAGCCTTTGAGGCCACGGGAGTCTATGGCGTTTCCGAGGGTGCTGCGCTCAAGAGCAGCGGAGCCACAGGTCTTGTTGTTGAGAAACAGAAATGTAAGCTCACTGAGGGTAATGACTTTACATACGCCGCAGCACTTGATGCACAGTTGATGCGTAGCGGTTTCATTGAGATCGTAGGTGCAGGTCCAGGTGATCCGGAACTTATCTCAGTACGCGGCAAACGCATGCTGGAGCAGGCTGACCTGGTGCTTTACGCAGGCAGTCTTGTGCCTAAGGAACTCACATATTACGCCAAACCCGGCGCAACTGTACGCAGTTCGGCCGATATGGACCTGGAAGAGCAATTCACCCTGATGAAGGAATTCTATGACAAAGGCCTTTTTGTGGTGCGCCTGCACACAGGAGATCCCTGTATTTACGGAGCCATTCAGGAGCAGATGGCATTCTTTGACAAGTACGGAATGCGCTATCATATCACTCCGGGTATATCATCATTCCAGGCTGCCGCAGCCGTATTGCGGTCGCAGTTCACCATCCCCGAGAAGGTGCAGAGCATAATCCTGACCCGCGGTGAGGGCCGCACGCCCATGCCTGAGAAAGAGCAACTGCACAAGCTGGCGCAGTCACAGAGCACTATGTGCATCTACCTGAGCGCCGCCATAGTTGAACAGGTGCAGGAGGAACTGCTGCAGGCATACCCACCGGAGACTCCGGTTGCCGCCTGCTACAAACTGACCTGGAAAGAGGAGCGCATCTACCGCGGCCAACTCAAGGACCTGGCCCGCATAGTCCGCGAAAATAACCTGACACTGACCACACTGCTGGTGGTAGGTGATGCAATAGACAACCGTGAAGGCCTTTCACGCCTTTACGCCCATGAGTTCAAACACCTGTTCCGCAAATGATACTTATTCTGGGAGGTACCACTGAGGGCCGTATGGCTGTCAAGGTGGCCGATGAAGCCGGCCGCCGTTTCTGGTATTCCACCCGTGGAGACCTTCAGCAGGTTGAGAGCCATAACGGTGAGCACGTGACCGGGGCAATGGATACTGATGCAATGACAGCATTCTGCCGTGAGCATGAGATCCGTCTTATTGTTGATGCCGCCCATCCGTTTGCGGTAAAGCTGCATGCTACGGTCTGTGAGGTAAGTCAAACGCTTTCCATCCCCGTAATCCGATATGAACGCACTTACCCTGAACGTACTCAGGATATTACGTGGTGTGATGATTACGCCGATGCGATAAACCGTTTGGAAGAAGCGGGTATAGATAATCTGCTTGCACTTACAGGAGTCCAAACCATTTCAGCGCTCAGGCCCTATTGGGATCATCACAAATGCATTTTCCGCGTTCTTGATCGTGAGGAGTCTGTTGAGATGGCCCGTAAGGCCGGTTTCAATACAGATAATCTGGTGTTCTACGGGAACGGTTCGGACCTGGAACTGATGTGTGAAGTAAAACCTCAGGCCGTAATAACAAAGGAGAGCGGATTGACTGGCGGTTTTATGGAGAAAGCGGCTGCTGCACTTGAGCTGGGTATTCCGCTGTATGCAGTCAAAAGACCTGAACTTCCGGCTGATTTCATTACCGTAACCGGTGAGCACGGATTGCGTAAGGAGATTGAGCGTCTGGTTCCGGGATTCTATGAACTGCGCACCGGTTTTACCACAGGTGCATGTGCCACTGCTGCTGCAAAAGCAGCCCTGACTGCATTGTTGAGCGGTGAAGAACAGACAGAAGTGCGTTTCAGCATACCTGACGGTGAGTTTTTTACACTCCCAGTTCAGGATTGTGAGATAGATCAGGATTGGGCGCAGGCATCGGTTGTAAAGGATGCAGGCGATGATCCGGATGTCACAAACGGTTGCACGGTATGTGTTAAGGTTGCGCTGAGCCGTGAACCGGGCGTACATTTCCTGCAAGGTGAAGGGGTGGGACGTATCACACTGCCGGGCATAGGCCTTGAGGTTGGCGAGCCCGCAGTCAATCCCGTTCCGCGGCGCATGATTACAGAGGAACTTACAGCCCTTTATGACGGAGGTCTGGATGTAACAGTTTCTGTACCGGGAGGTGCAGAGCTTGCTCAAAAGACCTTCAACCCCAAACTTGGAATAGTTGACGGCATATCAATCATAGGAACTCTGGGAGTGGTGAGACCGTTCTCATCGGAGGCATTCGTTGAAGCGATACGTCGTGAGGTTGAGGTGGCTAAGGCCGTAGGTACACCGCGTCTGGTGATAAACTCCGGTGCCCGTAGCGAGCGTTTTGTGAAAGCGCAGTATCCTGATTTGCCCGCTCAGGCTTTTGTGCATTACGGCAACTATATAGGTGAAACCCTAAGCATTGCGCAGGAACTGGGATTCCATGAGATTACAATGGGCTTGATGATAGGTAAGGCTGTAAAACTGGCAGCCGGAATGCTTGATACCCATAGTCGCGAGGGCGTGATGGACAAGAAGTTCATCCGGAAAATGGCCCGGGAATCGGGCTGTTCCTGGCGTGTGCGTCGTGCCATAGGCCGCATCACTTTGGCCCGTGAACTTTGGGCCCTTATTCCACAGGAGAATATCGAGGCATTCGCATCGACCGTAATCCGCCACTGCCATACCTGTTGTGATACCCTGCTTAAAACAAGCAATCTTACCATTCTTCTGATAAGTGAAAACGGAAAAATATATTAAAAGGAATCTATGATCAAAAGAACAGTGTCATTCTTTATGCTTGCCATTTTTTTTGTGGTTCCGGCAAGTTCTTTCAATAATAATACGGGAGTTTTTTCAACTTATGAATTTGATATTGATCCATTCTTTACAGATAACGGTGCTTCTCCCGGTTTATCAGGCATATCAGGATTTGAGTCGGAAAAAAACAAACCAGCCTTGTCAAAAGGCTCTATAATAACATTGGGTACGGAGGGATTGATCATTACCGGGGTTATGAGTGCGCTGTATTCATCATGGTACTCAGGAACAGAGACCGGTGGTTTCCATTTTTACAATGACAATAAGGAATGGCTCCAGATGGATAAGATGGGACACGCCAATTCATGCTATAATTTTGCCAATTTTGGTTATGAGGCCCTTATTATGACAGGTTTGGATGAGAAACGCTCAATCCTCTATGGTGGTCCTTTAGGATTGACCATTATGACCATGGTGGAGATTTTTGACGGATTGTCAAGTGATTGGGGTTTTTCATGGGGTGATATGGGGGCAAATCTTTTTGGAACAGGACTGTTTATGGGTCAGCAGGCGCTTTGGCATGAGCAACGCATAGCTTTGAAATGTTCATATCATTATTCAGGTTTGTCAAAATATGATGTATGTAATCCTGTCACAATGGAGAGAGATTATATTATGGGCAAAGACTGGCTGGACAGATTATATGAGGACTATAGCGGATTGACCGTATGGATGGCGTTTGATGTGAAATCTCTTTTCATGAAAGAGGATAGCCGATATCCATCCTGGTTGGGCTGGGCTGTGGGATATGGAGCCGAAGGAATGACAGGCGAATACAATAATCTTCAGCCGGCAGGTCATGTGGGTGATGATGGCTGTTGGGGGCGCGGATGGGAGTATGCTCCCGGTCAGTTGGCATATATGCCTGATGGTGCACGTCAACGCAGATTATTTATTGCACCGGATATAGATATCTCGCGCATTCCTTGCAAAAACAAGACTCTCAAACATATCTTAAGGGTTTTGAGTGGTATTAAATTACCCACGCCAGCACTTGAATACCGTCCCGGTGAGGGTGGTATATCCTGGCATTGGTTCTATTTCTAAACCGTGTTATTTCAGTTGGGGTATTATGCATAGGGAGCCGTTTACGTTGTGAATGTCAAAGTTGATACCCCTTTGAGAGAAGAAACTGTTGAGTGAACCGTCATTTGCCAGTTTCTCAGGGGTGCCTATCATGACTCCTTTGTCTTTGTCCATCAACCAGATTGTATCGGCTATCTGGAGAGCAAGTTCCAAATCATGAGTGGACAGGAAGATGGTTTTGCCCGTAGTGCGTGATAGGGTATGCAACAGTTGCATTATCTCCACCTTGCTTGGAAAATCCAGGAATGCAGTGGGCTCATCAAGGAATATTACCGGAGTCTCCTGAGCCAGCGCCTTTGCTATCATAACCTTTTGGCGTTCTCCGTCACTCAATGTCTGAATCATGCGGTCCTTGAGCGCCTCAATGCCAACCATCTCAATGGCTTTTTCTACAACCTCACGATCCTGCTTATGCAGGTTGCCCCAGAATCCCGTGTATGGGCTGCGTCCCAGACCTATAAGATCCTCCACGCTCATGTTCCTGAGGTCAGTCTTCTCTGTCAGAACCACGCCGATGGCCTTGGAGAGTTCCTTGTCTGAATAGTCACGCAGGTTGCGTCCCATGATGGTGATTTCACCCTTTACAGGTGGCAGAAATGCCGACAGCGTACGCAGCAGTGTTGATTTGCCGGCGCCGTTAGGGCCGAGCAGACATGTAAGTTCGCCTCCGTGAATAGTGGCGTTGATATCGTGTGCAACAATCGTGACATTGTTCTTACCACGGTATCCCGTACTGAGGGATTCTATTTGAATGGTGGGCTGTTTCATATTATTCGGCTGTATCTTCACGCCTGCGGCGGAACAGAACTGAAATAACTATAGGAGCACCCACAAGTGCGGTTACGGAATTGACGGGCAAAGCGCCTTCAATCCCAGGCATACGGGCTATGAGGCTGCATGCCAATGCGAACAGGGCACCCATCAGAATACATGCAGGAGTAAGGATCCTGTGGTCCGATGTGCGGAACACAGCACGGCACAGATGCGGTACGGCAAGTCCTAAAAAGTTTATAGGACCGCAATAAGCCGTAACTACAGCCACCAATATACCTGAGTAGCTGATTACAAAAAGGCGTGCGCGTTTTATGTTAAGACCCAGATTACGGGCATAGGAATCACCCAGAAGGAGCAGGTTAAGTGTCTTGGTGAGCAGGAAAGAGAGCGGCATGAGAATGACCATCATTGTGACAAACAATGACATCTGGTTACCTGATACGCGGCTGAAACTGCCCAATCCCCACACAACGTAGGCGCGTATATCCTCCTCAACACTGAAATATTTGAGAACGCCTATGATGGCATTAGCTACATAACCTATCATTACGCCTATTATCAGCAGTGTGACATTGCCTTTTACACGCTGTGAAACATATACTATAAGCGTCATTACAGCAAGAGCGCCTGCAATGGCTCCTATTGTCATTGCCAGGTCACCGGCAAATCCAAGACGGCTCAGTGCAACGCCGCCAATGCTGCCGGAGAGCAACACTACGAATGCTACACCCAGGCTGGCACCAGAGCAGATACCAAGTACTGAAGGACCAGCCAGAGGATTGCGGAAAACAGTCTGCATGTGCAGACCGCTGATGGCCAGACCTGCGCCGGCTACTATAGCCACAAGGGTTTGCGGTACCCTTGATTTGAGAATAATGTTGGTCCAGATGGGATCCTGGTCAGGTACGCCCCACAAGATGTTCCATGCAGCCCGCGTGGGTATACTCACTGAGCCAAGGGCCACGTTTAGCAGAAACAGCACTAAAATAAGTACCGTTATAATCAACATGTTGGGTATGATGGAACGCCTCATTGGGCTACGAATTTACTAATTCTATTTTAGAATCTCGTAATAATGGGGTTGATAGTCTGGCAGTAGCTCCGGGTGGAAAGCCTTTATGAAATCACTCAGTACCAGTTCCGGCTCCATGGGCATACTCTCATAGAACGGTTTCTGGCTCATGTTGCAGTAAACTACACCGTGCTCCTTGAAAGCCTTGAAATCAGTATATCGGGTATCATCCTCAGCCAGAGCGGCGTAAGAGAAATCACCCTGATAACTGTTAACAATACGCCAGAAGTCCGCATTGGCGGCTTGGCTGTAAACAACCTCATAGTCCATTGTAAAACCACCGGAGTGGGGGTCATCCTTAAGGAAATAATCTCCTCCGGCATCCTGGAAAATACGTGCCAGGAAACTCTGTCCGCCCACGGCATACCAGTTGCCACCCTGCAACTCACCGCTGAAAACCATGGGGCGGTGGCTCACGTTTTGTGTCAGTTCAGTAAGGGCAAGATAGCGCTGCTCAATTCCGGTAAAGATGCTGTCGGCCTTCTCTTCACAGCCCAGCAGCATACCGGCAAACTTTATCCACTCGGCCTGGCCCAGGGGTGTTGTCTCCTTGTAGCCCAGATGGGGTACAAGTGTTATGTCTACATTTTTGAGGGCCTCATAACCGCCACGCTTAAAGGGCGAAATGAGTATGATGTCGGGGTTTACCGCCATGATTACCTCATTGTCAAAGTTACCCTCAATGCCTATCTTGTGCGTGCGACCATCCTTGAGGCGCTGGTTCATCTCCTCATTGAAAAGATGACGTGTGCTGGTTATTCCTACCACGGCATCAAGTTCGCCAAGTTTTATGAAACTGGAGAGCTGCAGTGATGTCATGCAGATAACCTTGCTTATGGGGACAGGAACGGGGGTATAGCCCTCGGGAATCTCCTGTTTGGTTCCCTCACGGGGAACAAGTGCGTAATGGAAAGACTGGGTCTCCTCTCTCTGGGGGTCCTGCAGATCTATAAGACGAATGTCGCCCAGATAGGTCAGGGTGAAGCCTTGTGCGTACTTGATAGTGGTGCTGTCGGCAGTACCTCCTATTCCGGCACGTGTGCTGTTTTGCCTGCCTTTACAGCCGGCCAGTAACAGAACAATAACTGAAAAGAGAAGTGTAGTCTTTTTCATAAAAAGAAGTTTGTCGTAAAAGCCAAATCCGTTATCCGGTGAGCTCCTATCATACTCACCGGATAGCGGAATTGAAAAATAAGGAATTATGTATTATTCCTCGGGGTACATGCTGTGGTAAACCTCTTCAAGAGTTTCAGCGTCCTTAGTGTGCTGCATCCAGACTCCACGGATATCATTCAGTTCAAGCAAACCTTTTACGATAGCAGTGTTGTCATTGCATTCGTAACCGCTTTTATAGAAGAACCACTTCCAACTAAGGTCGTCAATCTCATCCTCTTCAGGATCTTCAACTTCAAATTCCTCAAGTGTGAGGTCGGTAGCATTAGCGCCTCCAAAGTCGTCCTTGCCGTCATCACCAGCCATATCATTGTTGGCGTGGTCACCGGCTATTGACATAAGCGGGTGTAAGAATACCTTACCGTCGGCAATGCCAGCCTCCTTCATTCGGTTAAGAACCTGAACCTTATAGTTCCGGGGAGCATCAACAGTTCCAACAAAATAGTTGGGGCTATATTTCTGAAGCTCAGCCTCAAGTTCCATATAACGACTATTGGCCTTGTATGTATCATAACTGTCAGGGTTACCATGGCCCATGAAAGCTACAACACCCTCAGCAGCCTTAGTTTTATAGAGGTTGTCAAGTTTATTGGCAACATCCTTGACATCAGACTCTGTGGCCAGCAGCGGCATACCAAGCTTAACGGTAACTTCTTTCAGATACTTGTCATCCAGGTCACCCAGACTGTTGTTGCCAAAGTCTTTGATGTAGTTTACTACGCGTGAGAACTCCTCACCGGGGATAACCTGCAGTGACTGGACAATGATTGTGCTGTACTTGGCAGCACCCAGTCCGTGGAGCCAGAAGTTAGGAGCGTAGTAGTTACGCGGAGTGGTGTTCTCACCTGCTGCAGCACGGTTGATGCAGATAGCTGAGCTGTAGCTCAGATAAACGTCGCAGTCTTTGAATTCCTTCTTGTAGGCCTCAATGGTCTCATCGAAAGCACCAAAAGCCTGCTCCCATGTTGAACCGAATGCAACAAGCAGGATTGCCTTGTCATTCTTCTTGTTGATCTGAGCATCAACTGCCTCCTGATAACGGGTGTAGTTGTTCTTGGTTGTTTCTTCGTCTTTGTCACAGCTTACAAAGCTGAAACCTGCTATGGCTACCATAGCTGTCAGAATAAATCTGAATTTTCTCATTTTGTTTTGTTTTTAAAAGGTTAAACTATAGGTTATTTGTGTTATTAATCATCATCGTCCATACTGCCACGTTCTACATCCTTGGTGTTCATCTTCTTACCCTTTGAGAACTTAATGCTGAGAGTACAGTAGAAAGTCCTGCCGGGAGTAGTTGTACCGTAATGCAGTCCGTGCGGCGTTGTCTCCTTGTAATCAAGGATATTGTCAATGCCGGCTTCAATGCGCCATATCAGACCGTTCCTGCTGCGGCCCAGGTCATGGGTGGTGGTCAGTTTCCATATCTGATACGGTTTGCCGTTGCCGTTGTTCTGATAGTATCGGGTGCTGCTGGCGCGTCCGTAGAGTCCCAGCCCCAGACGGTATGCATCGTTGAAACGGTGCTGCCATGTGGAATAGACATTACCTTTATGGTGAGCCATACCTTCGATGGTTACCTCGTCAAGCCTGTCATGCTTTGTGTCATATACGTGTGCCTTGGTGTCAAGCCAGCTGTATGATCCGCCCAGGGTGATATCGGATGTGATACGCCAAGTGAATGAGGCGTCAATACCCATGGTACGCGCATCCTCCATGTTCATATACATGCGCGGAGTAATGGAACCGCTGCCGTCACCCATATATTCCGGTGCACTTCCTGCCGGAATCTGACTTAGGGGCACGTTGACCAGGGTAATCATATTGAACAGTTCATTCCGGTATCCGGTAACTGAAGCGGAGAAACCACCGCGGCTGTATTCTATGCCAGCCGATATATAATCTGATGTCTGTGGCTTGAGGTCGGGGTTGCCCATGTAGAAGAATGTGGTGGCGCCCATTGTGCGCAGATAGTGATAACCCTGCTCCTTGGGGGTGGGGGATTTGAATCCCTTGCTCCAGCCTGTACGCAAGCGGAAATCACCCGCCTTGAACATTGCGCTTATCTTTGGGGTGGCATGGAATCCGAAAGCCTTGTTCTCAATGAGTCTGATTCCGGCAGTTACGTTGAGCCAGTCCAGTCCGGTAAACTCATCCTGCAGATATAATGCTGCGGTCCAGTCATCGGCTTTTCCGCCCTTGACGCGCATAGGGGCGTTCAGGTAATCGTATCGGTATTCGGCGCCGGCACTCAACAGATTTGATAGAGGCAGACTGAATATGCCCTTAAGCTCTGCCATAGTGCGCTGCTGGTCACTCTGCAGATGCTCCTGATCTGGGAAATAAGGGTAGTAGGGCGTATAGTTCCCGTTGGGGTCATAGCCCTCCTCAAGGGTGGTGTCTGTATAGTGATAGTAGTAGGCATGACGGTCCCAACTTACGTCAAGCGTAATGCGGTCAGTTCCGTTCAGCTTATAATCAGAGCCGAATGATGCACCGGCATCGCGGTACTTCATGTCAAAGGTATTGACATCACATGACGGATGGCGGCCGTTGGTAGGGCGGTAGATGCGCTTGCGGTACAGATAACCGTCGGCCTGGAACGAGAGCCGGTCTGACGGCGTGTAGGAGATGCGCTCACTCAACTGGCCGTTAGTGTACATATTGACTGTCTTGTTGCGCGAGTCATATATGTGGTATTCGGTCTGTGCCGGGTCTTCTTCGGAAGTGTTCTGCCATCCATCGGAATGCTGGAGCTGGAATGTGGTGAGCGATGTGAACTTGCCTATGCTGAACCCTATGCTGTTGTGCTGGCGCAGATCCAAATATGAACCTCCGCGGGTGGTGTTCTCCAGATAGAGGGCCTGGTCATCGTGACGGCGTGTGATGATGTTTATCACTCCTGCTATTGCATCGCTTCCGTATAGGGCGCTGCCTGCTCCCTTGACTATCTCAATGTGGTCTATGTTGTGCGGGTCAATGCGGCCCAGGTCATTCTCTCCGCCGTTGTCACCGTTAAGGCGCTTGCCGTCAATCATTATCAGGATGTAGTTGTTGCCCAGTCCGTTCAGGGTCATCTGACTACCCATGTCGCCGGCATTGAAGTCAAATCCTGAACTAAGTTGAGATAGGATATCCTCAAACGATGCTGCGCCTAGCTGCTCTATCTGCTTGTGTGAAATGATCTCAGTCTGTACAGGCACATTCTTTAATGTATGAGGCGTACCTGTGGCGGTTACCACAACCTCGTCAAGTTGTTTGGACAGTTCATCCACATTCTGTGCCAGTGCCGGTACAGAAAGCAGGACGGACAGTATGACGAATTGTTTCTTCATTTACTTGCGGAATTTCATTGCCAGACTGATGTAAACGGCTCTGCCGGGGTTTATGGTTGAGAAGTTGCTGTTCCAGGGGCGGGTGTCACGCTCATTGAAAATATTCTCTATGCCTATTCCCGGTTCCAGGATAAAGTCCTCAATGTAGAATGTGTGAGTGGTGTTCAGATCCCACTGGCTGTATGCGGGGGCGTAGCCGTAGGTGCTTGACCAACGCTCACCCTGCATATGACCGTTCAGGTTCACGTTAAGGTGATAGTTGCCCCAGTTGTGGTCCCAGCGGGCGTTCACGTTACCGCTGTGCTTGACGCTCTTATCAACGGGAGTTTCCTTTCCGTCACTTATAGCCTTGGAGTCAGTGAATACATATCCGCCGCCCACAGTGAATCCGGCGCCCAGATAGACATTGGCATTTACGTTAAGGCTCTTGATGTGGGCCTCATCTATATTGCTGCGCTGGCGTATGGTCTTGAAATCAGCGTGCAGGGCATCATATCCCAGTGCTGTTATCTCAGCATCGCTAAGGACGCGGTAGTTTATCATATCGGTCACATTGTTCATCATTCCGGTAACCGATATGGAGAGACGCTGATTTGAGTATTCAGCGTTGATTGAGCCTGAACGGCTCTTTTCAGGTTTCAGGTCAGGATTACCTACGGTGGCGCGGCTGGCAGTCTTGCTCTGGTCAGTAGCCCAGATCTGGCTTAGGGTGGGAGAGCGGTATCCTGCTGACCATGCTGCCCTGAAACGGAAATTGCCCGGTTTGTACATGAGTGATACATTGGGCGTGGCGTGACTCTTGAAGTTACCGTTGTACAGATAACGTACGCCTGCTACAGCCTGGATATTCTCGGTAATGGAAATCTCATCCTGTACGAATGCGGCGGCAGTGTACATGTTTTCAAAACTGATATTGTCTGATTCACTGCGCAGCTGCTCGTTGATGTACTCCATTCCCACAGACAGCTTGTTCATGTTGTCAGGCTTGAATATTCCCTTTATGGTCCCGTCATAATAGACGGTCTCCTTGCGTGTCTGCTCATCGCCCGGCATAAAATCACCGCTCTTGCTGAAGTACTTGTATGATGATGTAAAGTTGTCACTGTAGAAATCGGCCTCAATGTATGCCGATGGGCTTATCATATAATCGGCACTCAAGCCGTATAACCATGTGCGGTGTGACATGTTGTAGGTGTAGGCCTGTGTCTCATTGTAAATGTAGTTGCCGTCAGCATCCTTCTTGGTGCTTTTCTTGAAGTAGGTGGCTGTCTCAGGGCGACGGGTATCATAGTTGTTGTAGTTGCCGCGTACAGAGAGGTTGAGCTTGTCATTGACCGTAAATGTAAACCTTTGGCTCAGGTTGTCAGAACGGTAGCCGGCTGACATGGGGCGTCCCGTCTTGTAACCCTCCTCGTCAATATCGTTCACCTGCCAGTTATCGGCCTCCTTGCGCTGATAGGTGGTATATGATGACAGACGGCCTGCTGAGACATCGGCATCAATGGTTTGTGTAAAACGGCCTTTGCTGGTGTAATGCGTATAGCCGGATGCACCTATGCCGCTCTTGGAATCATCAGTTATTATGTTGATTACGCCTCCTATAGCCTCGCTTCCGTACAGGGCCGATGCCGCACCGCTCTGTATCTCAATACGTTTGATGTTGCCGGTGCTGATGCGTGCCAAACGCTCATCGCCGCCCAGACGGTGACCGTTCTCAAGGATTATCATGTAATCCTGGCCCATTCCGTTAAGGTTCAGGAATGTGCCCATGCCGTTGGTCATTGTGGTAATATTGGGAGAGAGCTTGGTGAGCGCATCCTCAAGCGATGTGGCTCCGGCGTTCTCAATATCCTTGGCCGTGATTACCTGAATAGGTACGGGAGAGTTGGTCATGCGGCGGTGTGTGCCGGTACCGGTTACGACCACCTGCCCCAGGTTGATGTAACTCTCCTGCATCTTTACTATTATGCTGTTATCCTTGCCTGATGTAACCGTTACAGGCAGATATGATACGTGGGTAACGCTTAACTTGTAAGACTCCTGATCCGGAAGGTTGGTTATTGTGAACTCACCCTTGCTGTTGGTGGCGCTGCCGCTGAGACTGTGCTCAACACGGATGTTGGCTCCCTGGACAGGCTTGCCTGTCTCAGAGTCAACTACTATGCCTCCCAGGGTGACTTGTGCCCATGTGGTAATAGAGGCGCATACAAACACTAAAAGAAATAACTTCTTTAGCATTAATTCCTGATACAAAAACGTGCGGACAGGTTCTGGCCCGGAGCCTTTGTCCTTAAAAATATGATACGGCAGGTTTCCTGACTCTGTTCTCCCTTGAGGTGCCTTCCCGCCCGTCCTTTTTATTTATTAAGCAGTGGCAATTTGATTCCTCCGGGATATATGAACATTACAGTAGCGGGCACTGTTCCGGATTATAACCGGATTCCCTCTATACCGTCACCGCAGGCGGCGGTATCACCGTATCTGGAGGCAAATGTACAAAAATATTGTATCTTTGCTACATCATATTCTTAAAGATAATGGTCAAGAAAGGTAAAATACTGGTTGTTGATGATAATGCCGGGATACGCAAGGCGTTGGAGATGCTGTTGCCGCTCTATTTCGGTGAGGTAAGAACCATACCGTCGCCCGTTCAGTTGGTAAGCACCATAGGCATGTTCCGTCCCGATGTCATTCTGCTGGACATGAATTTCAACACAGACATCAACACCGGTAATGAGGGCCTTTACTGGATTAATGAGATCAAGAAGATAGCACCTCAGATAGAGGTGGTTCTGTTCACCGCTTATGCCGATGTCCAGCTGGCCGTTGAGGGTATGAAACGCGGAGCTTTTGATTTCATTGTCAAGCCATGGGAGAATGAGAAACTGGTTGAGGTACTTAAGGCAGCCCTTGACAAAGGCCGCAGGGCTTCCAAGCCTGTTGCGCCCGTCAGTACAGGAATGTATTGGGGCGAATCCACCCGAATGCTTGAGATAAAGCGCCAGATTGAGAAGATTGCCCCCACCGATGCCACCGTGCTCATCACCGGCGAGAACGGTACCGGTAAGGATGTCCTGGCTCGTGAGATACACGCTGCAAGCCTGCGTAACGGCAAGCAGATGGTGGCTGTAGATGCGGGTGCCATTACCGAGACTCTGTTTGAGAGTGAACTCTTTGGTCACGTAAAGGGATCCTTTACTGATGCTTATGCTGACCATCAGGGCAAGTTTGAGCAGGCCGACGGCAGTACACTTTTCCTTGATGAGATTGGCAACATACCGCTGCACCTACAGGCCAAACTGTTGCGTGCCATTCAGAACCGAAGCATAGTAAGGGTAGGTGGTACCGATGCCATACCCGTTGATATTCGTCTTATCTGTGCTACCAATACGGACCTGGGCAAGCTGGTACGTGAGGGCCGTTTCCGTGAGGATCTGTACTACCGTATCAATACCGTACATATTGAACTGCCGCCGCTCAGGGAGCGTCGTGAAGACATCATTCCGCTGGCATTGACGTTCTTACGCGTGTTTGCCGAGAAGTATCACCGTCCGCTTGAGGGCATTGACGCCCAGGCTGAGACAGCTTTGCTTAACCATACCTGGAGCGGTAATGTACGTGAACTGCAGAACTGCATTGAGAAAGCCGTTATACTCTCTGACGGCATCCGTTTGGGCCGTGATGACATAGGTTTTGAGACATCGCAGTCACTCAACGGCAGTTTGAAAGAGTCTATGCTGGAGGGTTATGATGAGGAGCGCCTGGTGCGCGAGGCCATGACCCGCTGCCGCGGAAACATATCGGCCGCCGCCAAGATGATGGGTGTGAGCCGCCCCACTTTCTACGCCAAACTTAAAAAGTACGGACTCTGATGACCACCGGCACCGTCATACTGATAGTCCTTGCTGCGGTTGTGGTAACTGCCGTGATAGCTTGCGTACTTACCCGGCGCGGTGACCGCAAGAAAGTGGCATATATGATGGATGCTCTTGAGGACGGTGAACTCAACTTCAGTTTCCGAGACAAGAACCGCTTTAACCGCACGCTTAACCGCATACGCACCATATTTGAGCAGCAGCGGCAGCAACATGAGCAGGACTCCTGGACCAAACTTATACGCGTGCTCACGCATGAGATTATGAATACGGTATCGCCTGTGGCTTCGCTCAGCGATACGCTCTCCAAGTCTATGGATGAGAACGGCCACAGTGAACTTGACGTGAAGGCGGGCCTGGAAACCATATCGGACTCATCAAAGAACCTAATAAAGTTTGTTGAGACTTACCGCCAGCTTAGCGGTGTGGCTCGTCCGGTCAAGAAGGCCATCATGGTTGAGGAACTTATAAACAAGGTGTTCTCACTCAACAGCCAGATGGTTACGGATGCGGGGGCTGTATGTGCATATCATGCCGATGAACCTGACCTTATGATTTATGTTGATGAGGGGCAGGTTTCACAGATTCTCATCAATCTTGTCAAGAATGCTGTTCAGGCGGGGGCTCATCATATTACCATTACCGGCAGGATGGGGCAGGATGATGAGGTTATCCTGCTTGTTTCAAATGACGGTGAGCCTATCTCTCCTGAGAGCCAGGAGCAGATATTTGTTCCGTTCTTTACCACCAAGGCTCAGGGCAGCGGCATCGGGCTTAGCATCTCGCGCCAGATTATGCGCAATCACAACGGTACCATAGAGCTTACCCGCAGTGACTCCGCTGAAACCACTTTCACTTTGATCTTCCGATGACACAATAGTGTCAGACAGTACAATTGGGGACAGACCCCTTTTGTACTTTTTTGGAAAAGTAATTCTTAAATCAAAAACGTCTCAATAAAAAGTACAAAAGGGGTCTGTCCCCAATTGTACTGTAAAGGCTTTACAGAAAAGTGTAAAGCTTTACAGTTTTTTACACCTGCTCAAAAAGTTACTTCTCTGATTGTCAGTATTTTATGAGTTTGGCACGCGGATTGCATTATAAAATGTGTAATCAAAACAGACTGTAAAATATGATAAAGAGAGTTTTTAGGATATTAGGTTTGACAATTGTTGCGGCGGTTAGCGGTTCCGGAGTTCTTTACGGACAGACCATGAGTCTTAAGGATTGCATGGAGTATGCCATTTCAAACTCCACAAAGGTTCTTATCCGGAACGCTGAGACTGCCGATGCACGTATAGCACGCCGTGATGCGGTGCTTGCAGCATTCATGCCGTCTATCAGCGCCAACACTTACGCCTATTACAATTTTGGCCGTAACATTGACCCTCAGACCAACACTTATTTCAATCAGACATCTTTCCATAACAATTACGGATTAAGCGCCGGCATTACACTTTTTGAAGGTTTCAAGGCGGTAAACAACGTGCTTATCTCCAAGACCAGCCTTGAGATTTCTGAGTCTCGTGAAAAGCAGGCTGAGTCAGAGATCTGCCTGGCCGTGATGGAGGCTTATTACAATACGGTATATTTCAAGCGCCTGGCCGATGTTTATGAGCAGCAGGTTGCTGATGCTGAGGCATCGCTTGCCAAGATTCGCAAGCAGGAGGAGTTGGGGCAGAAGGGTTATGCCGATGTCATTCAGGCTGAGGCTGACCTGGCAGACTGCCAGTACGGACTTACTGATACCAGGAATATGTATAAAAACCAGCTTACCATACTCTCAGACCTTATGTTCTGGCCTGAGGATAAGGAACTTATAATTGATTCAGAGCTCCCGGAACCGGATATGGAAACTGAGAGCGGTGATGTTGAGTACAGCTCAATACTTGCAGGCAACCGTGATTTCAGGATAGCTTCACTCAATGAACTTAACAGTGAGAGGGAGCTCAGCACCGCCCGTTGGCAACTGCTTCCCAGCCTCTCACTCTATGCAGGCTGGAACACAAGCTATTTCACTATGGATGGCGTGAACACTGATCCGTTCAAGGACCAGTTCCGCAATAACGGAGGTGAGTATGTGCAACTAGCTCTCTCCATTCCTTTGTTTGAAGGACTCAAGAAGCACTCCACTATAGCCCGCAAGCGTAATGCCCGCGTCATTGCATCGGCCGAGAAGGAACAGAAGGGCCGTGAGGTTATACAGGAGTTCCGCCGTGCAGCACAGGATTGTGACGGGGCAATGGCTGCATATTTGCAGGCAGAGCATAAGGCTCAGGTGCAGCAGGAGGCTTACCGGCTTAATATGAAGAAGCTGGAGCAGGGGCTTGTGTCACCGCTTGAGTTCAGAACCATAAACGGCAGCCTGCTCAAGGCCAACGCAGACCTTATGAACTCACTCTTCAAGCTTGTCATCAAGCAGAGCGTTGTGAAATATTACAGAGGCATAGATTACATTGACCAGTTTTAATTACCGATAATAATTACCACTATGGACAGAATAATAGAACAGGAGAAAGGATTCAGGAGAGTATTCACAAAGAAGGCATTGCCTTACTGGGGTGGAGCGCTGTTTTTGGCATTCGTGATTTATCTGATTGCCCGCCCCAATGACAAGACCTTGAGAGTTGACAAAGATGCGCTGATGGTATCAGAAGCACAGCTTGGTGAGTTCAATGACTACATCCGCATAAGCGGCCGTGTACAGCCCATGACCACCATCCAGCTCAGCCCGCAGGAGGGCGGTATTGTGCAGGAGATTCTCATTGAAGAGGGTTCTGCAGTAAAGGCAGGTGATGCAATCCTTATTCTGAGCAATGATAATCTGGATATGCAGATCCTGAACTCTGAGGCAGAACTTGCTGAGAAGGAGAACATACTGCGCAACACACAGATCCAGATGGAGCAGCAGAAGCTTGATGTAAATCAGAACGTGCTGGAATACGGAATCCAGGTTGACAGGCTCAAGCGTGCCTATGAGCAGCAGAAATCTCTCTATGAGGACAAACTGATTGCGCGTGAGGATTACCTTAAGGCAGAGGAGGATTACCGTCTTGCTCAGCAGAAATATGAGCTTATCCGTGAGCGCTCCAAGCAGGACAGCCTTTACCGGGGTACCCAGCTTGACCGCATGGAGGAGAGCCTTGACAACATGGTGCTCAATATGCAGATGATCCGCAAGCGCAAGAGCAATCTTATAGTTAAGGCTCCCATTGACGGAGAGCTTGGTCTGCTTGATGTGGTGCTGGGTCAGTCAATAACCAGCGGCACCAAGATAGGTCAGATAAACTCTGTTGGCACATATAAGGTTGAGGCTCAGATAGATGAGCACTATATTGACCGCGTTATTGCAGGTCTTGAGGCCACCTTTGAGCGTCAGGGAGAGACCTTTTCAACCACAATCCGCAAGGTGTATCCTGAGGTTCGTGACGGTAAGTTCAAGGCCGATTTCAAGTTTGAGGGCATCCAGCCCGATAACATCCGTGCCGGCCAGACCTACTACCTGAACCTGCAGCTTGGCCAGCCCGAGGAGGCCGTTATCATTCCGCGTGGCACGTTCTATCAGAAAACCGGCGGCAAGTGGGTATATGTTTTAAACAGGGAGGGAAACAAAGCCGTTAAGCGTGAGATCCGCATAGGCCGTCAGAACCCCCAGTATTATGAAGTCCTGGAAGGCCTGGAGCCTGGTGAGAAAGTAATTACCTCCGGATATGAGACTTATGGTGATAGTGATGTATTAGTATTCTAAGATATGAAAATATGAAGAGTTTTTGGAACTTCCTTAAGAAGAATAAACTGTATGCGGGGATAAACCTCGTGGGACTTACGGTGTCAATGGCGTTTGTGCTTCTGTTTGCAGTATATGTACAGCGACAGCTGTCAACCGATTCATTCCAGGAGAATGCAGACCGTATTTATGTGATTGCCAATGAGGAGACCGTAAATATGGGATATTGGATGGATAAGCACCTTAAGAACAACTTTCCTGAGGTTGAAAAGGGGTGTTGTGTGGCCAAGATGGATGAGGCCTCTCCGTTCACGATAGGCGGCGAAACCGTCTATGGGAGTACTATGGCCGTTGACAGCACGTTCTTTGAGATTTTCAGTTATGAACTCACGGCAGGGAACAAGGCTGACTGGCGTTTGTCATGGGACCGCTGCATGGTTAGCCAGGAATTCGCCAATGCACATTTCGGGGATATTGATCCTCTTGGACAGGTAATAACCTTCAATGATGCAGAGAATTGTCAACTGACAGTTTGCGGAGTTTACAATGACTTCGGGATTTCCATATTGAAAGCGCCTGACGTATTGCTGCGCGGTGAGATGATGCCCAAAACGAATTCTAGCCACAACGAGTATATGAGCAATGCCTCAGGAGGCATATGCTTTGTGATGACCTATCCCGGAGCAGACCTTAAAGCAAGGCAGGGTGATATTCTGGACTGGCTGGAAAAAAACTTCTGGATATACGATGATGAATACGATAAAGTCCGTATCATTCCATTGAGGGATATGTATTTCCTGAATTCCAGTAAAACAGACTGGACGGAAACCCTACAGTTCGGCAGCCGCAGCTTTGTAAACCTGCTGCTGGCAATGTGCATCCTGCTGCTGGCCTTTGCGATACTTAATTATATCAATATGACTACGGCACTGACCGGTTTCAGGGCCAAGGAGATGGCTACCAGACGCCTGGTGGGAGCTGAGAAGCGAAGCATCTTCCTGAAAGTCATTTTGGAAAGCACTATTATCTGCACCATTTCGATGGTGCTGGCCATTCTGTTGGCCGAAGCGTTTGCGCCAACGGCTTCCCGGATTCTGGAGTACCAGGTGTCAATTTTCGATGCTGTTACGCCGGTCAATATCCTGCTGGTGCTGGGATTCATCTTGGTGCTGGGTATCCTCGCCGGTATTGTCCCGGCGCTGCTCATCCAGAAAGCGCAGCCCATCGAGATTGTCCGGGGTACACTCCGGTTCAAGACCAAGACGGTTTACAGCAAGGTCATCATTGTTGTCCAGAATATGGTGACCGTGGTGATGCTGGTAGGCGCTATTACAATGTGGCTCCAGATACGCCATATGATTTCGGCCGACCTGGGCTACAACACCAAAGACATCCTGGTGGTGGACAATGCCTTCGGTTCAGCAGGACAGTTGCATCCGCTTATAGACCGGTGGAGAACGGAGTCTTGCGTCGAAGAAGTGGGAATGGGCAACGGTATTCCACTGGAAGGGACTAACAATAACACAACGCAAATGGCCGATGGCCATTGGGTTTCGTTTCAGCAGATTGTGGGCGATGATGCTTATTTCAATATGCTTGGATTCCGGATAAAGCAGGACAATCACAACGGGGCTTGGTGGCTGAATGAGTATGCCTTCAAGCAGATAGGAATTGATGAATCAGTCCAGGAATTCGTGACTCTCGAAAACGATGGAGCCGTTCCCATTGGCGGAATCTATTACGATTTCAAGATACGCCCCCTTGAAGAGGAACAGAGCGCGGCATGCATGAAGAATCGTGGAGAATATCCGGAGAACAATTATCCTTGGACGCTGCTGGTTAAGACGGTTGGTGACCATGCTGCTGCCAGGAAACGCGTGGAAGCCATAGCTGCAGAGTTTTTCCCGGACGACCTTTTCAATGCCATGTATATGGAGGACATGATTGAGGAAGGCTTCAAGGATGAAAGCCGGGTGCTCAAGATCGTCCTGATTTTCACCCTGCTGTCCATTCTGGTGAGCGCCCTGGGCCTCTTTGCCATGAGTTCCTACTATATGCAGCAGGAAATCCGTAGCGTGTCGGTGAAGAAGGTGTTCGGAGCCGAGTATTCCGGCGTCCTTTGGGGACTGGTACTGGCCTTTATGAAGATGGTGGGAATAGCTTTTTTGATAGCCGTCCCGATAGCATGGTTCATTATGAACCGCTGGCTATCCGGATTCGGCCATCGCATCAGTCTGCATTGGTGGATTTTTGTCCTGGCAGGACTGGTTGTAGCTTTTATTGCTGCCGTATCCGTGCTTTACCAGAGCATCAGGACAGCCCGGACCAATCCGGCAGAGGTGCTGAAGAAAGAATAAGTATAAACAATTAAATATAAAACGATTATGATTAAAGTAACAAACCTCAGCAAAGTCTTCCGTATGGAGGAGATTGAAACAACCGCTCTTAATGGCGTATCTTTTGAAATCAAGGATGGTGAATTCGTAGCAATCATGGGTCCTTCAGGTTGCGGCAAATCCACACTGATGAACATACTTGGATTGCTTGACAACCCCACATCGGGCTCATATGAGCTGCTGGGAACAGAGGTGGCCGGCCTCAAGGAAAAAGAGCGTACACGTTTCCGTAAGGGTAACATAGGTTTTGTGTTCCAGAGCTTCAACCTAATAGATGAGCTTAATGTATATGACAATATTGAGCTGCCGCTCAAGTTCCTTAACATCAACTCTGCAGAGAGAAAACGCCGCGTTACCGAGATTATGAAACGCATGAGCATAAGCCACCGTGCAGGACATTATCCGCAGCAGCTCTCCGGCGGTCAGCAGCAGCGTGTGGCCATAGCCCGCGCCGTTGTGGCTAATCCCAAACTTATCCTGGCCGATGAGCCCACCGGTAACCTGGATTCCAAGAACGGCCGTGAGGTTATGAACCTGCTGCGTGAGCTTAATGATGACGGCACAACAATCGTAATGGTAACCCACTCCCAGAAGGATGCCGCCATGGCTCAGCGCACAATTGACCTGTTTGACGGTCAGATTGTTTCAGACGTTAAGAATGAGCTCTGATTATGAGACGTAAAAACAGTTTACTTATCAAGGTGCTTTCACTGGGCGTAGGTCTGGCCGTAGGCATCGTGCTCATTGCCAAGGTGTTCTTTGAGCTCAGCTACGACAGTTTCTACAAGGATATAGACCGGGTCTATATAATCAACACCTGGTACACCATGAACGGTGACGAGAAGGAGTACGGCCAGGTGAGCGGTGGCGTTGCCGTTGGCTTTATGAATGAGGTTCCCGGTGTTGAAGCGGGCACAAGAATTACCGGCCTCTTCAATGGTGATACATACATTGATGAGCAGGGTAACAAACTCAAGGCAGAACTGGTCCTGGCTGATACCTGCTTCTTCAAGGTGTTTGACCGCCCCATTTTGGCCGGTGATCCTGTAAAGGCACTCGGCAAGTATGGTACTGTAATGGTCAGCCGCAGCTTTGCAGATAAGCTGGCCACCACTGCGGGTGATTATTCATCAGTCATAGGAAAGCAGATTTACAACGAGGATAAGCCGGAGATGCCGGGAACCATTGAGGGCGTGTTTGAGGATTTCCCTGATAACGGAAGTTTCAGTTTTGACATGCTGCTGTCGATGGCTACCTATAGCGAGTGGAGCACAACCAACTGGCTGGGCAACGACCGTTACAAAGGATATGTCAAGCTGGCTCCCGGTGTTGACCCTAACGGTCTTCAGGATGCCATACGTAAGATGCAGGAGGCACATCAGCCTATTGAGGATATAGATTCAGAGGACTATCAGATGACCTATTTCCTCAGGCCTTTCAATAAGATCCATACCTCTGATTCCAAGGTAAAGTCACAGGTTGTACTGCTCTCTATCGTCTCAGCGCTGCTCATACTGATATCACTGCTCAACTACATACTGATAGTGATCTCATCAATGGTTAAGCGCTCCAAGGAGGTGGGCGTGTTGAAGTGCTACGGTGCAGAGAGCAAGCATATATATGGAATGTTGACCCGTGAGGCTTTGCTTCATATAGTACTCTCTCTGCTGCTGGCTGCCGCCATAATATTTGCAGGCAGAAACATTGTGGAGAACCTTTTGGGCGTACCGTTCCAGACCCTGTTGGTGACCAAGAGCATCATTGCAATTTCAGCAGTAATCCTGCTTGTGCTTATTATATCCATTGTAGTTCCCGCAGAGCTGTATCAGCGCATTCCTGTATATGCCGCTCTCAAGAACTACATGGAGAACTCCCGCCGTTGGAAACTGGGCTTGCTTGGTGTACAGGTTCTCATCAATGTATTCCTGGTGGTAATGATGCTCATCATAGGCCGCCAGTATGACAAGATCAGCAACAGTGATCCTGGCTATGATTACAGGAATCTATACTATATCAATATGTTTGATGGTGATACCCAGGCGCAGGCCAGGGTCATTGAAACGCTCAGCAGCATTCCTGAGGTCAAGGCATCGGCCGCCAGCTATAACATTCCGTATCAGGGTTCCAGCGGTGATAATGTGATACTGCCGGGTACTGAGGAGGAGCTTTTCAATATAGCTGACCAGTATGAGTGCTCTGACGGATTCTATGATCTGATGGGAATACAGTTCGTTGAGGGCCGCGCTCCAAGGGATTCAAGTGAGATGGTCGTTGATGAGAAGTTCGTTAAGCGTATGGCTGATTTTGTTGACTGGTCAGACGGTATCATAGGCAAGCAGGTATATATTACCGGTCATGAGAATGCAATAGAACTGGCCGATGGGTTGGGCGTTACCCCTTTGACCATCTCAGGCGTGTACAAGAGTTATCTGATAGGCAACCTGCAGCGTGTTGACACACGTCCAAGTGCATTGTTTTACGGTGAGATAGGCAATGATGACTACTTTATGCCGCATATTCTGTTCAAGGTCAGCCCTGATGCTCTGCCCAAGGTGAGGGAGGCGCTCTCAAAGGCATTGGACGGCCGTGACATTAATATCATATCATATGAGCAAGAAATGCGTGCTGCTTACGCTGATACCAAAAAGATGTGCAGCACCATGATTCTGGGTGTGGTGTTCTCACTGCTCATTGCATTGCTCGGCCTCATCGGCTTTATACGTGATGAGAGCCTGCGCCGCTCCAAAGAGATGGCCATACGCAAGATCAACGGAGCCACCACCCGTGAGATACTGGGCACATTTGCATGGGAGATAATGAAACTCTCACTCATTATGGCTGCTGTGGCATGTGCGGCAACGGTATTCGTGGCACAGAAATGGCTGGAGCAGTTTGCTGAGAAGGTAGCTCTAAATCCTCTCTATTTCATATGTGGCACAATATCCGTATTGGCCATAATACTTGTGGTCGTTATACTGAACTGCCTCAAGATAGCATGGGAGAATCCTGTGGTTTCACTGAAAAATGAGTGAAAAGATACAATTGGGGACTGTCCCCAATTGTACTATTTTGAAAGAATATGAAGTCTTTTTTGAAATTTTTGAGTCGTAACAAGCTTTACACTGCAATTGAGGCGGTGGGCTTGGCTGTGAGCCTGGCGTTTGTGATTATAATAGGCTCATATGTGTGGCAGCAATATGCCGTGACGCGGGAGAACCCGGACCGGGAGCGGGTATATGTGCCCGGTATTCCGGATTTTCCGGCGTTGACATATGGTTTCCCGGATGTCATTACTGATATCCCTGAGATTGAAACCGTGTCAAGACTCTGTGACGTGAAGGTGCATCCTGTCATCCGTGGAGAGCAGACCGAGGTTGAAGGTGCCGCCGTGGAACCGGCGTTCTTCGGTATTTGTCCGCAGTTCCGTTTTGTTGAAGGTTCCGCAGATGTGCTGTCTGCTCCATCAAACATCATTATTACAGCCTCATTTGCAGGCAAGCATAACCTTTCTGTGGGTGATGCCCTTGAAATCAGTGAAGGCAGCTATGTGATAGGTGCCATCCTTGAGGACCTGAAGGGGACTATCATAAAGCCTTATGAAATATTCCGCAATGCTGAGGTTTACAAGGACAACTGGCAACTGTTTGACAATTTCGGTAGCACAACCGTATTCATCAAAGTCCGTCCCGGGACAGACAGGAAAGAATTGTATGACAAGCTGGAGGCCGTATGCAAAAAGGTCTATCCAAGCATATATGGAAAAAGTTTCTTTGAGAACCTTGTGCTGTCACGTTATGACGAACTGTTCTTTGTGTCAACTGACCATATCTTCAGGCATGGTGACAAAGCGACGCTGAGAGTTCTGTCGCTTGTTGGACTGCTTCTGCTTCTGTCGGCCATCCTCAACTATATCAACCTGTCTGTGGCACTCACAGGAAAGAGAGCTAAAGAGATGGCTGTCCGGCAATTGTCCGGTGCATCAAGGAATGGAATAATAGGTAAGTACATTGTTGAGTCTGTAGCGTTTACCACGGTTTGTTTTGCTGCAGGCCTATTGCTGGCTGAGGCATTCTGCCCTGCCATGAATGCGCTTCTTAACAATCCTGATGTCCCAATCCGAGTTATCTGGTCTTCCGGCTATTTGCTTGCCTACGCCGGCATGATTCTGGCGGTCGGGATTATCAGCGGCATTTTCCCGGCTATGATGGCCGGCCGCTACAACCCTGTTGATGTTATGAAAGGCGGATATCGTCGCCAGAACAAGAAGGTGTTCAGCAAGGTATTTATAGTGCTGCAGAACACGCTGGCAGTCATCCTGATTGCCCTTGCCATCACTATGGAAGCCCAGATGCGCAAGACACAGTCACGTCCGATGCATTGCAACATAGCCGACAAATACTATCTGTCCATTTATTCCTATGATGAATCCGGCGACTCTTTCAAGGATTTACTTGAATCGCTTCCGTGTGTAAAGCGGGTGGGAAAGAGCTACGGAGTGCCCGGAAGCATCCGTTCCGGGCAGTACAGTACCACGCGGGACGGTCAGGATATCCTGTACAGGCATATCAGGATGGACAGCACGGCCTTTGCGATGTTCGGATTTGAGATTCTTGAAGACTATAGCGCTCCGCTTTTCAACAGCGTATGGTTTTCGGACGAAAGCTTTGCGGCAAGCGGCTTTGACAGCGAATACCATGATATAGGGGCGCTATCCATACGTACCCAGGGTTGTGACCAGTTGGCCGGCGTATTCAAGGCGTTCCCCACCAATTCGGCCAATATGGGAAAGGATGATTATGCCATCATCTCCGTGATGCGTACTGAAGACATCTCATCCAACAGCTGGGTAATAGAAACGACAGGTGACAGGAAAGAGGCGGCAAGACAGATTACTGATACCTATGAAACATACGCTAAGGAACATAAAGTTATTGATTTGGGGGCATTCTGGATCGATGAGCATATTGCCCAGGCCTGGAAGCCGGCCCGCAATAACATGCGCCTGGTGGAGATATTCATGCTCCTTTCCATCCTCATAGCTCTTTTAGGGCTTGTTGCCATGAGTACCTACTACTCTGACATCCATTCAAATGAGATAGCCATAAGGAAGGTTTTTGGCGGAACAGTAGGCTCTGAATCCCTGCGCAACATCCGTGAATACATGATTCTGGTAGGCATAGCCTGCATAATAGGAATCCCCATAGCCGTATGGGCTGCAGGAATTTATCTGGAGCAATTCATCTGGAAACTGGAGAACTACTGGTGGATATTCGTGGTATCGGTCATCCTTTCAGTTCTGATAGCCCTCATATCCGTAATCTGGCAGACACTCCGTGCCGCCCGCACCAATCCTGCAATTGAACTGAAGAAGGAGTGAGAGAAGAGAAAGCGTTGCTTTCTTTTCCGAGCGACGATGAAGAAAAGCCCCGAAGGGGGTTAACTGAAGAAGGAGTGAGAGAAGAGAAAGCGTTGCTTTCTTTTCCGAGCGACGATAAAGAAAAGCCCCGAAGGGGGTTAACTGAAGAAGGAGTGAGAGCGACGATGAAGAAAAGGCTAGTATCTCTACCAGCCTTTTCAGTCCTTTTCCAATAATTGATATTGAGATGGACCGGTTTCACAACCAATCTTCTCTCTCCTTGTTTGCAGTTGCAAAAGTAAAATATCCTTATCAAATTACCAAATTCCGTGCCTTTTTCTTCCTGTAGTAGCAAAAGGAGTTTGTATTGTTATGGACATACCGCGCGGATAAATCGTCCAATTTTTGTCCATCACCGTCCTCCCGCGTCCCGGGCGTAACAAAAGCGTAACAAAAGCGTTACAAAACAACACAGGCAGCCTCTCAGGGCCGCCTGCCATATGATTTTTGATACAATTGGAAACGACCCCTTTGCGTCGTTTTTTATACCTTTGCACGTCGGTATCTGTATATGAAAAGAATCTGTCAGTTTATATCCAAGTACATGGGCGTGCTGGTATTTGCAGCGGCAGTGCTGGCGTTCATATTTCCCGATGCACTTTCTAAAATACGCCCAACGGTTATCAACTATCTGCTGGGCGTAGTGATGTCTTGACCAGCACATTTACGACTACGATAACGGAACCGTATTCGCTGATCATATCATAGAGTGCGAAAAGAACGGAGACTACATCATCAACGTAGTTGAATCCCGTCTGCGCGCCACACGTAACGGCATACGTTACAAAGGCATACAGTTGGATACGGACAGCAAGACCGTAACGCCCGATGACGTCATTGTCAATGCCCGCACGGTTGATGTCAACATCACCCGCATCCGCAAGAAGATAGAGCCCTACGCCGACCACCTGACCACACGCGCCGGTTACGGTTACTCCTTCCAGGAATAACAAGTGCAAGAGTTGCTCTTTCGGGGTTATTTCGTATATTTGCGTCAACTTAAATTACGACCTTATTATGAAGAAATTATTCTCATTGGTAGTGCTTGCTGCACTTACCGTTATGCCGGCATCGGCTCAGACCAAGAAAGTTTCAATTCTTGGAGATTCATACTCAACATTCCAGGGCGTAAACCCGGAGGGT
>JAGBPB010000069.1 GCA_017633615.1 Bacteroidaceae bacterium | reverse complement strand
GGAGAGGGACGCTGTGCGGACCCGGAAGGTTGTGCCGGAACGTTACGACCCAGCACCCGGAAGGGTTGCGCCTGCTGCTGGCAGCAGGAAGCGCAGGTGCGATACATTTGTTTTTGAGGCCTGACCGCCTGATGCCGGAGCTATTTAACATAGTGGGAATTATTATAAAATGACCGAGTGCGGGAGGGCATTTTGTAATAATTAAGGGTTCCATTATGTTACATAGCGGAAAAGTCTGCACTACTGATGGTGAGCGAACCGTACCAAGATTGTGGCGACTGCCACAATTAAAACGAGGCGTGGAACACGATTACCATATCTATACCTGGAATAGTGCTTGCACCATGGAAGGCATAGATATGGCAATGGTGTGGAACTCCTTATTGAATGATACGAGCGGATGGTTGAATTGCGCAGGGAGTTCCTATTTGCAGAATGGTGGAGGACACTTGGGAGTTCACTGCGGCTGCTATCTGCAGACGGTTCCACGGGAGAGAACAGACAGGGACTGGAACCACTGCGGCTGCCTGGCGGCTGGCGGGCGGGCGCATAGTGACGCTATGATGCAGCCGGGTGTGTGTGATGAGGGTGATGTACGATGCTTAGGTTTAGGCTGCACATAGGGGCACCATGTGGCCGGCTGACGGACGACAACCACCTGAGGCTTGCTTCCAGGCGCTGGCTGTTCTGGGTTAAACAAGCCAGACAGTGGCCTATGGGCGGGATGATTACTCTATATACGGTTGCATCGGCTGGAGCGGGATGCTGAGGCCGATGGTTCAGGGCCACTGGCTGCTACCTATACAGGGCGGGGCCGTAAGTAAAACTCTGCTGCTACCTGCAGAAAAGTTCCTGATACAGACTGACCAGCCCGCGATACTTGGTTATCGGCCGTGAGGGCATCGGTCTTAAAGAAGGCATTGCATCAGGGCCTCTTCGGCATCTTCGGATATAACATTAAAGCCTGATTTCTGGTACATTCGCATGGCGTAGTTTGCCTTCTGTACGGAAAGAGATACGCTTTTGTACCCATCGGCCCTGAGCAGATCCAGCATCTGGTGGAGCAAGTCTGTGCCTATACCTAGGTTGCGGTATTCTTTATACAAGGATATGGCTATTGATGGGACATCATCGGCTATATGGCCGTAGTCGTTCATGATGCGGCTCCAGATGGCTCCTACTATCTTACCATCGGATTCTGCTACCAGGCAACGGTCATCGGGCAACTGGCCAAAGTTACGGATATAGACCTGGAGGCTGTCATCATCGAGTATTTCCCTGGGAGGTGCAGCGACACCTTCCAGGATGAAGATTGCCTCGTAGAGGAAATCTTTGAGTAGAGGTATCTCTGTGGGTTGTATTTGTCTTATCTGGTAATTCATTTGATATTTGATAATTGTGGTGCAAATGTAATGATTATATCAGTGACAGTTAGTATATTTGCCATTGCAAACAAGGAGAGAGGGGCGCTGGTTGTGAAACCGGGCCCCTTATATTTCAATTATTGGAAAAGGACTGAGAAGGCTGGTAGCGATACCAGCTTTTTCTATTGTTATGCGGGGGTTATGGAGCAGTTATGAAATTTTTTTCATTTTTCTCTTGACTCGTACCCTACGTCACATATTACCTTTGCCGCAAATAACAAAAGTGCACAGTTGTTATGATGACAAACAGATTAAAAATCGGGGAGTTTTCACGCCTTTGCCGCGTTACGGTACGGACGCTCCGGCATTATGAGGAGATTGGTCTGCTGGTCCCGGAGATTGTGGACCAGTTTACCGGGTACCGGTATTACAGCATTGAGCAATTGCAGAAGATGCAGAGCATACTACAGTTCAAGGGAATGGGTTTCAGTCTGGAAGAGATACGCGAACTCTATGAAGATGATACTCATGTTCCCGGCATCGATGCCCTGGAGGAAAAGATTCGCGTTTGCGAGAATGAGCTCAAAATACTGAGAGCCCGGAAGACGCAGCTGCAGGCGATGGTGACTACCCAAAAGAAACTTAAGAAAATGGAAAAGATTACTATTGAACGTTTACCTGCTATCATCGTTGCAACACACCGCACAACGATACATTCATTTGAAGACCTTGGCCCCCTGTGCTATAAGGTTATAGGACCTGAGATGGCCCGTCTGGG
>JAGBPB010000068.1 GCA_017633615.1 Bacteroidaceae bacterium | reverse complement strand
GGACGGAAAAGTGCGGAGCTCTGGATTATCGGTTCAACCTTCTTTGTAGTAAGTCTATATAAGAGGTCTTGAGTTCCTGAGAGAGGAATGAATTCCGGATTGCTTCTTCAAACTTAGGTAGAAGATCTGAATACTTTTTCTTAATCCTGTCAAATACTATTTCAGGAACGCCACAGGTCTTGAATGCAGCCTTAAAATCTGCATCCTTTATTCTCTTCTTTTTCCCGTTCAGATTAAGAGCCAACTCTTCATCGTCGGCAGGATTGCTTATGACAACATTCAACAGGTCATAAGCCGGAGTGAGTACAGGTTCTCCATCAGGTGAATAAAGAGAGAAGTTTTTAAGATGCATATCGTTATTCCCGGTAAGCCATGAGAAATACAACAACTCCAGATAATCTACCATATCCAGTTGGGCACTAGCTGAGTATTTACGGATAGCCTTTCCTATCTGCTCATATGAACTGCGGTATTTGTGTTCAGTCTGACGTTCCGTAAGCTGACACATATCCTCCATAGCTATCTTCTCACCATTATCGGTGCGGTCTATACGTTTGGTCAGGTAGCCGATGCTGCCGTCTTTCATCCGGATGAGGGTATGTGGTACAACTTTAATTTTTGCTATCTCTGCCAGATGCATAGTCAAATCTTCATTCTCAGGCAACATGGCAAAGCGTTCCGTTTGAGGTTTGAAGATGTAGCCACCCCATAAGCCTACGATGGTAAGCTTTTGGGAATCCTTATGCTTATCCAGATTCAAGGATAACTTAGGCTGGACACCTGTCAAAGTAGTCTGTGATTGTATAACCTGTGCAGCCAATTTATCCATCTCACCACGAGTGTAATCCAACAATGGGGCTGTTCCTGTTCCAAAGAACTTACGGCAGCAGGATTTATGGAAATCAACCTCACCGGGCTGGAGTTCCTTATAACAGTATAAACACTTACTCATTACTATCCTCTTTTAATGGAATAACACTGACTGCACCTATACAGTCCTTACAACAGAGTAGAAGCAGAGAGAATCTGTCCAGTTCACTGATATCAGTATTACGCAGGGCAACATCCAAAAGCCAGCCCTCAGGAATAAGCCCGTCAAAGAACGGGAAAAGGACACTTGACTTGAATGGCTTATCCGTTAACGGAAGCGTAAGACTTACGGGCTTGGATGCTGTATCAGAGAGATACCCCTCATTATACTGGAACTCATAGCCCTCATCGGTCTCTTTAAGGATTCCGGCATCCTTACCTTTATATTGAATTAATGCAGTTTTCATTTAAGTTTCTTTTGAGGAACCAGTTCATAACCGAACAAATCAAATACCTGCACAACTTTATCCATCCGGACTGTGGTTTTGCCCTGCTCCAACTGGCGTACAAAGTTGAGGCCCACACCAGATTTCATTGCCAAATCAACCTGCGTCATTCTGTGCTCTTTACGCAGGGATTTCAATGTTGATGAAATGACCATATTATCCATAATTACATCCGATCGGATGCAAATATATGCAATAAAAACAAAATTACATCATATCGGATGTAAAAATTCAGAATAAGCGGTAATTACATCCGATGGGATATAATTTAAGAAGGATGTGGAAATAAAT
>JAGBPB010000067.1 GCA_017633615.1 Bacteroidaceae bacterium | reverse complement strand
CGTATGGTACTTTGGATTCTGGGTTTCACGTAAGGTGTTCAAGGTGGATGATGAGATGGCTACCATGCTGGCCAGCTCAGTAAGTATCTGCGGTGTAAGTGCCGCAATCGCCACCTGCGGAACCATCAAGGGTGACCAGAAGAAACTGTCATATGTGATTTCACTTGTAATGGTGGTTGCAATCCCCATGCTTTACATCATGCCTCTGCTCTGCAACTGGCTGCTGCCCCTGTTCTTCCCCGGCAATGAGCTGGCACAGGCTCAGGTGGCAGGTGCCTGGATAGGCGGTACCATCGATACTACCGCCGCCGTAGCCGCATCGGGCGGAATCCTGGGTGATGAGGCCGGTAACACTGCCGTCATCGTAAAGGCCTCCCAGAACGTGCTTATTGGCGTTGCAGCATTCCTGATTTCACTCTACTGGTCACTGCGCGGTACCAAGGGCGTTGAGAAGACATCGGGTAAGGTTATCTGGGAGCGGTTCCCCAAGTTCGTGGTAGGTATGGTTGTGGCATCGGTAGTGTTCAGCCTGTTCTTTGCCGGCAAGAGCGCCGACGGCGTTGCCTACAAGAGTCTGGCCAAGAACTTCCAGAACATATTCTTCTCAATAGCATTTGTCTGCATAGGTCTGGAGACCGATTTCAAGCAGATATTCGCCAAGGAGAACAACCAGTCACTCAAGGCATTCCTCACCGCCCAGGGATTCAATATACTGTTCACACTGATTGTGGCAGGCATCCTGTTCGGCGTAATCAAGAACTGACAGGTCATTGCAGAATACGTGGCAAGGCATCCCTACGGGGGTGCCTTGCTTTTTTGTGCATGCCGGGGAGTGAAATGATTCTGTTTTTGCCGGATATAATGGGGGGATAATGGTGGTGTATTCTATGGGAATTATCTTACGCTTGCTGTTTTTTCTATAGTTTTCTTCTATGTTGGAATGTGGTGCTAAATTGGCGACCTTTGCCGCGACAATAAGAAAAGAATATGAAGAAACAGACCGTTGCTATTGACAATCACTTTGTACGTCCCGATGCTTACGGGTCATTGGCCGTACCTATTTATACAAATGTGTCGTTTGAGTTTGACGATGCATTGGAAATGTCTGATGCCTTTACAGGTCGTATCAAAGCGCCTGATTATGCACGCGTGGAAAACCCTACAGTAACAAACCTTGAAAACAGAGTACGTGAACTTACCGGAGCCGCCCATGTGACAGGTTATAATTCCGGTATGGCAGCAATAAGCAATGCGTTGCTGGCCGTGATTGCACAAGGCAAGAATATAGTATCATCAAGACACCTTTTCGGAAACACATTAGCCTTACTTACAACAACATTCATGCCGCTTGGCGTCAAGCCCAAGCTGCGAGACCTTACAGACCTGGAGGCGGTTGAGAAAGCCGTTGATGAAAACACCTGTTGTATATACCTTGAAATAGTAACCAACCCGCAGTTAGAGGTGGCTGACCTCCAGGCACTTGCAGAGATTGCACACCGCAGGAATATACCGTTGATAGCCGATTCAACGGTTATTCCTTTTACAGAGACATCCCTAAAGGACCTGGGTGTGGATATCGAGGTCCTGTCAAGCACCAAGTATCTGTCGGGCGGAGGCACATCACTGGG
>JAGBPB010000066.1 GCA_017633615.1 Bacteroidaceae bacterium | reverse complement strand
TATCGTTTTGTGGCTGTTTGTCAACCTTATTTAGGTGGCTATAGCAGCGGGGTTCCACCTCTTCCCATTCCGAACAGAGAAGTTAAGCCCGTTCACGCCGATGGTACTGCGCAAGTGGGAGAGTAGGTAGCCGCCGTCTTTAAAAGCGCTTCAGAGTACAATCTGAGGCGCTTTCTTTTTTTGTATATGTTTTATTGTTACAGTACTGCTTCTTGTTAGGGCGCTTTTAAAACGTCAGCGACCTGTGGTCGCTCATTTTAGTTTACTCCGCAAACCCGTTCCCCTCGGTCACTCTGCTGGCCTTCCAGGCCAGGTAACGGCCTTATGGCCGTTACTTACAGTGAGTTCGCATGCTTTTGTTCAATTGCATCAAATTATAATTAAGCTGGACGGAATAATTCTATCAACAATTACATTAGACTGTTCTATATGGAATACTACAGTCCATTTATGGTTTATTATACTCATTGTTTTGGCCTCAGGATGTATCATCCTGGCCATAATGTATGGACTAATTCTATAAGTTCCAGCTGAATAGGAGAGAAAAGAAATATTTCCTAAAATTCTATCCACATATTTGTGTCCAGTTTCAGGACGGTAAATACTTGCAATATAATCAGCTATTTCATCAAGGTCTGTAGTGGCATCAGAACTTACTATTACGTCGTATTTTTGCATATGCCGAATCTAGTTTCTGATGGAAAATTTCGCCAAATTTTTCTAATGAAATATACCCTTGGGGTATTTCTTGCTCAACAGTCATGTTTGCTGTTTCTGGCATTTCCATAGAAACTGTCTTTTCATCGTATGCTACGTTTCCCATGTCGTTTTATTGTTTTATAGTTATCAATAATATTGTAGATGATTGTTGTTGATGTTTATCTTCGCGAAAATAATCAATTGTAATTAATATAGAAACAATTAAGGGTTACATAATTTTACCGGAATATAATTGTTCTAAGGGGAATACCAGATCCCAGTTTTTGCCCCATACAACATTTCCGTGTTCCAATCTGAACTTCTTGAAATATCTTGGCTCAATATATCGGTTGTATTGGGGATGTGGGTGTGATAGGATAAATGGACGGAAATCCACAGACTGAGTTGTTCCGTCACTGAACCAGATGTTCAGACGGACATCACCAGCATACTCAGCTTTCACTATGTATGGTCCTGTAGAATCCATATAATCATTCAAATCTTTTTCGTTATTAATGTACAACGGACCCTTTTCTTTAAAACAAAGAAATTCATCCATTTATCAATAATATTCTTGTAATAGGCCTTAATAAACTCTTCTGCCTGGACTGCATCTTTTTCATCTAATTGTTTGTAACCAGATTCTTTCCTTCGTCTAATTTCGACCAAGATTCCATCGGAGAGTATTAACTCAAAGACCGTTTGTTGACCATTCTTAATCACGTGAACATGTATAGGTTCATGTTCATTGGAATAGAAGAAAAAGATAAATCCAAGGTATTCGTAAATTTTTGGCATATTACATAGGTATTAAATGTTTGGTTACAAACGTAAGAATAATTAATGATAATCACAAAAGGATTAGTGGAAAAAACGTGCAAAAGGGGACTGCCCCCAATTGTATGACCCCAATTGTACATTTTGCACATTTATACAAGAGACGGCTCTGCTTGCGAGTAGAGCCGTCTCTTTTTGAGTTTAAGCCGTTTTTATCGTACTATCGTTACTGAGCCTGGCGGGTGGTGATGGTGCGGTTTACGGGGGCCTCTGTAGCTACGTTAGCCGGGGTGCTGGTGCCTGTGTTACCAGTACCGCTGTTGACGTTGCTAGCGGGAGCAGCTGCGTTAGACTGCTCAGCAGGTGCGGCGCGGCGCGGGGCACCGGAGACAGTTGCTGGTGTGCCACCAATTGTAACCTTGGTATCCTTTGTAACGGAACCGGACTCACCACCTCCGAATACGTTGCCGAATATGTGACCGTTCTTGGCCTTTACGTCGGTCCAGATGGAAGTCGCATATCTCTCATCCATGTTACGCAGATTCAGTATCTTGCCTTTTTCGTTCTCAAGGTTACCTCGGCTTGCTCCAAATACATTTCCACCATAGCCTGCTGCAAAACTTGTAGCATCTCCAATTGTACCTCCATTTATAATAATGTTGTTTGAAGATGTTGACTTGTGGGTCAGATAAGCTCTCTTTGAGACTCCGTCAACCTTAATATCCGGATAGTCCTCAGTAGTGGTATTGAGCTCAGCAAAGCCCTGACCTGTGTTAGGAGGTCCTATACTTGCAAGTGAGCCACCGCCATAGACGTTCTGGTGAATAACGGTATTACCAGTGTTTTTATCATTGATTATAACGTTAGTCTCGCAGGTTACAGAACCCGATGAGTAGTTGTAATCAACAGCAGCATCTTTGCTAACACCTGCTCCTACTTGGATAGGAGTACCATCAGCTTCAATAATTGCTATTCCGTCTTCATTTACTATTTGGCCATTATTATTCTTCAAGTCATATGATCCTATACCGGAACCGGCACCGAAAACATTGCCGCGGTTTTTCCAATGAGTGTTGCGCTTATCATTGATACCCAAATAGCCTTGGTAATCAGAATTGTATGGGATACCTATTTCAGCCTGGTTGATTGTCACATTCGTGCTGCGACGTACGTGACCATCCTGACCTCCGCCATAGACAGAACCCAGAATCTTAGGCTGTTGACCATCAGATGTTCCTATTATCACTTCTGTCTCATTAACATAACCCAGGAAGAAATCAGGTATGTACAGATAACGCGGTGATACATTACCATTAGGTGAGGCTTGTCCGCGACATCCGCCGAATACGTTACCGGTAGGAAGTCCATCCTTACGGGCAACCTTCTCAATCTCCTTCTTATCACCTGATTTAAGTATGTAACCTATCTGGCCACCCTTAATCTCAATTAAGGTATTACCACTACTTCTAAAGTGATCGGCTAAAGTTGCTTCTTTTGTTTCATCCCATTGTTTATTAATAGGATCATAACTGGATGTAGTCCAGAGATTATGTATATCACTCTCTGTACGTTCACCATAACCTATCAGTGAGTAATCATCTTTACCACCTGAGTAGTTACCTTTACCGATAGAGCCAAGGTTACCTCCACCATATACACTACGGATTACAAAGCCGTTATCCATAATGATATGGGTGTTACCGTAAACCTTACCGGCAGTAAGGCTGTAAAGGTCCTCAGTATAGTTGTTCAGAACGGGCACGAATGAGGCATTGTTCTGATGGTTGGCATAATACTGACCGACTGTTGAACCGAGCTCAGCTATAGCAGCAGCATTAGCCAGATTATAGAGTCTGCCCTTATAGGTACCCTTACCTTTACCGCCACCATAAATGGCATGGCCAATGATACCGTTCTTCATTTCTATCAGGGTATTGCCTATAACATGGCCGTTCTCGGAACCTCCATAGACCGAACCGGTAATGACAGGTGTGGTACCAAATGATGTAAAATGACCGTTCGGGTAATCTGGCTCGTTATTGTTATTATTCGGGATTTCATATTGGGCATCAATCAGGAACTTGGGCTTTTCTTCCTGATCATCTTCATCCCAGATGGTCTTTGCATAGGCAATACCATCGAGATTATCAGGAACATTTGTGACATTTACCACTACATGGGTGTTGTTAACGTTGGCAATTGACTGCTCCTCATAGCGGTAGTTGTCAATTGTCTCAATGATCTTTTCCATGTCGGTGCTGGTGGTCAAATCATCTATTCCCTTGGCTTTCCAGTCTATGCCAAGACTACCCATTCCGCCACCAAATATATCTCCATTGTCATCGCCCGATGTTCCTAAACGTCCGCCGGTGATTTCAACATATGTATCGCCGGTACCAGGCTTAAACTTGGTCTCAACAGGCCAACTCAGAGCAAAATCATACAGGCCGCCATCATCAGTGAAGTCACCGGTGTATGATTCAGGTATGCCTTTGTGTACAATAGTTTCAGTAATAGTACCTACAGTACCCATCTTGCCGCCGCCATATACGTTGTGGAGAATATGACCGCCGGTGATTGTGACGGAGGTGTTGCCCAGGACATCTGCCTGATCACCGCCACCAAATACGTCGTTGTTGATCTTGGTTGTAGAAATGGTACCTGAAACTTCAACTTTAGTGTCATACTTGACATTACCAACCTGACCACCACCGAACACATTGCCATGAGTTGTACCGCCATTGATTTTAGCTTTTGTGTAGGTGTCTGTGGCGAACAATCCGCGTTGATTCTCCGAATAGAGAGTCGTGCTTCCCTTGCTTGCACCGAAGACATTTCCTCCATAGCTGCTTGTAGATGCAGTACCAATCTGTGCATTATCTGAAATGATAACTTCTGTATTATATGTATCATGAGTTATCTTGCTATTGTCACCACCATCTGCTAGTGGGGGTGGACCTACACTGGCTATTGCACCTCCACCGTAAACATTGTTATAGATGGTAGTGTTTCCTTTGATATCAACTGTTGTCTTACGGGTTACAGAACCGGATGAGTAGTTATATCCTTTAACATAACTGTACACTCCTGTGTCTTTATCCTTACTCCACATCTTATATTTACCTATACCGGAACCTGCACCAAAGACATTGCCTCGGCTTGCCCAGTGTGCGTTCTCTGTTGTGGATTGTTGCTCTGTTATAGTCTGGTCACCCAGTAGAGAAATATTGGTTGAATTGTATTCGACACCTATAGTAGCATTGTTTATTGTTACTTTTGCATCACGACGTACGTGACCATCCTGTCCTCCTCCATATACTGAACCGTAGATTCTGGGAGAATGAGTGGCGTCTCCTATTGTCACTTCTGTCTCATTTACATATCCCAAGAAGAATTCCGGTATATATTGGAAACGTGGTGATACATTACCATTAGGTGCAGACATACCGCGACATCCACCAAATACGTTTCCGGTAGGCAGGTCATCTTTAATGGCCAGCATGCTGACTTGGGCCTGAGTCATACCCTCTGGTTTACTTATATTGCTTTCAGGGATGAAACCTACAGTACCGTCAGTTATGGTTACACTGGCTTTACCACTGTTCTTGAAGTAGTTTGCAAACGTACCGGGTGAATCCGAATTAGTCCAAAGATAGAGGGCCTCTGAAGTTGGCGGCATCTCGCCAAATCCTACAAGTGCATAATCATCTGCTCCACCAGAGTAGTTGCCTTTACCAATGGATCCCAGGTTACCACCACCAAATATGCTTCTCATTACCAGACCGCCGTTCATGATGATATTGGTGTTTCCATATACCTTACCTGCAGTCAGGCTGTATATCTTTTCACCCAGCAATCCGTCTTTTACTACATATTTATCATACCTATCTGCTTCTGGGAGGCCCTGATTCTTAGTGTCTATCATTTCGTTGTAGGCTTCATAATTCTTAAAGGTCAGCAGGTTGGTTTCATTTATATCATACAGTCTGCCCTGGTAACTGCCTTTACCCTTACCTCCGCCATATAGAGCATGACCTATCAGACCGCTGTTCAAGGTGAGGTTAGTGTTACCAATTACATGGCCATCTTGTGAACCGCCATATACCGAACCCATGATACCTGGGGATGTACCGATAGTGGTGAATGATCCGTGCGTATCATCGTTCACTTTTGTATAAGTGGCATCATATATGTACTTGTTCTTATATTCACCATCATCAGTATCCCATACAGACTGAATAGTCATCTTTGTCATGTCAGGTTCGGGTATGGTAATGGTGACATAAGTATTGTTTACATTGGTCTGGTAGGCTTCCTTATAACGATACTCGTTCATGTAGTTCATGACTTTCTGGTTTTCATTACTACCAGAAATACTTTCCCACTCAGAAGAATTCTTTACATCATTCCATTTGATTGAGATGCTACCCATACCACCTCCGAATACATCACCGTTGTCATCACCTGATGTACCTATACGTCCTCCGGTTATGTTGACGTGGGTGTCGCCTGTGCCTGTTACATATTCCAACTTGACAGGCCAACTCAGTCCAAAGTCGTAGTATGAGTATTTAAGATTGGCGTTTGATGTACCATCCTCTTGAGTTCTATGCTCAACCGTCTTTGTCTCATCAATAGTGCCTACAGAACCTTGTTTACCACCACCATAGACGTTATGCATGATGAGTCCGTTGGCAATATTAATCCATGTGTTACCAGTCACATCGGCGTTATTACCGCCTCCGAATACGTCGCCGGTGATGGTGGCTGCATTACGACTATTCTCAGGAACCGTATAGACTGGGCCATCATTATCCCATGCCGTTATCCACTTACCTGTGCCAATTTCCACATGCGTATCACCATCAATGTTGGCCAAATTACCGCCACCGAATAAGTTGCCTATAGTACCTATGGCAAGTTTTGCATCACCATTTTCAGAAGAACCTGTCACAGTATAGGTGTATCCACCATGACCATCATCTTTTGTGTGAGTGGCTACTGTAAAATCACTTGGCGCATCATTTACATAACTGGCTTTTACGACACCTTGTTCCATATTAACATTGATGTACGGATTGCCCACCATAAGTGCCTTGAAACCGCCACCATATATGGTGTCAATCTTTGTGGCAGAGATGATATTGATACGCGGATCGTTTTTGGGGTAGCCATAGAGATTATTGGCAATCAAGATTTCATTTTTAGCATTTTCTGAATCATTTTCATGTCCTGTCAGGGCAGTTGCTACGGCTTTCTCATACTGTGTCTTGGTACGTGCATTATTATTATTATTATTATCGTAGCCATAAATAGAATAATCAGCCAGATAACCGCCTCCATACAGGCTGCCAATGACGATTGGCTTACAACCGCTCTCCTCAATATTGATTGTGATGGCACCATTGATCATTCCACTTTCATTGTTACCGCCGAATATTTTTCCGTAATGACCATTCGTTATAGTCAGTGTCACATCACTGTTTATATTGGCAGCCTTAGAGGCACCATATAATACATCCGTATAATCCACACAGTTCATGGATAAGTCGATTGCACCGTCAATAGTCGCATTCTTACTGCCTCCGTACGTTTCATCAGTAATTACAGGACACCCTGTTGAGGTATCATATAGAGACAATGCCAACTCACTTATATTACCTTTCTGGTTACTACCGCCATATACAGTGTGGATGCGACCGCCTACGACGTCAGTTTTGGCTTCACCTTCTCCGTACAGGTAGTATAATTGCCTATATTCCTTGGTGGAGGCATTATGATAAGTTGGCTCATCGCTGGCTGAGTTCTCAATTGCCTTATACGGATCAGCTTGTGTGCCGGAACCGTGTGTGGTACTGTTATAACCTGATTCACCGGATATTACATAGTGAGAGTAGTTATGGTATCCTACGTTAGCACCAGGGTTCTCATACCATTTGCCGTCAAACTGGTAGTTGTCATAACCGTTACCACCGCCATATGATTCATGTATTTCATATGCACTATTTATGGAAAGTGAAGTGGCCGGTACTGATGCGGCATTACCTCCGCCATAAACTTCCTTGATACTGGTTTCTGCACAACCTTCTATAATTACATTAGTACGAGCTGCCTGTTTCAAGAAAACATCCGTAGAACTGGCATCCGTAGGTTCGTATTCAGCCAGGTTACCGCCGCCATAAACAGCCTGCACATCATATTTCTTGTCAGCAATGGCCTCAATCATGCCGGCCAGAGCATTCTTCTTTTCATCTTCAGTACCACTGCCGCTAAGGACTGCTGTGTATGATGATACGTCAGCACCTACCGTTGTAGCAAGCTTCGTGAGGTCGTCAGCATCAGTATTGTCCGAGTAGTTTGTAATTGTATATTCAGACAATTTCTTGAACTTGGCATACTTTGTTGCAATATCCGGTTGGTTTTTATGCTGCGTAGCATACACATGCACGGTCACGATACCCTTAGGCGTACCGTTCAGGTCATTACATCCGAATATGCGTTCCAAAGTACAGCCAGTAGCGGCCATACCTTTGTTCAGTTCCACAGTAGTGTTGCCACCTATGTTTGCAGGGATGTCCCAGCTGGAAACAGCATTTTTAGTTCCCTTACCACCACCGTATGCATCATGAGCAATGGTGCCGCCTGTCAGGTTGACCACGGTACTCTCCTTTACCTGACCCATCTCACCACCGCCATAGACACTACCTGCGATGGTGCCGCCAGTCACGTCCACCTTAGTCCAAATCGTGGTGGCATACTTGGTCGGGTTATATTGGCTGGCTGCAGAGTTGTTTGCAGAATTAACACCACTAAATGTACTTGTGAGGAACGAATAGGCTGGACCACGGCTGGCACCATAGACGCTACCACCGATGCGACCACCTTTAATCTCAACCTTAGTTAAAGACATCGAACCATGAGCACGAGATGTTGTCTCATCATAATCCGTAGTTGTGTTATTGTATTCATTGTATGGCTTGCCATTCTTGTCGTTTTGTACACCTGTATAGGGAGGACCTACTGAGGCTAGTGCACCTCCGCCATAGATATTACCGGCAATAATAGTTGTAGCTGGATTACCGCTAACCTCAACCAATGTTGTACATGTGACAGAGCCGGAGGCGTTGTTGCAATATTCAATTGGATTATTTTGGGCATCTTTTGTTCCGGAATCATATTTTCCAACACCTGAACCGGCACCAAAGACATGGCCGCTTCGAGCTGCAGTTTCATAATCTCCCTGACCAGAAATATTTCCTTTGAATATCTTCACTTCAGTACTGTTACGTACATGACCGTCCTGACCACCGCCATAGATGGAACCCTCAATGGTTGGACCTGTAGCGTCAAGTATAGTTTCTTGGTTATCATTTATATAACCGCCGATATTGACAACAGCCTTGTTTACATAGCCTAGGAAGGTGTCAGGTACATACCTGTAGCGAGGTGAAAGTGTACAGGTTGCTGCTGCTTTACCACGGCTACCGCCAAACACAGAACCGTATGGGATACCATCTTCATCTATATATTTGTCAACTTTAGTGTTATCAACTGGTGTAGTCAACTCAGGGCCTACTCTACCACCAAGGATAGTGACAACAGACTTACCACTGTTCAGGAAGTAATATGCATAATCGGGTTTGTTTGTTGCACTTATTTCTTCATTAGGATTGAATTCACTTGTCCACAGATTACCATTTTCAGTTGGCAGTTCACCATAGCCATCAGTAGAGTAGTCATCAGCACCACCTGAGTAATTACCCTTGCCGACAGAAGCCATGTTACCGCCTCCAAAGACGAACCTTCCAACTTCACCACCATTCATAGTGACAGAGGTGTTTCCATACACCTTACCTGCCGTCCAGCTGTGGATGTCGGCGCTATATTCATCTTCTGTCACATTTGCTGGTTTTTCAATATACAGTAGATTCCCTTTATAGGTACTTGTACCCTTGCCACCACCGAATACACTGCGAGCAATCGTACCGCCGTTGATGATAACGTTAGCATCCTCATAGACGTGACCATCATCACCACCGCCATATACCGTTCTGATTGAAGCACCGCTACCAATAGTGACTTCCGTCTCACGCACGTTGGCGCAGAAGGCCTCCGTATAGCGTTGCTGTGTGATGTCCTCGGGGGTTGTTTCTGTAGCACCAAACCAAACCTTACCTTTACCTCCACCAAATATATAACCTGTTTCTGTTTCGCCAGTGGTGATGAAGGTGCCACCAGTTATATTTACTGTTGTCTTACCTCCTACTAGGGCAGAATTTGGCTTATTCGGAATGTACTTAAACTCGAATGGCCAACTGAGACCGAAGTCATAAAGGGCACCGTCGGCTTTAGTATTTGAATGTTTAATGATATCCTGATATTTATAATAAGAAGTGACATTGTCCTTGGTGTGACTGACTATCAGCTCTGAAGGCTCGCCTGTCCCAGAGTCGACTTTATCAACCAGATAGTTAATGATACCCACTGATGCCAGTTCACCACCACCGTAAACATTCTTATTCAGTGTACCGCCAGAGATATTGATTTGCGTGTTTCCACCTATGGTACCAGCCCATTGCATAGGCGTATAAGCGTATGTTAATTCACTGCCATTCCAATGAACAGTAATCGGAGTAGTGCTCGTATGGTCATCACTTCCGTAGCCACCACCAAATACGTTGCCGCCAATGGTACCATTCTCGATAGAAATAGTAGCATTCTCACGTACTGTACCGAATTCTCCACCACCATATACATTTCGTCTAATGCTGGTGGATGCACCGCTGATGCTAATTGATGTGTTTTTTACCTGAGCCAATTCTGGCCATACTGGGTTGATAGTATTATCGATGAGCGTGATACGTCCCATTGAACCACCGAATACGTTTCCGCTGTATTTTTCCTTAGAGTAATCGGAGTCAGCAACAGGAGATGCATTACCGATGGTACCACCGCTGATAGTAACTGTAACGTGTCCGTATGTCTTTGGATTCTGACCGGTTTCATCTTCTTGGAACTGACCATATAGTTCATGGTTCGGGTCAGTGAAGTAGGTACCAACTGATGCCAGACGTCCACCACCATAGACAGAGCCAAGCATGGTTCCGCCCTGGATGTTAACCGTCACATTGCCACCAACGGTACCGGCTGTCAATGCCTCACCACTGAATCCACGACCGCCGCCGAACACATTACCATCCACGTATGAAGTACCCCAGGTTCCAATCTTCAGATTGCTTTGGGCTGTAAATGTCTCACCAGAATCGTCTGTGTCACCGTCGTCATTAAGGTCTATCTTTACGGTGCCACCGATATTCGTCTTAGCATCGTTAATGACGTGTCCATCCTCACCTCCACCAAATGTAGAACCATAGAGACGTGCATTGCCCGAGATGTTCACTTCAGTTTCAATGACATTCGTCCAGGTGTTGAAGAAGATACGCTGGTCTCCTTTACCTGCACCAAAGAGGTAACAGGTTACGGGGTGAGCTGCTATCTGCTTCAATGTACGAGGTACACCGAGAGTACCACCTGTCATGTTGACGGTACACTTACCACCTGATCTAGGTGTTAAATTGTCCGCTGCGTATGTACCCACATCGGTATGCTCGTTACCACCATAGACAGAGGTCAGGATATGACCACCTGTGATGTTGACGTATGTGTTACCACCTACAGCACCGGCTTTACGGTGCCATCTGCCTGGAGCATACGGATCCTTACCTGAACCACCTCCAAAGACATTACCATAGAACGTGTGACCATCTGAGCCAGTCGGCATACCACCACCTGAATTTTCTCGCTGATCTTCTGGTTTAATGACTGAATATGTAGTAGAGTAATCGTACTTGTAAGTACCGTTTACATATACTGCAAATGGATCATATGGTGCAAATGGTGATTTATAATCCCAGCTAGGACATTCCAAACTAGTATTATCATCAGAATGAGTATAATTAGCTTCCCACACAGTAGCTGCGTGACGACCTCCATCTCCTGTTGCATTCTGTCCCCATCCAATCTGACCGCCAGCAATGTTGACATGGGTGTCATTCAGCACACGGCCATTTTCGCTACCGCCATAGACAGAACCTTTGACGAAGGCGTTCCCGTCGATAGTAACATAGGTCTCATCGGCAAGAGCCTGCGTCTCAATAAACACCATGTATGCGGCTTCGTTTACAAAATAATCATCTCCATTAGCCGCTACACGTTTTGGACGATGGTCATCATCGTCTGCTGAATAGTCATAAACCTTTGGCAGGAATCCCTTTCCGGCACCGAAGACATTTCCTTCGAACGTTGGCATCGTCATGGTAGTTGCTGGACCGATTTCTGCATTGCCTAAGATACTGACAGTACATTTTCCACCATCTCTCAGTTTATATGGCATACCATCTGGTAAATCTTCAGGTGGTGCCTCAGTAAGAAGATTACCATTAGTATCTTTATTGTTTATATTCTTAATCCAGAATCTACCAATGGTAGAGATTTCACCACCGCCATAAACGCTATTCCTTACCTTGGCATTTTCTTGTACGGTAACTGTTGTATTACCACGTAACAATGCTGCGTATCCATGGGTCTCAACACCCTTTCCTCCACCGAATACGTTGCCCTTAATTTCAGGTGCACTTGTCACTCCGGTTTGAGGTGTGAGTCCGATTGTTACCACTGAGTGGTATTCAACGCGGCCTACTTTACCACCGCCATAGACACTACCGTCAACCGTACCGTTACCGATGCGGACATGCGTACCAAGGTCATCGTTTGCATGGGTTCCGTCATTTTCGTTAGCTATACCTACCATGCCTTTGTCGCAGAAGAAATTGTCATCAATACCCTTGCCGCCTCCGTATACATTACCACCTATAGTGACATGCTCAGATCCTTCTGCAACGGCTTTCCACACCCCCGCAGTCTCCTCTGTGGCGCAGATGTTGACAGCAGTATTACCTCTTACGTCAGCCAGGTTACCGCCGCCAAAGACGTCACCTGTTATGTGGGCACCAAGTACAGTAGCATTGGTGTATGTTATATTTGTAATCTTTCCTTCGCCATCGTAAGTGACTTGATCTATGACTGGAACTGTGCTTGATGTTCCAATGTTGACCGTTGATTTGCCTCTGACTACGCCTTGGTTACCTCCACCATAGATAGAACCAATAACACCGACAGCGTCATCAATGGAGCCGTTATGCACATTAGGCAAATCAGAGTAACCAGTCGGAGCCTCTGCACCAGCCCAGCGACCTTTCGTCATGTTGATATTTACCTCGGTGTCTCCATTCACGTCGGCCTTAAAACTTCCGCCATAGACTTCACCTATGTAAGTGGCGGATTTGACGTTTACAGTTATTTTACCGGGTGTTGTAATCTCTGTGCCATCCCTTTTGGTTCCAGGATAAGGTGCTTCATTGCCGCCACCCAAAAGACTTTCTATGATGATGGGGTTACAATCGTCTCTCTCTTCAATGTTGACAGTAATATTTCCACCTATACTGCCGGTTCTGTCATTACCACCATACACATACTTGAAAATGCCTGAAGAGATGGTCAAATTAACATCGCCGGCGATATGGGCATTGTAAGAACCTCCATAAACATACTCTATTTGTGTATTTACTGTCTCGCCTCCTATTGTTTGGGCATCAGAAGTACAACCAGAGATAATCATATTGACATCAGTAGCAACATCAGCTTCATTTCCTGCTCCATAGATTCTGGTCAAAACCAATGGACAGGTAGATTCATCTTGTCTCGCCAGGTCTACCGTTGTACTTCCACAGACACCTTTTGCGTCACTACCGCCAAATACCTGACCAATCTTTCCGCCCTTAGGAGTCATTTTGGCAAGCCCGATGACAATGGCACCTTCATTCTCAATCCATACGCCATTCTTTTTGATTAAATCACCACCGTTTCCACCGCCAAAAGCGTAACCTATATCATAGCAGCTATGAATGGTGACATCAGTAGCAGGTACAGAGGCAGAGTTTCCGCCACCATATACTTTCTCTATACTTGTTTCATCGCATCCTTCAATATATACTGATGTGCCTTTTCCATCTGCGGGTAGATAGTCAGACAGGTTACCTCCTCCATAAACGGCCTGCATCTCATAAGGATATTTTCTGTTTTGGGAACCATGTCCCTCAATGATTTGGTTGTTAGCATCAATCTGTCTTGTAGAGTAAACTTCAACCTTAACATTACCTGTCGGGGTACCATTCTGATTATTACATCCAAAGACACGACCGGTGAGAGGGATGATGTATTCTTTTCTATTATCACCCTCTCCATACGTTACCTTATCTGTCCCTTGGGTAAATGCAACACCAGTGGCGCTTCCAATAGCAGCCGGGTCATTGACCGTTACCTTTACGTCACCATAGACCATAGCCTCAACGGCGGTTATTTCGGGTTCCGTACCAGAGGCAGCTTTGTAAAGTCGTCCCAGACCACCACCGTATGCATTACCTATGAGTCCACCCGTCAAGATGACATTGGTCTTATATTTTGTACCTTCAGTAACATCGTTCATACCGGTTGCCCACGTACCTGATACCTTTTTTCTGTAATACGTCGTTCCAGAAGCGGCCGTTCCTGTTGTAACTAGAGTATAGACTGAACCGGATTTTGTATAATAACCGCCAACAGAAGTCACTCCGACCGTGAGACCTGTAACCTCAGTATATTCAGTTGCTCTTTCACTGGTCCAGTTCGCAGTATTTGTATTGGCAAGTGCTCCACCGCCATATACATCTTCGTCAACAGTACCACCACTTACCTTGACTTCAATACTTCCAGCCACATCGGCACTAAGTCCGCCACCAAATACATTGCCCATGGTACCGTCAGAGATATTTACTTGCAGAGGATGGCTTTCATCTGTATAAGTGTATGCTGCCTGATTGCCGCCGCCATACACATTACGTATAGGTAACGGTATGTTAGCAGTTGGGTTATTGGTCCCTTGGATGTTCACAACCACTGTACTTTGTGGTGCGCCATTGATGTTATTACAACCAAACACATTGGCTGCCGTACCGCTGGTTACAGTCACCGTTACAGGGCCGTTTACATTGGCTGCAATATCAGAATTACCCAGACCGCCTCCATAGAGGTTACCATTGATGGCGGCACCTGCCAGGGTTACGTTGGTCACATATGTATTTGCAGGAGCGCTGCCTGCTGCATAACTCGTATTGGTCTGCGCCAGGGCACCGCCGCCATAAACATCCTGTTTCAATGTGCCGCCATTCAGGGTGACAGTTACAGCGCCATTAACATAACCGTTCTGGCCACCGCCGTAGGCATCACCCCATACGGTTCCGCCATTGACGGTCAGGGCAGAACTGCCCACGGTTGCCATGGTGGGCTCAGTCGCATCACCGCGTGCTGCGGCAAAGACGTAACCTCCGCCACTGCCTTCTGCACCAATAACGGCAGAACCGGCGATGGTGACAGATGAAGTGCCCGTTACAGAACCCATGGAACCTGCGCCATAGACATCGCGTACTACATGTCCGCCGTCAATGAGCACCGTAGCGTTACCGCTTACGATACCAGCAATGGGATTGTAGGTGTTACCGTTTCCATCATGTGGGTTTTGTATTTCTGATGGATCAGAATAATATTTGTCCGTACCACAGCCTCCGCCATAAACATTACCGCGGTATTCATAAGCAGCGCCGCCGTCGATGGATGTATCAGTAATACCCACCATACCGCTATGTATAGTTACCGAAGCATCATGATAGGTATGTCCGTTCTCACCGCCTCCATAGACAGAACCCTTGATTGATGGGGTGGTTGTAACTGTGCCTTGGCCTGTTGTGCCAATCACCACGTTGGTATTATATACCCAGGCTACATTGTCGTAGATGGTATTCGGGGCATCGATATCACCACGTGACGCACCGAAGACCATACCATTGTTATGACCATTGATACCAATGGTACCGCCGGTTATGGTGATATTGGTCGTACCACCATCAGTGTAACCGTTGATGGCTGCACCGGCATCATCAGTGGCATAGGTGTAGTTACCCACTGAACCGTGTGCACCGCCACCATAAATGTTATGGTAGATGGAGGGTGAGCTCAAAACTGTACCAACAGCAGTTTCCGGATGAGCTGTATGATAGTCTTCGTCAGCGATGACTTCCTCAATAGTGATGTTGGTATTGCCCTTGACAAGTCCGGCACGTACGTTGGTTGTGTTACCCTTACCTCCGCCATAAACATTACCATAAGTTTCACCGGCATTAACACCAGTTATGTCACCGATGGAGCCACCGCGAACGGTGATATTGGTATTGCCTGTAACCTGTGACAGCTCACCGCCACCATAGACACTCTTGGCCACAGAACCGCCACCCATCACGATATTGGTATTGCCTGTTACCATAGCACTTTCCACATCATCACTCTTACCCTTACCTGCTCCGAACACGTCGCCAGTGATATAGGCAGGCTGTACCGTTTGTGGTGTACCTGTAAAGGGTGCGCCCATGCTAGACTGTACTGCAGCGGTTTCTGCCGTACAGATATTCACATGGGTTTCGCCAACAACACCGGCTTCATTACCACCGCCATAGACATTGCCTATAGCACCGATTGTGTTGGCATTATTGTCGGCGTTGCCATCGTTATCGCGGTCTATTTGTGCGGCATACGCACCGGGAATCATATTGATGTTCACCGTAGGATTGCCATACATGGTAGCCGTAGAACCGTAGCCGCCACCGAACACATTGCCGATGCTGGTGCATGAAACTACGTTCAGCACGGGGTCTGCATAAGGCAAACCTAATGCTGCAATTTCTTCTTCCGTCTTGCCTGCTATTAGTGTTTCATACTCAGCTTTGGTTCTTGCTTCCAAAGTACCTGAAACATCCTTATAGCCGTAAACGGAGTAGGGGGCCAGGTTGCCACCCAGGTACAGATTGTCAATAGTCAGAGGTTCACAACCCGTTTCTTCAATAGTAACGGTGATGGGGCCTTGTATTGAACCGGAGGTATCATTACCGCCATAGACTCCGCTGAAATGTCCGCTGGTTACAACCAGGTCCACGCCACCTTTCACATGGGCATCCTTGGCACCGCCATAGACATTTTCCATGTTATCTACGCAACCCAGGATCATTGTCACAGCACCATCCTGTTCAGCCTTATTACCGGCACCGTAAATCTCCTTGATGTCACGGGTGGAGCAGCAGTCGTGTCCGGTATAATCGTCGGGCTCCGGCATAGTCATCAATGTGCCGCCACGCACGTTACCCTTGGTGTTACTGCCACCAAATACATTCTTGATATAACCGCCCACCAGTTTGGTTACAGCCTTACCGCTACCGTAGTTTGTATCAACGTTGTTCAACTTATAGATACCTACATTGGCACCCGGGTTACCCGCACCGGCACCGTTACCGCCGCCAAACACGTAATCAATGATATATGAGCCCAGGATGGTCACATCAGTAGCAGGCACGGCAGCAGCATTACCTCCGCCATAGACATATTCTATACTGGTCTGTTCGCAACCCTCGATAAGCACCTCGGCATAAGCCGCATCATCTGTCGGGACATAGTCAGCCTGATTACCACCACCATATACGGCTGCCAAATCGTAAGTGGTGCCTGTGTAAGGTCTATGATCACGGTCAATAGGATTGCTCTCTCCATCTACTGTTGGTTTATCATTGCCTACTGTCCTCTTGACCCAAACCTTTACATGTCCGGTAGGTGTACCCTGCAGGTTGTTGGCTCCGAAAATCTGCGCAGTTCCGTTGTAAGTTCTATCAAACTTAGTGCCGTCAAGAGTTACAGTGATGTCAGTGGCTGCCGTCTTTTCTGCGGCAGTCTGATAGCCTCCGCCAAATACGTTACCCCAGATGGTACCGCCCTGCAGGTTGACATCAACTGCAGTAACGCTACCCTGTTTTGAACCGCCATAGACATTGCCATATACTTTCATTGTGGCAAGGTCAGCTGTTGTCTTGAAATCAACCTTGGTGGTGCTTGTCACGCTGGTCTGTGGACCTAGGCCGCCACCGAACACTACATCGGGTAGAGTAACTGGTTCAGATGTAAAAGCTTTACCTATCGTTCCTGCGTGCAGGTTAACTTCCGTATTCGTTACGGTGGCATGGGTGTTACCACCACCAAAGATGCCGTATGGCACAGTGATGCCATGCTGGTTAACGGTAGCCTTTGTAGTGACGACAGCATCTTTCTCTGTCGGGTGTTCAGCATCATACTCACCCATGCCGCCGCCAAATACATTACCCGTCGTGCCGTCAGTAGTTGAGGGAGTCATTGTACCATTGAACAGGTTGACAACAGCCTCGTTGACAGTACCATAAGCGGAACCGCCATAGATGTTACCATTCACGATGCCCGTGCCTTCGTATGTGCCCGGAGTCTCGCCTTCTTTTCCGAAATTAACGGTGGCTGTAACTCCTACCTGTGTAGTAGCACCCTTACCGCCACCAAAGATATCTTTGGTTACTTTACCGCCGGTCATCTTCACTTCTGTGGAGCCGTCTACATCAGCAGTGTTTCCACCGCCAAAGACGTTCAAGACGCCATCAGAATGGGTTGCCTCAATCTTTACTAGGGTGTTGTTGTTTACGGCCGACATATCGCCGCCACCGAATACGCCACCGGTTGTTTCGGTGACATTTCCATCATTATCGAATATCTGACCGCAGACCTTGGTGTTACCCTTGATGGTCAGGTCGGTCTCGTTAACCTGACCAAGAGTATTCAGGTCAACATCGGTATAGACGTAATGATTTGTAGGATCAATGCCAGAAGAGTTATTTGTGAGGGTAACGCCTGCTTCCGAAGCATTTTTCCAGGTAAATGTTGTAGTTTCCGAGAGCACGGCCGGTTCAAAAAGACCGGAATTCTTATTGTAGTTCGGATTCGTCGTAAATCCGGCATCCCTCACCTCAATGGTCGGTATGGTAGCAGAATAGCCACCGCCGAATACATTACCATTAACGGTACACCCATCAAGCACGGATGTTGCCTTGCCGCTTACGTTGCCCAGACTACCACCGCCATAAAAGTTTCCGGTGACGGTGCATCCTGTCAGTGTAGAACTGACATTATTGCACTGTGCCAGTGAGAAGGTAGCATACTTTACATAAAAGCGGCCTCCAGTCTGACCAGAACTCCATACAAAAAACTCATAGTCGAAATCTGTGGCCACACCTTTTCCTTTCTTTCCGTATGTAGCGGCGTTAGTGGTAGCGCCATCAAAGTATTTGCCACGGTCGTTAACATAATTGTCATCCCAGTCGGACCACTTTACAGTTGTTGCATCCGCAAACTTCACTCTTGAGTAGGAGTTGCCGCCGTAACCGGCACCAAAGAAAGTGCCGAACTCGCATCCCACAGCGTTAGTGGTGACATTTTTATTCGACTGCATGTTACCAAATTTGGGGCCACCGCAGAAGAGTGTCACATGGCTGTTGTAGATATCTGTGGTTATAGTACCTTTGATAGGCTTGTTGTCATTAATACCGCCACCAAAGAAGTTGTCGATATCGGCATTATAAATTTGCCAACGGACATTGCCGTTGATCTGTTCCTGCCCGGCTCCCGCCGCCTCACCAAAATGTCCTCCGCTGACATAACACTCGGCATTGTCGTTCTTTACCGATGCATTTGGATTGTAGATGCCCGTAAGGTAAAAAGAATCATAATCGCCGCCCGTCACCGAAACCGGTACGTGGGCAGTAGCAGCGCTACCATCACCATGTATACCTATGTTGAACTCCTTGAACCACACATTCCCACCCACATGGATATAGATTGTAAGACCATTGTAAACGTCCTTGTTTGCCGATACAAGCTGTTCTATTACGCCCCCTTGAAGGATTAGTGGGGAATGGTCCAACATATTGCCATTATCAACTTTATCCTCATATTCCAACTGGCTGAAATACATTAAAGCGGTATTGGTGATTTCGAACCAGCCTATTGGGTGAAGAATTGCAGTATTGCAGATATTACTTGCACCGTTGGGTTTCTGCGCTTGGGCTGTGCCGATGACATTGAGGAAATCAAAACGGATAGGTGCTATTCCTTTTTTGCCTGTGTGATGATATATGAAACTGTAGTCGGGCTCGTGGTCATTGTCTTCATCCACCGACATCAAAGTGTATGGTTTGGTGCTCACATTGTTGGGAATACTATTCTGATGGAAGTTACCAACCAATACAATGGCATTGTCGTAGACAGTTGAACCAAAACCGCCGAGTCCATTGGGACTATTTTTACCAATATAGTCTCGGGCATCAGTGATGGATGTTTCTATCCTTTGACCATGAAAATCTGTACGCGTGCCACTCGTTACGACCTGAGTTCCCATTGCAGTCACATTAGTCTTGGAACCATAATCCCCTTTATATGTCACATCGTAATACTGGTCAGAGAGGTAGATTGCTTTGCCCCAATAGGGCTCAATGGTGATAGAGGTTACGCCGTAGGGGACATCAAAGTAGGCGCCCTGCGGGAAAATACGGCCAGTGACACTGTAGAGGTCTTTATTGACGCTCTTACGGTCGGCAAAATTATAATTGGGATAGTCGAAATAGTTCGGCGTTGTTGCGTAAACTTTAGTGTAGTCATAATTGTCAGCAGTGTAGGGGTCAACAAAGCCAGCAAGCGTTTCCATCGCTACAATCTTCCAGCCTGTCACCACGCGGTACTCTGTGTAGTTGCCGGTGCCATAATCATTATAGTAAGGCAGCTGCACTTTGTCATAGTTGAAGTTGAAACGGTCAAAGTCCTTATCAGTGCGGGTAAGTGTGATGGTAGTATTGATGTTGGCTCCTGACGGTGCGGTCTGTCCGCCGCTTGTGGAGTTTTGAATCTTTACTGATATTGTTTTTCCCAACTTTCCTCCTTTGTTGCGACCGACGGCAGTACTATCTGGCGCATTTGCGATATCAGGATTGATAATGGAAGGATAGTAATCCTGTGCCTTTAGTATAGGGTAGGGCTTTGGATTGGTTATGGTTCTGTCTGCTGTTTCTAGCACCCACTTCGCCATCTTCTGATCAGCATTATCGGCAGAGCCGGTAGCATAGTAAGCAGCTAACTTCTTGTTGCTGTTGAGCAACAGACGGTAGAACTCAAAACGGTTCAGATATTTCTCTTCGACGGCTAAGGCGCAGTTGTAATTTGTAATTGCTTTAGTCTTCAGTTTATTGTATGCATAGTAATTGAAGGTATTCAGACCACTATTATTTTGCAAATTGTCTATGCCATTACCTCCAAAGACCGGCGAAATTTTATTGCCGGCTGTGATGTCTCCATAGAACATGCAGTTCATCACCATTGTGTTAATGCTGGAAGAAGTGGTTTTAACATTGTTATAACCCACAATACCTGAAGCGTAGATGTTGTTAGCCGTACCACCGGCAACATCAGCGTAGCTGTAGCAGTTGATGACGCGAGCAGTGCCGTCAAGGTATCCTACTAAGCTGCCGCAATGGTTGTTACTGCTGGTAACCGTACCGCTCAGAATACCGCAGTTGTAGATACGGGTGGCACCTTTGGCTGTTCCAGCAATGGCTCCTATGTAGGAGCTCCCACTAACGGAGGCTGTTTCTATAATTACGTTCTTGATGGTGGCATCCTCAACATAATCAAAAAGAGGTTTATCCCATGTGCCTGTGATAGTTACCAATTGGCCGTCAATGGTTCCTTTGAATGGGTTGCCAGAACTACCAATTACACCCTCGGCTGTTGATGCTCTATCTCCTGTAGTAGAGAATGTGCTGGCAAGCGTATATGAACCTTCGGGATCTGTAATGTCACTCAGGGATGATATCGTTTGTCCCCACACGACATTGAAAGATCCGCAGAGAAGCAGCATAAGCATAGCTGCAGCCACGCGCAGGGTGTGGCGTGCGGTATGTGAACTGACTGATATGTTGTTATTGCGTATATTATTCATTGCTACAATCTCTTTATTGTCTATATTCTTGCTTTCAGCTCTTTCTCTCAGACACATATTCTTTCTCTCCTTATATATACAATCCTCTATTACTATTTCGTTACTGCCACCTTGTTGTGGTTCACAATGTAAACGCCACGGTTATTTACAGGTATCTGAACCTTGGTGCCGGGCTGGATGGTGAACTGCTTGAGCAGATTGCCGGCCACGGTGTGGACGGTTACCTTTGTCTCATACTCCAGATGGCTCTCTATGCAGATGTTCATATCCTGGCCGTAGATAATCAGACCGCCCTCAGCTGCGCGTTCCTCAAGCTGATCCTGATCGCCGGCATAGCCTATGTAGAGCGTGCTGGCCATTGCCTTGGTGCCGCTGCTTGAGCGCATGTGTGCCTGCTGGCCGCTTTGTGTACGCTTGGTTATGTATGCGCGGAACGGCACGGTCTCAACATCCTTAGTCTCATCATTCTCAAACTTGGTCCCGGTATCGTCAATGAGCCATGTGGTCAAGCCTGTCAGGCCAGTTTGTTTCTGGTATGTGGGCTTGAACAGGTAAGTGTCATTTTCAATACCTGTCTGCGTATTATAGTCCTCATCAGACTTGGATATGCTTATGCCCTCTGCCGATACAAACGTGATGGTCTGTGCATCTATCTTGGCGGGTGCGCTAGTGGCAGTATTCTTAGCCTCAAATACACCGCTCATATCAAACTCATAATACTTCTCTCCCGGGAATCCTATCAGGTACGGGTTAGCAGCCACAGCGAACGGATAGTTGTTATATGTTACAGGATCCTTGTAATATACCTGATAATCATCATCATTCTTATCCTTGCGTTCCTGGTTGCTGTAGTAGTGTTCCCACAGGAAGTCATTATCATAATTGATGTTGGCGCCATTGCCGGCCGATATGTCATCAGCCGATGCTTCGCTCAATGACTTGAACATCAGCTTGTTTATTGTGGTTTCAGTGTTGTTGCTCTGTACAGTCTCTGTCTTAATGACATCGGGTGTACGAAGCCAGTACTCATGACCAATCTTGCTACCCTCATAGAAGTGTGTTATCCAGCCCTTCTGGTTGGTGGTAACAAACTTAGCGGTGAACGGCAGGCTGATGCTTTCCCAACCTGTGCCGGCATTCTCAACAAATACCTTAGGCAGACGCTGGTACCACATTACCTGATCCGCACCCATGGTGTACTCTATAGGAGCGTTGAAGTCCTCATAATCCACCAGGAAGTGGTCACCCGTGGTGACATAATTACCTGATGTATTCTTGACTACCATATGTCCGTGTATATTGCGAATATCCTCAGTTGATACAGGGAGTATGTTGCGGTACTCATTGTCATAGTTAGTGGGTGTCTCGTTTACGATCTGCTTTGCATACATGAAGTAATCAGGCTCCTTGAAGTAGTTCTCAATTACAGTCTTGGAGTCAGTATCAACATCGTTCACGTATGCCAGCAGGTTCTGGGTCAGACCATCAGTACGCAGACTGGTAATACCGCTGTAGTCAAGCAGCGGGCCGTAGAACTTCTTGCTGTTCAGACCCTGCTCGTAGTCAGATGCGGTGCCTGTTACATCATTCTTTCCGGTCAGGTCAAATGCGGTCATACCCTCATAAGCCATACGGGTGGCATCGGTCTTTGATGTTGCTGCCATTACAGCATCAGGATTGAAGTGTACAGTACTCATCTTGCTGTCACCAAAGTATGCCGGAGCACGATATACGCGGTTGGTAGAGCCGTCATAGTGTGATGGCAGATCCTGATGCGGGTTCATTACATCATAACCGTATGTAAGCTTCTGGCCAAAGTAGATGTAATCATCAGGCCATACAGGAGCCCAGACGGTCTTTTCTGTCTCTGTATTGTTTGTGGTTACGGTTATTACTTTCTCACGTTTATCCTTGCTTGCGGGTATGCTGCCGTCAGCGTAACGGTAATCACCGTCAGCGTAGCGTTCCTCTACATATCCCACATCACCATATCGTGCATCTATAGGATTGGGATAATAGCCGGTCTTAAGAGTATTGTTATCCAGATATTTGTAATCATTGCCTGTGTTCTGCCCCTTAGCGTCATAGTAACGTTTGTTCAGGTAGAAGCTGTTCAGGTTATATGCTAACTCACCATTATAGAATGACTCCTCAGACATAGCACGTGCATATCCTCTGTCTCCGCCTGATGTTGTAATACCGTCAGCGGTTGTGCTGTTGTAGAGAACGTTGTTCTTAATAAAGTAGTAGCTGTTTACTAACTGGATGTCACTGCCGCGTGACGGATTGCCGAATACTGCGTTGACCTTTTGTGCGGGCGGGGTAGTGGCATCACTCAGAACCCAGCAGCTCTCCACATAACCGCCGCCGGTCTCTGCTATACCGGCACCGGTAAACGTACCGGTTACGCCCAGGTTATAGACATCACCGCACAACTTACCAAACAGTGAACCGGTAAGTCCGCTTATGGTATAGCCGTCACCATGCAATGTGCCCTTGAAACAAGGATCATTCTCTCCTGTTCCGCTTGCAATTGATGTCCATGCGGCAGGAGTACCGTCAGAATTTACATGATCAATGTCTGTACGCAATATGAACTCAAGGTTCTTGGCGTACTTGACACCTCTTGTGGTTTCCTTACCGTCATCAAGGGTTATTGTCCTGACATCAGTGTTCAACAGTGCATGACCGGTCAGGTTACCTGATGATATCAGACCGGTTTCCTGGTCAAATGTTACACTGGTGCTGTTGCTGTTGAGCAGGCTCAGATCAAAGAAGTCCTTGAGCAGATCAAGTCCGTCCTTGTCATAGCCACTGTAGTCATTGATGTAAATCTTACTGTTACGGTTCAACTTCTTGCGGTCATAATCCACGTACAGATGGTGTTTCTTATCATCCATAACCTTCTTGAGGTCATGATAATTGGCCACGCTGATAGGAACATGGTTGGAGTAGGTCTTACCCAGGTAAGTCTTGGTGTAGAATGCCAGGTAATAACCATCCTGATACCAGTAGAGCGGATCTGTTACAGGTGTATACTGGATACCGTTAGTATGGTTCTCTGCATATTTTTTCTCTTCAAACAGTTCCCAACCACTTTCCAGTACTATATAAGCGCCGGTTGTGTAATCTGGCTCTCTCAAAACCATACTTGTACCAGGTATAACAATATCAGGTGTGCTGATATCATCAATAATAGGTACACCACTCTTGAATGTGATGTGAATGTTCACTACATGACGCTCACTGACAGGTGTGATATGCAATCCGGACGCATCGCTCTCCTCATAGTCATACCTGTAAACTACTGTGATGACTTTCTCTGTTGAGAGGTCATTGATGTCAGAATTACGGCTCACATAGAGTGTGCTGGTCTCCAACGGTGATACTCCGTGTATGGTAAAGTTCTTCTGGTAGTTGGGCAGACTGCTATAACCTACGGTAGTTGTTTCACCTATGGTCTGATCTTCTGCTGCTATTATTGTACCTACCTTAACCCAAGTCTTACCTTCAATTGTTTCTGTACCACCATCTGATGCTCCTGAAATGGCTAATGCAGTAGGAACAACGCCTTCACCCTTCTCATTTACCTGATATCTCTCGCGGCAGTAATAGAAAATCCTGTCTTCTGAAGAACTCTCAAAGGTGAGGGTGGTGATATTATTATTCTTTTCATCAGAAGTCAGTTTCTGATAATCAGCATAGCTTACAGTTGTCCCGGTTGCGTATGGAGTCTCCACATGGATGAAGTCATTTTTAACGACATAGTAGGTGGTCTCTCCGGCCTTGACTGTAATTGCTGCATAGTGACGCTGCTCATTCGGCAGTTTCTCATATTCAATACGGCTATAATTTGCGTTGTTAGTTAACGTTATGCCGTTATGAGGTGTCTCATCAGATGTACCGTTATAAGTAGCCGTATAGTCAATAGGTGTAGCCAGTGAGTAAATCATGGCCTGCTTCTGGGCTTCAGTTGCATTTGCCAGGTCAAAATCAACAGGCTTACCATCATACTGATACTTCTTGCCTGAGGTTCCGCCATAGTCGGGATCAATAAACAGGTCAAGAGCATCATAGTTAAAGCTGAATTTACTGCGGTCTGTCTCAGACATTGAACTCCATGCTTCCAAGCCGCGGTAGTTCATACCTGTACTATAATAGCTACCCGCATAGTCACCTGCCTCAGAACAGTAGTAAGCTGGAACAATCAGTTTATTAATATCCTCGGCAATCTTTAATTCTGTAGCGGTGGCTCCGGTCTTGTTGAACCTGTTATAATACTCAGTCTTCTTGGCCTCAGTCATCAGCTCATTTACATAGATGAACTCTGTAGCAGAGAGCTGTATGGTTGCGGTGCTGACATATGCCGGTGCTGTATAGCCGCTTATGCTTTCACCTATAGCAGCACCTGGATAGTAGTGGACGTTATCATTGCTGTATTCATCAGTAACCAGATAAGCCGGTACAAATTCGGCCTGGCCGGTTGCAGGAATATCGTTGGCATGTAATTGTCTCAGCCCCTTTATGTCACCTTCATCTTCATAATCGTTGTCACCGTTGGCATCATATCCCTCATAATCAATATAGGTCTGCTTAGGAATGATGTTGCTTACGTCATAATGCTTCTGGCCGTAAAGACCGCTTACGGAAGGATGATAAGTAGGACCGTCTTCATAACCGGTGCCACCAGTCTGGTTCTTTTCACGGCTTTCACTGTCGACCTTTGTGTACCACTGATCCCAAACACCAGGATTAGTTACGTCATAAGTCAGGATGTAACCGTTCTCATGACTAAGGTTATTTGAAGAGCGGAATACGTAGTCAAATGTAAAGTCCTCATCTGGAGTAGCGTATGTAACCACATTGTCAACCTCTTTCTTTTGTAAGAATGCTGATGTATTGTTTTTAACGGCTGTCTTTAGTGTATTATACTCAGATTTAAGCAATACACTACCTGCAGCATACTCCGTATTGCCCACCTTGCAGTCAGCTATGGTAATATATGTATCCTCAACAAACAGATTCCTCTCTGATGTGGGCAGCTTGTACCAGTCCCAATAACTGATTGGGGTGTTCAGCTGGTATGTAACATCATTTATAACCAGTTTCTGTTCACCACTCAGCTTATTTATGGTTGTGCCATTGTTTTTAGAATAGTAAGCGTATAAGTTGGGCTGAACATCAACCAGTGTCATTTTTCCGTTTGATGCCGCATTGATGGTGATAGGTATCCTTACGGTTTCACTGTAAGCGTTAGGTGAACCGGTATATGCTGATATGTACTGGTCATATACATAGACCTGTCCGCTTACGAACCAGTAGTGGGCAGGCATTGCAAGATTGCCGCCTTCATTGTAGCAGTCATCAATAATGGTTTGTGATGAGTGTATGAAGTTTCCTGATGTCTGCCATTCCTTTTTATCAGACTTAGAATAATCAAAGTCCCATTTGGTGACAGCATTTTCATTAAGGGCTGTCAATGTGGTGTTCTGATGTTCGGTTCCGCTGCGTACTCCGTGCTCGTTCTTGGCATAGACAAATCCGCCGCCTATACCGGTCTGAACGTTGATAAGGTCAAGTTCCACTACACCGGTTATAAGGCCCCAGTCTTTCTCATTGAGACCATCGCCGGCGCTCTTTTCAGAGATCAGTTCCAGATAAACGCCTGATGCCAATGCCAGTTGGTTATGGCAGTTACCATTGTTACGTGTGCGGTCATCCTTGTGCGCCTCTTTCCATTGATAGAATGTTTTTCCGTCTACTGCAAGTTGGGAATTGTTAGAGGTATTTGCAGAAGTGGTACGTCTGGTGTGGAAATCAACATCACTGGTCAAGGAACCTAAGTAGTTTACAGTATTGTAGATTCCAAAATAGTTGCCGTGAAGTACGTTGTCAGCGTCAGTATCTCCCGCCGGACTGTCAATCTTGTTAAGTGATACCTCACGCACACGGTTGATGGTGTAGTTATGGTAATCGGCAGTCTCAGCAACACGGTCCTGGGCACCTTTCATCACCATGCGGCTGCCGAATACACCACAGAAATCAGCTCTCTGAATAGTGTTCATTATACGGCCGGCATAGGTGGAAACAACGCCATTCTCCTCCCAATAGGTTGAACTGGGCTTACCGTCAGTTCCGATCTTGTCAGTTCCGGCAAACAGGGCAATAATTTCATCTTCCGGTAATGTTGAACCGGCTGAATATGTGGTATGTTCGTTGTCTGTAAGTGCCTCCTTGGCTTTATACTTCAACTCATAGTAAGCCTTCTCACGGGCAGGCAGCAGTTTATAGTTCGCTGTGGTAAGTTCCGTAGCAAGGTGGAACTTGTCAGAGCCGTAGTTGGTAATGTTCAACTCACGGTAGCCGTCAACAAAGGTAAGGTTGCCGTCGCCATACAGACCGCCGGTATGACCGGTACCTATGGTTATGAAGTCACGGTTATAGACATCATGGATAGATGCGGTGGCATTACCGAATACTGTGGTTTCATTGGCATGCATGGAGTTACTGCCCGATGCTATGTTACCGCCGGCAAAAACAGCATTGTGAATAATTACTCCACGCTCCTTAAATACTGTTTCATTATTCTCTGTCACACTCTTTCCGACATCTACGTTATCCCATCCTTCAGGCCAGGTCTCTCCTTTAGCTTTGAGGGTATTAAGATATGCGGTAGGAACATAGTCACCGACAGCATAAGTCTTGCTGGCATATTCAATAGAACTATTCTTTACTTGGAGCCAGGGCTCTACCAGAACCTTGCAGTCCTCAGTGAATTTTCTTTCACCGTTGTTTTCAGTTAAGAAGCCGTCAGTTTTGTCCCACTGATAGTAATAGCCTTCATATTGTCCGTCATCAAGATTATAACGTACACCATCCTTCTTGCCTATGCGCAGTTGGCCGTTGTCCATGTATGCACTATAGACATAACCTTCATCGCCGCCGCCAAATACGTTACCGTCACCCAGAGCTACGCCTTCATCAGTACCTATCTCACCGCCGTAGATACAAACTTCAGTCTGTCCGAATACGTAACCCTTTGAGCTGCGGTCCATGGTCACTAACTCCACAGGATCCATCCAGCCCTCATTGCGCCAGTTGTCATATCCGCGACCGCCTCCAAACACGTTGCGCATCACATGGCCGTTGTACATCTCTATGTGTGTCTTGCCGGCTTTGTATATCTTGGCTTCGTCCCCGTTTCCGTTTGTAAGCTGCCAGTCAACATTTGTAGCGTCAGCCTTTACGGTACCACGCCCTACGGGAGCTATCTCGCCTCCGCCAAACAGACTGCCGCGAATGGTGCCGCCGTACATCCTGACAAATGTGTTGTCAACATAACTGTTGGCCACGTAACCGCCTCCAAATGCGTTACCTCCGTACTTGGCAAGCAGATTGTCGCCCTCTGCAGCATCATCAAGTTCCTCTACATACTCATATACAGGGGATTGGGCTGTACCGGTGTTCTTGTATTGATAACCTATGTAACCGTTGTTTATGGTCAGGTATGCGGTTCCATATACGGCACCGCCCTCTCCACCGCCATAAACGTTACGTCTGATAGATGGGATGCCGTTTACATGAGTGGTTCCATCCTTCTTGCCTATAACCACATGAGTCTCTCCAAGACGGTCAGTATATGCTCCGTTCTTATAATAGTCTGGAATTTGCTCTTTTACTATGGTCTTGCCGTCATTATATAATATTACATCGTTATTTTCTCTGTATTCGGCATATCCTACACTACCGCGCCATCCGCCACCATAGACGTTACGTACTGTACCACCTTCTATGTATACATTTGCGCTGGCGATAAAGCCCACGTCATACAGGTCCGATACAGGACCGCTTGTGCCGGCTGCGTAAATATCTTTATTTACCACACCGCCCAGCAGGGCAACATATGTGGAACCTGATACAACGGCATCCTGACCATAACCGCCTCCGTATAAGTAGTTATTAACAACAGCACCTTCTTTTACAATTACATTAGTATTATATCTGTTCTTTCGTCCCGGATCAATATTATCACGTTCATCCATCTCGGCCTCTCTCACCAGATATGCAGCCGGTACAAGAAGGCTTGTGTTGGTACTGTTTTCAACATCGTAGCCGGTGCCTCCCAGTTTCCATGCAGAATTCCATATGGCTGCCCATTTGGTTTGATCTATATCAATCTGGGTGAGTTCATCCGAATGGTCGCCCATGTTGCTATGCATATATGATTCAACAGTTCTGGCATTAATTACCTGACCGTTGTGTCCGCCGCCGTAAGCCTCATATACAATGGCACCACTCTCCAGATTTACTTCAGTGTAACGTGCCCATGTATTTTTTCCCTCACCGGCTCCGTAAACATAACCGGTAGTGTTTCCGTATTTATAATGATTCTGGTTAACCTGAGCGGATATTTTAATATGGCTAAATACAGTCTGTCTGAAACTGTTGTTACCTCCGTAGATAGCACCATAGAACATGGGGGCAGTCTCACTTGCTACAAGGAATGCATCAGAACTGCTCCAGTTAACGTTTGATTCATAAACATCGCACGGAAGCAGTGGATGTGTTCCGTAGGCTCCTCCAAATATGCTGCCTACATTTATCGTTGAGCCTTGAGGAATATTAACCACTGTACGTCTTGTTACACCTTCATTGTAACTGCCGCCGTAAGCTGAGCCTATCTTGCCACGTACCAGATCTACTATTGCAGAGACGTTGTCACGGTCATAATTAGCATCAACAGTTTCTTCAAATGTAGGTTTCATTCCCAGTCCGTTGTAGCTGCCGGCCCCGTACACCTGCATAAGCCTGAAGTTGTCTATATCATCGGCTATGTCAATCAGTACATAGCTGCGGTCTTGGGACTGATCCCCTAAACGGTTGCGGCTGAAACCGGTTCCGGCTCCGAATATTGCACTGACCTCACTATTGGTGTTCTTTTGAGGACGCATGTTTACAAAAGCGCTCTTAACATACGGCATCTTGGCATCAGTGCCATACAGGTCAGTCTTAGAGTAATCATATTTGCCGTAACTTCCGCCGAATATGGTATCAACATTTCCCTGCAGATATTCCACGTATGCAGCAGCCTTCAGAACCTCAGGAGCGTAGGTGCTTGTTGCTGCAGCAGTTGCATCATAACCGTGTATTATGGTTTTGTCATTAGCGTAGTCACGAACGCGCTTGGTAAAGTCATAGCCATCCTCAAAACTGCCTGAAATGGTGCCGCCAAAGTCATTACCTCCGTAAACTATATCCCTAATATAAGGGAACCCGGTCTGACCGCTGCTGTTGCGGCCTATGAATGTCTCCGCATGTCCCAGGATATCAGCATTACTGGCTCCACCAAATGTGTCATATATGCGGCCGTTGCCCAAATATACATATGAGTTACCGCATACATTGCCCTCATTACCGCCTCCGTACAGATACTCAGCCTCTGCAAGAGCAGGTGAGTCTTCATCATATACAGGAGAGGTGGCGTTCAGGTTAATAGTGGTGCTGAACTTAGCATCAAACTCATATTCTTTTTCAGGGTAACCTGTAGAGTTATTATTCTCATCCAATTCATAAATGACGTCTTGGTCATTGGTGTATTTTATTTCGCCCTTGCCCACAACGCCCAGATGACCTCCGCCGTATGCCTGCATCACGTAACCCTTTTTAAGATTGATAGTGGTGCTTCCCCAAATCTCTGTTTTCTCGCCATATCCCGCACCGAATGCGGACAATGCCACAATGTTTATGTCAAAGCTCTGCTCGTCAAGTATCACGCCTGAATTACGCTGGCCTGAAATGGAAACGTTACCGTTATTGCCGGTAGTGGTTTGGGCAAAAACCTCATCCCTATCGATAATGTCACTGTTTATGTTTATGACTACGTTGCCGTTTACATGACCGCTCTGATAACATCCTCCGTAGATGTTTCCGTCTGCAATACGGCGTTTCGTGTCATTGGCTACTGTCGTGTTATCTGTTTGTACAAAATCATGTTTATCATTATCCCAAATTACAGTGTTCCACTCAAGCTGACGGTTGTCATTGGCGTCAAGGTCATATACGACATTATTGTTGTTGTCAGTGGTCATCTTCCAGCGCCTGGGCTCAATCTTGGTGGCGTTGAAGTTCAACACCAGACGGTCCTTTATGTTGCCTGATTCATCCAGGTATGATATCTGCTCACTTTCACTACCCATTATACCACCATCATAGTAAGCGTTGAAATCAGTTTTTGGCACAATTGCATTATAGCATCCGCCCACAATCTTGCTTAAAACCATGATCGGGGCATCAAATACCATGGTGTTTTTACCTGAATAGGTCATGCTTCCTACATTACCTCCGCAGTAGAATGAGCCGATGTATGAACTGTGGTCAACATAGTCATCAAAGAATGTCAGGGTGGGGATGAGGTCCATGGCGGCACCATCCATGTAGGCGGTAAAGGAATTATCGTTAGTCAGGTTTATAGAACTGTAATCAGTCTTTTTCATGGTTCTGAGTACGCCTTCCATCTCCCCTGGGCTGTCATTTCCATCCTTATCTTTGTCCTGCTCATTGTAGGTAATCATTTCTTCACCGTTATTGCCCAGGAAAACGTTATGGGCAAAAACGTATGAACCCATCTTGAGCTGGACTATGGGATCTGATTTGGTTGTTTTTATGGTGGCACTGTTTCCTCCCAGGAATACAGAACCGTCTATGTAAGTGTGTTTAGATTCAGTTCCCTTAAGACGAATCATAACCTGCTCGGCATCAGGACGAAAATCATTAAGAGCCTTTAGGGAGTTTGCTTCTCTCTGTTCCTCATCAGTTTGATCAAATGTGTCTCCGTAATACAGGTCGCCATACACATCGTCATCCTTTAAAATGATTGCATCTGTGTAGGGGTATGAGCCGTTGCCGCCGCCATAAACGTTGCCTCGAATGCTGTGGTAGATGTCAACGGCATTGCCGCCTGCCACATGGCCTGTTACGTCATTGCCGCCATAGACGTTGTTTACAGAACCGCCGCTTATCCTTACGCGGGCTGACAGACCGCCTGCAAAATCATATTTATCAGTGCCGTCCGGGTTTTTCTCTGTGAGCTGGATGTCTGACGGGTCAGCCGGTGTATCAGTGCCGGGTTGGAGCGGATTGACATCGGCCATACGGCAACCGCCAAATAGGTCATCCACTACGATTGTCGATCCGGCGGGAATTTCAAGCAGAAGGCCTTCAACATGTGTCATGTCACCGCGGTTTCCTCCGCTGTAAATGTTACGTACCTTGCCGCTCCTCAGGTTCCAGGTGGGGCGTATGTTCATTGCAGCCAGGTTGTTTCCTCCAAACAGACGGCCTATCTGGAATGCATCGCTGCTGGGTTTGGACAATCCGGTGTTGATACCCATGGCCTTGAAACGGGCTGGGTTCAGCAGTTCTTTCTGACCTTGAGTGATGGAGTTTACCACTTGACTGGGATTGTCAACGTGGATAACAGTCTGGTCTGTTACTGTGGCATTGTTGCCGCCGCCGTATGCGTAAACAATTGATCCGCCCTGAATGTCAACGTAAGTCTTGGCCAGTTCCGGTTCTTGGAAAGCTTTTACACCCTGATCAGCGACCTTTGTTACTATTGCTTTGTCCCCTTCAGTGTGTCCCCGTTTGAAAATGCTGTGAGTAACTTTACCATTCTGGTCCGGTTGAGATTGTACAAGGTCATATTCACCGTTGCCGCCGCCAAACAGCTGGCCAATGTATATACGCTTGTCTGGGCCTCCGTCAGAGATATGCACGAATGCGTTCCATGAAGCATCAACGTTATCCTTTCCATCACTGGTTCCAACATTACTCAGCAATGGAGTACTACCAGTGGTCAATGCTGTGAATTTTTCTGTCTCACCTATAGCCTGATATGAGCCAATGGTGCCTGATATGTCATTACCGCCGTAAACACGGTTGATGATTATGTAGTCTGTAGCGTGTTCTCCGTCAATGTTAACCAGTGTGCTGCCTTTTACGTTTGCCACACGGGCGCCGCCGAATACGCTGCCGCCGGGGTTGTTTATATCTTCAGTGCCTATGTTGCCAGACAGCACCTGAACTTGGGTGTTACCGCTTACGTCACCCATGTCACCGCCGCCATATACATTACCGCCAATGGTTATCTGCGCCTGCGCGTACACGAAGGCTCCCATAGTGAAAATAAGCAGTAATCCCCACAGCTTGAGGCTGAAGGGTAATGACTTGTGTATATGGCTATATATCTTCATCGTTCTAGTCCTTTTGAATTAAAAGTTCCATTTTGGCGTCATCATCTGTAAGTACATACAGATAAGATGGCTTGACCATAACCTTTATCTTGAAATGATCTCCCGGTTGAGGAGTTCGGTAAACATAGTCATCCCTGTAGAATTTGTCCAAGTGGATGATGTTTTGGGCAGTCTGGTTCTCTCTGACCATATTTCCGTCCTTGTCAACCACATCATATTCAACCTTAAGAGTACACGGCGGGCACGTCAAAGTGTATTCCTGGGTTGTTTGGTCATACGGTAACAATGACTGCGGCAGGAAACAGAACCATGCAAAATCCTTGTAGCCCGCATTGTTATTTCCCGGAGGTGTAAGAGTGACGTATTCTTGACCCGTGTCGCGGTTGTTGTTAGCTGTGGTGCCGCGTATCAGATCAATCTCAATATCTGTGTTGTCATTGTTGTTAGCTCCAAAAGCAGGATTGGCATCAAGACTTAGGGCGCTGGTGGCAAAATTGTATGTATGGTTGCCGGTCAGGGAACGTTTGTCCTTGCCAACAACAATCTTGGCCTCCTTGAGACGTATGTCACGTATATCGTAGTAATCCTGATAGACTGAAAAATATATTGTGGCTTTGGCATACAGATGATCCATTGCCATCCATACCCTGTATTGGTTCTGCGTATCATTATCACCCGGCTGTATAACCTTACCAATGTCATAGTTGTTCTTGGTAAGGGCAGGACGGGTCAGGGGCGCAGTCTCTTGCGGCTGATTCCCTTCTGCCTCTGTCACTACCTCATACTCAACATTGTTGTCTATGTAAACATGGCGGCCTGCGGCGGCAATGCTTATCAGAGGATCATAATTGACTATTACATCCAGACCGTGGAGAGTCAGGGCAACATTGTCAGTGCTGAATGAAGTGTTGTCATTTAGAGTAGAAAGCCCCCAATTAAAGTCACTTTCCGGGTTTGCGACCAACGTATTAGGTGAAATGGCGTACAAGTTGTAATTATGGCCGTCAACGGCGGTTACATGTGAACGCCAACGGCCGTTGCTGTATCTGAAAAGGCCATGTTTCCTGTTGTCAGCAATCTGATGAAGTTCCCCAGACTCCGTGGGAACAGCATAAGCCAGGATGGTTGTTAAGTCAGGCAATCCGTATGCTACGGGATCATCCTCATAGGTGGTTCCCTGCGCAGTTCCTGAAACAGTTATGCTGGCGCGTGTATGAATCTCTGTCTCTACGTTATTTGATATGGAGGGATAGAGCGTAACGGTGGCTTGCATGCTGTCCTCACGGTCACAACATGATGCCAGCACTGCCAGTGTCAATGCGGCCCAAATCCATATGTCAGCTCTTACCTTAGTCATTAGCGCAAATATAGTTAATAAAATTTAAATCTCCAAATTTAAATACTACGTATTTACCAGTTATGGACTTCATGCGTTGTATTTTGTTCAATCCGGTTCTGAATGTCAACTGAACCTATAGTAATACCTCCTGTTGCAACGTCAATCATCAGGGTGATTATGTATGTGCTTCCGGGCTGTGTCACATAATGGTAGTTGGATTCACCTGCGGTAACCGGCACAGGGGCAGAATATGCATAGCCGGCGCTCCCGATTTTACGGTTGACTGAGATATTGAGATTCTGCCACTTGTGCGGAACCATAAGCCAGCGGCCAACCACTTGCGGCTCCGTGGGATGGCTATCTTCAAACGTAAATTGTTTTGTAAGTTCATCCATATACGGTATTCTTACTTCGGGAAGGCTGAGTATGCATTCGTCGGCCATATTGGTCTTGGGTGATGCGGGCGTTAGCGGCGCAGCATCATTGTCACTATATTTCTGACTGAAATCAGTAACATTAACTATGTCCCCGCTTGAAGTATTAGACAGAACCTGCTCATTGGCATCAGACTTTTCAAGTTTGATACTGTTCACTTTAACGCCGGGGCCAGAGTTGCTCTCAAACTCACTGCCTATGTAACACGCCTTGATTATAAGCTGTGACAGGATATGGCGGAATGAGAGATGTACCGTACCGTTGTAGAAAGCTGCAACCTCATGCTGTACTGATGTACGGTACTTGCCCGATGTTGCGGCGGTCATGTAGTCAACTTCATTACCGTTTACGGGTTGCCAGTTGGGAACGTTGTGGATTGTTAGAACTTTTGTTTGTTCGGTGTAGTCTCCATTCACGGGGCCCGGAACTGACACGTCATCAGTCAAATGAGGCCAGTAAGCTATGAACTGGTAGCTCACATTGGGGTCACTGTCCCAATAGCGTTTGGGGGAGTATGTCCAAGTGGTGGTTGTTTTGCTGTCCGGACGGATTGGGACGTTGTCAAATATCTTTATTGATGTTCCGCTGCTTTCTTTCTTGTATCCGTACACTCCGAATCCCTTACCCTCTATGTATTGGTCCTGGTTGTCAAAGCACTGGCCTATCATTCCGTCCAGATCATTGACAATAGCCTTTGTGCCGGTTGAGGATACACTCATGGATATGGGTATATCATCATCCGGATCAATTGCTTTGCCGTGATGGCAGCAGGATGCGGTAAGGCACAACGCCATCAGCAGCGTCACTGCGGTGGCGGCTGTGGCGTTGGCCCTGTTGCAGGATATCAAGATTTTTCTCATATTACATTTCTGTTTCTATGTCGAATGAACGGTTGTCATCCCAATCCTGAACGGTGGCGGTAAATTCTATGAAAGAATCATTGGTGTCACGTTCAGGTGTAATAATACCGGTTGCGGGATCTTTTTCCAGCTGTACCCAGGTATCCGGTACTCCGTCATCATCAGTATCAATCTTGACCAGGATGCAGTCCTTGCCGTCCGGGTTGTTATCTGTATCACCGTCAGACGGGTCTTTGTGGTCATCGCCGGGCTGATTAGTGTCATTATCACCGTCCACATTGTCTATATGGCCGTCACCGTCGCGGTCTATACCGGCTTCAAGAAGGTCATCACCGTCAATATCCTCCCATACAATGGGGTACTCAACCCATACTATCTTGGGGCCGTCAACGGTTGCTGTATCCTCAAGTACATATATCACATCGGGGTTCTCGGGGTCATACTTCATGGTGCCGGGAGTGGGAGTATCATCAACCTTTGACAAGGTATCGCCTTTAACCGGATCTATTATGAGGCTGCCGTCACCGTCAGCTTCCCAGATACGTGTCGTGAATGACGGGTTGAATGCCAGCGTGTAGTTGTAGCGGTGGTTTATGTCCCATGATGAAATCTTCAACGTCGAATCGTTATCGGCAACAAGCTTACCTGTAATGCCGGCCAGGCGCACACCCTTCTTATTGAATGTTGATGTGGTGCCGTCAGAATACCTGATGCGGAATACGGCATCAATGGTTACGTCATCGGCGGCTCCCTCGGCAGAGAACAGCTGCTGCGGCAACATTATAACGTCTTTCATAACCGGTGTTGCGCTGCGGTCCATATTGAGGTTAATGTCTGTGGCATCAGGTATATTCATCAGGCCGCTCTGGCTGCTCCATACGCCTACAGGTGCATACTCGTCGGTCCATCCGGTCTGTTGATATGTACCTTTATTCTTTATGCCGCTTATGTGCAGCTTGCTCAGGTTTATTGAAGAAATGCCTGTGATGTCAAGATTATTTGAAATCTTTACATATAGATTGACATTGCTCATAATGTGGTGAAATATCATGTCAACAGTGTTGAACGGTGATACGGGACGCATCTGAGAGATCATCAGATCCACTTGACTTGCAGTGTCTGACGGGTTGACATAATCCTCAAAGGTAACCTTGTTCTCGTCATCAATAGAGTACAGAGTGGTTGAGTAGGGGAACACGCCGTAGAACTTATATGTAGAACCTATGTTCCAGAGTTTCTTGTTGTCATAAGTCCATACGTTACCACTTACATTTATTATCTCCTGGTTCTTGAATATGGTGTCAATTATTTCACCAGTAGTCTGATAACCCCACACGCCCATAGACTCGCCACTCTTGAATGGGGTGGCTCCGTACTTTGATGCGCGGGTCATTCCGGTCACGTAGTTGTTGAATTCTATCTCAGCGTCTGTTACGTACTGGCCCATGTCCGGCTCGCTCAGCCTGAAAGTATCAGAGCAGGCGGTAGTGAGCAGTAATCCTGCTCCCAGACATGCCAGCTTATGTATTATATTCGTTTTCATTGTTTCTGGTTTTGTTAGGTTTATAATTTTATGAACTATTTCAGGGCGTAAAATCAAATCATTCAAATGTTACAGGTGCGTCATAGGGACCCTTCCAGTCCTCAACTTCGACTGAGAATTCAATGATGTTAGGAATCTTGGGCAGTATTTCCTCAGGTATCTCATATCTCTCCAGATCTTTCCATACGGGATCGCCTGTAGAATAATCCAGATACCTTATTACGTCATTGTCGCTGGGGTTGCCGTTGTAGTCAACGCCGTCATCATCATAAGCATCGGCTGCAGTGATTATGCCATTGCCATCCTTATCGGCTACACCTTCCAGAATGCCGTCATTATCTATATCCAGCCATGCAATAGCAATATCACCTATTCCGTCATTGTCTGTGTCAATAGAGTCACCGCTTTCTTTAAGGATAAGCCATGCTGTGGGGTTGGTGTATGAACCATCGGCGTTACCGTCATAGTCAACGATTGCTGCGTCAGGATCTGCAGGATTAGGTGTGGGAGTTGACGGAACAGGAGTAGCCGGAATTCTTAACGGAGTCTCCACAACGTTGTCACGTGGATTTATATCCAGATAAATGACATTGGGCTGGCCGTCATTGTCATCATCGTCAGGTATACCGTCATTATTGCTGTCAACAAGAGCCCAAAGCCAACCGTCATCATCCAGGTCTTGCCAGAGAATGGGATAGTCTCCTTTTCCATCCAGATCATAATCAACATAGTAAGCATCAGTAATGTTGTCTGAGTCAAGATAAACGCGAACTATATTTACTGTAGGCGCTATGGTTGTCGTGGGATATGCTTCCCTGTCATTATCGACATTTGCAATAGCCTGATATTTACCGCCCTGCTCGTTAAGTGACGGATCTGCCGCAATGGTGTAGAAATAACGGTAGTTGGGCTTCCATTCAGCAATGACGGCATCGGCGTCAGAGGTACCTCTAAGATGCCCCTGAATATCTTTCATTTTTACTTTGCGGCGATAAACAGCCTCTGCACCGTCATCATATGTTATCTTATACTTTATTTCCATCTGGGCATCGTCAGCAAATGACTGCGGCAGCAACAGCAAGTCTGTATAAAGATCTACAGCAGTCTGCTGGGTGGTTGTGGCCGGAGCTTCGGGCTGGTCAGGGGTAAACGTAACACCGTTTACAACCGGCAGGTCATATTTGGTTGTTGCGTCAGCAGCCCATGTGCCATCATAAGCGTTGTCAGCCCATCCGGTCTGGGTGAATGTGCCCGTGCGATACAGGTTTGTCACCTTAAAGCTCAAAACCTCAACCTGGCTTATGCCTATGGGGCTAAAGTCGTCGGCGGTCTTGAACAGGAATGACACGTTTGACAGCACGTGGTTGAACTCTAAGTTCACCACATTGTATGAAGGATGATCCTTTATCTGCTTGGCTATCATTATGTCAACCTGATCATCTTTGTCATCCTCTACAGAAAAACCGTTTATGGCAAACTTGTTGTCAGTAAATGTGTAATTAAGTACTCCCGATGTGGTGGAGTAGGGATAGATAGCGTAAAAATCATACGTGGAACTCTTCTCCCAATACTTTACCGGGCTGTACTCCCAGGTGTTTGCGCTTTTGTTGTAAGTTACCTTCTGGTTGTTGAAGATCTTTGAAACCAGATCAACTACACCACCTTCATAGGAGGTCTGGAAACCGTAAACACCAATACTGTCACCGTTAACAAAAGTACCGGTGGTCTTTGATGCGCGGGTCATACCGGTCACGAAGTTCTGGAACTGAATCTCATCGCTGCTGTCAAAGCCTCTTTCAATGGTGTTCAGCTCCAACTTCTCCTGGCATGAGTGTAACAGCATAATCGCTGCTCCCGCCAGAAGTAACGTCTGGATCTTAATCCTGAAATAGTTCTTTTTCATCTCTCTAAAATTTTAATTTTACACCTTGTATAATTATATACTTATTTATATTAATCACTATCATTTTTGTGGGTTGAGTCAAGATACTTATAGTCATCCTGGTTTTCCCATATTGTCATTTGGGTCTGGAATACAATGAAGCCCGGATTTATGGTCAGTTGTATCCTGTAGGCGCATTCACTGTTGAAACTGCTGAACAGCTCATCTATCTTCTTGCTTTCATAAGAATGCTGTATGTGGCCGTCTGAGCTGTGCACAGAGTAATATATGAACAACTCCTGGCTTGGTATAACATCCTGCGGCAGCAACAGAGACTCTATCATGCAGTATTCTGTGTTTGGACTTAAAGTGTCATCCTCAGCGCTGTACAGCGTATAGCGCGGCTCTGACGGGTATAAGGTCCATTCATTCACACCGGCCTCTTCAGGCAGGGTGGGGTCTGGCGTGTGATCCAGTTTCTGGGCAAAGTCTGCCTTGCTTACAAAATCACCCACAATCAGACTGTCTACTACAACATGGCATCCTGACGGCAACGATGTGCACTTGGCCGTAACTATAAGTTTGGCAAGTATATGCTGCATGTTGAACTTGACCTGTTCACGATAGTAACTCTTTATCTTACGGTCAATCATCCAGTCTGTATCATCCACGTTCTTGAATGTGTTGAGACCTTTAGGCATAGCCAATGGCTTGTGGCTCATAGTGTTACTTCCCTTAAGGGTTATACCCGTAATGTTAATCATTGTGTCAGTCAGGTTTACGGTCACGTCTGTTCCGTCAACCTTGCTTCCGTGCGGAGCATAGGCCAGGAATTTGTAGTCCTTACTATCCTGCTGCCAGTATTTTTCAGGAAGGTAAGTCCATTTATTGTTTTCAGCGCCATATTTTACCAGCTGGTTGTTGAAAATGCGTCTTTCAATACCGTCCCCATCAACATACCAGCCCCATACACCCATTGTGGTGTCCAGTTCACTGAGATGCCTGCTAACGGCAGAGCGGGTGTGTACAGGATTGTCAGCCACACCGTCGCCAAATGTAATGGCAAGAGCCTCTCTGTTCCTGGCCTCCCGGAAGGGATCAGAAACCAGACCGTCATACTGGCAGCCAGCCATCAGTGCTATCACTGCGACCATCATAACCAGTCTATGTCTTGCCTTCATTAGCATATCTTTTTACAATCTTAATTGTTAGTACTGTTAACGTTAATGACAGAGGGTGTTCCGCTGTTCCACTCAAAGTCCTCAACTGTTACATAAATCTGATCCAGGCCTATCTCCAGATTGATGGTATAGATGAAGCCCGGTTTCATCTGTTTAAAGTTATAAGGAGCCGCCGATAGGTCAACGGTACGGCTTACGGGCTCCTTGTCACCGTTTACATACTCTATATAGTAGTCAATGACAAGTTGATGCTTGTCAGCCGTGTTAGGCGTGTTGGGGGCAATATAGAATGAAAATGCCTGGTCCACATATCCGTCAACAACGTTATTTCCGGGGCAGGTAAAGGTCAATGCGTGCGTTGTGGCATCTTCAGTTATGCTTCCGCCTGCCAGAATGTATAGAGGCTCTGTTGTATTGGCCTCTCCGTTTATAGAGTAAACGGTTGTGGCCGGAGTCGTGGTGTTATCAACAGAACTGCTTACAATTCCTAAGTCTGTAGTGTAGTAAGACGGGTCAAAAGTCACTGCACCATCATCATAGATGCTTGTAAAATTAACCTGATTCTGTTGGCACTTGGTCAGATAATTTGCACTCAGGTTTGAGAGCTCAGGCAGCTTGGTGATCTTAAGGTTTGTAATATAGATGCTCTTAACGCCTTTGTACTCATGGCCTGTATATGCAACTTCATCAATGGTTCCGCTCCACTCTTTCTTAGCCTTGACATTTACATCAAACTTGGAAAGCAGATGTGAGAAATTAAAGCCTATAGTGACATTAGCCTTATCATATTCATGCTCGGACTGATCTGTTGCGTGCCATTTCTCATCAGCCTGACAGGGAGCAATCAGATAGTCTTTGATTGCGGCGGCGTTGGTGCCGTCAGCAAGCACTGAATACTGCTTCTTTGTTACGACGCCTGCGCCTGAATCAACTGCTTTGTCCTGAGCATTGCTGGCGCACTGTATCTTATGCATCTCAGTGAACTCAAACAGACCGGTATGGTCATCAAGAACTACGCCTGTTGCAGACCGGGGAGCGTATGCAAAGAAGACATAGTACATCTGCTTATCCCATTGTTTTGGATACTCATATATGAATTTTTGAGTATAATTAGATGCTGATACATTACCGAAATCCGGATTTATATACACCATTGTGTTGTTAAAGATGGGATTGCCGTGTTCTCCTGAGACAGAGCTGAAATCAATCTTATGATTAACGATTCCCACTCCTGTAGGATTATTGGTTTCATTATACCTCTCCTTATCCCAATATTTAAAGGCATATACACCAATTCCGCCATTGGATTCGGTCAGATCCATATCCTGTTCAATGGCAGCCTTGGTCTTCTTGGAGTGATAGACGTCAAAGGCTATGATGTCCTTCTGGTCATAGTTCACGTCATAGAAGGTCTCCTTCTCTGCGCAGGCTATAACCAACAGGGCTGTTGCGGCTATCAATATCTTAATATTCTTACTCATATGCACGTTCATTCGGATTCGGGTACTGTTATCTCTTGTTCAAAAGCGGGGCCCCATCCAACGACCTCATTAACGCAGAATAATATCTGGTTAAGATCAACATTGATGGTGAGAGTGTAAGACCTGTTCTGCAGCAAAGCTGTGAGCTTTGAGGAAAGGTCTATGGGATCAACATCCACCTCTTCAGTTGTTCCGTCCAGATATGTTATCTCATATTTTATGTTCAAAATATACTTCTCAGTCACCCCTGTGGTCGATGGATCATCGGCAGTGCTGGGCGCTACATAATAGTAGAATGACTGCTTCTGGTCAGTTGGCTTGGTAACAGTCTCGCCTGACAGTGAACCGTCCTTAAGGATATACAGTTTGCTCTTTGATGTGGCGTTGGCATTAGTTGTGGCATCAGTGTTGATTATCTGCAGAGTCTTACCGGCCCAGGTGCTTGGGGTATATGTTCCGGTTGCGGCCGTAGGACTGTTCTGGATAAAGAGAGCCTTATCAGTTGATGCTCCAGGCATATTGTCAATGGTGAGATAGCTTACAGCCATTGACTTTATGCCCTTAGGCGTATCTTCAGCCTGCAGGTTGATTGTAATCCTTGACAGCATATGACGGAACGTGAATCCTACAGTCTGCTGCCTGTAGTCATCAGGCGATGTGTAGGCATCAGCATATCCGGGCTTTCCAGCCTGGTTGGTTCCGTTATATTTCTGCTTTGTCTCATATCTGGCCATCAGATAATCAATTACGTCTGTGGCATCGGCAGCCTGATATACCTTATCGGTAGAGTTGGGTACTGTGCCGGTTCCGCCGTATTGCAGGGATTCACCGCTTCCGGTATGCTTGCTGATGTCTTGTATTGACTCAATGTCTCTTACGGTAAACCGTCCTGTTGTCTTGTCAAAAGAGACAATCTCCTCATCGCTGGCATTCAGGGTATTGTTATAGGGCGCGTAAGCAAAGAAAATATACTCTGCTTTCTTGTCCCAGTATTTAGGTATAAGGTAAGTGAAGCCTTTAGGTCCGTACATGGGGTCATCAGCATCCTCATACCAAACCTGAACGTTCTCAAATATGGGCTTGAATACGTTCTCGTCACTTACATCAATAGTGTAATTTGATACGGCCGATGCCGCAGGTATGGCGCTGGGAACTCCCTTGAATCCCCATACACCTAATCCGCCGTTACCGTTAGCATCGCGGGTAAAGTTGGATGGTCCTGAAATCTCACCTGTAGCAGCGGTGGCTGTCTTTGTTGACTTCTCATGGAAAGTCTCAAAGCCAATCAGAACATCCTGCTCCTCATCAGTATTCATCTTGAAGATGTCATTCTGAGTGCAGGCCGCCACTAAAAATGTGACTGCTGCAGAGAGTATAATATGTCTCTTTTTCAGCACCATTATTACACTAATTCCTCTATGCTTTTTTCTTCTCTTTTTTTACGGCCCTTAAGGGGAAAATTTTTTTTCCTTAAGGGGAGAAAATTTTTTCCTTAACTAGAGAAATTTTTTTCTCTAACTGGAGAGCCGTTTTTTTCTTCTTTTTTTCTTGGTGACCGGTAGGGCGGTCAAACCCTGCCGGCCTGTAATGATTGTTACTGAACTGTTACTTCTCTTTGTACGTCAGGTGAAGTCCAACCGGTAACATGATCTACGCAGAATTCAATGTGTTCAGGATTAACATTGATGGTTACTACGTATGAATCATTCTGATTGGGCTTGTACTGATTTGCAGCTGTGTCGCCGCCGCCAATAACGCCGGTAGCTACGCAGTTTACCTCTTTATCTCCATCGTTAATGTATGGATCCACGTCGGGGGTTGTGGTATCATCGACATAGGCGGGATTAGCTTTCTTATACTGAACATCGTATGTTACTTTGATTCCAAAAATATGTTCAGTTCCAACTCCACTTGCTGCTACAGGAGTAACAATGTATGTCTTTGCTACATTTGTTGCAGTGGTGGCATCTACAATAGCACCTGCATTAGCTGCTCCATATCCTAATTTTGCGGTATTGCCATCAAAAACTACGGCATCATCATAGTTGCCATCTTTTGCTTTATAACCATTTTCGTTTGTGGTCACAACCCAAGCAGTGTATGCGGTAGTTCCGGCAAAGCCGTCTCCCTGCGTCCATGTTGAAGTTCCTGTCGGGAAGTCAAGTTGAACTTTCTTAATATATATTTCTGCTTTATCTGGATCAATAGAAGAGTAAGCTTTGAATGACAACTTTGAAAGAATGTGATTGAAATCAAATTCCACATGACCGTCGCCGTGTCCATACTGTGAAGCACCGGTTTCAGGATCATTTGCGTTATGCCCTGATAGGGTGCTGGAATAGGAATAACCAGTGATAGGTGTAGCAATCACAATATCTGCATTATCCTCATCGATATCCTGAATTACAGGTATACTGCTGAAGGTGTACTTTTTGGTGGTCACGTTAAAAGTATGAGTGGCTGCATAAGGAGCATGGGCATAAAAACTGTAGTTTGTAGCACTCTTATCCCACAAACGGTAAGTGGGATTTGTCCACTTGTGGTTGGTGTTATCCCAAGTTACTTGCTCATTGTTAAACAGCTGATAATCTCCTTTGAAACCATATACACCAAAACTGTTTTCATTTTCATTAGCAAACCATGTGTTGGTTATCGCTGCACGTGTTCCTTTGTTCACGTACTTTCCTTCAAAACCAATGGCTACGTCTTCATCAACAATATCGTTGATGAGATCTCTCTGTGTGCAGGCTGCGACCATTGCGGCAGCGGCTGCGATCCATAGATAATTCTTTCTCATAATTGTATGTTTTTTATTGTTTGTCATTAAGTTGTATCATGAGTTACTGCACATCAAAGGTGCCTGCATTTACTGTTGTAAAATCAGTAATAGCATCAACATGGAATTCAATTGCAACAGGTTTGATGTTGATTGTTACTATGTAATGATTTCCGCTCTGGTACAGAATACGAACATCTCCATAAGCTGTATGGGATTCTTTTTGATGATTGTCGCCATATTCCAGTTCATATTCCACAGTCAGTTTAATCAGATGCTTCTCGCCATCCTGAACATCGTTGGCATCTGCTGGATTGGTGTTTGGAATGACAATGAAGCTGTTTGAACCAGCGATTTTGTCAGCTCCAGCTTCTGTTCCAACTATTACGTCTGCAACACCGACAACGGTGGGCGAGGGGTCGCCTGGAGTATCAGCGCCGGAATCAGTGAAGGCAGTTTTTACGTTGTCGGTTAAAGATTCCGGGGCTGCATAGTCTTCTGAATATGCAACGTTTGCACTTGCTACACCGGTTAAGGCATTTTGACTCCAGGTTGCAGTAGTAGATATAGGGGCGGCAAATGTGATAGATGTCAGTCTAACGACATCGTTAGCGCCAAAATCTTCTTTTTTGACTTTAAAAGACAGTTTGGAGAGTGCATGTGAGAATGTGAAATGTACATGTGCTTCTGTTGAACAGTGCTCGTAGTCTGTTTCTTCAACATCTGCAATGCAGAGATCTAACGCATTGTCTGTGTCAACAAATACTTGAGTTTTTGAGTTTCCATCCACAGGCATTGTATAAGTAAGACCACCATTAGCTGCTCTATTAAAAGAAGCTGCAGTGGCGCTGTAAGGTGCATAAGCGTAGAAGTAATACTGTCCTGTCGCACCTTTGTCCCAATAGCGGACGGTAGTGTGTAACCAATCGGCAGGTGAGGTGACGTAGTATACACGCTCATTATTGAAAAGGGTAAATGGCGTTGGATCGGTGTTACCAATAGCATACCTATAACCATAAACACCAAAATCTGAACCGGCTGTGGTAAGCCAAGAGTCGGTTATTTCAGCCTTAGTCGGTTTTTCTACATATTGGCCATTGAATCCAATGGCAACATCTGGAGTGTCCACCTCCTTGAAGGTGTCAGTCTTTGAGCAAGCTGCCAGCATTGCGGCGGCTGCTAACAGGATTGTAAATCTGTCCTTTTTCATTGTCGTTTTCATTTTAATGTTTATTTTTTCTAAATTGTTAATACTCACGTTTATAAATCACTCGGTTCTATAGGTTCTTCTGTCGTTTCTTCATCACCCCAATCATGTTCAAATTCAGTTATGAAGTAAAAGTCATCAGAATCAACTGTAAATATTATAGTGTAGCTCATGCGGTCCAGGAATGAGGTAAATTCTGTCTCGCTTAGAGCAATATGGCTTTCAAACGGTTCTGTAACTGTTTCAGTTGCGCTCTCCTGTCTGGTTACAGTCCAATATGCATGTATTGAATCTATTGTGGTTATAGCTTGCGGTATGATAAGTGATTCTATGTAATGTAAAGGTTGCAGTTTTACGTAGCCTGGATCACTGTTGTTGGCATCGGGCAACTCTGGTGCTCCGTTGTAGGTACGGTATGCCAGCATGTAATCCGGGTTGTGCATATCCGGATCAACAGTCCATCCGGTTGAATCATTTGTAAGCAGATTATAGCTGCTTTCTCTGTATGAGCCCTTATCGGCAAGGCCTGTTATGAAGATGCTGTCTATGGTTATGACGGGATCATTAAGGTTTGCTGTCTTTCTTACTCTTACGTTTATCTTGGCCAGTATGTGCTTGAACAGCAGGTTTACAGGATTGTGGTTGGTTCCTTGGTGGCTTACAGTATCGGATGTCATAAGATCCAGGTCTGTGCTGAATCCGCGGTGTTTGAGTTTGTCTGACGGATGTGACTGAAGGTTCTCACCTGTAAGGTAGAATCCGTTAGCCACAAGGTCACGTCCGTCAACGCCCAGTTTGCCTACTTCAGTTGATGTTCCGTATGTAAAGCGCAGCGGGTTGGCGGTAATTGCGGGGGCGTATGCTATGAACCGGTAGTTAGAGTGATTGTCCCAGACACGTGGTGCAGAATAGTTCCAAGAGCTGCCTGAATAGGTGCATACGGTGCCGTTACTGGTGGTTCCGTTTCCGGTTGGGTTGGTGCCGAACACTACCTGTACTTGATTGTTTCTTTTATCTTTACTGGTGGCGTATACGGCAAATGTGTTGTGGTAGAATTCAAGAGTCGTGGTATCATTTATAGCTTTTGTGGGCTTTTCAGAGTAGGACTGGAAACTGATTACAGCACCAGCTGTGGCTTCAGTTTCCCTAAAGACACTTTCATTGCTGCATCCTGCCATTATTATGGCAAATGCTGCAACAATTAAAAGTTTAAATCCTCTCATCATCTTACACCTTATTATATTTTAGTTCATTATTATATTATCCCTAGTTAAAATTCCTTAATTAGAGAATCGTATCGTTGACTCGGCCTGTTCATCTTGGCTTACACTGTTGTCCTTAAACGTCACTGAGTGAGTTAAAAGCATGGTGGCCAGTATGGCTATGATGATTGACGCTGCTGCCGCCAGTATCATATAGCTCCATCTTGCTTTTTTTAAGGATGATGTAAACATATCAGCATCAAATTGTTACTTCAGCGTTAACCTCATTTGACCAATCATCAACCTCAGCACCAAATCCTCCGCTGCCTTGCTGAGGTTTCTGCTCCAGAATGTCCTGAGGAACCTCATTGGCGTCAATATATATGGTTACAACACCACCGGTGGGCCTTACGTGCATAGCTTCGGTGATGTTGCGTGTTACTATGTATGTATATCCGTTGCGTAGGGTCAAGCCTATGCCTATATAGTTCTTGTCAATGTCCGGAGCGCGGGTAATTGCCTTGGAACTCTCAATGGGGTTCATGCCCGGCAGACCCCATGTAAGCATACGGGCAGCCATTATATCGGCTTTGTCAACTGTACTGCCGTCCTCCAGAATCACATTCTCATGATTCTGCATGGGCTTGACATCATCAAGTGATATTGATATGGTATTGTTGAACGTGCGGCGTGTAAACAGCTCAACGCCCTGCGCCAGACCGGTTACGGTAAGACCTTTGGCGCCTATTATGCGGTCTCCTTTATCATCAGCGTTGTTGAGGATGATAATCTGGAACATGTAGATAAATGAGAATGGGCGCAGCGGGGCGTCAATCCTGTAGATGTAGGTTATGGTGCCGTCCGGGCTGATTTCCTTTTCATAGCTTGAGGGGTCTTCATTTATCTTGAGGCCTGTTACCAGAGTACCGAACAGTTCATCAGGCTGGTTGTAGTCAATGTATGTTCTTGTGGTGTCAGGCATTTCACTGTTGTCACTCTCTGAACGGGTGCGTATCCATTGCGCGCGTGAGCTTACGCGCGTAGAGGCGGTGTATGTGCTGTAGTCATCACTCTGGTAGAATGAAGTATACTCTGTACCAAAGTTGTAGAACAACATGTCATACATGGAGCCTGAGTTAAGAGAGAGGCGGCCGCCGCGTGAATCAAATATCTTGACAAAAGAGCTGAAGCGCCTGCCGGTGTTCGGGTCAACGTTGTAGATGGTACCCTTGATCAGTTCCGGCTGGGTGTAACCTTTCAATCCGAATTCAACGTTGCTTTCATTCCAGTTGTACTGCCACTGTGTTTCCCATTCAATACCCCAGAGCAGATCCAGGTTTATGTCATAGATTTCAACCAGAATCTGTGTCTGGTCAACACGCAGGAACAATTCTTTTCTGTGACATGCGGAATTGAATATGAGGCTGGCTGAAAGACACAGAAAAACCTGTATCTTTGCGATAGCCCTGTATAAATTCAATCCGATAGTCATTTTATTTTGTCCTTTTTTTATTTTCATTATAAAGGTACGCGAAAATATCCTAACGATTTTCCAACATCCACAAATGTGCTTCCAAGATTCACAAAACTAGTTTCTTGTGATAGTCCAAATGACAACGTTTTGTGCTCAAGATGTAAATTTATCGATAAAACAACAATTGTTGATTTAACAAAAAGTGTATGATTGGGCAAAAAAGTGCTGTTGTTAGTATCACGGCATTGATTTAAGCGTTATATTTGCATCGTAAAAGCACAAAGGACTGTTTATGCTGGGATTTTTTGTAGTACAACTACCTTTTTCAGTATGCCTGGTGTGGTTTCTGCTTATGCTCTTGAAACACAAGAAAAGCCATTCAGACAGGATCATGATGTTTATCATGGGATGCCTGTCTGTATTCTTTTTGTGCGGTTCAGGTTACATAGTTCCCTCTCCAAACTATGAACTTCTGGCTATATATGACATTATAATGGAATTTACAAGTCTGTCAGTTTTTCCGCTGATATACATGTATATAAGATCTTGCTATGAGGAGACTAATGAGAGGGCTTATACGTATCTGCTTTTCCTGCCTGCGTTGTTGATTCCTACCGCAAGTACGGTTATTACGGCTATAATGGGTGTTGCCAACTCATCTCATCTGGTTTATGCCATATATCGTAATCTGATTGTTCCTGATATGTTGACGGATCTGGAGAGGGCGTTCGTTATCATGACGGTCCGCTCATATCGTCTGGTGTTTTATCTGTCAATAGCCATAACGCTTATATATGTTTTCTCACGTCTGTTTGTGGGAAAGTTCAGATTTAGGCATATCCATGTTTTCCTGAGCGGGCGTAAATCATCTTTCGTGGCAAATGTGATTGGTCTGTTTTTGGTGGCTTTCCTGTTGCTTTGGGGCGCATGCTCGCTGTTTGCCTCCATCTTTATGAATCCTGCGTCAGTCTGGTCATCGGTCTGGTCACTTGTTACGGCTGTCGTGCTGTTCTTTATAGGTTATATATCGGCTATTCCGCCGCTTCCCGGAGGTTATATGAATATGGCCCGCCTGTCACATCCTTTTGATGTCTTGACAGCTTCACCGCAGGAGTATATGAGCGGAATTGACTCAGGTCCTGTGGCTGAACGCCTTACCGGTTATGACAAGATAATGGATTCATTCAATGACTTGATGGTTAAGCAGGAGGGGTTCCTGGATCCCAACATGACTATTGATGAGATTTCACGCCGCCTCAACTCCAACCGCACATACGTTTCAAAGCTGGTCAACATTTATCACGGAATGCCTTTCCGTGACTACCTGAACAAGATGCGCATTGACTACTCCAAGCGTCTTATGACCGATGAGCCCGACGCTGCGCTTGATTACATATCGGCCAAGAGCGGTTTCCAGAGCTCCACCCAGTTCATCCGCAAGTTCAAGGAGCTTGAGGGCCTCACCCCCACCGCCTGGAAATCCTCCCAGCTCAAGAAATAGCAAAAGGGCACTCCTTTTTGCTATGCTTTTTTTTGTTAATAAGGTGGGTTATTAGGGCTATTTGATTATATTTGCGAGTCTCTAGGTGATAGAGACTCATTTTTTGTTGAGAATTATCAATTACAACCCTATGAATACCAAAATCCAGGAACTTACCGACATTATATATAATGAAGGTGTAGCTAAAGGTCAGGCTGAGGCTGACCAGATTCTGGCTGCTGCCCGCGCTGAGGCTGAACAGATTGTTGCCGATGCCCGCAAGGAGGCTGCTGCCGCTCTGGCTGCCGCCAAGAAGGAGAGTGCTGATAACGCTGAGAATGTGCGTAAGGAGCTTAAGCTCTACTCACAGCAGGCTGTTGAGGCTCTCAAGAGTGAGATTGCTACTGTTGTTACAGACAAGATCGTAACAGAGTCAGTAAAGGGTTTTACTGCTGACCAGAAAGCTTTCAACGAGTTTATTCTTACTCTGGCCCAGGAGTGGGGCAAGAAGCAGAGCATTGAGATCAAGGCCAAGGATGCTGAGAGCCTCAAGAAATACTTTACCGCTAAGGCTAAGGAGCTGCTTGACGGCGGTGTTAAGATTACTGAGGTTAACGGTGCTGAGGCTGAGTTCTCCATTCAGCCTGCTGACGGTGCCTACAAGGTAAACTTTGGCACTGAGGAGTTTGAGAACTGGTTCAAGTCAATACTGCGCCCGCAGCTGGTAGAGACTCTCTTCTGATTTTTACTGGCCGAGATGGGCAATTACTACTATCTTATAGCCGGTCTGGCGGACATCAGCCTTGATGACAGCAAGGCTCCCGTTACCGTAGAGTCATTCCGTACGGAGGTCTATGAGGCCCTCGATGCGGCTGACCGTAAGGTTATGGACATGCTCCTTATGGAGAATGACTGCCGTAACCTTATTAATATGTTGCGTAACGGCGGGCTTGATGAGGATGCGCCCAAGGGCCTGATAAGCGCCGCCCGTATGGAGGAGCTTATAGCCGATGTCAAGGCACAGGAGGCTCCGGCCAAGGATATACCCGCTTTCATGTATCAGTTTGTGCAGGAGTGGCAGGATGAGAGCTGGCATGAGTATGCGGCATTTGCTGAGGACCGCTTGTGGAGCCTTTTCTATGAGTACGCAATGAATGCCGGCAATGAGTTTGTGCGCCGCTGGTATGAGTTCAATCTTGACCTGAACAATATAACTACAGCCATAACGGCACGCAAGTACAATCTGGATATCCAGAAGGTGATTGTGGGCTCTAATGCTACGGCACAGGCGCTGCGTACCAGCGGTGCGCGTGACTGGGGTCTGAGCCAGGAGCTGGACTATTTTGACGGTATCCTGCGTCTGCTTGATGAGGGCGACCTGTCACAGCGTGAGCGTAAGACTGACCTGCTGCGCTGGGAGTGGCTTGATGAGAATACCTTCTTTAACTACTTTACTGTGGAGCGCCTGTTCTCATACATGGTGCGCCTGAGTATGGTGGAGCGCTGGACAAGCCTGGACCGCGAGTGTGGCCAGAAACTGTTCCGCAAATTGATAGGTGAGCTCAAGGAGCAGACAGAGGTTCCGGCAGAATTCAGATGAGTTGAAAAGGTGCAATTGGGGACAGTCCCCTTTTGCACGTTCTAAAGGATTGCGATAGTTGAAAAATAAAAAAACGTGCAAAAGGGGACTGTCCCCAATTGCATCAAAAACGAGATATATGAGTACAAAAGGTACAGTGCAAGGTGTTATCGCGAACATGGTCACACTGAAGGTGGACGGCCCTGTTGCGCAGAATGAGATCTGCTATATTGAGACCGGAGGCGACAAGCTGATGTCAGAGGTCATCAAGGTGGTGGGCGATAACGTCTACGTGCAGGTGTTTGAGAGCACCCGTGGCCTCAAGGTGGGATCACCCGCTGAGTTTACCGGCCACATGCTGGAGGTTACGCTGGGCCCGGGCATGCTGTCACACAACTTTGACGGTCTGCAGAATGACCTGGACAAGATGACGGGCGTGTTCCTTAAGCGCGGTGAGTATACCTATCCGCTAGATAATGACCGCCTCTGGAAGTTTGAGCCTATCGTAAAGGTGGGTGACAAGGTGCGTGCATCGGACTGGCTGGGTAAGGTTGAGGAGAACTTCCAGCCGCTCAAGATTATGGCTCCGTTCCAGCTTGAGGGTGAATATACTGTTAAGAAGATTGCCGCTGAGGGAGAGTACCGTATTATAGATGAGATTGCGGTGCTTGAGAACGCCAAGGGCGATACGGTGAGCGTGAACATGATCCAGAAATGGCCTGTTAAGGTGGCTATGACCAACTATCGCGAGAAACCGCGTCCATTCAAACTGCTTGAGACCGGCGTCCGTTCTATCGATACGCTGAACCCGATAGTGGAGGGTGGTACAGGCTTCATTCCCGGCCCGTTCGGCACGGGTAAGACTGTGCTGCAGCACGCCATTTCCAAGCAGGCTGAGGCCGATATCGTTGTAATCGCAGCCTGCGGTGAGCGTGCCAATGAGGTTGTGGAGATATTCACTGAGTTCCCGGAACTGGATGACCCGCACACAGGCCGCAAGCTGATGGAGCGTACCATCATCATCGCCAATACATCAAACATGCCGGTGGCTGCCCGTGAGGCATCAGTTTATACGGCTATGGCCATATCGGAGTACTACCGTTCTATGGGTCTGAGAGTTCTGCTTATGGCAGACTCCACTTCACGTTGGGCACAGGCTCTGCGTGAGATGTCAAACCGTATGGAGGAGCTGCCTGGTCCGGATGCTTTCCCGATGGATATTTCATCTATCATAGCAAACTTCTACGGACGTGCAGGTTACGTTTATCTTAACAACGGCCAGCCGGGCTCTATTACCTTTATAGGTACTGTATCACCTGCCGGCGGTAACCTTAAGGAGCCGGTTACGGAGAACACCAAGAAGGTGGCCCGCTGCTTCTATGCGCTGGAGCAGGAGCGTGCTGACCGCAAGCGTTATCCGGCCATCAATCCCATTGATTCTTACTCAAAGTATCTGGATTATCCGGAGTTTGACAAGTATATCACTGACCGCATTAACGGTGAGTGGATAGGTAAGGTAAATGAGCTTAAGACTCGCTTGCTGCGCGGTAAGGAGATTGCTGAGCAGATTAACATCTTAGGTGATGACGGCGTACCTGTAGATTATCACGTAACGTTCTGGAAATCAGAACTTATTGACTTTATCGTTCTGCAGCAGGATGCGTTTGATGAGATTGATGCCGTAACGCCTATGGAGCGCCAGGAGACAATCGTGGACCGCGTGATTGACATCTGCCATACCGACTTCAAGTTTGACACTTTCCTTGAGGTTATTGACTACTTCAAGAAGGTTATCAACCTGTGCAAGCAGATGAACTACCAGCAGTTTGAATCAGAGAAGTATTTTGAATATGAGAAGCAGCTTAAAGAGCTTCTTGCTGAACGTAAAACCGCATAACCCACTGCAGCTATGACAACAAAGGCATTCCAAAAGATTTATACCAAGATCAGCCAGATTACAAAGGCTACTTGCTCACTCAAGGCTGAGGGTGTTGGTTATGATGAGCTGGCTGTTATAGACGGCCGTCTGGCTCAGGTGGTTAAGATTGTGGGTAATGATGTTACCCTGCAGGTGTTTGAGGGTACCGGCGGTATCCCCACTAACGCTGAGGTTGTGTTCATGGGTAAGGCTCCTAGCTTGAAAGTTAGCGAGAGCCTGAGCGGCCGATTCTTCAACGCATACGGTGATCCTATCGACGGCGGTCCTGCCGTTGAGGGTCAGGAGGTTGAGATAGGCGGCCCGTCAGTGAACCCCGTGCGCCGTAAACAGCCTTCAGAACTGATTGCAACCGGTATTGCAGGTATCGACCTTAACAATACATTGGTATCAGGCCAGAAGATTCCGTTCTTTGCAGACCCGGACCAGCCGTTCAACCAGGTTATGGCTACCGTGGCCATGCGTGCCAAGGCTGATAAGATTATCCTGGGCGGTATGGGTATGACCAATGATGACTACCTCTACTTTAAGAACGTCTTCTCAAACGCCGGTGCAATGGACCGTATCATAGGTTTCATGAACACCACTGAGGACCCTGCCGTAGAGCGTCTGCTGGTGCCCGATATGGCTCTTACCGCAGCTGAGTACTTTGCCGTTCAGAAGGATGAGAAGGTGCTGGTGCTGCTCAGTGATATGACATCATATGCTGATGCTCTGGCTATTGTAAGTAACCGTATGGACCAGATTCCTTCAAAGGACTCTATGCCTGGTTCACTTTACTCTGACCTGGCCAAGATTTATGAGAAGGCTGTGCAGTTCCCAAGCGGCGGTTCAATCACAATCATCGCTGTGACAACCCTGTCCGGTGGCGATATCACTCACGCTGTGCCTGATAATACGGGTTACATCACTGAGGGTCAGTTGTTCCTGCGCCGCGACAGTGATATTGGTAAGGTTATCGTGGATCCGTTCCGTTCACTCTCCCGCTTGAAACAGTTGGTTAACGGTAAGAAGACACGTGCCGACCATCCGCAGGTTATGAACGCTGCCGTGCGTCTGTATGCTGATGCATCGAATGCCAAGACCAAGGTGGAGAACGGTTTTGACCTGACTGATTATGACCAGCGTGCTCTTGACTTTGCACATGACTATAGCGAGAAACTGTTGGCCATTGACGTGAACCTTGACACCACTGAGATGCTTGATGTTACATGGGCCCTCTTTGCCAAGTACTTCAAGCCCGATGAAGTGAACATCAAGGCCGCATTGGTAGAACAATACTGGCCCAAATAACGTTGGCATTGGCGTTGGCCTTAAAGCGGACCTATGGTCCGAAAGCCACGCACCGCATGGTAGCCAATGCCAAAGCCAACGCCAAAGTAAAATAAGAAATGGCGATAAAGTTCCAATATAACAAGACTTCACTTCAGCAGTTGGAGAAGCAGCTGAAAGTGCGTAAGCGTACCCTGCCTATCATCAAGAGCAAGGAGAGTGCGCTGCGTATGGAGGTGAAGAAATGTAAGGATGACCTGGTGCGTCTGGAGGCTGAACTGGAGGAGGGTATTGGCAAGTATGACTCCATGTTCGCCCTGTGGAACGAGTTCAACCCGGGTCTGGTGCGCGTCAAGGATGTGCATCTGACCGTGCGCAAGATTGCCGGTACGCGTATTCCGGTGCTTGATGAGGTTGAGTTTGAGGTTGCACAGTTCAGTCTGTTCAGTCAGCCTAAATGGTATTATGACGGCATAAACATACTGCAGGGGTTGGCGCATGATGCTATCCTGGTGGAGTTTACCACCGCTAAGCTGGCCCTGCTGGAGAAAGCCCGCAAGAAGACCACCCAGAAGGTGAATCTTTTTGAGAAGGTGCAGATTCCGGGCTATGAGGATGCCATACGTAAGATAAAGCGCTTCATGGAGGATGAGGAGAACCTCAGCAAGTCAAGCCAGAAGATCCTTAAGTCTCTGCTTGAGCGCCGTGAAGCTGAAAAAGAAGAGGAGGAGGCCCGCGTATGATTACAAAGATGAAAAAACTCACCTTCCTGATTCATAGCGGGGAGTATGAACAGTTCCTGGAGCACTTGCGCTCTCTGGGCGTGGTTCACGTTATCCAAAAGCAGCAGGGTGCCGTTCAGGATGCTGCTCTGCAGGAGGATATAGCTCTCTTGGGCCGATGCAAGAACGCTCTGAGGGAACTTGAGGCTTACGCCAATCAGAACCAGGATGCCGCTAAGGAGTACGGAAATGACGCTCTCAAGAACTTTGCGTTTGATACGCCGGCCAAAGTTTTGGAAAGATTTGATATCCTTGAGGCTGAGAAGGTGGTGCAGGATCAGGTGCTGCAGGTACTTAACCGCGACCGCGCACAGCTGCTGCCTTGGGGCGATTTCAATCCTGAAGATGTGGAGCGTCTTGAAAAAGCCGGATATAAGATGCGTTTCTACAGTTGTCCGCTCCGTGCGTTCCGCGACGAGTGGGTGCAGGAGTACGGCGCCATAGAGATACTGCGTGACAAGCAGAAGGTGAACTTTGTAACGCTTACCCATGCTGATGTGGTGCCCGATATTGATGCTGAGCAGGTTCATCTGCCGCAAATGTCGCTCTCATCAATTGATGCCGATATAGATAAGACCCGTAAGGCCATCGATGCCGTTCCTGTTAAGAAGGCTCAGCTGGCTGCTCAGGGCGTGCCTGTTCTGGAGAAAGCCATTGCCGAACTGGACAGTAAGATTGATTTCAGCCGCGTGCGCCTTACCGGTGAAAAGCTTGCCGCAGACCATCTGCTCTTGCTTGAGGGCTGGGCTCCCGCCGCTCAGATTGATGAGACCTGCAGTGCTCTGGATATGAGAGGCGTGTTCTATGACGTATCGGATCCCACACCGGATGATGATATTCCTATCCAGCTTAGTAACAATAAGTTCGCTAAGCTGTTTGAACCGCTTACCAAGCTCTACATGCTGCCCACTTATCAGGAACTGGATCTGACGCTTTTCTTTGCGCCGTTCTTTATGCTCTTCTTCGGCCTCTGCCTGGGCGATACGGGTTACGGACTGCTTATGATTGTGGCTCTGCCCATATTCACAAAGCTGTTCCAGCTTATCAACCCCAATTTCTCAAAGTGGCTGGTGGTACTGTTCGGCGCAAGTACGATGCTCTGCGGACTGCTTTCAGGTACCTTCTTCGGATTCAATATGTATGATCTGGATATTCCGTTCATACAGAAGATGAAGGGCATCCTCTATACCGATAACTCCACCATGTTCACGGTTTCACTGTGCATAGGCGTGGTTCAGATCCTGTTCGGTATGGGAATCAAGGCCGTGAACCTGGCTATTCAGTGCGGTTTCAAGTATGCACTGAGCACTATAGGCTGGCTCGTACTGCTTATCACTATAGGTGTGGCTGCTCTGGCTGGTCTTGATTTCAAGAGCCCGCTGATAATGGGTATTCTCATCGTTGCTGCAGTGCTCATATTCCTGTTCAACAGCCCGGGCAAGAACCCGCTGCTGAACATCGGCTTAGGGCTTTGGGATACCTACAATATGGCTACAGGCCTGCTGGGCGACGTACTCTCATACGTGCGTCTGTTCGCTCTGGGCCTCTCCGGCGGTATTCTGGCAAACGTATTCAACAGCATGGCTGTGGGTATGAAACCCGATAATCCCGTTGCAGGATTCATCGTTATGGTGCTCATATTCGTGATTGGTCATGCTCTGAACATATTTATGAACATTCTGGGCGCCATTGTTCACCCCATGCGACTCACGTTCGTGGAGTTCTTCAAGAATGCGGGCTACGCTGGCGGCGGAATGGAGTATAAACCGTTTAAAATAACAAATTAAATACAAACAATTATGTCTAGTTTAGTTTTAGCATTTGTGGGCGTAGCCCTTATGATCGGCCTTGCAGGCATCGGTAGCGCATACGGTGTGACTATTGCCGGTAACGCAGCAGTAGGTGCATTGAAAAAGGTCGATAAGTTCGGTAACTTTATTGTGCTGACCGCTCTGCCCGGTACACAGGGTCTGTACGGTTTTGCCGGTTACTTTATTTTTGCCAACATGGCGGGCGTTCTTACTCCCGATATCACTCCGCTGCAGGCAGCTTCCGTATTCGGTGGCGGTCTGGCACTGGGTATCGTAGGCCTGTTCTCTGCTATCCGTCAGGGTCAGGTTTGCGCCAACGGTATTGCAGGCATTGCACAGGGTCACGACGTATTCAGTAAGACTCTGATCCTTGCCGTATTCCCTGAGCTCTACGCTATCGTAGCTCTGGCCGGCGTCTTCCTGATGAGCTCCGCCCTATGAATTGAGAGGTGAGAATTGAAAATTGACAATTAAAAAAACGTCTTGTGAAAAAACGCAAGACGTTTTTTTATCGTAACTTTGCAGCCTGAAAATCTGATAGAAAGGATTATGGGTAGTGCCAAGAGGAAACCAAGCTTTATATTTTCCGTGAGCTGGGAGGTCTGCAACAAGATTGGAGGCATCTATACGGTACTCTCCACCCAGGCCAAGACGCTCAAGGAGGAGAGTGGCGCCACACTTATTTACGTAGGCCCTGATCTCTGGGAGGGCAAGAACAATCCGCTGTTTATTGAGGATAAATCGCTGTATGATCTGTGGAAGGATTACGCACGCGATACTGATGGCATTCCGGTGCGCACAGGTTACTGGAATGTTCCGGGCCGTCCTATCGTGATTCTGGTGGATTTCATGGCCAACTATTCAATGAAGAACAGCATTTACGGCCGGGCATGGGAGCTGTTCAAGGTTGATTCCATGCATGCTTACGGTGATTATGATGAGGCTTCAATGTTCTCATACACCGCAGCTATGGTGGTAAAAAGCTTTTACAACTTCAATATCGGGCCCAATGATGTGGTGGTCTATCATGCACATGAGTGGATGACCGGTCTGGGCGCATTGTTCCTGAAGCATTTCATCCCGCAGATATCGACGGTATTTACCACTCACGCCACGTCAATAGGCCGCTCCATATGCGGTAACGGCAAGGCTCTCTATGAGTTCTTTGACGGTTACAACGGTGACCAGATGGCGCGTGAGCTGAACATGGAGTCCAAGCACTCTGTTGAGAAGCAGACCGCCCACCAGGTGGATTGCTTCACTACGGTGAGCGATATTACCGCCCGTGAGTGCACCCAGCTGCTGGACAAGACTCCCGATGTGGTTACCGTGAACGGTTTTGAGGACGGTTTCCTGCCTGCTCCGGATAAGTTTGATACAGCCCGCTGTGAGGCCCGCCGCACGATCCTTTCTGTTGCAAACAAGCTGTTCGGTACGGAGTGGGATGATGAGACCGTAATCCTGGCCACCGGAGGCCGATATGAGTTCCGCAACAAGGGTATAGACCTGTTCCTGGAGTCCATGCGTGAGTTGCGTGACAGCGGCAAGACCGGCGGTGCGCATATACTGGCACTGATAAATGTTCCGGCTTGGGTGATGGAGCCCCGCCGCGACCTGCAGGACCGTGTCATGATGAAGGATGCAGGCAAAGAGCCTCTGCCGATGCCTCTCACCACGCACTGGCTGCACAATATGGGTGAGGATAAGGTCATCTACACTCTGCAGGGGATGGGATTCCGTAATGCTCCTGAGGATAATATAAAGGTGCTGTTCGTACCGTGCTATCTGGACGGAAATGACGGCATCTTCAACAAGACATATTATGACCTGCTCATTGGGCAGGATCTGGCTGTGTTCCCGTCATACTACGAGCCTTGGGGCTACACTCCGCTTGAGAGCGCTGCATTCCGGGTGCCTACGGTGACATCGGACCTGGCGGGATTCGGCCTGTGGGTGAACACGCTGCTTGGGCGCGATGCTGAACTGGAGGATGGTGTGAAGGTGGTACATCGCACTGACAGCAACTGGAATGAGGCTGCCGCCGATATCAGCAACCAGATACTGAAATGGGTGGAGATGGATTTCCGACAGCGTGAGACTACCCGTGAGAAAGCCGGCAAAATTGCACAGCAGGCTCTCTGGAAGCATTTCATCAAATACTACCTTGAGGCGTACAATTTTGCGGTAGAGAAGACTTGGAACAAGATTAACGAGAATAACTGATAACGAACATATTTGATACTAGATATATGAAGATTAAAGCAAGCAATTCAAATCAGCCCTCATGGCGTGATTTTTATGTGAAATCAAGTGTACCGGAGGCCTTGCAGAAACTTGACGAGTTGGCACACAACATTTGGTGGGTATGGAACGAGGACGCTAAGGCCCTGTTCAAGGAGATTGACCCCGAAATGTGGACAAAGGTGCGCCACAATCCTATCTTGATGCTCCAGAGCCTGGGTTATGACAGGCTGGAGGAACTGTCCAAGGATCAGATTTTCCTGGACAAGATGAATGCCATTTATGACAAATTCCGCAAATATATAGACGTTAAACCCGATGCTCAGCGTCCGTCAGTAGCCTACTTCTGCATGGAGTACGGTCTGACTCACGTGCTCAAGATCTACTCAGGCGGTCTGGGTGTGCTGGCAGGTGACTACATGAAGGAGGCCAGTGACAGCAACGTTGATATGGTAGGCGTAGGCTTCCTGTACCGCCACGGCTATTTTACACAGACCCTCTCCATGGACGGTCAGCAGATAGCCAATTATGAGCCGCTGGATTTCAACACTCTGCCAATAGAGCGCGTGTATGACATGAACGGTCAGCCCGTGATAGTGTCTGTTCCCTATATAAACTACACCGTTTATGCCGCTATCTGGAGGGTAAACGTTGGCCGCGTGCCTCTGTATCTGATGGATACCGATATTGACATGAACAGTGATTATGACCGCCCCATCACATCACAGCTTTACGGCGGTGACTGGGAGAACCGCCTGAAGCAGGAGATCCTGCTGGGTATTGGCGGTATGCTTACCCTTGAGGCTCTGGGTATAAAGAAGGATATCTACCACTGCAATGAGGGTCACGCCGCCCTGTGCAACCTGTACCGTCTGACACAGTACGTAAAGCAGGGTCTTACCTTCAACCAGGCTATGGAGGTGGTTCGCGCATCATCACTCTATACCGTTCACACTCCGGTTCCCGCAGGTCATGACTATTTTGATGAGGGCCTGTTCGGCAAGTACATGGGCGGATATGCACAGCAACTGGGCATAAGCTGGGGTGAACTGATGGATATGGGCCGCACCAATCCGGGTGATCCGGGTGAACGTTTCTGCATGTCAACATTTGCATGCAACACCTGCCAGGAGGTTAACGGCGTTAGTTGGCTGCACGGTGAGGTTTCCAAGAAGATGTTCTCCGGAATCTGGAAGGGTTACTATCCTGAGGAGAGTCACGTAGGTTATGTAACCAATGGTGTTCATATGCCTACCTGGGCCGCCAAGGAGTGGCAGCAGCTCTATGCGAAATATTTTGACAAGAATTTCCTCTCGGACCAGTCAAATGAGAAAATGTGGGAGGATATCTATAAGGTGCCTGACAAGGTGGTTTGGGATCTGCACAATGACCTTAAGAAGCAGCTCATTGATTTTATCCGTAAACAGTTCAAGGACAGTTGGCTCAAGAACCAGGGTGATCCTTCACGCATCATGTCACTGATGGAGAAGATCAACCCCAATGCCCTTACAATAGGTTTTGGCCGCCGTTTTGCCACCTACAAGCGTGCTCACCTGCTCTTTACTGATCTGGACCGTCTGGCCAAGATAGTGAACAACCCCAATTATCCGGTACAGTTCTTCTTTACCGGTAAGGCTCACCCGCATGATGGTGCAGGCCAGGGACTTATCAAGCAGATCATTGACATCAGCCGTCGTCCGGAGTTCCTGGGCAAGATCATCTTCCTGGAGAACTATGACATGCATCTGGCCCGCCGTCTTGTATCGGGCGTTGATATTTGGCTGAACACTCCCACACGTCCGCTGGAGGCATCGGGCACATCGGGTGAGAAGGCCCTGATGAACGGTGTCGTAAATTTCTCAGTGCTTGACGGATGGTGGTATGAGGGTTATCGTGAGGGTGCCGGTTGGGCTCTTACTGATAAGCGTACATACAACAACCAGGCTTATCAGGATCAGCTGGATGCCGCTACCATCTACAGCATCCTTGAGAATGAGATTCTGCCGCTCTATTACAACAAGAACGCCGAGGGCATCTCTGAGGGTTGGGTGTCGACAATGAAGAACTCAATAGCACAGATTGCTCCTCACTATACAATGAAGCGTCAGCTTGATGACTACTTCAGCAAGTTCTACAACAAGATGGCAGAGCGCTCACACCAGCTGCAGGCTAATGATTACGCCAAGGCTAAGGAAATTGCAGCCTGGAAGGAGGTTGTGGCTCAGCGCTGGGATCAGATTGAGGTGGTTAGTTCCAACAAGACAGAATCTATCCAGCAGGGTCTGTTTGAGACCGGCAAGGTATATGATACTGAGTATGTGATTGATGAGAAGGGCCTGGACGATGCCATAGGCATTGAGATGGTTGTCATGGGCTATGATTCCGATGGCAATGAGAAACTCATGAAGGTTGTTCCGCTGGAGCTCGTTAAGCATGAGGGTAACCTCTACACATTCCACGGCTGCGTCAAGAACGAGTTCCCGGGCTCATTCAAGGTTGCATACCGCATGTATCCCAAGAATGCCGACCTGCCTCACCGTCAGGACTTCTGCTACGTGAAGTGGTTCTATTGAGCAAGTGCCCCGTGCGGGCTTTTTGACATATCCCAATAAAGAAAGCGTCAGGATTATATCCCGGCGCTTTCTTGTTTTCAGATGGCAGTTTTTGTGACTAATATTTTTGGGTATCGTATTATTTAATGTATATTTGCAATTGCTTATGCAAAACAAGTCCTTTGGTTGATAGTTGAATAATATGTTATTATAGTGATAATAATCTGTTTGCCCTTGTAATATCCTTTTTTTATAACCAATAATGTTTAACAATTAATCCTTTTTATGATTCTCAAAAAACAAGTGGTGGGCATACTGCTGGCTATGGCTATGCCCGTCTGTGCCTGGGCACAGAGTGTGACTGTTAAGGGACAGGTTAAGGATGATGCAGGTGAGCCTCTTATGGCCGCTGCTGTAGCTGAAGCCGGTACTTCAAACGGTACAGCTACAGACATTAATGGTAATTACACCATTACTGTGGCATCAAACGCAACCCTCCAGTTCTCATTCATGGGTTACCAAACAGTTAAGGAACCCGTAAGAGGTCGTACAACCATCAACGTTACTCTTGAGGAGGATTCAGAACTCCTTGAGGAGGTGGTTGTGGTAGGTTATGGTACACAGCGTAAGAAGCTGGTTACTACTTCAACAGTGAATCTGTCAGGTGACAAGATTGCTGCTACAAATTCTGTCGATGTGTTTGGCGCACTTCAGAGCCAGGCAGCCGGTATCAACATCACCTCTAACTCAGGACAGCCTGGTGAAAGTTACAAGGTTACCATACGTGGTATGGGTACCATCGGTAATTCAGAACCTCTGTATGTTATTGACAATGTCCCCGGCGGTTCAATCACATCACTCTCACCTAATGACATTGAGAGCGTTGATGTATTGAAGGATGCTGCATCAAGTGCCATCTACGGTGCCCGTGCTGCCAACGGCGTCATACTTATAACCACTAAGAAAGGTAGGGCCGGAGGTAAGACTCAGATCTCTTATGACGGCTACTACGGTATCCAGAATCCCAACACCAACGGTGTTACTCCTCTGAATGCAAAGCAGTACATGGAGATAATCAACAAGGCATATGAGATTCAGGGTACAAAACAGTATGTCTGGACCGAAGAGATTCCTACTCAATATGCTCTGATCCAGAACGGCACATGGAACGGTACCAACTGGCTTGAGGAGGCTACCAACCATAACGCTCCTATACAGAACCATTCTCTCTCTCTGACAGGAGGTAATGATTTTAACCGTTACGCACTGGGCGTTACCTATTTCAGTCAGGAGGGTACAATAGGTTATCCTGCCAATCCTTACTATGACAGGCTCACCGCACGTATGAACTCTGATTATGTTCTCTGGAAGAAAGAGGGTCGTGATATCGTAACATTCGGTGAGAACGTGACATTCACTACAACAAATAAGGCCGGTATCTCTATAGGTAATAACTATAACAACAACATCAGGGAGTTGCTTACGGCTACTCCGCTTCTGCCGGCATATGACAGTGAGGGTAATTTCTATGTGCTCTCTGATATGGTGGCCGACAGTTGGAATTTCAACCAGGATTTCAGGAACCCCCTGGCACAGATTGAGTATAACCACGGTAACAAGAATGACAAGGGTTACAGACTGCAGTCCAACTTCTTCCTGGAACTGAGACCTATCATGGGCCTTACCTTGAAGTCAAGCTTTGGTTGGAACTACAATCAGACATCAGGACGCACATATGTGCCTTCATATGTTCTTAGCGCCAACAACAGCAATGACACTGATGATGTTACACAGAGACAGAGCTACAGCTCCAGATGGTCATTGGAAAATACAGCAAACTACAACAAGACATTCGGTCTTAATGATGTGGATCTGCTTTTGGGACAGTCTGTTGAGAAGTGGGGCTATGGCGAGAGCGTAAGTGCCAAGAACTCAAATTCCCTGTTCCCCGGCTCATATAAACATGCTTACATCAGCAACACACAGGGTCTTGATGTGGCAAATACATCAATAAGCGGCAGACCCAATGAACAGGGTGCGCTGTCATCATTCTTTGCCCGTATCAATTACAACTATGATGAGAAGTATCTGTTCTCAGCATTGATACGTGCCGATGGTTCTTCAAACTTCATGCGCGGTCACCGTTGGGGTTATTTCCCGTCAGTATCAGCCGGTTGGGTTATGACCAATGAGAAGTTCATGGAAGGCACAAAGGGCGTTCTTGATTTCCTGAAGCTGCGTGCAAGCTGGGGTCAGAACGGTAACTGCGACATCAAGACTTTCCAGTATCTGGCAACAATCGCATTTGATGCTCCTTACTACTTCAACAACAAGGATGTTCCTCAGACAGGCGCTTATCCCGATATCCTTCCCAATGAGGAGGTTAAATGGGAGACTTCAGAGCAGCTTGACCTGGGCTTTGACATGCGATTCCTCAATAATCGTCTGAGCCTGTCATTTGACTGGTATGACAAGATGACAAAAGACTGGCTGGTTGATGCTCCTGCTCTTAAGAGCTATGGAACAGGTGCTCCTTATATTAACGGTGGTGATATCCGCAACACAGGTTATGAGATACTGCTCAGTTGGAATGATACTCCCAGCAAGAGTTTCTCATACGGTGCTTCAATGACATTCTCACACAACAAGAATGAGGTAACCCGTATTGCCAACTCTGAAGGTATTATTCCTGGCGGTCAGAATGTACTTGCCCAGAATACCGATGAGCTTTACCGCGTAGAGGTGGGCTATCCTATCGGTTACTTCCGTGGATATCGTGTTGACGGAATCATTCAGAATGATGCTGATCTGAAGGCTTATGTGGATGCAAACTGCGGCGGTGATGCCAACAACTCTCTCCAGGGTGCGGGTCTTCAGCCCGGTGACTGCAAGTTTGCCGATGTAAACGGTGACGGTAAGATTACCGTTGACGATAAGACCATGATCGGTGATCCCAATCCTGACTTCAATCTGGGTCTCTCTCTGAACGTTGCATGGAAGGGTCTTGATTTCTCATTGAACGGTTACGGCGCATTCGGCCAGCAGATAGCCAAGAGTTATCGTCACTTCTCAAATAAGCCCGATGAGAACTACTGCACTGATGTTTATACCAAGTACTGGACCGGCGACGGATCAACAAACCGCTATCCGCGTTTCTCAGACGGTAAGAACACCAATATGTCAGAGGTATCAAGCATATGGCTTGAGGATGGTGACTACTTCAAGATCTCAAACATAACATTGGGATATGATGTAAACCGCCTGCTTAAGGTTAAGGGATTCAGCAAGATGCGTCTGTACGTATCAGCTCAGAATATGTTCACATTCACAGGTTATTCCGGTATGGATCCTGAGATTGGTTGGGGTAATGGTGATGCCTGGTGCTCAGGTGTTGATGTAGGTAACTATCCGAGTTCCAATACATGGATTTTCGGCTTGAACATAACTCTTTAATATTGTGATTATATGAAAAAGATAATATATGTATGTTCACTGGCGCTCTGCGCATTGTGCATGACTGGATGTGAGGATTTCCTTGATTCGGAGAGCCTTACCAAGAAGAATACCGGTAACTTCCCGTTGAACGAGACTGATGCTCAGCAGATGATAGCCGGTATATACACTGTAATGAACAACAATCTGGAAGATCCGGAGAGTGACCCGTTCTTTATTTTTGATCTGGCCAGCGATGACCGTCTTGGCGGCGGTAGCCAGAGTAATATAGGTGCACAGGCTTGTGACCGCCTTATGTGCAATAAGATAGATGAACTTCTTAACTGCTGGGATAAGCGTTATCAGGGTATTTTCCGTGCCAATAATGCCATTGCTACAATAGACAATGTAACAGAATGGAAAAGAAGTGCCACAAGGGACCAGTTGCTGGGTGAGGCCTATTTCCTGCGCGCATTCTACTATTTTAATCTGGCTCAGGTGTTCGGTGAGGTTCCACTGGTGCTCAAGACTGCTCCTGAGAACCTTCCCAAGGCCCCGATTGATGATATTTACGCTCAGATAGCTTCTGACCTTAAGATGGCCATTGAGACCTGCCCGGCCACTAAATATCCTGATTTTGGCGAGGGACATGCTTCCAAGTGGGCTGCAGAAGGTATGATGGCACGTGTGTGGCTGTTCTATACCGGTTTCTATAAGAAGACATCACTGCCGCTTACAGACGGCGGTTCAGTATCAAAGGAACAGGTTGTAGCATGGCTTGAGGACTGCATCAAGAACAGCGGTCATAGACTGGTAAGTGACCAGCGTAACCTGTGGCCTTATACCAATCAGTATACCGCAAAGAATTATAAATATGCCATAGACAACAATCTGGTATGGGAGACTGATGAGAACCCGGAGAGCATGTTTGCCGTAAAGATGTCTAACAAGGGCTCTTTTACAACAAAAGAACAGCGTCATAACCGTATCGTTGAATTCTACAATCCCCGTAAGGGTGGCAAGACCTCATTCCCGTTCAATGCTACAGGTTATTCAAACGGCCCTGTATGCGAGACACTGTGGACTGATTGGGCTGCTGATCCTGACTATGCAGGTGATTACCGTCGTAAGGGCTCTATCTGCAAGCGTGCTGATGAGATACCTGATTATGCCGGTGATAAAGGTAAGGAAGTTGAGAACACAGACCTTCTCTGCAAAAAGTATCTGGGTTGCGGTGCTTATTCAGAGGATGGCTCAACATTATATGAATCATATGCATTCCTGTATGGCGGACCTAACGACAAGCAGACCGGTCTTACCCAGTCTCTTGTCTGGTTGCGTTTTGCCGATGTGCTGCTCATGCACTCCGAGCTGACCAATGGTGCTGTTATTATCGATGGCAAGAGCGGTATGAACGCAGTGCGTGCCCGTGCAGGACTGCCTGATATGGCTTATAGTCTGGATAATCTTATCAAGGAGCGTCGCTATGAGCTTTGCTGCGAGGCTCTGCGCTGGAATGACCTGCGCCGTTGGGACAAGGTGTCTGTTATCGTAACAAACCAGGAGGGTAACCATATATTGAATCAGGGCGCAGAAGGCACATATCAGTGGAGCGCTGACGGTCACTTTATGGCACGTTATGCTGCTACAGGCGGTGGTTTCTTCAAGATTCCTGAGAGCCAGGTTATCCTGTCAGAGGGCATTCTCACCCAGAACAAGGGTTGGGAAGAAGGTTCCAACTCAGATTGGGCCAAGGGTGATCTGCCTTACTTCAAGAAGTAACCCAATAGCAGAATCAGAAAATAGCCTCGCGAAAAATCGCGAGGCTATTTTATTATGCCTGAGCCCAGCATCTCATCATCGGGGGCGTACCAGACGGCAAACTGGCCGGGGGTGATGCCGCGCTGAGGCTCGTCAAACAGAATGAACAGACCGCTGCCACGCTGTATGAGCCAGGCATCCTGAAGGGGCTGGCGATAGCGTATGCGCACGCGGTAACGGCGTACTTCTGATACTTTCATTTTAAGGTCGGGGCGGATCCAGTGGATCTGTTCCGATTCTATTTTAAGGCAGCTGCGTGACAGGCCGGGGTGGGTGTGGCCCTCACCTGCATAAACCACATTATTCTCAATGTCTGTAGCTATAACGAACAGTGAATCATCATGCCCGCCCACGTTAAGGCCGTGGCGCTGGCCTATGGTAAAGAACTGAGCACCGTCATGCATGCCTATTATCTTGCCCCAGGGATTGGCTTTGAAGCGGGTTTTCTTGATGTGCTTGCGGCCGGAACGGTAGGTCTCTGTAATGAATTTTATGGAGTCATAGCGGTAGGGGGTGGCCAGGCGCTCCAAAACAGAGTCTGGGAGCGCCGCAATCTTGTCAGGGTCATAGTGGTTGGAGCAGAGCGTATCGGTGCACTTGTCCTCACTGATATATCCTGTCACCATATTGGCCTGCTCACCATCAATAGTGATGCTTGAGAGCGTCTCCTGCTGGAACTTAAAGTGGGGATTGTCTGTGTAGAAATCAGGATAGACCTCTACAATGTTTCCCTCAACGCTCTTGAGTTTCTGCTTGAGGAACTCCGGCAGATCAACCTTGCCCACAAAGCAGATTCCCTGTGAGTCTTTCTTGGTGGCCGAGGGTAGGGCGGCATCGGCGGCTATTTTCCTGACTTCTGATTTAAGCAGATGCCCTATCGGGAACAACGCCTTGGAGAGCTGCTCCTGATTGAGTTGGCACAGAAAATAGCTCTGGTCCTTACCGGGGTCCACACCTTCAAATATCCGATATACCGTTTTTCCGTCAGAATCCGTAAATTCCTCCTTGCGGCAGTAGTGTCCGGTGGCCACCATATCGGCTCCCAGTTTGAGTGCTGCGTCCAGGAACGCATCGAACTTTATCTCGCGGTTGCATAGTACGTCAGGATTCGGTGTGCGGCCCTGCTCGTATTCTGAAAACATATAGTCTACGACACGTTTTCTGTACTCATCGCTCAGGTCCACAAAGTGGAACGGTATGCCTATCTTCTTGGCCACCATCTCAGCTACCAGGCGGTCCTCCTCCCACTCGCAGTCACCGTGCAGCGTGCCCTCAGTGTCATGCCAGTTCTGCATGAACATGGCAAACACGTCATATCCCTGCTGCTTGAGCAACAGAGCCGCCACGCTGGAGTCAACGCCTCCTGATAATCCTACGCACACTTTCATGCTGCAAAGATAAAGATAATGCATTATTTAGATGCCTTAGGAAATGACAATATGAATTTTCGTTATATTTGCAGAAAGGACTATCATGATTATTTATGAAAAAGACTATATTCTTAGTGGCTTTGCTGTGCACAATGGCACAGGGAGCTTGGGCGTGGGACGGTTCAGGAACCGTTGAAAATCCCTACCAAATCCGTAATTCGGCCGACTGGGAGACGTTGGCAACTCAAGTGAGCAACGGCAGCGTTGCCGTAGGAACCGCTTTCAAACTGATGGGCGACATAAGCATCAGCACGCCGGTGGGTACAAGTGACCATAAGTTTGGCGGAATCTTTGATGGCGGAGGTCATACCATAACGGCCAACCTGACTGTAGCGAGCGGACACACTGCTCCCTTTGCATACGTTGAGGGTGCCACCATCAGCCACTTGCACGTGGACGGAACCATAAAGGGAGGAAAACATACCGCGGGTATAACCGGCAGCGTAACGGGTACGAACAACAGGATTGAGGACTGCCACGTATCGGCCGATATAACCACGTTCAGCGAGAGCGGAACAGTTATTGCAGCCGGTATAGTAGGTGACGGAAATACGGCCACACTCACCATAGAGGGCTGTCTGTTTGACGGCACAATTACTTCAACCAGCACAATTGAGGCCAGCTATGCGGGCTCAATTGTTGGCTGGTGTACCAAATATGTAAAGAATATCACCGTAAAGAACTGCATAGAGAACGCTACTTACACCAATATACGGCACGCAGGATTCAGTTATGCCGATGACAGAAGCGCATCGACGGTTCCCAACACGAACTGCTACTCAATTAATCACAACTGGGGTGAGGTAAAGCACGGCTACAGTATTATATATCTTTCTGACACATACATTCCCCATTATGCTCCTGTCAAAGCTTATAGCACCAGCGGCATTGAGGCATCTGAGGTAGGACTGAAACTGGGCGACACTTTCTATGCCGGAAGTGGCGAGAGAGTGGTGATTGAATCATCATATTATTTTGATTACGGCCTGATAGGATACAACTACAGTGCAGGTGATGTTACCGTTGAGAGTGGTGACGAGATTCTGACCATGCCTGCTCAGGATGTTTATATGTCAGCTTATCATGACTATAAGGGTTACGGCGATGAATCCAGCCCCTATCTGATTGAAAATGAGGGTGACTGGCTACAGTTTGCCTACAATCTGGCTGACAGAAACTATAACACCTGTCATTACCTATTGACAAATGACATTGAGATACATTTGCGTGCCGGCGGTCCCATGCCGGACGGAAACAACTACATAGACATCTGTTTCAGCGGAACATTTGACGGCGGCGGACACACCATAACCGCCTATCTGAATGGCGCTGATTATACCGCTCCGTTCTACAAGATTGACGGAGCCACCATAAAGAACCTGCATGTGGCGGGTAATATCAGCGGCGGCATTCACACAGCGGGTCTTGTAGGTGGAATCCTGGGCACAAACGGACACACCAACCTGATAGAGAACTGCCGTGTATCGGCCTCAATTGCTTGCAGCAGTACCCATGCGGGCGGTTTTGTGGGACATGCCTCAAGCTCGACCACCACGCTGCGCGGCTGTCTGTTTGACGGACGCATCACGGGTAACAGCCTCAACTACGTGGGCACCCTGGTGGGATGGTGCGGTAACAACGGTAATGGCATCACTTTACAAGATTGTGCAGACTATGCAACCGTCAATGCCCGAATCATTGGTGCCCAAGGTTGTAAAATAGACTTGGTGTGGGAAGAAGGCGCCACAGCCAAGTGCCACTCAGCTACCAACACCTATGGCAGTTCAGCTCTGGGCAAGTCAATGGTGGCGGTTCGTAACGGCAACCCCGCTCTCAATGTAACCTGGCGGCTAAAAGAAGGGATGCCGGCACCCGTTGAATATGACGTAAGCCATTTGGCATCATATGGCACGGGACTGCTGTTTGCGGGCGAAGTGTTCTTTGTGGGAAAGGATGAAACGCTGCTCTTCTACCCGGCTGCAAACGAGGGATTCTCCCTGATCACAGTTACGATTGACGCTGAAGCCACTCTGGGACTGGCAGGCGGCGGCTGGTACAGTGCAACATTTACCAATTCTGTTAACTCGCTGTTCAACATTGACGCCACCATCATGAGTAGTGGTGACTTTAGTGGCGAAGGCACTGAGGTATCGCCCTATCTGATAAGCAGCACGGCCGAATGGACAAAGCTGTCTGTTGACCTGGCAACCGGTAAGGACACCTACACCGGCAAGGTATTCCGCCTGACGCGGAACATTGACTGCGGGGGTATAAGCGTGGGTACCGACGAGCATCCCTTCCAGGGCACGTTTGACGGCGACGGCCATACACTGACCCTCAACGCGGGCACTGAATACAATCCTCTGGCAAGGGCAGCCTCACCATTCTATCGCGTCAGCGAGGCCACTTTCCGCCATCTGCACACCGCAGGTAAGGTATGCATAAGCGCACAATATACAGGCGGTATCATATCACAGGTGTTCGGCAGCAAGGCCACCCGTCTCTTTGACTGCAACTCATCAATGACCATATTCTCAACCATAAGAGGAGATGCCTCAAACGGAGGTCTTGTAGGCGCCGCCTCCAACTGTGACTCGCTGGTAATAGACCGCTGTTCATTCACAGGCAATCTGCATTCTTTTGGGAGTGCTACCAACTGCGGTGGATTCATAGGCTGGTCAAATGTGCCTGTCACCATCCGTCAGAGTCTATTTGATCCCGCAGATCTGGTCTGGTACAATCTGGTCCGCACAGGTCAGAACTTTGCAAGGATGGCAGATTACGGCAAACTCACAATTGAGGATTGTTACACAACCTTTAATTTTGAGGCAGGAGCCAATCAGGGTACCTTTGTTGTTGACGAACTTTTTGCTCCACAAGGCGGCTCATATGAGTTTGTGGGCGAGCCCGATGTGACCTTCAACGGACGCGGCTATTACAAGAACGGCTGCTGGATACGCACCACACTTGATGCAAATATCCCGTTCGATCACTGGCAGGACGGCATGAACGGCTGTTTCATAAGTGACCCGTGGACACGCAATGGCCTGCATCAGCTCAAGGATATGAATTTCAAGCCCAGCCTTGGAGCATATACAACCCCCATTCCTGAGGCAGAGACAGAGCGCACGTTGTGGGGTGTGACCTACCGCTACCTGTCACGTCGCGACTACCATTTCTACATAAGTGACGAGTACCGTTTGGCCAAGGGCTGGGAGTTTGAAAGCTCAGATGCCGATGCCAACCTTATTGTCAAGGACAGCAACGGTAAAGCATCGGAGATAACCGTCATTACAGGCTATAAAGAGAGTGACTATAACAGCGACGGTGTGCAGATACACAATGACCTTGTGGGCGACTGGCGCAACCACACACACCTGGGTCTCATTGCCCCGCATGCTTTCCGTAACAGCAAGGCGCTCAAGTCTCTCTATTTCAAGGACACCGATGCCAACAATTACAACGCTCTGTTGCCGTTTGATTTCACCATTGAAACCGGAGCCTTTGAGAACTGCACGAACTTTAAGGAACTCAAGATGATGCAGTACACCACCAGAGGTGATAACCACTGGGAGGCACTCAGTCCTGGGCAGGTTACATTCTTGGCCGATGACGCATTTGACGGCTGCACAAACCTTAAGATCAGTGTTCAGGCAGACAAGTACCAGGATTACTTCTCATCGCCCGTATGGAAGAAGCATAAGAGCCGTTTCATAATCTATGAGGCCACGACCGAGGACTTCATAGTCAATGGTGTAAAGTACCACTGGTACCGCAGTTTTGACCAGACAGAGGACCTTAAGAATGACGAGAGCGGCAAGGAGAAGATGTTGCAGCAGATACGGATATGGAATGCTGACTACCAGCAGTTCAATGCAGCCTCGCTGCTGGATACCAAGGATGACTGTAACGTCTATTACGCAAGCATAATAGGTGTGAATGACTCTGACATAGATGGTGCCGGCGGAACCATGCGCATTTTCAATGATCCCGGATCATATTACAACTACAAGACCATAGTTCTGAACCGTGATGCCATAGCTGGCAACACCCACGTAAAGAACATTGAGTTCTGGCAGACCAACGGCCGCAGCGAGAACTCATTCAGCGACCTCAAGATGGTAATACCCAACGGGGCCTTCAAGGGCTGCACCAACCTTAAGGAACTGCGCCTGTTCTACTACGTTCAGGACGGCGATGACCGTTGGACGGCACTCGGTCCTAAGGATATCATACCGGGCGACAATATTTTCGGGCTGGAATCTGTTGGACCGGATGATATTAACGAGGATTATGATTTTGCATCCAAGCCAAAAATACCTGAAGGTTTCAAGATCATAGTTGCGCCTGAACTCTATCCTGATTTTATGGATGATCCTAACTGGCGGCCTTACCTGGGATATATTGAGCCAACGGAATATATACCTGCACGTAGTGATGACTTTACACTTAACGGACTTACATACAGATATATGACTTCGCCGGGAGGTATCATGCAGACATCACAGGTGGTAAGCCAGGATGTATCATGGTGGACAGCCCCGCGTATAGCCGTTGAAGTGGCGCTCATGGTGGCCACGATGAGTTCTTCATTTGCCGGAACAGCGGCCGCACAGCAGCAGGCTGGATTACAAGCACTTGAAAACTCTTCGTTCTCAGTGCTTGAGCAGAGATCCGGTAATCTGACAGCTGCGCAAGATTTCCAGGCTTTTGTAACAAGGACGTCAGCTGCATTGACTACAGCTTACAGCACAAATGGTCCTCAGCAAGTAAAAAATATTGCCACAATAATCGCATCGCTGAACGCTAGACAATTGAGTGATTTCGGACTGGAGAATACTGCAGTCGGTTCATTACTCCAGATGTGGGGCATTGTAAACGAAAGAGGACTTTTTGTGGCAACTGAAGAGTCTCTGGCTAAAATGCAAGATTATGCTTTACTAGGATGTGCGTTTAACTTATCCCAGGGATTTGCTACTACCGCCACACAAAAAGCCGTCACGCAGGTCGCAACCCAGAAAGCAGCCTATGAAGCAGCACAGAAAGCCTTTGAAGCAGCACAGAGAAGATTGATTATCAACATGGCAATCAGCAGGCAGTCTGTAAATTCGGCGGCAATGCGCAAAGTTTTGCCAACAGTGGCTGGCTCAGTCTCGACAGCAGGCTATCTGGCCTCTAAGTGCTGGGGCGGCAGCGGTTCATACAATGCTGACCTGATGAACAAGGGTATGCGTGAGAACATTCTCTCCAATATTCACCAGGTGGGTCTGGTGGGCGGTGGATACGTCATCACCACCCCACAGAAGAATCTGGTCTATCACACTTATATCAATAATGTGGATGACAACCTGACCGATGCCGTCATTGAGGCCGGAAGTTGGACGGGTACCAACCAGTCAACAGCTACTATGACCTTTGCCCGCAATGCATTCAGGAACAAGACAAAGCTCAAGACAATACGCTTCAAGGAAAGTCCCTGTACCAGCAACGCATCCATGTCATTGCCATTGACCATCCCTGACTCGGCTTTTGTGGGCTGCACATCGCTGACTGAGTTCAGCACGCTGCTGCAGACTGAAGGCAACGGCACACGCGCCCTGGGCCCGGAGAACTTCATACTGGCAGGCGACAGCATATTTGCAGGTCTGGATTCACTCAAGTTCCACATCATAATAGACCCGTTGCGCAAGGAAGATTTCCTGGCCAGTGAGTCATGGAAGCCGCTGCAGCGTTTCTTCAAGTATGAGAGTGCCCAACCTGCTGCCACCGAAAGCGCATATGGTGCCAATTATGCCTACGCTTACGAGATGAATTCCATAAAGAAAGAGCACAAGGCTCAGGGACACCTTGTAGAACACACGCTCGTGGTTAGCGCCGATGATGACTTCATCACCGGGCACCAGGGAGCCGTGAAGCTCTGCAATGACATAGGTGTATGGAACAACTACCAGCTGGATGAGATTAATGCTGAGGCTTTCAAGGGCAATCTTAATCTGCGTTCAGTATCGTTTGTTGACCTTTACGGTGCTGGTGCATTCGGTGACTGCTATTCTGACCTGCAGGTTCATATAGGTGACCGCGCATTCCAGGATTGCGCAAATTTGGCCGATCTTGACCTGCTCTATATGGTTACAGACGGAATCAACCATATTGAGCCTATGACACCGCAGATGATAACCATAGGTAAGGATGTGTTCAAGGGATCGCCTGCAAGGCTTAAGATGATGCCGCAGCAGGTTGCCTGGTTTGAGGCTGATGATGCATGGGCAGAGTACAAGGACCGCTTCATGCCGTGTGTGGTGCGCTTTACCGACCCGGGCATCAATAAAGCCCTGAAGGATATGGCCTACTACGATCCTGCCAACACCGGCACTGACCCGGCTTACTGGGAAGACTATTGCGATTTTGCACGCATAGGCGGCGCAGGATTCTCTTGGCTGGACGGTAAGTTCACAGCTCAGAGAGAGAACATTTACTCATTTGCCGATTTCCGCTGGTTTGAGAGCGTCGGTCTGGATTATGTGGGCAACTCATGGTTTGAAGGCTGCTACAGGATGGGTAACGTAGCTCTGCCGTCAACCATCAAGACCATCGGCACAAGGGCATTCTATGGATGCGCTGCGTTGCAGGAGATTGAGATTCCTGCAGGTGTTGCGCAGATAGGTGCCAATGCATTTGACGGCTGCACCAGCCTGAACACCATCATGGTAAAGGGTGATGTTCCCGCCACGATAGGCGCAGATGTGTTTGATAAACATGACAATCTGAGAATCTACGTACCGACCGACAAGGTTGACGAATACATGACGGCATGGAGCGAATATGCCCGATACATCCAGCCTGCCGCCACATATAACCTTTATAAGGAGGTGACAGTTTATGGCGTGGGAGAACTGGCATCCAAGCTGGGTCTTACGCTGATCAAGGAAAATGACAAGGTACGTTATATTGTGGGTCCGTACGCCAAGTATGACTCGCTTACCGTGACAGGTCCGCTTAACGGTGAGGATGTGGCCGTGCTGCGCCACATGATGGGTGCCAATGGCTGGGAGAGTGAATCCACCGACGGACAGCTGCGCTACCTGAACCTGTGGAACGCAAGCCTTAAGCGCGACATGGTGAACAGCTACAACGGCTATGGAGTTGATGAGTATCTGGAGAAAGACAATTGGGTAGGAGAGTATATGTTCCACAACTGTAACTCTCTTGAGAGTGTCGTATTACCCAGGACCGTAACCGAGATTGGTGAGAACGCATTCCAGGAGGCATTCGGTCTTAAGCGCATAGCAGTGGGACGCAACACTACCAAATATACCCGTGACCTGCTGCAGGATCTTACCGGTATAGAAGAAGTTGTATTTCTTACCGATACCCCTGCCACCAGCGAGAGCAGCGATCCGTGGGAGGCTCCCATTGAGCAGGTTTATACCTTGCCTTCACAGTTGGGTGACTACCTGGGTGATCCGGGTCTGACACAGCAGGCACAGTCTGTAAGCAGCCCGTTCTCAAGTGACGACCTGATGTGGGTGTTGGCCGATAAGGGACATTTCTTCCCGTCACAGTACCTTAGCCTTGAGAATGTGGAGAACATTTTCAGCTACAACACCACTATTAAGGATCTTGATGAATTTGACAGGTTCCGGAATGTGAAGAGACTTGAAAACACATTCATCGGCATGTCAGGTCTGGAAACAATAACACTCCCCGCTGAGATAGAATACATCAGTTCAAGCGCATTCATCGGCTGCTCAAATCTTAAGACTATCCATATAAGCTGCGTGGGTGATACCGTTCCTACGTTGGCTCACGATGCATTCAGGAGCCTGCCTGAAGATTTCAGTATTCTTGTTCCCAAGCAGTACTGCAAACTTTATCGCGAGCGTTGGGCACAATATGCAGATCATATCAATCCTGAAAGCACCAACAGTTCCTATGCCGAGATAATTACCGTGGTACTTACTGAGCCCAACACGCTGGCCCGGAAGCTTGGCCTGACCATAACCACCGATTGGGCAACGGGATTTGGCGGCAATTATGTGAAAGGCATCAAGGGTGACTACAGCCAGATTTACAAGCTTAAGGTCATCGGCCCCATTTCAGGTGCTGACCTGGATGTGATGCGCTATATGGCGGGTTACTGCCCTTGGGCTTCAACCCGTAACTACAGCGGCCGTCTGGAGTACATAGACCTGTATGATGCCGATATTGTTGAGAGTGACATGGGTGTAGTGGGCTACGACAAGGACGCCACCAGTTTCTTTATGGCCGAGAACTTCCAACTCTACCATGTTGAAAAGGATGAGTTGCCTCACCACGCATTCCTGCGTGCTTACAACCTTAAGACTCTGATCTTGCCGCGTACCTGCCGTGAGGTTGACAACCGCGCCCTGCAGGAGTGTGAGGGACTGGAGACTCTGGTTCTGGGTGACGACATGACAACGTTTAACTGGAACGCTCTTGATGACGACGCCATGCTTACACGTATGTACATCCTGGCCAAGAACAAGGTTGAAATTGACACTGAGCTGGCCTTATGGCGCTGGCTGTGCAACAACTACAACCCCACGTTTGACGCTTTCTACGTACGTCCGTCACTCTATGAGCAGTATCTCAAGGATGATGCCTATACGGGGAGTTCATGGCAGCGTACAAATAACGTGTCAACGGGTGATTTCAACGATGACGAATCATTCTGCGTATTTGCAAGCCATGCTGCCGCTACCCGTGATGACCTGACAGAGATATTGAGCGTAAACGGATGGTTTGACAACCATACCGGAGTGCGTGACCTGACAGCACTGGGATTTGCAGCCATTGATGAGTTGCGCGCCCAGGATATGCAGAAACTGACACAGCTGGAGTGCGTGACGCTGCCTGCTACGTTGACCACAATTGATGATAACGTATTCTCTAAGGCTAATAACTTGCGTTATGTGGATATGCTGATGATTGATGACGATATGGTTTCAGATGTAAAGAGACACGGTCTGGTATCATTGGGCATAGATTCATTGAAGACGCTTGTATATTTGCCGCAGTCTTATGGTGAGGCCAAGGGAACTAACATTGTGGTGACCGACAGCACCGGAATGCATGCAGAGAAATTCCGTCTTGTTGACGGCAAGGACTACTGTGTTCCGTATGCCTTCAATGCCGATGAGGTGGAGAATACACGTGCCCTGACAGTCCGCTCTGCTCCTTACACCGTATGCCTGCCGTATGATCTGGAAATTCCGGATGGTGCCAGAGTTTATGAACTCAGTGACCGTGATGAAAACACGCTTATCTTCACTGAGATTGCAGGTAGAAAGATGGAGGCAATGAAGCCCTATCTGATAAAGGCTAAGGACGGTCAATCCGTATCTTTGGGCACAGCCGATGCTACACTGACGTCAAGCGCAACGGCGTTTGGCCGACAGGATGATACTTACGGTTACAGCCTGCGCGGTACACTATCAGCCATAAGCAACACTGAGGCTGCTGAGGTGGGTGCATACATTCTGCAGGAAGACGGTAACTGGCATCCGGTAATGAGCAGTTCTGATGATCAGAAGCAGGCATACGTTCAGGCATTCAGGGCCTATCTGCTGCCAAGCGCAAGACGTAACGCACCGCAGCGTATATCAATCAGTCTGGTGAATGCTGATGGCGAGACTGAGACCTTCAGTGCCGATGAGTTGTTGGACGGCGCAGTTTATGATTTGAACGGCCGTAAGATTGACGGTGATGCCAAGGGTATCATAATCAGGGATGGTAAATTGATATTGAACAGATAAAAGCAGCATGATAATGAAAAAGCTATTTATATTGACGGCAGTCATCACTGCGCTGGTGCTTAGCGCGGGCTGTAAAAGGGAGGATAGGAATACCCCCATCTCTGTTATAGGCAGTTGGTATGCAGAGTATGATAAGGATGGAACCTTTTATGATTCTGACTTTGATGATGACATACCCTACAGCAGGGTTGTCCAGTTCTATCAGTTTGTAGATGAAAAGACGGGTTACTGGACAGAGTTCCTGTTCCGTGATGGTTCAACCTATCCTGACTTTCAGTATGGCAGTCTGACCGGTCTGGAGTACGCCGATGGTGCATTCACCTATACAATGGGTGATGACGGAACCGTTCGGATCAATCTGATTAATTCTCGTGAAAATGATCCCTATGATAATTTCTGGACGCTGAAAGCATCGGCCCAATATATTGCAGGCACAGATGGGAGAATGAACTACAGCCTTTTTCCGGCATCCGAAGCTCAGATAAATCAGGTGAGAATATGGGATGCGGAATTTCACGGCGGTTCGGCCGAAGATGAATATATCTATACTGACGTTACCGATGATCCCGCCACGCAGCCGTCAGACTAATAAATGATTACAGGCTCAGTGGCATAAATAATGGTGACGGTTCCAATCGGAATCGTCACTTTTTTATATTTTTGCATATCCTTATACCAATAAAATGAAAAAAGAAACTTGTTTGCGCTTGGATGAGATAGCCAGTGCTATTGCCCAAGCAGATGCCGGACGTATGGGTCCGGAGTTGTCCAGAGAGGACAGAGAGATTATGGAACAGGCGTGTGTAACCCTCCGTGAGGCTGAACGCAGCGCCATAGTGAATGTGGAGACCGGCCTTGTAGAGAGGTTCACTGAGAGTGCGGGCAGTGTAAAACTGCAAACCAAGGAGATACGTGCTCTGGTCACCAGGATGAACAAAATCCCCAAATCACTTGACATTACCGAGACTGTAATCAAGGAGTGCATTAAGGTACTCAAGGCCATTGCCATGTGGTGTACCATGCTGTTCCTGCTGGTTTACATGTCCGGGTGCGCATCGATGACAAAGGCTCAGCTCAAGCGCGTCAACTCACTGGCTGTGGTGAGTGACTCAGCCGTGACCGGTCCCGGAAGCATATTCCGTATGCTTGATGATGTGCGAATGGAACGCGGTCTTTTTTACGCCGCCTCACTGCAGGGGACCGATACCCGCATCCGGGAACTCAACGGACTGGCTGATGCTACTGCCGGACAGTCCCGTCTGGCCGATAAGGCCGATGTCTGCGTGAACATTCTGGACAGTTACATCCGTGCGCTCCGCTCCGTGAGCAATGAGGCCCGATGGAAACGTAACGGAACCGAGCTTAGGGGCATAGGCCGTAATATGGATTCATTGGCCATAGCATACAACAATCTGGACTGGGGTACGCTCTATGAGCCCGGAATAGCCAGACAGATAGGCAAGACCAGCGGCTATCTGGCTGAGCAGTACGGCAAGCGCCGCCAGCGCAAATTGGTCCGGAACATCCTGGAGCACGGTGATACTCTGGTGGATGCCTGTGTAAGGTCACTCGTGGAGGGTCTTAAATCCGATGAACTGAAGGGGCTTATTGAGAATGAGCGCACCGGCCTTGAAAACAACTACCGCGCCTATCTGAATGCTTCATCATTGGCTGGCATTACTCCTCGGCTTGAGTTTGACCGTGCATACATAGAAAACCGCATCAGGATAGAGCGTGCCGAATCCATGCGCCGCCAATGCATAACCACGCTCCAGAGCTTTAACCGCGCTCACCATGCCCTGCTCAAGGAGATGGATAACCGCCGCACCTACACCGAGTTTGCCGATGAACTCTTTGAACTGAACCGCCAGATCTTAGCTCTGACACGCTAAAATGGTACCGAATGGGTACCGATTGACAAGGTCTACATGCTTCACAAAATAAGGGCCGCAATCGCGGCCCTTATTTTGTGAAGCATACGAGTCCATCTTTCCATAAGCCATTGGAAGAATTTCGGCCCTACAGATATGTTGTAATAGGTTTTTCGGAAAAGTGATTTCCAATAGTTTCCTATGTTTTTTGTATTATTCAGTACCGATTCAGTACCGATTTCCAAATTCTTTTCCGTTTAGACTCTTCCTTTCTCTCCAGATGTCTCATCTTGGAGAAGCAGGGAGAACACAATAACAACAGTATCAAAGCAACGATTAAATGTCTCATATCGTTTTATTACAATTATTCTTATTGCCAGGACTGCCCGATATCCCAGTGTACCGCATATTTCGCGGAAGTCCTTTCAGGTGGGAGGTTGAACTCTCGCAGAATCATATCATAGACATGCGGATATTCCTGGAGCCATTTGCCTGCGGCCACTTCAAATGTATCAGTCTCAATGTTGTAAAATATGCGTCCACGCGGTTTGTCTTGATATGCCCCTATGAAAGGCCCACTGTTGTCCCCCTTATAACGTTGTTTGTGGAATTCCTTTTTCCAGACATCCTCATGCAGTTCTGAGCACGTTATCCTTCCGTCCGAAGCATTAGCTCTGGAATAATCGTTTAAAGGGTGCGATACCACACCAAACAGTTCATCGCGCCCCACGTTATACCAGAATATTCCAACTTTGGGGTCTTCACCCTTTCCGCGGTTTGCGGCCATTTGATTAAGGACAGAGCGGTACTCCTGCTCGCTGTATTGTGTCTGGGATAATCCGACAGATCCAATCTGATTCGCCGGAATAATGCTTTGTCCTACGGCATAGATTTTGACCTCGTCCTTATTAGCAGAATAGACTATCTGCTGCTGAATGCCATACTCCCTACTCCATAGCCCTGATAACGCACCTGTTAATGGTACAGGATTACCCTGACCCTCTTCCGGATGAAGCAAGATCTCCTTTAGTATCTCTTTGACCTTATCGGCTTCTTGCTGGGATGCGAGTTTTATCTTCTGATATGATTCAAGAGCCTCAGGTGTAAACAAAAGTTTCATAGTGCATCAATATCAACCTCTACAAACTTTTGATCGCGTGAAGCATCAACAATATCAATCGCGCTTCTTGAGTTCAGAATAGAAGCTGTGCGGGCCAGAACATTGTACTCATCAAGCGATACAAGCACGGCTCCCTGTCTGCCACGATTTATCAATACCGGCTCATTACTTGTAATGACCGTATCTACATAATCCTTTATGCTTTTTCTAAAATCAGAAATAGTTGTTGTAACCATAGCTGTCTATTTTGCCGCAAAAGTACGTACAATATTTTGTACAACAAAAGAAATCAAGATAAAAACTGATGGCTTGTATTCCGAAAAAATGGGGAAAATTAGGACGGGTCAGGTACAAACGTATTGGGGCGAGCGAATGCTTGGAGCGAGAACGCGGACCCGGAGGGCCGCCAAGCGAAATGAAATGGAGCGCTTTTGCGAAGCAAAATAAAACAAGGTCCACATGCTCCATAAAACAAGAGGCCGCCTAAGCGACCTCTGTTTTGTGGAGCATACGAGAACATTTGGCAGGAAACTATAGGAATATATTTTTGGCATAAATTACTGATACTGTTATAATTCCCAAAAAACGTATTCCGAGGAGTTCCGGTGAGTTGTGAAATTTTCAGTAAGGATTCAGTAAGGATTGCCAACACCTAATGCATCTGCGAACTAGAAATTATAATCCCCATTTTGACGGCGGCCACAGGGTTATTAACGTTTATGAAGATTTGGACCTGGTGGTTTATTTGGAGGAGATTGAGCCGGAGGGGGAAATATATTGTTAACTCAGCATAGGACGCAAGCTACTTGATGTGTTATTTACCAGTTCTGATTCAAGATATAAGGAATGCCTGATGTAGTCATCCCTGCTCCGCTTATATTGAATCTGGTGCTGTAGGAGTTGTTGTAGAACTCCACTTGGGCTGTGCCTGTTGAATCAGTTTCTACGTTAGGGTTCCAATAAAGCGTGCGGCGATAATCCACATCGCCCAAGACGGGGCCATCGGGGTATTGGGGTGAGTAGAAACCGTAAGGAACGGAATAACCGTCTATAGTGGTGATGCGTTTGTTTATGTTGTAGATATCTCCTTTTTTACCCAGGTCTTTACGCTCCTTTACAAGGATGTCAATAAGCAGATACCGCTCGTTAAGTTCACGATCAAACTCAGGGGCGTATTCCTTGATGGAGATAAAAGGAGACGTTAGGGGATTTCTCATGTCCTTGGGCATCAAGGTACATTCCTTAAGTATATCGGCCATAGATACCAGATCATCGTAAACCAGAATGCTTTTAAGGTACTTGGTGTCAGGGTTTGCGTTTGAGCCGGCATAATAGAAGCTGTTGGCATCATGGATGTAGAAGAACGGTTTGTATCCGTTAATGAGAACTCCCTCATTTAGCGTATTGAAGAACGCATAGCCTTTGTCAATAAGGTAGCCCATCATATCAGTGGTGTATTCACCCTTGTCCATTTCAACCTCCGCATCCGTGCCTACATCATAGGCGGTAAATGTAAAGTAGTCTATGTACTTGCGTTTCTCGCTTATGTCAACGTCAGGCAACAAGATACCTTCATCGACATTAATGACAGCGGGAAGTTGGTCATCTATATCCTGCTGTTTTATACCATGGGATTGGACAGGCATGCTCAGCCTGCTGTTGAATACAAGTTCCTGCTGCAAGTATGGACGTATGGCCGGTTTCATGGAACGCTCAAACATAATACGAGCATCGGGGCCTATCAGGCGTTTGCGCACTTTGGCATGAATTCCAAATGAAGCCCTGCCATAGAATTCCGGTTCTATATCTATGCTGAAATAGCCCGATGTATCAGTTGCGCAGGAGTATTTTCTGGTTATACGCTCATCCTGCGTCTGCATGGCCAACAGGGCATTTATCTTGATGCCTGCAAGAGTCTTCTTGCCCGATGAGTTCAGTATCCAACCGTTCATTGCCAATGACTTTTCAAGATGATGTGACCCGCTAAAGTCCTTCTGTCCGGTCATGGTCATCCAGTCATAACGTTCCCATCCCTGCACAAGCATGAGCAGGTCAAGAGCCTGGTCGCGTTCAGGGCCATCTGATTCAAAATACCATGAAGGATTCTCTATGAGTCCTTTCAGGTCCGATGAAAGCAAGAGTGATGTACGCAAATCATCAGCACACGCGTTAGCCTGACCACGGACATCACGCACGGAGAGACAGAAACTGTTCTGTAAAGGATTGCCTTGCCCATCCTTGAGACTGAAACTTAACGCAACTTTTTCAAACGGATTATAGTATTGTTTGTCCGGGATGACCTCCAGTTCCGGAGCCTTGAACTCACCGCTATGATGGTAGATGGAACGGCTAGCGTAGATATTACCTGCACTGTCAAATATGTGTATGCGGCATACGCCTTCAGGTACGCCGCGCATAGAGATGGTTTTCTCTACAGGTTGGTTAATATCAAAAGTACAGAACTCCACTAGTTCACCTCGGCAGGTCAAAGTCATGCCGATGCAGTTGTCAGCCAAACCTGATGTACAGTCAACTTTAAGTTTTACGCTATCCGTGCCGTAAGGATTAACGGAGAGAGCACAGCCTATACTCTCTGTGCGTGGCAGTTCAAAAGTTTGTGATTTATCTCCTACGGTTATTTCAACCAGATTGCGATTGTTCTGGGGTATGAATGTAAAGAAGCCCATGCCATCATGGAGCGTTGAGAAGGTCAGGCCACTGCTTTTAAGAACCCCTGTGGCGTCAACCCCTAATCCGGTATCATCAGTTATCTTGAAAGCTATGCGGCAGGGCTTGCCCATTATGATGTGGCCACCTTCAGGATAGAATGAGCAGTTGATCTTACCTGGTTTTTCAGTCTTAGGACGGATTTCCCAGGATTCCCGCTTGTGCTGCTTTATGGTGGGGTTCTCTGTGTAGTAGCCTCCCTCCTGCTGGGGTTTCTCATAAACGGCAAATACGCGGGAGAATACTGTTTCCTCACTGAAGTTGAGCATATAGTTAGTATATGCACGGACCTCATAAAAACCGCTGGGATAACCTATCATGCCACGTTTTATGCGTGCTTGTGACACAGCGCCATCCAGAAGGGAGAAAGAACCATCGGCTTGGCCATTCTCAATCTTAAGTTTCTGCTGCTTGAGCAGAACGCCTGTGGGTGAGATAAGGTCCACATACAGCACCTTGCTTTGCGCCTGTCCAAGTGACGACGCATTGACTACAAAGGCCTTGAACCAAATTGTTTCACCAGAATAGTACGAGGTGTTGTCAAACTGGAGATAGACTTTCTCCTGCGGATAGATAGAGTTGAACTTACTGATGTCCTGGCTGAAGCGGATGAGTTCCTGACCGATATGGCGCGATGCGTCAGGGATACTGTCTGCAAACAATACCGTGCACCAAACCGTTAAAGCTGCGGCAAGAACTATACGCTTCATCACCACAAATATATTTATTTATAATGATGACGACAATAATTTATTTGCAGACGGGACGACCTTCATTGCGGCCATTATTTATTCTGTTGCTGATATTTCTGCTGATATTTCAATAGGGAATCTTTAATTGATATGTGTGTAAACCGTTCTATCTGTTTTATGTCTTCAGGCGTCTGTTTCCTGCCGTTAGGATATATGATATTACCTTCTTCATCCTTATGAACGCCGGGTTGCTTAAGCAGATAGGACTCGACGGTTTCTCCTTCAGGGAGTGGAATGGGTATTCCTATCAAGCCATATTCTCTCATTTCTTCTGGAGTTAACGGACGGGAGCCTTTACCATCCATTTTTACAGTAACAGCTTTTATATTAGGATCTAATGGTCCAATAGGTGGGAACGGAAGATACACGATGGAGTATTCCGGCGAGCGTACAAACTCTATACCATCTTTCCCATTGAATTTTATGCCAGATATTTTGCTTCCAAACACATATACATCTCCTTCATCTGATAACCATAAATGAGGGAGCTTACGTAATAAAGCTATCTGTTCTGCCTGTTTAACAGGAAGCACGACACTCTTCTCTATGTATAACAAGGAATCAGGTACATATACTGTGTCAACAATATGCTTGATGTCTACTTGCGGGCAGACGGGACGGACGGACTCACCGGCGTTGCGGTAGCCGCCGTTCCCCAAGGGATAATCTCTACAGAGCATGTATCCCCATGCATGGTCACGATCTTCCGACATAAACCCACTTGGAAGATAACATAGTGTGCTTGACCAGTATGCACCGTATGAAGGGTACTTTCCTTCTGCAATAGCAGCAGCGTCACTATACTTGTTAACCGGGAGGAAAATGGAGCGGTCTTCATAACCAACCTTTTTGCTTGTTACACGAAACCCCTCTATCCCGTTCACTTCAGTCCATGTCCAAGTACATTCTTTGCGTAATTCATCCATCTCCTCCCATGTAGGCATACGCCAACTGCCTCCCCATTTGACATGAGCCACGTCATCTTCCAAGTCCAATACAGTCTTGTTGTCATTATCACTGTACTTGGTATAACTTCCCTTACTACCGTTTTTACTGAACTTATACGTTGAGTAACTGTAATCCGATTTGGTGTCAGTCTCACCCCAGGCGAACAATCCACCAACTTCTTCCGGCTTTTCTGCACCAACATTGCATGTTGCCCATTTGACACTTAAGCCCAGGTCAACATACTCATGTTGAGCACTTGCTGGAATGCAAAGAGTCATCATTATTGATGCCAAAGCAAATGACGAAATTATTTTTCTCATAATGCAACTGATTTGGTTTCCTGTTATCTAAACTGATTTATATGGGAAATACGTCTTGTGTTAAATAGTTTTTTGTCATCATTGCTTAGTGGGATACTGATTTAGCCGCCTCACGTATAGGTATGGGTATACCTTTATACGGATAACCTGAATCTGTATTCATTTCTACTTGAGGCAGTTCATCCCATTCCTTCATCTTAATCTCAAAGAAGGTCGTGTCAATAGGAATATCTACGGTCTCATAACCAACAGTAATTATACGTATCCTATTCTCAGGGCTTACCAAACGGAAAGAGAAATAACCCCAAAAATCAGTAAGGGAATGAGCTACAACACGGTCCAATGAATCACGCTCCGTTACGTTTATCATCATAGCGGGGCCATATTTATCACTAATGATACCGGAGATCGTATCACCCGCCTTAGGCTTATCCTGAGCAAACACGGTGGTTACGGCTGCCTGAAATAACAGCAATACCGTGAGGGAAATGAGTTTTGGCGCTTTCATATACTTATTTTGTCATTCTTGTACATCCGCTTTATCGGCTTTAATACCAATTTGGTTGTCTATTATCTAAACTGATTTATACGGAAAATGCGTCTTGTGTTTAATATTCCGAACCATATCCCTAAAGAAAGAACTCGTTATTTTGTAGTTCTATTAACATTCTTGAAGTGCATCCAGGCATTACCTTCCTTTATGACAGGTTTCCATTTCTTGGGAACATTTAGCTGAGCATTGAAGTAAATGGGATAATCAAAAGCATTCTCTATGCATTCAATGTGTTTGGTTGTCCCCAAAATGATGGACTCCAGTGGACAGCCACCGAATGTGTATTCACCTATGGTTTCAAGTGGACCCGAGATTGCAATTGACTTTAAACTGGAGCAATCTGAGAAAGCGCAAGGCCCTATATCTTTCACACCACTGGGAATTGTTATTGACTCCAGTTTGATGCAAGATGCAAAAGCGGCCGAACCGATTGTTGTAACTGATTCAGGAATTGAAATTGACCTCAACTCTACGCAATTATAGAAAGCGGAGCCCTTAATTGCGGTTACGGTGTATTTCTTCCCTCCATAGGTTATGCTCTCAGGTATTATGATATCACCCTTAGCCTCAGACCAAAACATATAACACACCATTGCATGGTTTTGATCATCAAGAAGATAATTCAGGCCATCTACCATAACAGCCGCATCTTGTTCTGCCAGCTTTTTTGCTAACTCCGGAGGTAGATTACCTCCACGAATAATATCATTCAGTCTTGGGTTGGCATATTTCATCAGAGGAGTCTCTGGTGACACCATTGGCCGAGGGAATGCCCTTGACATCATAACATTGATTTCTTTTCCCAATATAGGTGTCCTGACCTCCTTATAACCAAACGCCTGGATACATAAAGTGTTGTTGGGGTCAACGATATTGATTTTGTAATCTCCCCATATGCTGGCATAAGCGGATGAAACAATACGATCCTGTGCATCCCTTTCTGTTACACGAACATCAAGAATGAGATTAATGCTATCCTTGATTTCACCCGATACGACACCGCCGGCATGCGGCTTTTCGCCCGAAAATGATACTTTGGGGGTTCCGCTTCTGAACTTAAAGATTTCTTTCTTCCAGAGATTGTCAGGTAAATCTTCGGCCGAGGTGCTCCAAGTCAACATAAAAGCCGCCTTATCAGGAGTAACTGCACATGCACTATAGGCATCATAGAATAAATCCGCAACAGGAAGGTCGTCATCCACATAAACAGGATTGTTCATATCATACTCAATGTTGGCAATTTTGTTGACAACTGCCGATTCCAGTTCCTTGGCCAAACTGGACGCAATTTCGCTGGTCTCTGTTCTTTGGGAATCCTTGTAAACCAGACTGTATTTGTTCTTTTCATTTACTAGATATATGCCATATATGATTGTTCCGTATTGATCTTTCATAACATATCCGCATATATAATCCAGAGGAGCATACTTAATCAATTGCTCCATAGTATATGACTCACGGCCTATAATCCCACGGTCACGAGGATATACCGCACGTTTCATGCCGTTAGGCAGTTTCCGCACCTGCATTTTGATCTCAAAGAAAGTTTTGTCAATAGGAATATCCACATTTTCATAACCAACATAGGATACCTGTATCCTGTCATCAGGGTTGACCAGACGGAAAGAGAAATTACCCGCCATATCAGTTATGGTGTGAGCTACAATACGGTCCGATGAATCACGCTCCGTTACGTTTACCATCATCATGGGACCACCTTCTTCACAAATGACACCTGATATTGTATCACCCGCCTTAGGCTTGTCCTGAGCTAACACGGAAACTGCGGCTGCCTGAATTAACAGCAATACCGTGAGGGAAAGAAGTTTTGATGCTTTCATATACTTTTATTTTTGTGACAAATGTAAGCATAGATAGATTGTCAAGACAACAATTAGGCGTTGCAATATCGTTGCAAATCTATTTTAAGGTAACATCTATTATGTCCTGATTTCTGTGTGGACAGTATAGACTTCTTATAATAATTTGTCCTGAAACGACATCTTATAATGATTAAATTCTTACCTTTGACTCCGAAAAGTTGTCATTGTAGTCAGTTTTTCGGAGTAAAAAAGCGGTTAAAATGAAGAAAATAGAGCGTACAACCTATCTGGAGCAGCTTATTAGTGCTCGTGGAGACGGTAATATTAAGGTCATCAGCGGCTTGCGCCGTTGCGGAAAGTCATATCTGCTTAAAAACATCTTCAAGGACTGGCTAACCGGCCAGGGCATACCTGCAGACCACATTCTGCTTTATGATTTGGAGAACAGACGCAACAAGCACCTTCTGGATCCTGATGTACTTTTGGATACCATAGAAGGACGCATGACCGATGATGAGGTCTATTATATACTGATTGATGAGGTGCAGAAGGTTAAAGATTTTACTGAAGTGTTGCAGTCTCTGCTTCTGCATGATAACGCTGAGATATATGTTACCGGCAGCAACTCAAAGTTCCTGTCAAAGGATATTGTGACCGAGTTCCGTGGCCGAAACAGCGAAATACACATTTATCCGCTCTCATTTGCTGAATTCTTGACCGCATACGAGGGACCGGAGAATGAAGCGTTCCTGCAGTATATATATTATGGTGGACTGCCTCAGATACTGTCACAGGAAGGTCATGCCAAGAAAGCTGCATTCCTAAGCAGAATATACAGGACCGTTTACCTGAAGGATATCTTTGAGCGGCATTCTATTGACTATCCGGACGAATTTGAAGAGCTGGTTAAGATTATTGCTTCAAGCATAGGTGCTCCGGTTAATCCCAACAAGTTGGCCAACACTTTCAAGAGCAAGAAGAATCTGCAAGCCATTACTGACAAGACCATATCCAACTATCTGTCATACATAGAGGATGCTTTCCTTGTTGAGGAGGCCGAGCGGTTTGACATAAAGGGCAAGAACTACATTGACTCCCTGTCAAAATACTATTTCCAGGATCCGGGGATACGCAACGCCATACTATCGTTCCGTCAGATTGAAGAGACCCATCTGATGGAGAATGCCATATATAATGAACTTCGCGTACGCGGTTTCAGTGTGGATGTCGGTGTGGTTCCGGTGCGTATATTGGATGAGAACGGCAAGCAGGTACGCTATAGTTATGAGGTGGATTTTGTAGCCAACAAAGGAAGCCAGCGCTACTACATACAGTCAGCATGGAAACTGCCTAACAAGGAGAAGGAAGAGCAGGAATCACGCCCGTTCCGTTCCATTAGTGACTCTTTCAAGAAAATCATTGTAACCGGTGACAAAGTGCTTCTGAAACGTGACGAGAACGGTATTGTGACCATCCCTGTAGAACAATTCCTTAAAGACCCTGACAGTCTTGATTTGTAACAAGCTATCGGAACTTTCTAATGAGAGGAATTATTCCGATAGTTTGTGGGTTACGCTGAAAAAATAAGTAAGGATTTAGTAGTGTTAAAAAACCAAAAGTGGCCTACAGGTATCTGTAGGCCACTTTTTAGTGGAGCATACGAGAACAATTTTCTGGAAACTATAGGAATAAAAAATGGGGTTAAGTTGTTGATATTGATAGAAATCCACAAAAACGTATTCCGAGCGTTTCCGAGCGATTAGGAAATTATTAGTACCATATTAGTACCACGTTCCAATATCTATTGTATCTGTAGACGGGGCGAAAACACCTATTTAGATATCCAACAAGCTTTTTTACATATTATGCATTCTGCGTGCTGTGATAATGCCATAATGCTTTTCTAAAATACCAAACCGAGAATCCGATAATAGGCAATAGAATTATGAGCATGACATAGAGCCATCTGCCGCGTATTCTGGAATGGATTACATCAGTTATTGCCAGAATATCCATTAAAAAAATTACTAAGAGAAGAATTACTGCACCCATTTTTGTTATTGTATATGTTTCTACAAAATTAATTATCAGTTTTATATTCGTCAAGGAAAAAACCATTTAGTAATACTCAATATCTCGAATCATCACTTGGGGTATCGAAGTTGGTCCCAAGTATTTTATATTGGTACGTTTTATCCAGTTTCCGTGGGAAACATACACGTATGTGTAGTCCTGTTGCACTGAATTATTATCCTTTTAACCGCGATTACGAACCAGCGTTTATATGAAAGGTAATTATTATGTTCTTTTCAAATAGCTATATCAAGCGATTTAGATGCGGCCCAATCCAGGACCAGTTTCTGGAATTCTTTGGTAAGCGACTGGACTTGGGGAAGTATCTCCTGAATAATGGTGTTATCATTCTTCTGTACAGCCTCTTTCATGACTCTTGTTATATCGACAAGTTGTTTAAGTTTGCCGTCCTGGGGACTCCAGCATTCGGCAGCATAACCGTTATGGAAGAAAACAGTAGTCTCACCGTCCAATCCAATAACTGAAGCCATTGGTGATGATGTGTTTACAGCCAAACTAATCAGCTGTTTAAGGGCTGATGCCTGATTATCGGTAATAAACAGCTCTGTTTCACTGACCTTCATCTTTAAATCAACATCTTCCCATCTGACATTGTTGCGCTCAAAGCGGATACTGTTCTCATCTTCTATCCTATCATACACTATATCGCGAGCCGCATACCAAATGTTTTTTTCGGCCCGACGCATTACCAACTTGTAACCCGAAGCGGTTCTTACACAATAAACGCTTTCCTCCGCAGAGAAACTAGGCCTGGAGATGACACCCCAGATCCGGCCATAAACAAGTTCATCAAACTCTTTCTCAGTTTCCTGAGGCAGAAGCATACGCTCAACCAAACATGAATAGCCATCCTTGAAATACTTGCAGGTTTGAAGAATATCTGGACGATCCTGAGCATTTGCCACTATGGCAATGAGTGTCATTACGAACAACAATAATTTCTTTCTCATATCGGAACCTTTTATTATAAAATATTGGATAACACTGTTTGTTAAGTCATTAAGTAATTGCATTAACAATTATTTATTACGGTTGGGATGGTTTGCAAAACAGGATAATAAAGATGATTATTGTTACTGCCGATATTGCCGTCATTATGCAGGCAAAAGCGAAAGAGCTCCTGTTGCGCATCACGGTCCTTGCGGATGCACCCCTGAACAAGTTCTTTCTCAGAAAGAAAGGGTTTACTCATCACTCTATTCTGCCTTTCCTATAATAAGACGGCAAATTACTCAAAATGCGTCTTTGAAACAATGAAAAAAAATAAATTTGATTTGAAGACCTTGCAAAGATTTGATGTTGCTTTTTCTTGGGTTTAGTTTTGTGGATGATGTTGACAGCCAACTGCCATATCAAAAAGCGGCCAACTGTCGCATCAAAAATCGGCCAACTGTCGCATCGGATTTTTGTTGAAATAATTGATTTTCAGAGAGGAATATATTATTTTTGTTGCAAATTTTACCTTTAAAAATATGTCAGAATATTTAAAACGTATTGCAGACCAGATGCTTACTGATAAGTTGGAGTCATCTGGAGCAGTTCTAATAGAAGGGCCAAAGTACTGCGGGAAGACTACATTGGCAAAACAGCAAGCCAAGAGTGTATTGTCTATGGCGGACCCGAATACTCTCAGCCAGAATCTTGCTATTGCCCGTACAAATATTTCCAGACTCCTGGCGGGCGAGACGCCCAGGCTTATAGACGAATGGCAAATTGCTCCACAGTTTTGGGATGCTGTAAGGAATGAAGTTGATAACCGTGATGATGACGGGCAGTTTATGCTTACCGGCTCAGCAGTTCCTGGTAAAGCCCGTAAGGATGATAGCGGTAACAGTATTGGGGATGAACAAATATTTCATACCGGCACAGGACGTATATCACGCCTTAAGCTACGCACAATGTCTTTGTGGGAGTCAGGGGATTCTACGGGCGATGTGAGTTTGGGGAATCTTTTTGTCAATGCAGATAAGATTGATGGAGTGAGTCATATAGATCTGGACAGGCTGGCATATCTTACCTGCCGCGGCGGATGGCCCAAGGCTGTGTTGAAAAAGACCACGAAGGCAGCTCTTGCCCAGGCGTTTAACTACTTTGACTCTGTTGTAAGTAATGATATAAAGCGTGTTGATGATATTGACCGCGATGAAGAACTTGCAAAACGGATTATGCGTTCCTATGCCCGGAATCAAGGTAGTCAGGCGACAGCCGGAACCATACTGGCAGATATCCGGAATAATGGAGACGAGCAGATGTCAGACGGTACCGTTTACAGTTACATAAAGGCTTTAAAGGAGATTTTTGTCATAGAGGACTCTGTGGCATGGAATCCCAATCTTAGGAGCAAGACTGCAATCCGCACATCGGATACACGTTATTTCATTGACCCGTCCATTGCTACCGCATCATTAGGCTTGGGCCCTAACGACCTGATTAATGACATGGAAACATTTGGGCTCATTTTTGAGACCCTTGCTGTCCGTGACTTGCGTGTATATGCCGATGCGTTGGATGGTAAGGTTTATCATTACCGCGACAAGAATAATCTGGAGTGTGATGCCGTTGTTCATCTAAGAAACGGATCATACGGACTTGTTGAAATCAAGATTGGCGGTGCAGACCTTATCAATGCCGGTGCCAAGAGTTTAAAGGATCTGTCTGACAAGATTGACACTACCAGGATGAAGAAACCTTCTTTCCTGATGGTACTGACCGGAATAGGAGATTATGCATACAAACGCCCCGAAGATGGCGTGCTGGTTGTACCGGTAGGCTGTCTTAAAGATTAGAGTGTGAGCAGCGGATATCCCATATTTTTTCTCATAATGCTACTATCCGCGAAGGAGTATTCTTGGCGCCATGTTAATCCTGTATTTGTGTCCTGTGATTTTGATGAGAGGAACATCGTAACTGGCAATATTATATCCGATAAACAGAAAATCTTCAGGATTCTTTATGGCAATTGAGAAATTACCATCCTTATCTGTCTGCGTTTTTGAAACAACCTCACCGTTTGAATCAATTTCAGCTATCATACAATCGCTTACCGGAGAGCCTTCAACCAAAAGTGCCCCTGAGACTGTGCCATTTGCCTTTGGCTTGTCTCCCGATACAGTTGTTTCAGTCATTCTGTAACCGTAATTGTTCCGGGCCCTTTCCACATTCCGTCGGCCAAGCTCTACATCGGCCTCATTCAGATAGGGATTCTTTTTCATGGTTATTTCTATCCTGGTACCTTTGATTGCCTGGTAAACGCCATGATATCCGGGACATTGTACTTTGATATGGTCACCGGTATAAGCAAGGCGGAAAGCCAGACGTCCGTCTTTGTCGGTACTGCCCAAACCGCGCATGGCCTGCTTTTCATTCCCGGGAAGGTCAACCGTTGCCATCAACGGACCGTTTTCATCCTTCACTTCAACAAGAATGACATCACCTTCCTTAGGTTCTTTTCCGGAAACTTTCAATTGGGAAACAAAGTTGTTTTGATTTGTACGCACTTCAAGGACTCCATATTTTCCACGGCTTCCCCACGCCTTGATTGCATCGTCATCTTTAAGATACCTAACCGAAACTATATCTTCCGAATTAAGATTCAGGAAATCTGATGCCTTGTTTTTGAGTTCCGATATGTTTTCACAATCAAAATAATCACTGTCATAAAAATCAATGTCCCAAGTGATACCATCCATAAATATCAGGACTTTCTCTTTTAACTTGTTAATCTCTGACAAACTCAGCCAATCCTGTCCAGTAGAATATTCCGTATTATCACGAAGCGGTATGGGTATGGGGGGCCCGATTGCCTCTTGACGGCGGTCTGGAATGATTTCTATCGGAGGCAGATCATCCTGTTCCTTCATCTTAATCTCAAAGAAGGTCGTGTCAATAGGAATATCCACAGTCTCATAACCAACGTAGGTTATCTGTATCCTATCACCAGGGTTAACCAGACGAAAAGAGAAATAACCCCCAAAATCAGTAACAGAATGAGCTACAATACGGTCCAATGAATCACGCTCCGTTACGTTTACCATCATCATGGGACCACCTTCTTCACGAATGATACCTGATATCGTATCACCCACCTTAAACTTATCCTGAGCAAACGCGGTGGTTGCGGTTGCCTGAAAGAACAGCAATACCGTGAGGGAAATGAGTTTTGACGTTTTCATATACTTTTATTTTTGTGACAAATGTAAGTATAGATAGATTGTCAAAACAACAATTAGGCGTTGCAATATCGTTGCAAGTTTCCTATGAATTCCGAAAAGTTGTCATTGTAGTCAGTTTTTCGGAGTAAAATAACAAATTTTCATATACACATGCATTAGTGTCCGGTAAAAATCTATAAACGTTCTTTGAAATTATTGAGAGTTAGGTAGTTACAAGGCTTTTCCGAGTCAACCGATTTGAATTTATATTTGC